>NZ_JBNAGF010000018.1:0-3610 GCF_049801055.1 Primorskyibacter sp. S87 | reverse complement strand
CCAGAGATCTGAAAATTCCCGAACAGCGCCATCCGGAAAAGGCGCATCGTCCGGATCAGTCGCAGCCCAAGAAACCGTCCTGGATCCGGGTGAAGGCGCCGGGCGGCAAAGGCTATGCCGATACCCACAAGATCATGCGCGAGAACAACCTCGTGACGGTTTGCGAAGAGGCGGGCTGTCCGAATGTGGGCGAATGCTGGAGCCAGGGCCACGCAACCATGATGATCATGGGCGAAATCTGTACCCGCGGCTGCACCTTCTGCAACATCGCCACCGGGCGGCCGGATGCGCTCGACACGTTCGAACCGGGCCGGGTCGCCCATGCGGTGGAAAAGCTGGGGCTCAATCACGTGGTGATCACCTCGGTCGACCGGGATGATCTTGCAGATGGCGGCGCGGCGCATTTCGCCCAGACCATACGGGCGGTGCGCCACCGCAGCCCCAAGACCACGATCGAGATCCTGACCCCGGATTTCCTGAAATGCGACGACAATGTTCTGGAGGTGGTGGTCGAGGCCCGTCCGGACGTGTTCAACCACAATCTCGAAACCGTTCCGGGGCTTTACCCTTCGGTGCGCCCCGGCGCGCGATATTTCCACAGCCTGCGCCTGCTGCAGCGGGTCAAGGAGATGGATCCCGCAATGTTCACCAAATCCGGCATCATGGTGGGTCTGGGCGAAACCGAACAGCAGGTGCGGCAGGTGATGGACGACATGCGCGCGGCGGATGTGGATTTCCTGACCATTGGCCAGTATCTGCAACCGACGCCGAAACATCACCGGGTCGACCGTTTCGTGACCCCCGAGGAGTTCGCCGCCTATGAGAAAGCCGCCTATGGCAAGGGGTTCGGCATGGTCTCGGCCACCCCGCTGACGCGATCCTCCTACCACGCCGGTGACGACTTCGCCCGCCTGCGCGCGGCCCGGCAGGAAAAGCGCGGACAGGCATGACACCCGATACGCTGGCAAGATGGGTGGCTGCCACCCTGTCTGCCTGTCGGGTCGGTTAACAGATTTTCAGTTTCAGCCGAGCCTTGGTTTGAACCTGACCATTCGTGGTGAATAGACGAGTGTTAACCGCATCAATCCGGGGGCACCGGGGATAATTCCTTGGGTTGTCTGCCCCGCAGCCTTTTGAACACTCCAGTTGCTTCGGGCAGTAGAACGCCCCTGTTCATCGGTGGGTTTCCGAAACAAAATCTCCACGAACAGGATTGGGCCATCCCGGAGCAACCGTGATGCGTTCGTTGTGATTGCAACAGATCTTTGAACCGGCGCCCGGTCTCGGCCGTGTCACTGTCGCAGCGGTCTTACTGTTCCTGACCATCGGGCAAGGCAGCTTGCGTGCTGATACGACGAACCAGCTAGAGGAAGCAGGTGCTAACCTGCAACTGCTGATCCCGCTGACCGCCTTTGGCATAACCTAAGTCAAGGATGATCGGGAAGGGCGCGTTCAATTCGCCAAGAGCGTTGGGACAACCTTTCCGACAGTGCGGGGCATCAAGCAGATCGTGGACAAATGGCGACCGAATTATTCTGCTTAAAACTCTTTTCCCACAGGGCATATCGCGGCGGCCTTTTCCAGAACTGCCTTTCTGCAAACGAGATTTAGGTGGCAGTATGGCCTGCCCGCTTATCTTCTGGCGTGTTTCGTTGGCTACACTCGCATACGCGCCGAGAAGCACTACACGGATGACGTATTGGCTAGTGCAAGTATCGCGTTTTTTTTGGAAATTGGCTGTTTACGAGACCTAAGCGGTCGGGTGTCCGTATTGAGCCGACCGTTGGCCTTGACGCAGTGGGTTTGAACCTATCCATGCCGACACGCTTGGCGCAAAACACCCGGTCGTTGTCCGACGCGCCGTTTCGACTGAGATACCGGTTCTCGATTTCGTTCGGTGCAACAGATCCGGCCAACAACGAATTATACTCGCCTGGTTCTACCGGCTCGAAACTGGATCTGAAGACTTTTGACACCTATTCCAGCCCGACAACCAGTTCCAGCGCAGCGTTTGAGTACTTTCATTCCGACAGGCTCGAGTTCTATGCGTTTCTCAACCCGCTCAAAGTTCGGGATGAAGACTCCTTTGCAACATCCAAGATTTTCGCGGGAACCGTGTTTCCGACCCGGTGTCTCGACAACCATGGACTATATCATGAACGCAATCCGTGCCAGCTATCTCTAAAACATTTTCCCATCAGGCCGTTTCAACCTGAAGATCGGGGAAGGCGTATCGTTTCAAAACACCGGTATGCGGCTGGTGTCCGGGTCTCTGGATCAAACCTTAGAAAGCGGCGATTTCTCTTAATTCGTGAGCATCCATGTGAATTCCGATCTGAATGATCGTCTACAATTGCAGCAGTCAATTGACGGAACAGAGATGAACCTGGTCGAGTTTGTAGATGCCGTTGTTTCTGCGCGGTACGATTTGACGGATCGCTGGGATATCGGTCTGGGCATCCAGAATTACAGCCGACGACTGAATGTAGCTGAACTGGCCAAAAAGTATCAGAGCAACAACCTGTTCATGACAATTGGTCATTCATTTTAACTGTTGCGAGGCTTTGTTGCACAAATCCTGTGAGGATGGGACTTCCCCTTTCCCCGGACGGATTTAGCCTACGGCTTCTGTGACGGGAATGCCAAGAGCGGTATAGCGGTTGAGGACTGCGACACGGATTTGGATCTCTGCGACCTGCCGATCAAAGTCTCTCGCCATGAGACTTTGCCCCATCAGCTTCACACAGTGCATCTTGGTCTCGACACGGCTTCTTCGGTGGTATCCGCTCCATTGTCGCCAAATGGCGCGGCCCAAGTATCGTGAGGCGTTAACCGCTTCGTTCCGGGCGATGGCTCCGGCGCTGCTGGGTTTCCACGGCTTGGCGTTCTTACGCGGCGGAATGACAGCGTGGGCATTCCGGGCGGCAATCGCGTCATGGCATTTGCGCGTATCATAGGCCCCGTCGCCGGTTACTGATCCGATGTCCTGGTCGTTGGGGATCTGGTTCAGCAACTCAGGCAACATGGGCGCGTCACCGATGTTGCTGCTGGTAACCTCGACCGCTCGAACCTCCAACGTTTCCTCGTCGATCCCTATGTGTATCTTGCGCCAAATGCGTCGTTTGGGACCGCCATGCTTGCGTGCGTTCCATTCGCCTTCACCTTCAGCTTTGATGCCTGTGCTATCAACCAGAAGGTTCAGCGGGCCGGTACTGCCACGATACGACAGGTCCACGTTCAGCGTCCTCTGGCGGCGGCACAGCGTGCTGAAATCGGGAACTGCCCAGTCCAGCCCGACCAACTGCAACAAGCTTTCCACAAAGCCTGTCGTCTGTCGGAGCGGAAGGCCAAACAGCACCTTGATCGTCAGGCAGGTTTGGATCGCAGCATCACTAAAGCTGTGTCGCCGACCGCGCTTGCCGCTCGGTGGCGGAACCCAGACCATATCAGGGTCAAACCAAATCGACAGCGACCCGCGCCGTCTCAACGCCTCATTGTAAGATGACCAATTCCTGGTCTTGTATTTCGTGGGGGCCCAACTGCTCATGACGCACAGCTATCACGCTGGATTCACACAGTGAATCCCTCAACCGATTTGTGCAACAAAGCC
>NZ_JBNAGF010000017.1:0-26360 GCF_049801055.1 Primorskyibacter sp. S87 | reverse complement strand
CATGAGCTTTCAGAATCCCGTATTTATCCCTGGTCCAACGAACATGCCGGAGGAGATCCGCAAGTCGATTTACATGCCGACGATTGACCACCGTTCTCCCTTGTTTGGAGAGATTCTTCATCCTGCGCTTTCGGGTGTAAAGAAGGTTTTGAAGAGCGAGACGGCTGAGATTTTCATTTTCCCGTCGACTGGGACGGGCGGCTGGGAGACGGCTTTGACGAACACGCTGAGCGCTGGCGACAAGGTTCTTGCTGCGCGCAACGGGATGTTCAGTCACCGCTGGATCGACATGTGCCAGCGTCATGGTCTTGATGTTCAGGTTGTCGAGGCGACCTGGGGCACGGGTCTTCCTGCGGATCGTTACGAAGAGATCCTGAAGGCGGATACGAACCACGAGATCAAGGTTGTTCTGGCCACGCATAACGAGACCGCCACCGGCGTGAAGTCGGATATTGGCGCGGTGCGCAAGGCGCTGGACGCGGCCGGTCACCCGGCGATGCTGTTTGTTGACGGTGTGTCCTCGATTGCCTCGATGGATTTCCGCATGGACGAATGGGGTGTGGACATTGCCGTGACCGGTTCGCAGAAAGGCTTCATGCTGCCCGCGGGTCTGGCCATTGTGGGCTTCTCGCCCAAGGCGATGGCTGCGGTTGAGGGCGCGACCCTGCCGCGCACGTTCTTCGACATTCGTGACATGCAGAAGGGTTATGCCGCCAATGCCTATCCGTACACCCCCGCTGTCGGCCTGATGAATGGTCTGAAGCTGGCGACCGAGATGCTGCTGGACGAGGGCCTAGAGAATGTCTTTGCCCGTCACCACCGCATTGCCGAGGGCGTGCGCCTGGCGGTGAATGCCTGGGGTCTGGAGCTCTGCGCGCAGTCGTCGGATGTCTATTCCGACACGGTCAGCGCGATCAAGACGCCGGAAGGTTTTAATGCGACGGATATCGTGACCCATGCGGCCAGCAAGTACGGCGTCGCCTATGGCGTTGGTCTTGGCGAGGTTGCCGGCAAGGTGTTCCGGATCGGTCACCTGGGTCAGCTGACCGACGTTCTGGCGCTGTCCGGTATTGCCACCGCCGAAATGGTGATGGCCGACCTCGGCCTGGACATCAAGTTGGGTTCGGGCGTTGCCGCGGCCCAGGACTACTATCGCAACTCCACGGTCGCCTCGCAAAAAGCGGCCGCTTGATGAAGGACGGTCTCGACATGGAAATCCCTACCCTGGCGGACATGCTTGTTGCCCATGAGCGCATCAAGCCGCATATCCGGCGCACGCCGGTCCGCACCTCGAACTATCTCAACGAGCTGACCGGCGCGGAGATCTTCTTCAAGTGCGAGAACTTCCAGGAGCCGGGCGCCTTCAAGGTGCGCGGTGCCACCAACGCGGTGTTCGGGCTGGACGAGGAGCAGGCGAAAAAGGGTGTGGCCACCCATTCTTCGGGCAACCATGCGTCGTGCCTGAGCTACGCGGCGATGCTGCGCGGCATTCCATGCAACGTGGTGATGCCGCATACGGCACCGCAGGCCAAGAAGGACACGGTCCGTCGCTATGGCGGCAAGATCACCGAATGCGAGCCCTCGACCACGTCGCGGGAAGAGACCTTTGCCAAGGTGCAGGCCGCGACCGGCGGCGACTTCGTGCACCCCTATAATGACCCGCGGGTGATCGCGGGGCAGGGGACCTGTTCGAAGGAGCTTCTGGAGCAGACCGGCGGGCTGGACATGGTTGTCGCGCCGATTGGCGGCGGCGGCATGATCTCGGGCACCTGCCTGACGCTGTCGAACCTTGCTCCCGAGACCAGGATCATCGCGGCCGAGCCGGAGCAGGCTGACGATGCCTATCGCAGCTTCAAGGCGGGTCACATCATTGCTGATGACGCGCCCAAGACGATTGCGGACGGGCTGCTGGTGCCGCTGAAGGACCTGACCTGGCATTTTGTGTCGAACCATGTGTCGGAGATCTACACGGCCTCCGAGCAGGAGATCATCGACGCGATGAAACTGACGTGGAAGCACCTGCGGGTTGTCATGGAACCGTCCAGCGCGGTGCCGCTGGCGACGATTTTGAAGAACCCCGACGCCTTCAAGGGCAAGCGCGTGGGCGTGATCATCACCGGCGGCAATGTCGATCTCGACAAGCTGCCGTGGACATTGTGAAGGGAGCAACGACAATGAACAAACCGGTAAATCTCGACGGCCTCGAAGTTGGCTTTGACGTTCCCGCCCTGCCGGGCATGGACGAAGCCGACATCCAGACCCCCTGCCTTGTGCTGGATCTGGACGCGCTTGAGCGCAACATCAAGAAGATGGGTGACTATGCCAAGGATCACGGCATGCGTCACCGCACCCACGGCAAGATGCACAAGTCGGTGGACGTGCAGAAGCTGCAGGAAGAACTGGGCGGCGCCTGCGGCGTTTGCTGTCAGAAAGTTTCCGAAGCGGAAGTTTTTGCGCGTGGCGGCATCAAGGACGTTCTGGTCTCCAACCAGGTCCGTGAAGCGGCCAAGATCGATCGTCTGGCGCGTCTGCCCAAGCTTGGCGCCCGCACGATCTGCTGCGTGGACGACATCGCGAACGTGGCCGACCTGTCTGCCGCGGCGCAAAAGCACGGCACTCAGATCGAATGTCTCGTCGAGATCGATTGTGGCGCGGGCCGCTGCGGTGTGACGACGACGCCGGAAGTTGTCGAAATCGCCAAGGCGATCGACGCGGCAGAAGGCCTCAAGTTCTCGGGCATCCAGGCCTATCAGGGCGCGATGCAGCACATGGACGACTACAACGACCGCAAAGAGAAGATCGACATCGCGGTTGCCATGGTGAAAGACGCAGTCGACACGCTGAAGACCGAGGGTCTTGAGTGTGACATCGTCGGCGGCGGCGGCACCGGCTCCTACTACTTCGAGAGCGACTCGGGCGTCTACAACGAGCTGCAGTGCGGTTCCTACGCGTTCATGGATGCCGATTACGGCCGTATTCTCGATCAAGACGGCAACCGCATCGACCAGGGCGAGTGGGAGAATGCGTTCTTCATCCTCACCTCGGTGATGAGCCACGCCAAGGCCGACAAGGCCATCGTGGATGCCGGTCTCAAGGCGCAGTCGGTCGACAGCGGTCTGCCGACGGTCTTTGGTCGCGATGATGTCGAATACATCAAGTGCTCGGACGAACATGGCGTTGTCGCCGATCCCGGCGGAGTGCTGAAAGTGAACGACAAGCTGAAGCTGGTGCCCGGTCACTGCGACCCCACCGCCAATGTTCACGATTGGTATGTCGGCGTCCGCAACGGCAAGGTCGAAACCGTCTGGCCGGTCTCGGCCCGCGGCAAGGCCTACTGATCCGGCCGGACCTGACGAAAACCTCTCCCCGGGCCACGATGGTGGCCAGTTCCTTGGGGGGTCGGGTGTGCCGACCCCCGCTTTTTTGAAGGAATCACAATGCTGATTGTCCCTGAAAAAGAAATCGCCGACCTGATGACCCGCGATGCGGCCTTTGATGCCGTCGAGAAGGTCTTTGCCGCCATGGCGTCGGGCGATGCCTACAACTTTCCGGTCGTTCGCGAGGCGATCGGCCACGAAGACGCGCTTTACGGCTTCAAGGGCGGCTTTGACCGCGCCGGCCTGACGCTCGGCCTGAAGGCCGGCGGCTACTGGCCGAACAATCTGGAAAAGCGCGGGCTGATCAACCACCAGTCCACCGTGTTCCTGTTCGATCCCGACACCGGCAAGGCCAAGGCGATGGTGGGCGGCAACCTGCTGACCGCGCTGCGCACCGCAGCCGCGTCCTCGGTGTCGATCAAGCATCTGGCGCGTGAAGACGCCAAGGTGATCGGCATGGTCGGCGCCGGCCACCAGGCCACGTTCCAGCTGCGTGCCGCGCTTGAGCAGCGCAACTTCGAGAAGGTGATCGGTTGGAACTACCACCCGGAAATGCTGCCCAATATCGAAAAGGTCGCGGCCGAGGCCGGCGTGCCGTTCGAAGCGGTCGACCTGCCGGGCATGACCGAAGCCGATGTCATCATCTCGATCACCTCTGCCTTCGCGCCGTCGCTGATGGCCGATCACGTCGCCCCCGGCACCCATGTCGCCTGCATGGGAACCGACACCAAGGGCAAGCAGGAAGTCGAAGCGGCCCTGCTGGCACGCGCGTCGGTCTTTACCGACGAAGTGGCCCAGTCGATCTCGATCGGCGAAGCCCAGCACGCCATCGCCGAAGGCCTGATCAAGGAAAACGACATCGCCCAGGTCGGAGCCGTCATCAACGGAACCAATCCGGGACGCACAAGCGATGACCAGATCACCCTCTTCGACGGAACAGGCGTCGGGCTGCAGGACCTCGCCGTCGCAGACGCCGTCGTCGACCTCGCAGTCAAAAAAGGCATCGCAGTAAAGGTCGACTTCTGATCATGGACACGCGCGCTCTTTCAACCCGGCTGACAGGCCAGCCTCTTCCCAGTGTGGCGCTGAGCGCCACGAATGGGACCGAGGTCGACCTGTCGCGGCTGGATGGCTGCACGGTGGTTTATACCTATCCGCGCACCAGCCCGCCGGACGGACCGGCGATTGACGGGTGGGATGAAATTCCCGGTGCGAAAGGGTGCACGCCACAATCCTGCGGCTTCCGCGATCACTATGCGGAGCTGCAGGAAGCTGGTGCCAACAATGTCTTTGGATTGTCGGTGCAGGGCACAGATTACCAACGAGAGGCACGTGATCGGCTCGAACTGCCGTTCGAAGTTCTTTCGGACGCAGAACACCAGCTCCGCGCGGCTCTTGATCTGCCGGTATTCGAGGCCGGTGGCATGGTCTTGCTTGAACGCTTTGCGATGGTCGCCGTCGACGGTGTTGTTTCGAAAGTGTTTCACCCGGTTTCTAACCCTGCCGAGAACGCAAAGGATGTTCTTGGCTATTTGCAATCACAAGGTTGAGGTCGCGAAAATGCTGCTGCCCTTGTCTTTACTCTTTGTTGGTGCCGTTCTGGTCCTCAACGGTCTGTGGATGACAGGGCGGATTTCGGACCGTGAGATCGTTGTGATCAATTTCGCAACGGCGGCGATCACGGCCGGAGTCGCGATTCTTACACTGGTTCGAGCCACGGGAATTGCGGACGTGCGTGCGGTGGCAATGACGCTGTTGTTCACGGTCACATATCTCTGGGTGGCAATAAACAGGATCACTGACTCGGATGGGCGTGGCCTTGGTTGGTTCAGCCTTTTCGTTGCCATCTCGGTGTTGCCAGAGGCGGTGCGTGTTTTGGCAGGCGCAGATGGCGTCATGGAGATCTGGCTGGGCCTGAGCTGGCTGGCCTGGTCTGGTCTGTGGCTCCTGTTCTTTTTGTCACTGGCCATCCGGCTACCGATTCAAAGGCAGACTGGCCTGGTCACGCTGGCCAGTGGTGTAGTGACCGCATGGCTGCCCGCGTTGTTTCTTCTGCACGGGGCCACGGCATGATCGATCAGGCATCCAATCAGGGACACCAGCTCAGGGGGACGGGGTTCGGCGGCGCGTATGCGGATGGGCGTCGGAGCCTTACGAGAAGTCAAGATAGTCAGGCGGGCACCGGGCAAAAGGCCTGCGGTCAACCAAAGAAACGACTGTCCGATCCGCACGACAACGAGGGCGGTTTTCGGCCCGTGTGATGAATTTGAGATCACATTTAGCGGACTGAAACCGCAAAATATGGAGGAAAAACAATGGCCCTAGACCGGTCTAAAACAGAAGCTGAAAAGCAGGCAGCGCTGGACTACCACGAGTTTCCGCGCCCCGGCAAACTGGAAATCCGGCCGACAAAGCCGATGGCGACCTCACGCGATCTGTCGCGCGCCTATTCGCCTGGTGTGGCGGAAGCCTGCACGGAAATTGCCGGAAATCCCGCCTATGCTACGCGCTACACCGCCAAGCGGAATCTCGTCGCTGTCGTGACCAACGGAACTGCGGTTCTTGGGCTCGGAAACATCGGCGCTCAGGCGTCCAAGCCAGTGATGGAAGGCAAGGCCGTCCTGTTCAAGAAATTCGCTGGAATTGACTGCTTCGACATTGAAGTCGACGAGGCTGACCCGGAAGTACTGGCGGATGTCGTGTGCAAACTGGAGCCCACTTTCGGTGCCATCAATCTCGAAGATATCAAGGCACCCGATTGCTTTACGGTCGAACGGATTTGCAAAGAACGTATGGGTATCCCGGTCTTCCACGACGACCAGCACGGCACGGCAATTGTTGTTGCTGCAGCTGCGCAAAACGCGTTGCGTATCGCCGGCAAAAAGCCGGAAGACATCCGAGTTGTCGGCCTTGGTGCAGGTGCTGCCGGGGTGGCTTGCCATACGATGTTGCACAAGATGGGTGTTCCGATAAGGAACATCACGATTTTCGACAAAGACGGTGTTCTGCATCCGGGCCGTACCGATTTGTGCCCGGAACAAATGGATTTCGCAAACGCCGACGCCAACCTGACATTGCCGGAAGCCCTGCGTGGTGCCGACATGTTCTTGGGTCTGTCCGGTCCGGGTCTTTTGAAGTCTGAAGCCGTGGCCCAGATGGCCGACAACCCGATCATCTTTGCGCTGGCCAACCCGATTCCGGAAATCATGCCGGATGAAGCGCGCGAAGCATCCCCCGGCGCGATGATCGCTACTGGCCGGTCGGACTATCCCAATCAGGTCAACAACGTTCTCTGCTTCCCGTTCATTTTCCGGGGTGCCTTGGATGTCGAAGCGACCGAGATCAACGACGCAATGAAACTTGCATGCGTTGACGCAATCGCGTCGCTGGCACGTCAAACCACTTCGGCCGAAGTCGGTGAAGCCTATGAAGGCGAAAAGCTGACATTCGGACCCGACTACCTGATCCCCAAACCTTTCGATCCAAGGCTCTTGCCGACCATTGCCGTTGCGGTTGCCAAGGCGGCCATCGACTCCGGCGCTGCACAGCGCGACGTCGATCTCGAGGCATATCGTCAGAAACTCGAAGCCGAGGTATTCAAGTCATCGATGATCATGCGGGGTGTTTTCGACGCTGCCCGCAAATCCGAGCGTCGCATCGTGTTCGCCGAGGGTGAAGATGATCGGGTGCTGCGCGCTGCTCAGGCAATGATCGAAGATAGTGTAGATACGCCTATCCTTGTCGGCCGTCCCGAGGTTATTTCCCGTCGCCTTGAGCGTGCGGGCCTGACCATCGTGCCGGGACGCGATTTCCAGATCGTGAATCCTGAAAATGACGACCGGTATCGGGATTACTGGCAGGCATATTACAAGGTCATGGAGCGCAGCGGTGTCACGCCGGATCTGGCCAAGGCCGTTCTGCGTACCAACACCACAGCGATCGCCGCAACGATGGTGCATCGCGGAGATGCCGACAGCATGATCTGTGGCACCTTCGGTCAGTATCTGTGGCACCTCAACTATGTCACGCAGATGCTGTCGGACGATGAGCTTTCACCTGCTGGCGCTCTGTCACTGATGATCATGGATGACGGCCCACTGTTCGTGACCGATACCCATGTCAACATCGAGCAGACCCCCGAGACCCTTGCCCGCACGATTACCGCAGCGGCTCGCCATGTGCGCCGTTTCGGGATTGAACCCAAAATCGCGCTGTGCAGCGGATCCCAGTTCGGCAACCTGGATTGCCGTTCCGGGCGCACCATGCGGGGCGCGCTTGAAATCCTCGACAGTGAGCCTCGTTCCTTTGAGTACGAGGGAGAAATGCACACCGACGCAGCGCTGGATGTGGAGCTGCGCGAGCGGCTTTTGCCAAACAGCCGCCTGAAAGGTCGTGCCAATGTTCTGGTCTTTGCAAACACGGATGCGGCCGGCGCGGCCCGCAACCTCCTCAAATGTGCCGCTGGTGGCCATGAGGTCGGACCGATCCTGATGGGCATGGGCAACCGTGCACATATTGTGACCCCGGGTGTCACACCACGGGCTTTGCTGAATATCGCAGCTTTGGCCGGCTCGGACGTATCGAGCTATGGCTAATTAACGGCATGACCGGGCGTGGACTGCCCGGTCATGCCAACCCCACCCGAAATTCCGAGACAGATGAAAAACGGAGGAGTTATCATGTCATCTGATGTGACGGTAGACGCCGTCAATACCCCGGCGGACGACGCCGTAAACGAAAAACTACCGGCGGGTAAGCTTTTTACCCTCGGTCTGCAACACGTCCTGGTGATGTATGCCGGCGCCATCGCGGTGCCGCTGATCGTCGGCCGCGTTCTGAAACTTAACCCTGAACAGGTTGCCTTCCTGATTTCGGCCGACTTGTTTGTCTGTGGTGTTGTTACCATCATCCAGTCGATGGGTGCCTCTAAATGGTTCGGCATTAAAATGCCGGTCATGATGGGTGTTACTTTTGCCTCGGTTGGTCCGATGGTGTCAATTGCTGTCGCAAACCCCGGCGTTGAAGGCGCCCGAATGATCTTTGGGGCAATTATCGGCGCGGGTATCATCGCCATGCTGATTGCGCCTCTCGTCAGCCGCATGCTGCGGTTCTTCCCACCCGTTGTTACGGGGACGATCATTCTGGTTATCGGCGTCACGCTGATGCGTGTCGGCATCAACTGGATCTTCGGCCTTCCCTTTGGCCCGACAGCTCCCAAGATCGTGGACCCTGCGCATGCCGAATGGCTGAATCAGGTCAAGGAACTTGGTGCTGGTGCTATCCCGGAAATCCCCAACGGCCTGAAAATCGCGCCGTCTGTGGACAACGTTAAATATGCCACGCCGCAGAACATGATGATCTCGGGGATCGTTCTTCTGACCATCATTGCTGTGATGAAATTCGCCACGGGCTTTTTGGCCAACATCTCGGTGCTGCTTGGCATCATCGTTGGTGCATTGTTCGCAGCTTCGATCGGCCTGATGCACTTTGACAGCGTCAACCACGCAGGTTGGTTTGCTCTGATCACTCCGTTCCGCTTCGGATTGCCGATCTTTGATCCGATCATGATCCTGACCATGACGCTCGTCATGATCGTGGTGATGATTGAATCGACCGGCATGTTCCTGGCCCTCGGCGAGATGTGCAACAAGAAGATCGAACGTCCGTCGCTTTCGGCTGGCCTCCGGACCGATGGTCTGGGCACGCTGATCGGTGGGGTGTTCAACACTTTCCCCTACACCTCGTTCAGCCAGAACGTTGGCCTTGTCGGCGTGACCGGCATTCGCTCGCGTTATGTCTGTGTTGCCGGTGGTGCGATCATGATCGTGCTTGGCCTTGTTCCCAAAATGGGTGCGCTGGTCGAAGCTCTTCCGGTTGCCGTTCTTGGTGGCGCTGGTCTGGTTATGTTCGGTATGGTTGCCGCGACCGGTGTGCGGATCCTTGGCGCAGTTGACTTCAAAGACAACCGCTACAACGGTCTGATCGTCGCCATCTCGCTCGGCATGGGTATGATCCCGCTCATCGCACCGAAGTTCACAATGTGGCTTCCGCACTCGATCGAGCCGCTGATCCACTCGGGCATCCTGCTTGCCGCGATTGCCGCTGTTGTCTTGAACATCGTGTTCAACGGCACCAAGGAAGTCACGGAAGAAGAGCTGGTGGAAGCTGCCAAGCAATCTGACGGCGGTCACTGATCCGTCCTGTCAATCGTCCCTCAAATGGGGCGCAAAACCACCGGGGAAACGGCACGCGCCGTTTCCCCTTTTTCTTTTTCGCCTGCCACTTCCTGAAGGTCTTGCGAGGATTTGCCTGCGAGTGTTTGGATGAGCTCGACGGAACGCTACGTCACCATTGAATGCAGATTGAGAATACCAACTTGCGCATCCCCATCGCCCAAACTGATTCGGTTGGGCTTCTCCAGAATGGTCATTCCCCACCAAAAAAACTGTGACAAAAATGCAGAATTTTGCGCGCCATTATGCCCTCTCGCAGTAAGGTGTGTTCGGAATTTTTTTTGAAAGTGCGTGCGCTTCTGTTGAGAAGCCTTGCGCCTCAAAAAAATGGATAAAAAACAACAGCATAGATCCGAAATCGACTCGGGTCGATATATCGCGATTGAAACGCTTTGAGACCTCGCGGATGGCGCCTGATCTCGAAGCTTTAGTTTTTCGGCACTGTCTTTACACAGTAATTGTCAACAATTTTAGCCACCATGTTTGGTCGGCTTGTTTTGTTTAAGTCGCTAGCGAAATCAGACCCTCCCGTTCCAGCCGTGAGACCTTTAGGAGAGATACCAATGCTGAAGAACCTGAAAAACCTGGTAGCCGGGATGGCACTGGCGGTTACGCCGGTCATCGCCTCGGATGCCGCCGCACAGAACTTTTCGTACACGGAATTCCAACTGCACTACGGTGATGGCTTCAAAGAGCCAGGTATCGTTCTGTCGCCCGAGTCCAAGCGCACCGTGATCACCCTGGAGCACCTGTCGCTCCGTCCCTGGGGTGACTTCTTTTTCTTCGTGGACAACAACCGTAACCACGATCTGAAAGGCACCGGCTATCGCCAGAGCGACCAGTACGGTGAGATCTACGCGCACGCATCGACCAAAAACTGGGGTGCCAATTATGGAGGCGGCTTCCTGCGCGACATCCTGCTGGGTGGTGGTGTCAACCAGGGCACCGACTTCACGGCACTTCTGCTCGGCCCGAAGTTCTCCTTCAACATGCCCGGCTTCCGCGCCTTCACTTTTGCACTGTACGCTTACGACCAAGTTGTTGACCCGGTTAACCGGAACGTCGACACCGGTTACCAGGCAACCATCGTCTGGGACGCACCGTTCGAGCTTGGCAGCCAGAAGTTCCTGTTCAAAGGCTTCATGGACTATATCAGCGAGCGTGATTTCAGTGGCCCGTTCTCAGGCAAACTTGCCGATCAGGTCATCTTCTCGCCGCAGCTGCGTTGGGATATCGGCTATGCCATGGGTGGCAAATCCGACAAGAACTGGCTCGGCCTGGAGTACAACTATTTCAAGAACAAGTTTGGTAATACGCAAGGTACCAACGAGAACTCCCTGACGCTCTTCTATGCAACTCGTTTCTGAGTAGTGAGAGCGTCCCCTCGGCAGAGGCAGGCCTTTGGCCTGCCTCTTTTTTTGTGCCTTGCCGAAATTCTGTAACGTCACTATTCAATTTTCAGATCACCAATCCTATGTTGGCCGTCGATAAACTTTGGCAATGCAGCCATAAGGCAAACAGATGGGAACAAGCCGGTGACGCGGATAATGTCAGAGCGCGAAGCGGATCTTTACCATGAGATCATGCGTGCGATTACAGAAATGCAACTGCTTCCTGGCCGCAAACTGACCGAAGACAAGCTGGCCCGGGCTTTCCAGGTTTCGCGTGCGCGCGTTCGCAAAGTTCTGCTGTATCTGGCCGACGATGGTATCGTGACGCATGAGCCTAACAAAGGCGCATTTGTTCGAGAGCCCTCACCGGAAGAAGCCCGGCAGATCATCGAGGCCCGGTTGCTGATCGAAACGCATTTGGCATCTCTGGCATCCGGTAATGGATCGAAACAACAATATGAGGATCTGCGTGCGATCCTCGATGCGGAATCTCAGGCATTGGTCCGCAATGACGCTGCTGCAGCAGCCCGCCTTTCCGGAGAGTTCCACTTGGGTGTCGCCAAGATATCCGGGCATCAGCTCCTGCTCGACATTCTGCACCCATTGATTTCCCGTTCAAGCCTGGTGATTGTGCGTTATCGACAGCCGGATGCCCCGACATGTTCCGAGGGAGATCATCAGCGGATTCTTGAGTTGTTGATGGCTGGAAAAACAAAGAAGCTGGTGCAGATGCTCACCGAGCATTTTGGCCACTTCACGTCCGAGCTGGATTACACCCGGACCACAGAGCCTCAAAGTCTGGTTGAGGTGCTCGCCGCAAAGCGAAGCTAACGTGGGCGTTGCTTGCGATTTGGTTCCAAGGCGAACCGGATTTCACGTTGCCCGCCGGACGACGATAATAGCGACCACGTTATCGATTGTTTGATACCTGGCAGTTTCATTGCCGGGTCCAGTCACGTTTACAATTGGAAGCAACGGACAAAAAAAGGGCCCGGGATTTCTCCCGGGCCATCTAGTCTGGTTAGTTGGGTATTGCCCTTAGACGTGGTCGTCCTCGGCGATCGAACCGAGGCCATGCCCGGCCATGCCGCCGGAAACTTCTTCGGTCGCTTCGTTCGTCAGCTCTTCGGGAAGAACAAGGTTCAACACGATCGCGATGAGCGCCGCAGGAAGGATACCGGAGGTTGCCAGAACCTTCAGTGTGCTCGGCAGGTGCTGCAGGGCACCAGGCTCAAGCTGAAGACCCAGACCGAGCGACAGGGCGATAGCGAAGATCACCATGTTGCGGCGGTTCCAGTTCACGTCAGACAGCATCGAGATACCTGCAGCGGCAACCATGCCGAACATCACGATAACACCGCCACCCAGGACTTCGATCGGGATCGACGAGATTACGGCGCCGATTTTGGGAACCAGACCGGCAAGGATCAGGAAGAGTGCGCCGATGGTCACGACACCGCGGCTCATTACGCCGGTCATGGCGATCAGGCCCACGTTCTGCGAGAACGAGGTGTTCGGCAGGGCGCCAAACAGACCCGAGATGGCAGTGCCGACACCGTCAGCAAAGGTCGCGCCCTGGATCTCTTTGTCGGTGGCTTCACGACCGGCACCACCTTTGGTGATCCCCGAGACGTCGCCAACGGTTTCAACCGCAGAGACAAAGGACATCAGGCAGAAGCCAATGATTGCTGCCACGGAGAACTCAATTCCGAAGTGGAGCGGGTTCGGCAGTGCAAACGGAGCCGCACGGCCAACATTGCCGAGGTTCACTTCGCCCATTGCAAAGGCAAAGATGTAGCCCACGATCAAGCCGATCAGAACCGCCGAGACCGACAGCATGCCCTTGGCATAGAACTTGAGACCGAGGGTGACGAAGATCACGATCAGCGCCATGGTCCAGTTCATGAGCGAGCCGTATTCAGGCTTGCCAATGGCAGGAACACCACCTGCGGCATACTGAATGCCGACCTTGACCAGCGCCAGACCGATCATTGTGACAACCAGTCCCGTAACCAGCGGCGGCAGAGCAAATCGGATCTTGCCGATGAACAGCCCGAGGACGGTGTGGAACAGACCACCAACCACGATACCGCCCATTAGAACAGCTATCGCGTCAACGCCTTTACCTGCCACAAGCGGGATCATGATTGGAATAAAGGCAAAGCTGGTACCCTGCACGATCGGCAGGCGCGCTCCGATCGGTCCGACACCGATCGACTGGAACAATGTCGCAATGCCCGCAAAGAACATCGACATCTGGATCATGTAGATCATCTGCGGGAAGTCCGGGCTGTTCGACCCGAAGCCGAACCCGGCTGCCCCGCAAACGATGATTGCTGGCGTAACGTTCGATACGAACATCGCTAGAACGTGCTGGATTCCCAGCGGGATCGCCTTTGCAATAGGCGGTGTGTAGTTTGGATCGCGGAGCTGCTCCGGCGTTCCGATAGATGCATCGACCATGGTTTTCCTCCCCATTTAATGCATAGTTAGTCTGATGACCGGGTTGTTGATTATGCCTCGATTGTTATTTGCCGGTCGAACCAGTGTTCCTCGAGATTGTCACCATCTCCGATACGATCGACGACGGCAAAAAGCCCGGGGTTCGAAAGCGGAGCCAGCACACCATGCCAAACTCCGCGGTGATAGTTCACGCCCTGTCCGGGCTGTGTAAGAAAGGCCACTGGCTGGCCTGGTGTTCCGTTTACATCCGGCGCGACGACGACCAGGAAAGGTTCCTCGCTCATCGGCAGGAACGCCTGGCTGCCTTCGGGATGGCGCTCAACCAGTTCCAACGTCATCGGAAGGCTGCGCGGTTTGCCCTTGAACAGGCTGATGCCCGCGCGACCATCGGCAAAGTCGAGCTCTGCGAGATCGTGATACCGACCGCACATACCCTGATTGATGATCTTGTCGGGCTCGTCACCAACTTCCAGCAAATCCCCGAAAGGAGCAAATGCTTCGGCTGTAAGCGGTTGGATCTTGATCGTTTCGGTCATGCGCCGAGCTTTTCCTGAAGGCGAAGTTCCGCGATGCGTTCGACCTGGCGGCACGCCTCGTCGAACTCGGTGTTGCGATCATTGTTGATGCGGCGCTGGAAGGCTTCCATGATCGAAGCCTTGTCGTTGTCCCGAACAGCGATGATGAAAGGAAAACCGTGCTTGGACGTATAGGCGTCGTTCAGTTCGGTGAAGGTTGTGCGCTCTTCATCAGTCAGCAGGTCCAGCCCAGCGCCCGCTTGTTCGGCAGTGCTTTCGGCTGTCAGACGACCAGCGGCCGCCAGTTTGCCGGCCAGGTCAGGGTGTGCGGTCAGCACGCCAAGGCGCTGCTCTTCGCTGGCGGTGCGGAACACGCGGGCCAGAGCATTGTGTACGCCGGCCGCAGTGTCATGCGTCGGACCAAGCTCGAGGTCAAATGCGCTTTCGGCGATCCATGCACTGTGTTCAAAAACGCCGCCAAACTCGGAAACAAATGTCGCTTTGTCCATTTCGGAAGGTTTGGTGTTCTGCATCGGTTGATGCTCCTTTGCCCAATGATCGGCAATCTGTTCGCGGGTGGCGAACCAGACGCCATCATGTTTCATGAAATGCTCCAACGCACGCTTGAGCGCAGCGGCACGGCCCGGCCGTCCGATCAGGCGGCAATGCAGTCCGATCGACAGCATCTTGGGCGCGCCTTTAACGCCTTCGTCATAGAGATAGTCGAAGCTGTCCTTGAGATAGCTCTCAAACTGTTCGCCGTTTGTGTACCCGGCCTGGATTGCGAAACGCATGTCGTTGCAGTCCATGGTGTAGGGAACAATCAGCTGATCTTTGCCGCCAGCCTTGACCCAGTAAGGCAAGTCGTCGGCGTAACTGTCAGCAATATAAGCAAAATTGCCTTCTTCTGCAGCTAGGTCAACTGTATTCATCGAGCAGCGGCCGGTGTACCAGCCGCGTGGGGCGCTGCCGGTCACTTCTGTATGCAGACGGATGGCCTCGCGAATGTGCGTCCGCTCTTCGTCCGAAGACATGTCCTTGTGCTCGACCCATTTCAGGCCGTGGCTGGCGATTTCCCAGCCCGAACCTTTCATGGCGGCGACCTGCTCTGGTGCACGCGCCAGAGCGGTTGCAACACCGTAAACGGTAATTGGAATGTCCTTCAGAAGGCGATGCACGCGCCAGAATCCAGCCCGCGAACCGTATTCATAGATCGATTCCATGTTCCAATGCCGCTGTCCCTGCCAAGGCTGTGCCCCGGTGATTTCGGACAGGAAAGCTTCGGAAGCTGGGTCTCCATGCAGGATGTTGTTTTCGCCGCCTTCTTCATAATTCAAGACGATCTGAATGGCGATACGGGCATTGTTCGGCCAATTGGCCGCTGGCGGCGTCGCGCCGTAGCCTGTCATATCTCGCGGATAACGTGTCAATTCGGTGTCCTCTGATTTCATCACTGAATAGCCTAAATAATCCCGGATGTTTTTCAAAAAAAATGAAAAGGAGCCTTCGTCTACTATACCTTTGTTTCATTTGAGCAGCCCGAAGTAGAAAGGCGCGGAACGTAGGAGATGAAAATGACCGGATATTTGACAACACATGTTCTGGATACGGCGCGGGGTTGCCCGGCCGAAGGCCTGAAGATCGAGCTCTTCAAGATCGAAGGTGAAACCCGCACCTTGCTTAAAACTCTGGCCACGAATGACGACGGCCGGACCGATGAGCAGATTCTTCCCGCCGACGCATTCGAGCTTGGCGAGTACGAACTGATTTTCCACGCCGGAGAGTACCTCGATCGCGTTGGCGTTCCGAAGGAAGAGCCGCGGTTCCTGAACATCATTCCGATCCGCTTCGGCATGTCCGAGCCGGCGCACTACCACGTACCCCTGCTGCTGTCGCCGTTCAGCTACGGCACCTATCGCGGTAGCTGATCGGGAATCACTTCAGTTGGTCGATGTCGCGGATAATCGATCCGATTTGATCGACCATGAATTCCATGAACAGACGCGTCTTTGGATCTTGCCACCGGCGATGTGTGAAAAGGCATGCCATCTGAATTGGCTCTGGCGGTGTTTCGGTAGCAACCGGAATTAGTGCACCAGACTTGAGGTGATCCGCTACTTCGAAAATGGGTTTCATGGCGACGCCATGACCCGCCAGAGCCCAATCCGTCAGAACATCGCCATCGTCGCTTTCGTAGCGGCCTGAAATCGAGAACTTCTTGGGGCCTTCCGGGGTTATCAGCATCCACTGAAATTCTGTGGCCCCAGGAAAGCGCAGGCTCAGGCATTCGTGCCCTTGCGAGACCAGATCAGAGCCGCTCGCCGGCAGGCCCCGTTTCTTGATATAACTGGGAGCCGCGCACAGAACGCGTTCGACATCTGCGATCTTGCGGATTCGCAGATTGCTGTCTTCAGGGTTCCCCAAAAAGAACGCCAGGTCCAAGCCCTCGGTTGTCAGGTCGACCTTTCGGTCTGTCAAACGCAGGCGAATGCTGATTTCCGGGTATTGATTCAGGAACTCGGGCACTTGGGGCGCGATCAGACGCCGTCCGACCGCAAATGGCGCCGCAATATAGAGTGACCCTTTCAGGTTCTCGGTAATATTGACGATTTGGGCTTCGGCACTTTCGACAGCTTCGAGGATGTCCGTTGCACCACGGTAAAAAGACTGACCCTGTTCTGTCGGGGTCAGGCTTCGCGTCGTGCGCTGGAACAGGCGAACGCCAAGATGCTCTTCCAGTTGCGAAATCCGAGAGGATGTTACAGCCGGAGATATCCGCAGGTCACGACCTGCTGCGGACATGCTGCCTAGCTCGTATACGCGGACAAATGTACGGATATTGTTTAAGTAAGACATTCTTTCGGATTTTTTGATGCTGCTTAGTCTTTCACACAGATACCAGAATAAAACCCTCTCGACTAGAGTGTCCTGAACTTGGAACATTTGGAGGAAAGCCATGTATGATCTGGCAGTAATGTGGGACTGGATTGCCTTTTCAGTCCGTTGGCTTCATGTCATCACCGCGATGGCGTGGATCGGGGCGAGCTTCTATTTCGTCGCTCTCGATCTCATGCTGAAGCCGAACGACAACCTTCCTGCAGGCGCACATGGCGAAGAGTGGGAAGTGCATGGCGGGGGCTTCTATCACACCGTCAAGTATCTTGTTGCTCCGGCGCAGATGCCTGAACACCTTACATGGCACAAATGGCAGAGCTACACGACCTGGTTGTCTGGTGCGGCACTGCTCATGATCATCTACTGGGTAGGCGGCGAGCTTTTCCTGCTGGATCCGACCAAAGTGGATATGCCGCTGTGGCTTGGTATCCTGATTTCCGGCGGTTCGCTGACCATCGGCTGGCTGCTCTATGACCAGATGTGCAAATCTAAGCTGAGCGACAACCCGACGCTGCTGATGCTCATTCTGTTCGCGATTCTGGTGGTCATGTCCTGGGGCTACAACCAGATCTTTACAGGTCGTGCCGCACTGCTGCATCTGGGCGCCTTCACCGCGACGATCATGACCGCCAACGTGTTCTTCCAGATCATGCCGAATCAGCGCATCGTGGTTGCCGACCTCAAGGCAGGCCGCACTCCGGACGCCAAATACGGCAAGATTGCCAAAGTGCGTTCGACCCACAACAACTATCTGACGCTTCCGGTTGTTTTTCTGATGCTGTCAAACCACTACCCGCTGGCCTTTGGCACCGAGTACTCGTGGATTATCGCCAGCCTGATCTTCCTGACCGGTGTCACGATTCGCCACTACTTCAACACCATGCACTCGACCGGCAAAGGACCGAGCTGGACCTGGGCAGTTACCGTTCTGCTGATGCTGGCCATCGCATGGCTCTCGACAGCAAACACTGGCGAGACATGGGAAGAAGCAGAGGCGCGGGAACTGACCGCTTATGAACAGCAGTATGCTTCGGCCGCAGGGTTTGAAGATGCCTACGACACAGTCGTAGGCAACTGCTCTATGTGTCATGCCCGTGAACCCGTCTGGGACGGAATGCTGTGGGCGCCCAAGCGCGTCTTTTTGGAAACCCCGGCCGACGTGGCACGCCATGCTGATCAGATCTATCTGCAAGCCGGTATCAGCCACGCAATGCCGCCCCCGGCCGCAGTCCAGATGGATGACGAATCCCGCCAGGTCATTGTTGCTTGGTACAAAGGAGCCGGGAGCGAGTAAGCAGCGATTGAACGCCGGGAACTGGGCTACCAACTCTGAATCCGGCTTTCAGCTGCTGATATTGCACCCGGGCGGGATTGCGAAATCAAACCGGGGCTCAAGCGCCTTCCACCTTAGTACTCAGGTGACTGCGGCGCCGGTTCCAAATAGCAACTCGAACTCCGACAACGCCGTTTCCCGGCATCGACGAATCACAGGCAGGGCTCTGGTAGCGGGTTAGACTTCCAGTACCTGGGCCGCCGTCGATCAGATCTCCCCAAGAAGGCAGCACCAAGGCTGCGGGGGAGGTCCACTGGCGGAAGCCGCCAGTGCGGGACCAACTGAACTGCGGTGAATTACCTCCGACACAACCCGTCAGATCCTTATCTGCGAGTCGGTCAAATGGGTGGTTTAACGTTAAACTATATCGTGAATGCATGACTGTTATGCGTTGAACTACCTGTCTAAGCGCGCCGCATTACGATACGTCACCTGGAATAGACAGAAAGACTGACCAAAAATCTTGGAGGAGATTTCCATGTCACGCATTGCACTTGTAACCGGCGGTTCCCGGGGAATCGGTGCGGCCATTTCCAAAGCCTTGCAGGCGGATGGCCGGACGGTTGTGGCCACCTACGCTGGCAACGACGAGGCCGCTGCCAAATTCACCGAAGAAACCGGCATCAAGACCTACAAATGGAACGTCGCCGATTATGACGAATCCAAAGCGGGTATCGAGAAGGTAGAAGCCGAAGTCGGTCCGATCGACATCGTGGTTGCCAATGCCGGCATCACCCGCGACGCACCGTTCCACAAGATGACCCCGGAACAGTGGCATCAGGTAATCGATACCAACCTGACCGGCGTGTTCAACACCGTTCACCCCGTCTGGCCCGGTATGCGTGAACGCAAGTTTGGCCGCATCGTGGTGATCAGTTCGATCAATGGTCAAAAAGGCCAGTTCGCACAGGTTAACTATGCCGCCACCAAGGCTGGCGATCTGGGCATCGTGAAGTCGCTGGCGCAAGAGGGTGCTCGTGCGGGTATTACCGCAAACGCCGTCTGCCCCGGCTACATTGCAACCGAAATGGTGATGGCGGTTCCGGAGAAGGTCCGGGAAAGCATCATCGGTCAAATTCCGGCCGGCCGTCTTGGCGAACCGGAAGAAATTGCTCGCTGTGTGTCATTCCTGACCGCCGACGACGCGGGCTTCGTCAACGGTTCGACCATCTCGGCCAACGGCGCACAGTTCTTCGTATAAGAAGTGGGAGGAAAAATGACAGATCATCAGAGTGATATCGACCCGGTAGAATCGCAGGAATGGCAGGACGCCGTTGCCGATGTGATCGAACGGGATGGCCCGAACCGGGCGCATTTCTTGCTGGACAAGGCTGTTAGTCAGGCCCGCGCCGCTGGCGCCAACCTGCCTTTCTCGGCCACCACGCCCTATCAGAACACCATTCCGACAGACGAGCAGGACGAGTTCCCCGGCGATCTGGACATGGAATGGCGGATCCGCACCATCAACCGTTGGAACGCAATGGCAACCGTCGTGCGTCGGAACAAGGTGAGCAGCGAATATGGCGGTCACATTGCCTCCTTCGCCAGCTCAGCCGTGATGTATGACATCGGTCTGAATCACTTCTGGCGTTCGAAATCGGCCATTCACGGCGGTGACCTGGTCTTTTTCCAAGGCCATGTGATCCCCGGCATCTACGCCCGTTCCTTCATGGAAGGCCGGATCAGCGAAGAGATGCTCGAAAACTTCAGGTCGGAAGTTGATGGCGGTGGTCTGTCCTCCTACCCGCACCCGTGGTTGATGCCGGATTATTGGCAGTTCCCGACTGTCTCGATGGGCCTTGGACCGCTTATGGCGATCTACCAGGCGCGGTTCATGAAATACATGCACAACCGTGGTCTGATCGACGCCGCCGACCGTAAGGTCTGGGTTTTCCTCGGCGACGGCGAGATGGACGAACCCGAAAGCCGCGGCGCCATTGACCTGGCGGTGCGTGAAGGGCTCGACAACCTGATCTTCGTGGTCAACTGCAACCTGCAGCGTCTTGATGGCCCGGTTCGCGGCAACTCCAAGATCGTGCAGGAGCTGGAAGGCGACTTCCGCGGCGCCGGCTGGAACGTGATCAAGCTGCTCTGGGGCAAAGGCTGGGACGAACTGCTGGAGAAAGACACCTCCGGCAAACTGCGCCAGCTGATGGATGAAACCGTGGACGGTGATTACCAGACTTTCAAGTCGAAGGACGGCGCCTATATCCGCGAGCACTTCTTCGGAAAGTATCCGGAAACAGCCGCTCTGGTCGAGGACTGGACCGATGACCAGATCTGGGCCCTGCGCCGCGGCGGTCACGATCCGCAGAAAGTCTACACCGCATTCAAGCGGGCGACCGAAACCAAGGGTGTGCCGACCTGCCTTCTGGTCAAGACCGTAAAGGGCTATGGCATGGGAACTGCCGGTGAGGGGATGAACATCACTCACCAGCAGAAAAAACTGGCCGAAGACCAACTGCGCGCCTTCCGGGATCGTTTCGACATTCCCGTCAGTGACGAAGATCTGCCGAACGCGCCGTTTGTCAAACTGAACAACTCGCAAAAGGCCTATCTTGCCGACCGCCGCAAGGCGCTGGGCGGAGAATTCCCCAAGCGGGAATGGCGCGACACGCCCAAGCTGGAAATCCCGCCACTGGACAAGTTTGCGGCCCAGCTCAAGACCACGGGTGATCGCGAAATCTCCACCACCATGGCCTTTGTCCGAATTCTGACCACGCTTCTGCGTGACAAGAACATGGGCAAGAACGTCGTGCCGATCGTGCCGGACGAGTCCCGCACCTTTGGTATGGAAGGTCTGTTCCGCTCGGTAGGGATCTACAACCCCGAAGGGCAGAAATACACACCGGAAGATGCCGATCAGATGATGTTCTACAAGGAGACCACCAACGGTCAGGTTCTCCAGGAAGGCATCAACGAAGCCGGCGCCATGGCCGACTGGATCGCTGCGGCGACCGCCTATTCGAACCACGGCGTACCGATGATCCCGTTCTTCATCTACTACTCGATGTTCGGGTTCCAGCGGATCGGCGATCTGGCATGGGCTGCCGGCGACAGCCGTGCGCGTGGCTTTATGCTGGGCGGCACCGCAGGGCGTACCACGCTGAACGGCGAAGGCCTGCAGCATGAGGACGGTCACAGCCACATCCTGGCCGGAACCATACCGAACTGCATCACCTACGATCCCACGTTCCAGTTCGAAGTCGCGGTCATTGTGCATCACGGTCTCAAGCGGATGTACGAAGATCAGGAAGATGTCTATTTCTACCTGACCTTGATGAACGAAAACTACTCGCATCCGGATATGCCGATGGGCATCGAGGATGACATCATCAAAGGTCTCTATCGTCTGCAGAAAACCGCGAAGCCGGGCAAGAAGCACGTCAACCTAATGGGTTCGGGCACTATTCTGATCCAGGCACTGAAAGCGGCAGAAATGCTGAAGGAAGACTTTGGTGTGACTTCGGACATCTGGTCGGCAACGTCGATGAACGAATTGGCTCGCGATGGTCAGGATGCGGCGCGTCAGAACCGCCTCAACCCGTTGGCCGAGCCGATCGTTCCCTTCGTTACTCAGCAGTTGCAGGATGCCAAGGGTCCGGTGATTGCGGCAACCGACTACATGAAGAACTACGCAGAACAGATTCGTGCATTTGTTCCCAACCGTTTTACGGTTCTGGGTACTGACGGATTTGGCCGGTCCGACAGCCGGGTCAATCTGCGCCGCTTCTTCGAAGTAGACGCAAACCATATCGCGGCCGCAGCCATGACCGATCTTTACCGCGAAGGTGCGGTGACCAAGAAAGATCTGGAAGCAGCCCTGAAGAAGTATGACATCGACGGCGAAAAGCCGAACCCCCGTCTGGTGTGACGCGGGGCACGAGGAGAAAAACATGACAGTAGAAGTTAAAGTTCCTGACATCGGCGATTTCGACAACGTTCCGGTGATCGGCATTCTGGTGAGCGTTGGCGATGTGGTGGCCGAAGAGGATCCGTTGATCGAACTGGAAAGCGACAAGGCCACGATGGAAGTGCCGAGCCCGGTCGCCGGAAAGATCACCGAAATCAAGGTGAGCGAAGGCGACGAGGTATCCGAAGGTGCCGTGATCCTGTTGGTCGAAGCTGACGGAGCAGGGGCCGCCCCGGCACCTGCCGCGGCTGAAACCGCTGCCCCGGCCGCAGCGCCCGCCCCGGCCGCTGCACCGGCTCCCGCGGCGCCGACACCTGCACCTGTGACCGATTCCGGTTTCGGCAAGGCACATGCCTCGCCGTCGGTGCGTGCCTTTGCACGTCAGCTGGATATTGATCTCGCCAAGATCAACGGTTCTGGCCGCAAGGGTCGTATCCTGCGTGAAGACGTTACCGCGTTCCTCAAGGCCAGCACTGCTCCGGCAGCGGCTTCTGCCGGTGGCGCACAGGGCGGCATGGGCATCCCGCCGATCCCGGCAGTGGACTTCTCCAAGTTTGGCCCGGTCGAAGATGTCGAAATGCCCCGGATCAAAAAGATCTCGGGCCCGGCTCTGCACCGGTCCTGGCTCAATATCCCGCATGTCACGCACAACGAAGAGGCCGACATCACCGAGCTGGACGGCTATCGCCGCGAGCTGGATGCGCAGGCCAAGCAGGACGGCTATCGCGTGACCCTGCTGAGCTTTGTGATCAAGGCCAGCGTCTCGGCTCTGAAGCAGCACTGGGAAGTCAACAGCTCGATCCATCCCGATGGCGACAAGCTGATCAAGAAGGACTTCTACAACATCGGTTTTGCGGCTGACACGCCCAACGGACTGATGGTTCCGGTGATCAAGGATGCCGACCGCAAGGGTATCATCGAGATCTCCAAGGATCTGATGGAACTCTCTGCCAAGGCGCGCGACGGCAAGCTGAAAGGCGACGACATGTCCGGCGCCACATTCACGATCTCGTCGCTCGGTGGGATTGGCGGCACCAGCTTTACTCCGATCGTGAACGCACCCGAAGTCGCAATCCTCGGCCTGACCCGCTCCAAGATGGCGCCGGTCTGGAACAAGGAAACCGGCGAATTCGATGCGCGCAACATGCAGCCGCTGTCGCTCAGCTACGATCACCGTGCAATCGACGGGGCGCTGGCCGCCCGGTTCTGCGCGACCCTGAAACACCTGCTCGGCGATGTTCGCCGGCTGATGCTGTAAGGGGAGCCTGAGCTATGGAAGTCAAAGTTCCTGATATCGGTGATTTCGACAATGTTCCGGTGATCGGCATTCTGGTTTCGGTTGGCGACACTGTCGCTGCCGAAGACCCACTGGTTGAACTGGAAAGCGACAAGGCCACGATGGAAGTGCCCAGTCCGGCAGCGGGTGTGGTCAAATCCATCGCCGTGGCCGAAGGCGACAATGTATCTGAAGGGTCGCTGATCCTGACCCTGGAAGGCGCAGACGCCGGGGATGCGCCCGCCGAAGCACCGGCGGCACCGGCCGAAGCACCTGCAGCTGCAGCACCCGCCGCAGTCGCCGCAACCGGCACCGCGACCGGTCCGGGCGATGTGCATGGTGAAGTCGTCGTTCTTGGTTCCGGTCCCGGCGGCTACACCGCCGCCTTCCGTGCGGCAGATCTCGGCAAGAAGGTCGTTCTCATCGAGAAAGACCCCTATCTTGGCGGTGTCTGCCTGAATGTCGGCTGTATTCCGTCCAAGGCGTTGCTGCATGCGGCCAAGGTGATCACCGAGGCCGAAGAGATGGAGGACCACGGGGTCAAATTCACCAAGCCCAAGGTTGACATCGAAAAGTTGCGCGGCTGGAAAGAAAGCGTGATCAAGCAGCTCACCGGCGGTCTGGGCGGTCTTGCCAAGGCCCGCAAGGTCGAGGTTGTGAACGGTTACGGCCGGTTCTCTGGTCCGAACATGATCGAGGTGCAGGGCGAAAACGGCATCACCAAGGTGAGCTTTGATCAATGTATCATCGCTGCAGGTTCAGAGCCGGTTCAACTGCCGTTCATTCCGCATAACGATCCCCGCGTGATCGACTCGACTGGCGCGCTGGAGCTCACCGAAGTTCCCAAGCGTCTGCTGGTTCTGGGTGGCGGCATCATCGGTCTGGAAATGGGCTGCGTCTACGATGCGCTCGGTTCCAAGGTGACCGTTGTGGAATTCATGGACCAGATCATTCCCGGTGCTGACAAGGACATCGTCAAGCCGCTCGCCAAGCGGATTGAGGGCCGGTATGAAAACATCTTTACCAAGACCAAGGTCACCGCGGTCGAAGCCCAGAAGAAAGGGCTGAAGGTAACGATGGAGGGACCTGACGGAGAAATCACCGATACCTTCGACATGGTGCTGGTTTCCGTTGGTCGTAAGCCCAATGGCCAAATGCTCGACGCCGAGAAGGCCGGCGTGGCAGTGGATGAACGCGGTTTCATTGCCGTGGACAGCCAGCAACGCACTGGCCAGCAGCATATCTTCGCCATTGGCGACGTTGTGGGTCAGCCGATGCTGGCGCACAAGGCCGTCCACGAAGGCAAGGTCGCGGCCGAGGTCGCAGCTGGCCACAAACGGCACTTCGATGCCCGCGTGATCCCGTCGGTTGCCTATACCGATCCCGAGGTTGCTTGGGTTGGCGTCACCGAAACCGAAGCCAAGGCCAAGGGGATCAAGGTCGGCAAGGGTGTGTTCCCGTGGGCTGCCTCTGGTCGCTCGCTGTCGCTTGGCCGGTCTGAAGGTATCACCAAGGTGATTTTCGACGAAACCGACGACCGTGTCATCGGCGCGGGCATCGTCGGCCCCAATGCTGGCGATCTGATCGCCGAGGTGGCGCTTGCCATCGAAATGGGGGCTGATGCGGTGGATCTGGGCCACACCATTCACCCGCACCCGACGCTGTCGGAAACGGTGAACTTTGCCGCCGAAATGTTCGAAGGCACGATCACCGACCTGATGCCGCCGAAAAAGCGGAAGTAAAATCAATGTCGGGCCGGAATGACTTTCCGGCCCGACATGACGTCCACCGAGACGTTCGTGGAGATAGTCTCAAGTAAATGGTGACATCTCCGAGCCCTTGCAAAGGCTGCTCACAGAGCCAACCGGTGGGAAACCTGATGTAATTCAACGTTGAACAAATCCCGGGCACAAAGCGAAGCAGATCGTTACCTGTGCCAACAAGCGGGGCCGATACCCCATCTTAGAAGCCAGGAATTCGCTATGCCCAGAGATCTGAAAATTCCCGAACAGCGCCATCCGGAAAAGGCGCATCGTCCGGATCAGTCGCAGCCCAAGAAACCGTCCTGGATCCGGGTGAAGGCGCCGGGCGGCAAAGGCTATGCCGATACCCACAAGATCATGCGCGAGAACAACCTCGTGACGGTTTGCGAAGAGGCGGGCTGTCCGAATGTGGGCGAATGCTGGAGCCAGGGCCACGCAACCATGATGATCATGGGCGAAATCTGTACCCGCGGCTGCACCTTCTGCAACATCGCCACCGGGCGGCCGGATGCGCTCGACACGTTCGAACCGGGCCGGGTCGCCCATGCGGTGGAAAAGCTGGGGCTCAATCACGTGGTGATCACCTCGGTCGACCGGGATGATCTTGCAGATGGCGGCGCGGCGCATTTCGCCCAGACCATACGGGCGGTGCGCCACCGCAGCCCCAAGACCACGATCGAGATCCTGACCCCGGATTTCCTGAAATGCGACGACAATGTTCTGGAGGTGGTGGTCGAGGCCCGTCCGGACGTGTTCAACCACAATCTCGAAACCGTTCCGGGGCTTTACCCTTCGGTGCGCCCCGGCGCGCGATATTTCCACAGCCTGCGCCTGCTGCAGCGGGTCAAGGAGATGGATCCCGCAATGTTCACCAAATCCGGCATCATGGTGGGTCTGGGCGAAACCGAACAGCAGGTGCGGCAGGTGATGGACGACATGCGCGCGGCGGATGTGGATTTCCTGACCATTGGCCAGTATCTGCAACCGACGCCGAAACATCACCGGGTCGACCGTTTCGTGACCCCCGAGGAGTTCGCCGCCTATGAGAAAGCCGCCTATGGCAAGGGGTTCGGCATGGTCTCGGCCACCCCGCTGACGCGATCCTCCTACCACGCCGGTGACGACTTCGCCCGCCTGCGCGCGGCCCGGCAGGAAAAGCGCGGACAGGCATGACACCCGATACGCTGGCAAGATGGGTGGC
>NZ_JBNAGF010000016.1:0-66447 GCF_049801055.1 Primorskyibacter sp. S87 | reverse complement strand
GCTTTGTTGCACAAATCCTGTGAGGATGGGACTTCCCCTTTCCCCGGACGGATTTAGCCTACGGCTTCTGTGACGGGAATGCCAAGAGCGGTATAGCGGTTGAGGACTGCGACACGGATTTGGATCTCTGCGACCTGCCGATCAAAGTCTCTCGCCATGAGACTTTGCCCCATCAGCTTCACACAGTGCATCTTGGTCTCGACACGGCTTCTTCGGTGGTATCCGCTCCATTGTCGCCAAATGGCGCGGCCCAAGTATCGTGAGGCGTTAACCGCTTCGTTCCGGGCGATGGCTCCGGCGCTGCTGGGTTTCCACGGCTTGGCGTTCTTACGCGGCGGAATGACAGCGTGGGCATTCCGGGCGGCAATCGCGTCATGGCATTTGCGCGTATCATAGGCCCCGTCGCCGGTTACTGATCCGATGTCCTGGTCGTTGGGGATCTGGTTCAGCAACTCAGGCAACATGGGCGCGTCACCGATGTTGCTGCTGGTAACCTCGACCGCTCGAACCTCCAACGTTTCCTCGTCGATCCCTATGTGTATCTTGCGCCAAATGCGTCGTTTGGGACCGCCATGCTTGCGTGCGTTCCATTCGCCTTCACCTTCAGCTTTGATGCCTGTGCTATCAACCAGAAGGTTCAGCGGGCCGGTACTGCCACGATACGACAGGTCCACGTTCAGCGTCCTCTGGCGGCGGCACAGCGTGCTGAAATCGGGAACTGCCCAGTCCAGCCCGACCAACTGCAACAAGCTTTCCACAAAGCCTGTCGTCTGTCGGAGCGGAAGGCCAAACAGCACCTTGATCGTCAGGCAGGTTTGGATCGCAGCATCACTAAAGCTGTGTCGCCGACCGCGCTTGCCGCTCGGTGGCGGAACCCAGACCATATCAGGGTCAAACCAAATCGACAGCGACCCGCGCCGTCTCAACGCCTCATTGTAAGATGACCAATTCCTGGTCTTGTATTTCGTGGGGGCCCAACTGCTCATGACGCACAGCTATCACGCTGGATTCACACAGTGAATCCCTCAACCGATTTGTGCAACAAAGCCCATTGAATGCGCCGTCCATTGAACGTGTTGCTGCACTTTTGAGTTTTTATTAGATGGATGAATGCAACCTGACTTAGGCTGGCCTCCCAGCTCGCGCGCGCCGCAAAAGAAGGGACAGCCTGTCAAAACTTGCACGCTGCCCCTCTGGTTCTCTACGTGCGCAGAATTCCTCGATTTCCGGCCAGATATGCACGGCTTGATCGAGAAGCGGATCGCTTCCCGAAGAGTATAGCCCTGCCTTGATCATAACCTCAGATTGTTCATATGCGCCGATCAACTGTCTCAACTGTGCAATCAACCTGTTCTCTTCTTCACTCGCCGCATCAGGAAGGCATCTTGAAACGGACTTGCCCACATCGATGGCGGGATATCTCCCTCTTTCCGCAATATCCCGGCTCAGCACAAAATGACCATCCAAGACGCCCCGCATAATGTCGGCTATTGGCTCCTCCATGTCCGATCCGGCGACCAGAACGCTAAAGACAGCAGTGATGTCACCCTGCTCTTGGGCGCCCGGGCCGGCGCGCTCAGACAAGGCTGTAATCAGGGTCGACACCGAGGGAGGGAATCCACGCAAGGCGGGTTTTTCACCTGCGATCAGACTGATTTCGCGGTGTGCCTCAGCGAAGCGGGTGATTGAATCTGCCAAGAACAATACCGAGCAGCCCTGATCCCGGAAATACTCGGCTACCGTCATGGCTGACCACGCACAACGCCGTCGGGTCAGTGCTGACTTGTCTGACGTTGCTGCAACAACGACGCTTCTTGCCATTCCCTCAGGACCAAGAGTGCGAGACACGAAATCTGATACCTCTCGTCCGCGTTCGCCGATCAATGCAATGACAACAACATCGGCGGCCATAGTTTGTGTCAGCTCGGCCAGCAGACTGGACTTACCGACACCGGACCCGGCAAACAGACCGACACGCTGACCGCAGGCGATTGGCAAAACCGTATCCAGAACCGCGAGCCCGGTGGGAATTCGTTCACCCATAGGACGGCGTTTCCCTGCGTCCGGGGCGCTGGCCAATAGATCGCGCGGGTCATCTCCTGCCATAAGTGGTTTACCGTCCATCGGCTGTCCGAATGGATCAATCACACGGCCGATCCAGTGATCTCCCGGTGAGAAGGTTGCTGCCGATCTCAGGGTGACCGGGGTTCCGGTAGATACACCATAGGGTTCGGTTTCGGGGATCATGTGAACGATCTCGCCTTCGATCCCAAGTACCTCGCCGGTTAACGACAGTCCGGATGTGCGTTGCAGAACGAGAGAGTCTGCAAGTTTCGCATCTCGGGCGAGGCCGGCGATCTGAACAAGCCCATTGCCGAACCCAATGACACGCCCCATTGGTCTGGCAAGTCGCATGTTTTTGATTTCAGATTTCAAGGATTCAACGAAATTCATATCTGACGTTCCCCAATCGTTCTCAAGAACCATTTTTAAACGAATCGGAGTTAAGCCTTGATTTATGCCGATCGAGGGAGAACCCCGGTGCTGAATGATTTGAAAGTCTTTAAGACAGCGTACGCAATGGCGACCCATGCCGGGAAGCGTCAGGCCGTGATTTCTCAGAACATCGCGAACGCCGATACTCCCGGTTATAGGGCTCGCGATATTGCAGCCTTTTCATCTGTAGTTTCGTACGATGATGTTCGTACCGATATGAGAGCTAGCCGACCCGGACACGTAAGCGGTTTTCGCTCCGATCGATCCGCCTGGCGCGAGTTCGTGACGGGTGATCAGATCAATCCCAACAACAATTCCGTTTCGGTCGAAAATGAAATGCTCAAGGCAGTGGAAACACGTCGCCAGCATGATCGGGCACTTGCGATATACAAGTCCTCCCTGAACATTTTGCGAACCAGCCTCGGGCGGTTCTGAGTGGGATTGATACCATGAGCGAGTTTTCGAAATCCCTTACCGTTTCAGCCAGTGGTCTCAGGGCACAAGCCACCCGATTGCGCCACGTATCCGAAAACATCTCAAATGCGGATACACCGGGGTATCGGCGCAAGTTGATACCATTCGACAGCGTCCGGCCCTTCGGAGAGGACCTTCAATTGGTACAGGCCGGAAAGGTGCGCTTAGACCGGAAAGAACCGCAAAAAGTTTTTGATCCTCAACACCCACTGGCTGATAGCTCCGGTCACTACGAAGGATCAAATGTCAGTCTTCTGATCGAGATCGCCGACGCTCGCGAGGCGCAACGCAGCTACGAAGCAAACCTCAAGATGTTCGATCAGGTCCGGCAGATGTCGTCCTCCCTGATGGATCTCTTGCGTAAGTAATCCGACAACAAGGAGATCCAGAATGGATGTACACAGCACAGCAGCAGTTCAGGCATACAAGGCGTCCCGACCGGCAACCGAGGCGGACCCGAATGAAAGTACTTCGCAAGGGTTGAAAGCCACTTTCAGGGACTTTGCCCACACGATGGAGATGGGCGAACAGACCGCTTTGGCTGCAATGTCCGGGAAAGCGGATCCGCATAGCCTTGTGCAGGCACTGGCGCAAACTGAACTCGCAGTGGAAACGGCCGTAACCGTTCGCAACAAGGTCGTGGAAGCCTACCAGGAAATTCTGCGGATGCCTGTCTGATATGCTGACAGACGGCCTATTTTTCGACACGCTACGCCAAGGTCTGGGGACGGCCACCTTAATATCACTGCCGATTCTAACGGTCGCATTGGTCACAGGGCTGGTCATTGGTTTGTTTCAGGCACTGACATCCATACAAGAGATGACCCTGACCTTTGTTCCCAAACTGGCAGCCATCGTTGTTGTGTTTTGGATGACCATGAATTTCATGACGCACACTTTGGTGGCCTTCTTTGATGGCCAGATTCTCCCACTGATTGCCGGAGGTTCCTGATGGAAGCAAGCACCTATACCACCCTCTCACGGCAGTCTGCATTGTTGAAAGAAATCCGTGTGGTAGCCAACAACGTAGCAAATGCTTCGACCACAGGATATCGGGCCGAAGGGCTGGTCTTTTCCGAATTCGTCAAGTCCGCTCCAGATCACTCGTCGCTTTCGATGACCCGGGCGGATGTTCGAAATACGTCGTCTGCGCAAGGGCAGTTGACCCAAACAAACGGAGTCTTCGATCTCGCCATCGAAGGGGACGGGTACTTCATGGTCGACACCGATCGGGGACCTCGGTTGACGCGGGCAGGAAGCTTTTCGCCCAACTCAGACGGGGATCTTGTGAACATGGACGGTCATCCCGTTCTTGATGCAGGAGGCGCTCGCATTTTTGTCCCACCTGATGTCGCCAATATCTTCATCGCGCCTGACGGTACCTTGAGTGCGGATGGGCGGTCCATTTCGCAGATTGGCCTGTTCCTACCAACGGAACCAGCCCGTGTGGTGCGCGAAGGCGGCGTTCTGTTCCAAGCCGAGGGTGAGGTTGAAACCATCGATACCGGCACAGTGCTACAGGGGTTTCTTGAGGGGTCGAATGTCAATCCCATGGCACAGATGGTGCGCCTTGTCGAAGTTCAGCGAGCTTATGAGATGGGTCAGAGCTTTCTGAAGTCCGAAGATGAACGCATCCGGAACGCTGTAAAAACGCTGGTTCGCTAACGAAGGAGAAACAAATGCGCGCCCTTAAGATTGCCGCCACCGGAATGAGCGCCCAGCAGATGCGGGTAGAGACCATTTCAAACAATCTCGCCAACATGAACACAACTGGCTACAACGCCCGGCGGGCCGAGTTTGCCGACCTTCACTACCAACAGATATCCCGCGCGGGATCGGTCAATGCGTCGGATGGAACAGTATTGCCGACCGGGGTGCAGATTGGGCTTGGAGTTCGTCCTTCCGCAGTCACCGTCCACCTCGCCCAAGGATCATTGTCGGCAACCGGGAACGATCTTGACCTCGCCGTGGAGGGGCGTGGCTACCTTGAAATCAACCTGCCATCTGGCCAAACCGCATATACTCGGGATGGTGGCTTAAAGCGCTCCGCTGAAGGGATGATCATTACCTCCGATGGATTTCCAGTTTCTCCGGAAATCGTTATCCCCGACGATGCCAACAGTGTTTCCATCAACGCAGAGGGCGAAGTTTACGCTTACTTTCGAGACTCCACGGAAGGGCAGTTACTGGGGCAATTTCATCTGGCCAGTTTTGCCAATGCCAAAGGGTTGGAGGCCTTGGGCGGCAACTTGTTTGGTGAAACCGAAGCTTCAGGCCCCCCAACACTTGCCACCCCTGGAGAAGAAGGGTTGGGCATCGTGCGTCAGGGATACCTGGAAGACAGTTCAGTCGATGCCGTACGCGAAGTGACGGAACTAATCGAAGCTCAACGCGGCTATGAAATGAATGCCAAAGTAATTTCAGCCGTCGACCAGATGATGGGCGCAACTACACAGGTGCGTTGATGAGGTGGATTTTCAAATGCAGCTGTTTGCTGTTCGCGACTACGGCCATGGCCGACATAGTGGTGCCGACCCGGACGATCCGTGCCAAGGAGGTCATCGGGGCGGGCGATGTGACAACCAAAGATGAAAAGGTTCCCGGAGCAATTTCGGACTTGGATACCGTTATTGGACAGGAGGCAAGAGCATCGCTTTATCCAGGGCGCCCAATCCGGCGGGGGGATTTTGGTGCGCCGGCTGTTGTTGATCGAAATGACATCGTCCCCCTGATTTTCCTGAATAGCGGGTTGCGTATCGTTACCGAAGGACGCGCGCTCGGACGGGGAGCAGAAGGAGAGACCGTGCGTGTGATGAACCTTTCCTCCCGAACCACCGTTGTCGGGCGCATCCGTCTTGATGGCTCAGTAGAGGTAGAATGATGAAGCATTCGAATTTGACCCAATTGGCACTTTTTTTGTTCGGGCTGGGGATCGCCGGGTGCGGGCGTGTAGATCATTTGGGTAAAGCCCCATCTTTCACCGACAATACGGAGTCAGCGGAACACGTCGCGATGCTCTGGCCTGGCCTTCCACAACATACCCAGCCTCACAGAGTGGTGGACCAATCCTCGCTCTGGAGCGGCGGGCAGTCATCTTTGCTTGGTGACCAAAGGGCGATGAAGAAGGGCGACATTCTTACTGTTGTCATCGAAATTGATGAAAAGGCCGAGATCTCGAACGATACAAGCCGTCAAAGATCCGGATCGGAGAGTATGGGAGTACCCAACCTGTTTGGCTTGCCCCAAAGGGTCGATCAAAAGCTGCCGGCAGGGGCAAGCCTGGCCGATGCAGTCGAGATAGACTCGGACAGTGAGAGCAAAGGAAAGGGTTCTGTCAAACGAAAGGAGAAACTGACCCTGAGAGTTGCGGCGACCGTGGTTGACGTGCTGCCCAATGGGGTCTTGTCTATCAACGGTTCTCAAGAACTAAGGGTCAATTTCGAGCTGCGCGAACTTCTTGTTTCGGGCTTCGTTCGTCCCGAGGATATCTCTCGCCAGAATGAAATTACCTATGACAAAATTGCTTCAGCCCGGGTTTCCTATGGTGGACGGGGTCAAATCACTGATGTTCAGCAACCGCGCTACGGTCAGCAGGTTCTGGACATGGTTTTGCCGTTCTGAGAGTTGCCATGCTTAGCAAGATCCTTCCGATTGCTTTTTTGATTACCGGAACAGCAGGCGGTTTGGCCGTCGGCCTGTTCGTTCTGCCTTCCCCGAAGGAGACCGGTTTGTCGGTTTCGCGGGGTATCGACGAGAAAACTCTATCCGAAGAACGAAATGGCAAAGACTCTTTGCCTTCGAAAAAGTCGGGAAAAAGCAACACAGACAGAGAGTATGTGAAACTCGAAAGGCCTTTCGTTATTCCTTTGATTGACGAGAACGAAGTTACCGCCTTTGTCACGGTTTCTCTTGGTCTCGAAACGAAGCCCGGAGATTCAGATAAGGTGTATGGCCGAGAACCCAAGTTGAGAGACTCTTTTCTCAGGGTGCTCTTTGACCACGCCAATTCTGGGGGATTTCGTGGGGTATTCACTCAATCCATCGCGCTGGACCCGCTGAAGCACGCATTGACGGAAGTGGCGCGCAACGAGTTGGATTCGGAAACTGCGCAAGTTTTGATTGTAGACATAAACAGGCAGGAGAGTTGAACTCCTCCTGCTACCGCAGAAGGCATTTCCGGAGAAATCAACCGTCAGTGACCAGGTTCTGGAGGGCGGCCTTGGCGATGCGCTGTTTCTGTTTGCTGGAATGCGCTTTCAACGTCATCTGAATGGCTTGGTCACGACCAAAAGCCGCTCGGAGTGAGGTCATCGCAATCAAGGTGTGCGCATGGGCTTGGGCCATTTCCACGTTGAGCTGCCTGCGCGTCTTCCCTTCCCAGGCGCGCCAGACCATATCCGCGCCAACCGCTCGCATCCGAATGTCACCCAGCTGCGGCGCCGCGTTCTTCTCGAGTTGATCGAGATGAGAAAGGTGGCCGCGGATCTTGGCTGCCTTTGCTAATACTGGTTTCGTGGTGTTCTTTTCTTGAAGATACAGAGCATGAGTCACTTGAGCCAGTTGCTTTAACTTGCCATTATTCACGTCACTTTTCCCTTTGCTTTGAGACGCATCTGATCGGCAAATCGTATGGCGGCTGCGACTGCCTGATAATGCTCTTCTGAAATCTCGCTTCCCAGATCGGTTGTGGCATGAATTGAGCGCGCTGTGGGTGGATCGCTATGGATCGGAATTCCGGCCGCTTGAGCCGTTTCGCGTATCGTCGCTGCGATCTCATCTACTCCCTTCGCCACACATTTGGGCGCGGAGCCGGGTAACCGGTCCCAGTACAACGCCACGGCAAAGTGCGTCGGATTCACAATGACGACGTCTGCATTGGGCACTTCACCCATCATTTGCTTCATCGCGATTTCCTGACCTTTCTGCCGCCTGTGCTGCTTCATGTGTGGATCGCCTTCGGCGTCTTTTGTTTCGTCGGTGATCTCTTTGCGCGACATCCTGTTTTTTCGGATATGTTCGTGGTGCTGCCACACGGCATCCACAACGCCCAAACCGAGGGACACGAGAAGGACCAGCGACAGAAACTGGATGAACAGCTGGCCTAGGAGAACGACGACCAGTCCACTTTGAGTGTCCGTAGCTATCAGGATTTCTGGCAACTTCGCGCGCAAAAAGAGTCCGAGACAGACCGAGTAGAGGATGAGCTTGAAGAAACTTTTGCTGAACTCGAACAGGCCCGATCGGCCAAACTTGTTTTTGGCATTGGAAACGGGCGAAATTCTTGAAACCTTTGGCTTCACCCGGCTTGGGACAACTACGAAGGCACGTTGCGCGAGGATTGATAGAATAACAAGTACGGCAGGAAGGCCGAACCAGGGAGCGGAACCCTGTAGTATCGTTATGGCAATGCCGCCGGCTAGAGCTTGTGGTTGTCCCTCAAACGCAAGTGAGGAGAGTGCATCCGCCTGATCAAGGATTGTTGCCAGCGCCGTTCCGAGTTGCCTGATGGATTCCGCACCAAATACAGCGGCCGCCAACAGAAGCCCGGCATAGGCCGCCGCGACAGAAAGATCGGCAGATCGCGCAATCTCACCCTTCTTTCGCGCCTTGAGGAGTTTTTGTGGTGTCGGATCAAACGACTTGTCAGTGTCGTCACTGCCGCTCATCAATCTGTTCCTGAGGGATCTAGTAGAAAGAGTTCGAGCGCATCGATCCAAACTCCCAGAATAATCGGCGCTCCGACGAGGAGTAACGCCAGACCCCCGAAAGTGATAACGGGAGCCCCGACAAAGGCAACCATCAGCTGAGGCATGGCTCGGTTGATTGCGCCTAGTGTCAAGTTATAGACAAGCGATGCGATCACGAACGGTGCGGCGACTGTGAAGGACAGCGAGAACATCCTTGAGATCCGCATTACGCCCCATTGCGCAAGGGCGGCCGGGTCTGGAATTCGTCCCGGTTTGAACAAGTCATAGGAATAGATCATAAGTTCCGCTGCTCTGATATGTAACCCGGCGACAACTGCGAGCGCCAGGCCGGATACCACGAGTATGTAACCCATGGCCGGTGTCGGCTCTGCCGCTGCACCGCCTAGAATTTGGGACAGCGAGGTGGCTTGCGCGGCAATGGAACCAGCAGTGTGCAGGGCAAGAACAAATAGCCGAAGCCCCATGCCTAATGCTGCCCCGATCAGCGTTTCTACAGCAATCGAGCTTGCAAATGCCGGAAAGCTCTCGGGGTGTTCTGGTGTGCGCACCGCCGGTGCGACAATGGCGGTGAAAGCAATGGCGGTGACAAGCTTTACTCTGACAGGAACTGTCCGTTCCCCAAAGGCGGGCAAGAGCGAAACCATCGCCGCCACGCGAAAAAAGACCATTCCACCATGCCATAAGCCAGTGGAAAGAAGATCCAGGAGATCGGCCTGTGTTGTGATCACGCTGCCACCATTCCGACCAGTGAGGGGCGCGCGTCTAGCCCGATTTCCTCGAAGGATAGAACCGGGTTGGATAACCCCCGCGACTGCAGGATCGTGCGTAAAAAACGGCGGCGTAAAGAGGACGTGACGACCGCAGGATGAAGTCCGAGATCGGCAGTTTCTCTCAGGCGTTCTGTCACTCCATCGGCCAGCCTGTTAAAAAGGTCGGGGGGAAGCGCAATGTCGGGCCCGGCGCTGGAGGTTTCAATCTGATGGGCGGCAAACATATCCTCCCATTCGGGCGCGAGCTGCACGAGTGGGATGGTGCCGTCTTCCCTCTTTAATTCCGAAACAAGCTGAAATCCAAGTCGCTGTCGGACATGTTCGCAGATGAGGGCCGGTTGTGTTGAAAGGAGCCTGGCCTCACCGATCGCTTCAAGGATCAGCGGTAGGTTGCGGATGGAAACTCGTTCGTCCAGCAACAATCTGAGAACGGCATGAAGTGTATCGGTCGGTACTCGGTCGGGAATAAGTTCGTCGAGTAGTTTCCGGTTCGCCTCGGATCGGGCCGGGTCGCTCAGCTGGGTAAGTTCTGTCAGCAGCTTGCGCAGGGATTTCAATGTCAGCAACCGCGCGAAATTCTGCTTCACAGTCTCTAGCAGGTGGGTTGCCAGTATTTCTGGCGGCGTCACGATCGTTGCCCCAATCAGCGCGGCCGTTTCCTGATCTCGCGGAGATATCCATCGTGCGGGTGCCCCATAGACCGGTTCGGTGACATCCGTTCCGTCAGGCAGTGTTACCTGATCGTCCTGCATCAACGCCAGCACAAGATCCGGGTGGAGCGTACCTCGAGTGTGTTCAACGCCCTGAACCTTGATCACATAGCATCCGCGTTCAAGTGCAGGTTCATCGGTCAGGCGGATCTCTGGGAGGATGACCCCATAAACCGAAGCGACATGTGTTCGCATGTTGTTGATCCGTGCATCCAGTCCGGTGCCAGGATCGAGGACCATGTTTACCAGATCCGGTGCGAACTGAATGTGAAGATCGTCGAGATCAAGAATATCCCCGAGTGGTTGTGACACTGGAAGCGCTGGATCGTCGCCAATTTCCGAAACGTCAGTTGTTGGGGCTTTTTTCCGCCGGCTAAGAAAATATGCTGCTGTGCCCAGAACGCCGCCCCCAAACATGAAGGGCAGGAAGGGCAAGCCCGGTACCAGTGCAAAGAGCACCATTAGAACGGCAACTGTTCCCAAGGCAGCAGGGTGTTTCCCAAGTTGATCGAATAGGGCATTGTCGGTCGATCCAGCGGCCCCGCCGCGCGCCAGAAGCAGTGCCGAAGCGATCGATATGATGACTGCAGGAAATTGAGAAACGAGTCCGTCGCCCACGGTTAAGATTGCATAGGTTTCGAAAGCTGATGCGGCAGGCATACCCTGAACGAAGATCCCCATAACCAACCCCATCACCAGATTCAGCAATGTGATGAGCAATCCGGCAACGGCGTCGCCTTTTACGAATTTTGATGCTCCGTCGAGGGATCCGAAGAATGTGGTTTCCAGCTGCTCCGTTTCTCTTCTTTCTTTGGCCTGATCATGGTCGATGGCGCCGGCCGACATGTCGCTGTCGATGGCAAGTTGTTTGCCCGGCATTCCATCGAGAGCGAAACGTGCTCCCACTTCGGCCATACGCGCGGCGCCTTTGGTGATCACCATGAAATTCACGATGAGCAACACGCCAAAAACCACGAGACCGAGGAACACTGATCCACCCATAATGAACTGGGCAAATCCCTCAATTACGTTACCCGCGGCATCTGTTCCGGAATGGCCTTGTCCAATTATGAGCTTGGTGGAGGAGACGTTCAGCGACAGCCGGAGCATCAACGAGGCAAGCAGGATGGTTGGAAAGGACGAGAAATCCAGTGGCCGTTCGATAAAGAGCGTGATCGTAAAGATTAGGATCGCCAGCGCAAAGGATGTAGCCAGCCCGACGTCAAGAACCCAGGCCGGCATGGGCAGAATCATCATGACAATGATCGCCATAAGCGCCAGAGCCAAAAGAACAGTTGGGCTGAACAGGCTCTCTGCTGACAATTTCGGCACGGTTCGGTTCCCTCAATTCAAAGCGATGAGCGAATTGCCGGGTGAGCTGTCCATCGGGACAAGGGAACCCAACGACGCGCTCGATCCTGTATTGGAGAACAGAGGTGCACGCGCGACCAGCAAGGGCTGGGGCGAGTGTCTGGGACTGTCAGACTCCTGCGCTGGTAGCGCGGGAAGGTCATTCAATCGACTGCGGATCCTATCAAATCTAGCAACGTATCGGTCGGCGTATTTCTTGGTCCGTGAATGGTAGGCGCCCGCCGCAGACGACCAATCACCGAGCTCTCTATGAAGATCACTCAGGAACCTTGCCGCATAGTCGGCGTTCTGTGCGGGATCGAACATTTCCTCGATCGAGCGGAAGGCTGAGCCGTGCCATTTGTAGTTGATCTGGAAGCAACCCACATCAAAGCTCCGTGCGCCGCGCTTGTAGTGGCGAAACACATAGGAACGCGCCTCATCCTCTGTTCCGAACCAGCGCCCGGTTCCCTCCATGTTGACTGTCCAGGGCCAGGGTTGAAGGCGACCGTCTTTGTTGCGCCCGGTTTCGGTGCGGGTGATTGCCCGCAGCACGTCCAGCGGTACCCCATACCGGGCAGCCGCATCCTGAGCCGCGCGATCGCAGACGTCCGAAGTCGAAGCATGTCCTTGAATTGCGGAGCCCAATCCGGCGCAGATTGCCAGCGTCAGTATTGCCCTTCGGCAGATAATCCCAATTCGCGGCATTCTGCCAGCACCCCAGAGTCGTCACGGTTCTCGACGAAACTACGGGCGGTCCATTTACAAAACGTTATGCGGGACCCTATTCTGCGGCCCTTTGTGTTTCGGGCGCGGGGCTGAGTACAAGAGTACCATCATCAAGCGTTGCGCTGGGCAGGATCTTGCGCTCTTTGTAATAGTCGACTTCAAAGGTCCAAGGTGCTCTGTCACCCTGCTTTGGAAGGAGATGGGCGCTGCGCTTAATGTATCCCGGATTGAACTCGTCCTCGGAGAATAGTGGCAGGCCGGGCATATCGTCATCTGTGGTTCGAAATGTAGGTGTCACCTGAATCGAAGAGTGGGAACGCACATGCCTCAAAATTCGAATCACATAGTCGGAAACCAGATCCACGCGCATGGTCCAGCTGGTTCTCAGATAGCCAAAAACGTAGAAAAAGTTGGGTACTCCGGAGAGCATAACCCCCCTATGCACTGTGGCTTTCGAAAAATCCACGGGCGCGCCGTCAATGTCAAAATGTATGCCGCCCATGACGCTGAGGTCGAACCCCGTGGCCGTGACGATGATATCGGCCTCCAGAACGTCACCTTGGCCGGTGACAACACCGGATTCCACAAATCGGTCGGTACAGTCGGTGACGATCGAGACATTGCCACCCCGGATAGAGGCAAACAGGTCGCCTTCGGGAAGAAAGGCCAGTCTTTGCTGCCAGGGCCGGTAGCTCGGTCCGAAATGCGTTTCCACGTCAAACCCTTCAGGAAGTCGGGCGCGTGCTTCGTCGAGGATACGCTTCCGGACTTTTTCGGGTGTATGGCGGGACTTGTCCTGAATCATGCGGGCGATCGTTAGATTGAACTTTCGCACCAGTTGGTGAACCCACATGTCTGGCAGTTTCAGGCCGCGCAGGATGTCTGCGAACAGGTTTCGGTTCGGAGCCGACCAGAAATAGGTTGGGGACCGCTGCAGCATGGTGACATGAGCGGCGGTCTCGGCAAGCTTTGGGATCAGTGTCGCGGCTGTGGCACCGGAACCGATGACGAGAACTCGTTTGTCGGCCACGTCCAGATCATTTGGCCAATTCTGGGGATGAACGATCCGGCCGCGAAAGGCTTCGAGTCCCTTGAATGTCGGAGTGTAGCCTTTGTCCTGCTTGTAATAGCCCGGACAATTCCACAGAAACCGCGTGGTGATTGTTTTGGGCTCTCTACCTGCATCGGTTTGCACCAGCAGGCGCCAAACCTGTAATTCATTTGACCATGATGCATTGACCAACCGGTGGTGGAATCGGATCTTTGACCGCAACCCGTCTTCGTCGACGACCTCGTTGAGGTATTCCAAAATAAGGTGAGCTTCTGCAATGGGCTTGTCGGTCCAAGGTTTGAAGCGGAAGCCGAACGTGTAGAGATCGCTGTCAGACCGGATACCAGGATAGGTGTGGATCCTCCAGGTGCCGCCTATCCCTTCGCTGGCCTCGAGAATGGCAAATCGCATGTCGGGCAATTGTTCCTGCAGGTGATGCGCTGCACCAATGCCGGACAATCCAGCGCCTACGATAACCATATCCAGATCAGGCTGCTTCATTTCAGTCCCTCCAGTGACGAGCATCTGTCGCCCCGGCGACGACTGTCAAACACTTCCACCAGAGTGGCGGTGTGAGAGACGACGGCAGGCCGGGTTACTGGGCAAGAGTTGAGTTTGTCTGCCAAACCTCATATCTCAGCACAAATCATTTCAATGGCTTTCCCAGAAAAGGACGATCACTTGGCCAATCACCTATACAAACACGACCTGCCCGATGGGCTGGATCTGGGGCCGGTGGTGGCCATTGATTGCGAGACCATGGGTCTGAATCCGCATCGCGACCGTTTGTGTGTCATTCAGATGTCCGGCGGTGACGGAAACGCACATATTGTGCAGGTTGCAAAAGACCAAACCGACGCGCCCAACCTGTGCGCCATGTTGGAGAATCCGGACGTTTTGAAACTGTTCCATTTCGGTCGTTTCGACATCGCTGCAATGTATCACACCTTTGGCACTCTGGCGGCGCCGGTATACTGCACAAAAATCGCAAGCCGACTGGTGCGAACCTATACTGATCGGCATGGACTGAAGAATCTGACGCAAGAACTGATCGGGGTCGATATCTCGAAACAGCAGCAAATGAGCGACTGGGGTGCTGAAACCCTTACCGAGGCGCAGTTGGAATACGCCGCCTCGGACGTCCTCCATCTGCACAGGCTGCGCGAGGCACTGAATGTTCGGCTTGCGCGAGAAGGCCGGACTGAAATGGCCCAAGCCTGCTTCGACTTCCTTCCGATGCGTGCAAAGCTGGATCTGGCCGGTTGGCCCGAGACTGACATTTTCGCGCATTCTTGACCGCTGAGGCCGATCTGGTTTCGGCCCGGTAACCGGAGACGCAGTTGGACTTCTACTCTCGCATGGTCGCTTTGCTCAAGGTGTTGCTGCCACTGGCGGCTTTGGCCTTGCTGTCGACGCTGTTTCTCCTGTCACGCGGAGTGGACCCGAACGCGACCATTCCGTTTGCGGAACAGGATATCGCAGAGCGGATGCGGGATCAGCAGGTGACTGCCCCGTTCTTTTCCGGAACCACACCCAAGGGCGAGGAAATCGTGGTCACAGCCACGATTGCACGACCGGGAGGGTACGGCGCCCCGGCCGAAGCGGAAGATCTCGATGCGCAGATTCGATTGGAAAACGGAGAGCGTATCAACCTCACCTCGGATACCGGTCAGGTGGCCGTAGACAGGGATCTGGCCACATTCGAAGGGAATGTCAGGATCATCACGTCTACGGGATACACCGTCGATACCGATCTGTTGGAAACGGCTCTGAGCGGAATTCGCGGGTTCTCGCCCGGGCCGGTTGAGGCAACCGGCCCTCTGGGAGATTTCACGGCAGGTCAGATGCAAATCGAGGCAAAAAAGGAAGGCGGGCCAATCCATATGCTTTTCAAAAACGACGTGAAGCTGATATACGTCCCGCAAGCCTCAGAAAGATAAACTGTGATCCCATTTCGTGCCCTCATTTTGAGCTTTTGTTTTGTTCTGGTGACAGAACAGGTGTCCGCTCAGGGGGCTCAGCTGGCGTTCGGGGCGATCAAGGCTGATCCAAAGCTGCCGGTCGAGGTGACATCGGATACGCTGGATGTAAATCAGGCAGATGGTTCGGCGGAGTTTCTCGGCAACGTTTTGGTAGCACAAGGTGAAATGCGCCTTTCTGCCAAGCGTGTTCTGGTGGTTTACAACGAACAGAAATCCGGAATCGAACGGATGGAGGCAACCGGCGATGTTGTCTTGGTCAATGGTCCGGATGCAGCCGAGGCTGACCGGGCCGATTACTCTATAGACACCGGAGTTATCGTGATGACCGGCAACGTCCTTTTGACGCAAGGTGCAAATGCTCTGACTTCCAATAAGATGACCGTGAACCTGACCACAGGTACGGCGCAGATGGTTGGGCGAGTAAAGACGATTCTCCAGGCGGACGAGGATTGATGCCGAAACCCGAACTCACTTTGACCGAAGGGTCGTCTGGTCTTCGGATCGAAAAGCTTCGCAAATCCTACCGGAAGAAGGTGGTGATTCGTGAAGTTACGATGGAGCTCGACCGGTCCGAGGTTGTGGCTCTTCTTGGCCCAAACGGTTCTGGCAAGACAACCACGTTCTACGCCGTAGCGGGGCTGGTGTTTCCAGAGGCGGGAAAAGTCACGATTGACGGGCAAAACGTCACGACGCTGCCGATGTATCGACGCGCTCGATTGGGTATTGGTTACCTGCCGCAGGAGATGTCGATTTTCCGCGGATTGAGTGTCGAGGACAACATTTCTGCGGTTCTCGACGTTGCCGTCCCGCACGCGCACAAGCGCAAGGAACGGCTTGAGGAATTGCTTTCGGATTTTTCTATCGAACATCTGCGGCGTGCGCCGGCTCTGGCATTGTCGGGTGGCGAACGGCGGCGCGTTGAAATTGCGCGCTGCCTCGCAGCAGATCCAAAGTATCTGTTACTGGATGAACCCTTTGCCGGCGTGGACCCCATCAGTGTTGGCGATATCCGGCACCTGGTTGCGGATCTCAAGAAACGTGGAATCGGCGTTCTGATAACCGACCACAATGTCAGAGAAACCCTTGAGATTGTGGATCGTGCCTACATCCTGCATGATGGTCAGGTCTTGATGTCCGGTACGCCGGAAGAGGTTGTCGAAAACGAGAATGTGCGCCGCGTCTATCTGGGTGAGAATTTCCGGATATCCTGACCTGCGGCGATTGAGCGCCGAAACTTTCGCCGGTTTTGGCAAGATTTTCTCGCCGCCGGAATTGACTCTCCGTTCATCTCGGTTCTCAATTGGCTCATGGCAAATGTGCGCTTCGATGCAGTTTTCGGTCAGGCCTTCTGTGAAGGGCCCGAACGAAATCAACCAGCCGCACTGCCAGTCCCAGCCACCCGCCAATAACCAAGATGCCGGATTTGCCGGCTGAAAAACCGGGTGCGAATTGTGAAGGAGAACACATGCGTTACCAAATCAGCGGAAAACAGATTGATATCGGTGAAGCTCTGCAGACCCATGTTCAAACGGAACTTGGAGAAGTTGTCGGCAAGTATGCCCAGCGTCCAACCGATGCAAATATCGTCTTTTCCCGTTCGGCGCATGAATATGTTTGCGAGGCCACAGTCCATCTGTCTACAGGACTGACCGCACAAGCAAAGGCGCATGCCACTGAAATATATGCAGCTTTCGAAGCATGTTGCGACAAGATGGAGACCCAGTTGCGCCGCTACAAACGGCGTCTGAAGGATCATCACAAAGACCGGAGCGAGCCAGTTGAACTCTTCGGAGCGTCGTCGTATATCCTCGCCTCGGAAGAGCAGCACGAAGATTCTGAACCGGAATCCTTGCAGCCGATGATCGTCGCAGAGATGGAAACCAAGATTCCGTCACTGTCGGTGGGTGAGGCCGTGATGCAGATGGAGCTGGCAGGGGCGCCGGTTCTGGTCTTCCGAAACGAAGGCAAAGACGGGTTGAATGTCGTGTATCGCCGAGATGACGGCAATATCGGCTGGATCGATCCGTAAGATATTAGGCAAGAGACATCTGTGCCCCTCCGGTTCTGCCGGGGGTGCATGAGCGGAGCAAACACCCATGGAGCTTTCCAGCATCCTCAAGCCTGAGGCGGTCAAGGTATTCTCGGCCGCTTCGAGCAAGAAACGCCTGTTTCAGGAGGTGGCTGACGTCGCTTTCGGGGCGTATGGGCTTGATGCCCAGTCCACCGTCGAGGCGCTTCTGGAGCGTGAGAGCCTTGGGCCGACCGGAGTTGGCCACGGTGTTGCATTGCCTCATGCAAGGATCGCGGATCTTGATTCGGTCGTTGGTGTGTTTGTTCTTTTGGAGAAGCCGATCGACTACGGAGCAGTAGACCGTCAGCCGGTGGACCTTGCCTTTACGCTTTTTGCGCCCGAGGAGGCAGGCGTGGAACACCTCAAGGCACTGGCGTTAGTTTCCCGCACCCTTCGGGAGCCGACGCTCTGCGCAAAGCTGCGTGCCAATCACGATGCCACGACACTGCACACGATTTTGACAGAAACGCATCCGGTGCAAGCAGCCTGAATTCGACTGTCAGAATAAAAAAGGGGCAGCCCAAGCTGCCCTTTGTACTGACCGGATCCAGTATTCCTGTTCAGGATCCCATATCCAGCGTCCACCAGATCTTGCCGCTTGATTCCTGATACCAGGCAAACCCCATGCTGGTTGCTTTCGGATCAAGAATGACGCTGCGAGATCCTGGATCATCCATCCAGGCAGCTAGGGTTTCCACTTCGGATTCGTAGGTTTCCGAAATCGCCTCGCCCAGCAAAGCTCCTGCAAATCCTGCGCGTTGTGCCCGGTCCAGGGGTGATGATCCGTCAGACCCAAAGTGCCAGGGGCGGTTCTGAACCGACATGTCGCGGGCATGTGTCGCTGCTGCGGCATTGAGCTGAGCATTGAGCTGAACAGGCTGCGCGCCTGACGCCGACCGGAGCGAGTTTACCGAATCAAGCATGCGAAATTGAATTTTCGACGTGTCGCTTTTGCGGATCTTGTAGGGCGTCGGCAGCGGTTTCCCGTCCGACCCCAAGGTTGTTGTCTGTGGCGTACAGGCGCTCAGCGCCACGAAAGCTGCAATCAACAAAGAAAAAATGCGCGTCATGTTCAGCCCTGATATGGTTTCCGACCTTGCAAATAGCGCGGCAAATCGTTGGGCGCAAATGGTAGTCGTCCGGGAATCGGAGCGATCTCGCCGGTTTGATTTGCGACTGCGGCTTTCGGGCCATATATTCCGGATGATTCACTGAAACCCTGAGACCAGAGCTGATCCGATGAGCAAATCGCCGTTTCAAACTCCAAATCGTCGTGGCTTCCTGATTGGCGGGGCCGCTCTGCTGAGCTCCCCGGCGTTGGCGCAATCGACTGATTCGACCGAAGAACAGGCCTACGACCCGCTACGACCCCCGCCGGAGCCGGAACCACCGGTCCGCCGGAACATTTCAAGCTTCAAGGCGCAAAGCTGGCAACCCTATTTCAGCAACACCAGAAACGGGGCGATTCTCGTGGATACTCAATCCCGGGTGCTGCACTACTGGAGTGAGGACCAATCGGTCTACAGACTGTTCCCTTCGTCAGTGCCGTTGACCGAGGATATGACACGCCGTGGCCGCACCAGCGTTATCCGCAAGGTTGAAGGTCCAAGTTGGTCGCCTACACCCTCGATGAAAAAGCGCAACCCAGAGTGGCCAGATCACATCCCTCCGGGTCCTGACAACCCGCTGGGATCCCACGCGCTCTACCTGAGTTGGAAGTACTATCGCATTCACGGAACTCACGATACGCGCAAGATCGGGCGTAAATCATCCAATGGATGCATCGGCCTTTACAACGAACATATTTCCGAACTGTTTTCGATGACGAAAATCGGCACTCAAGTGTTGCTAATTTGACGACATCTGCACCCGGAACTGTCAATTCAGGCAAACAAGCATTTGCAATCTATACGCAATGCTGCTTAGAAAAAGGCACGAGGTAAGTCTTGGGTGCATGGTTCATTTGGTGAACCGTGCGTATTCTGGAGGTTAATATGAAGAAACTCGTTCTCGCCGCTGCTCTGACCGCCGCTGCATCGACCGCTTCGGCGGGCAACCTGGCTGAGCCGGTTGTTGAAGCACCGGTAATTGTCGAAGAAACTCAGGGTTCGTCGAGCGGCATCTGGCTGCCGCTGATCCTGCTGGTTCTGGTCGGCGCAGCTGTCGCAGCTTCCTAAGCTTCGACTGGCACGACAAAAGAGAGGCGGTGGTTTTCCACCGCCTTTTCTTGTTTTAGGCACCTCAGTTCTTCGTTGCTCATCAACTGCAAGTAGCAGTCAGAGTGGACTGAGCCACCCTTTCAGGTTTTCTTCCACTACCGTCGACAAGGCCTGAATATGGGCCGCGTCGTCGTTGAGGCACGGGATGTAGGCGAACTCTTCTCCACCCGCTTCCTCAAAGCTCTCCCGAATCTCTTCGTTGATCTCTTCGAGTGTCTCGATGCAATCGGCTGAAAAGGCTGGCGCGATCACCGCGACGTTCTTTTTCCCTTCCTTCGCCAGCTCTGCGACGTGATCCACCGTGTAGGGTTTCAACCATTCTTCCGGGCCGAACCGCGATTGGAATGTTGAAGTGATCTCGCTTTCGTTCCAACCCAAACGTTCGCGCAGCAGGCGAGTCGTCTTGATACATTGGCAGTGGTACGGGTCGCCCTGCTGAAGGTAGCGTTCAGGCATGCCATGGTAAGAACAAACCAGAATGTCGGGACGGGTCCGGAACCCGCCATAGGCCCGCTCGACCGACTGAGCCAGCGCTTCGATATATGTCGGATGGTCGAAATAAGCCGGGACGGTGCGGCTTGCAGGTTGCCAGGTTTCTTCCATCAATGCGCGGAAGAACTGATCATTTGCCGTGGCCGATGTCGCGCCCGCATAGTGCGGATAGAGAGGAAAAAAGAGAATTCGATCGCAGCCGGCCTCTACCATTTGCCGTACTTTGGATTTGGTCGAAGGGTTGCCATAACGCATACAAAAATCGACCAGAACCTGGTCTCCGAATTTTTCCTTCAGAGCTTCGGTCATCTTGGCGGTCTGGTCTTTTGTGATCGTCATTAAAGGGCTTTCGCCCTTGTCGTGATTCCAGATGGACTTGTAAGCCGCGCCCGAACTGAATGGGCGTTTGGTGAGGATGATCAACTGCAGTAGCGGCTGCCACTTCCATGCCGGATAGTCGATTACCCGCTGGTCCGACAGAAATTCGTTCAGATAGCGCCGCATTGGCCAATAGCTGTAGTCATCCGGGGTGCCCAGATTGGCCAGAAGTACTCCGACCTTGCCCATCCGAATTCTTGGGTGATCTGCCGGCGCATTAGCGGGGCGTTGGGCTTGGGTGGTGGCGTCTAGCATGTCTGGCGTCCTGAAATGTGCTGGCTTGGCTGTGAAATGAACCGTTGGTGGGTCAGGGTCAATATTTGCGGCTAATCCCGCAACTTGGTTTCCTCGGTGTGAAGCGCGTCCGCCAACCGGGTCTTGGCAGAGCCCGGTCTTAGCGGTTGGGGCTGGGACTCGTCCGGTGCCCACCCTGTAAGGCACAAGAGTTCGAATGTAGCGGGCAAGCGATCGCCCTTGGCGAAATTCTGGCGGTACAGATCCTCTGCCCTTTCGAACACGGCACGGCGGGACGGGCGGCGCAGGCGGTCAGTCAACGCATTGTTTTCAGCCATCGCCCGCAAGTCATGCATCAAGTGGCGCAGGTCACGGTATTCCGCAGTCAGTTCGATGCTGTCCGCAACAGGCAAAGCCAGACCGGCGCGCTGTAACAGGCCGCCCATATCCCGGATTTCCGCCATCGGGGCGATTCGCGGAGAAAGGCCGCCGGTCTCTTCGATCTCGGCCTGACCAAGTACCGCGCGCAGCTGTCCAAGGGTTTGCCCACCGAGGCTAACCGCCAAAAGAAGCCCGTCGGGCCGCAGAGCGCGGCGGCATTGGATCAGTTGTCCGACCGGATCGTTTGCCCAATGCAGGGCCATTGCGTGAATGACGAGGTCGTGCGAGTCGGGAACCAGATCAAGAACGTCGTCGTCCACCACGCATCTAGCTTCGGGAAAGGCATTCCGCCACATATCAGCGAAGGGCGTCACCACGACCGGCGCGGTAAACTGTCTGTTAACCAACGACAGACGATCCTGCACCTCGGCAAGAGCGGCGCGATGCAAAAACAAGGCTTCGGGTTTCACACGCGCGCGGTGGGCCGTCAGGGCAGCTCTTTCGAACAGCTCGGGAGCAGATTGTTGTGGTGCAGGCATTTTCATGAGGCGCACATAGCTGATGTGGAGCGGAATTCAAACTGCGGTGGAGCTTATCTATCCTCCGCGCTGCCTCGGATGCGGTGATCTTGTCATATCCGATTTTGGTTTGTGTGGGGAATGCTGGCGAGAAGCGCCATTCATATCGGGAACCGTCTGCGAAAGCTGCGGAACGCCCCTGCCGGGCCAGCCGGATTCATTTCGTCTTGAATGCGATGAGTGCATGAAGTCCCCTCGGCCTTGGGCTGATGGGCGTTCGGCGCTGCTTTATTCCGGACAGGCAAGAAAGATGGTCCTTGCGCTCAAGCATGGTGACAGGATGGAACTGGCCCGCCCGGCTGCCCGCTGGATGGCGGCAGCGGGGAAGTCATTGCTGTCCGACAATATGCTAACTGCACCGGTTCCGCTTCACTGGTCCAGATTGCTGAAACGGCGTTACAATCAATCCGCCCTGCTGGCGCGTGCATTCGCCCGCGAGACGGGGCTGGTCTGCTGCCCGGATCTCCTCGTTCGCACGCGGCGCACGCCGATCTTGGACGGGTTAACTGCTGCAGAACGCACCGAAACGTTGCGTTCGGTTATCGAGGCTCATCCGAAACGTCGACACCGAATGGAAGGGCGCGATATCCTGTTGGTCGACGACGTGATGACCTCGGGTGCTACTTTAACGGCTTGCACCGAAACCTGCCTTGCCGGTGGAGCAAAACAAGTTTTCGTGCTGACACTGGCGCGCGTTGTCAAGAATGACTAGTTGCCCCTAGATTGTCGCGACTCCAAGGAGATCGGTATGAAACCAATTGAAATCTACACTTCGCCGCTTTGTGGGTTCTGCCACGCGGCGAAACGCCTGCTGACACAAAAAGGTGTTGGCTTCACCGAAATTGACGTGCTGCGCGATCCCGACCGCAAGCCTGAGATGATCCAACGTGCTGATGGGCGCCGGACGGTTCCACAGATTTTCATCGGTGAAACGCATGTCGGTGGTTGCGATGATCTCTTTGAGCTGGAGCGCTCGGGTAAACTCGATCCGCTGTTGGCGGCCTGATGCGAACGGCGTTGCTGCAACTCTCGTCGTCGGATGATCCGGCGGCGAATCTTGTGGTTGTGAAAGAGATGATCGCCAAGGCAGCCGGGCAGGGTGCTCAGTTCGTGCTGACCCCGGAAGTGACCAACTGTGTGTCGACCAGCACAACCCGGCAACGCGAGGTGTTGCAGCACGAAGAGGAAGACGCGACGCTTTATGGTTTGCGGCGGCAGGCCGCAGAACTGGGAATCTGGTTGCTGATCGGCTCTTTGGCCCTGAAAACGCACGATCCCGACGGACGCTTTGCCAATCGCTCGTTCATGATAGACCCAAATGGAAAAATCATCGCGCGCTACGACAAGATCCACATGTTCGATGTGCAGGTGACAGAAACCGAGACCTTCAGGGAATCCGCTAATTATCGGCCCGGGACAAAGGCGGTGATTGCTGACACTGACTTTGGAACAGTCGGTATGACGGTGTGTTACGATCTGCGTTTCGGGTATCTCTACAGTGCGTTGGCACAGGCCGGCGCAAGGATCCTGACGGTTCCAGCGGCGTTTTCACCGGTGACGGGGGCCGCGCATTGGGAATCCCTTTTGCGTGCCCGGGCCATCGAGACTGGCTGTTTTGTGCTGGCGCCCGGACAGACCGGAACGCACTCAAAAACCCGGGGGAAAACCCGCCACACCTATGGCCATAGCCTAGCCGTTTCACCTTGGGGAGAGGTGCTGATCGACGCAGGGACCGAACCCGGCATTCACATTTTGGAACTGGATGATAGTTCTGTGACCGAGGCCCGCCGCAAAATCCCTACCCTGACTCACGTCCGCCCTTTCGACGACCCCTGAGCTTGACCCGAACCCGGACCCGATATGACTGACGATACCAATGCCCTGGCGGTTTCACTGTTCAGTGAAATCCTGACCGCAGATCAATTGCTGCGCAACCGGCTGAGCCGTGTGCTGCCCAAGGGCATGGAAATCTCGCATTTTTCGGTGCTGAACCAATTGGTGTTCGTGGGCGGCGAGCGAAGCCCGGCGCAGTTGGCGTCAACGTTTCATGTCACACGGGGCGCTATGACCAATACGCTGGCCAAACTTGAGTTGGCAGGTTACATCCACGTCCGACCCGATTGGGATGATGCCCGCCGCAAGATGGTGGCGATCAGCCCGGCTGGCAAACAGGCGCGCGATCAGGCGATTTCGAATATTGCACCACTGATCAATCAAATCGTGGGTGAACTGGGAACTGAACGTGTCCGTTCGGTGCTGCCGGTCCTGCGGGATCTGAGGTTGCGTCTTGAAACCGGCAACTGAACCGGGTTCAACGGGTCAAAACGTAATTCAGAACAGGAAAAGCACATGATTGAACGCATGGATACCGGGGCCAGATCCTCGAAAATCGTCAAGCACAACGGTGTAGCCTATATCACCGGCCAGGTCGGCGAGGGTGACACAATTCAGGAGGCGGTCACAGCCTGTCTCGGGCGGCTCGAAGAACTGCTGATCAAGGCCGGTTCATCGCGCGAGAAGATGCTGCGCGCCACGATCTGGTTGACCGACATGCGCGATTTTCAGGGCTTGAACGAGGTCTGGAATGCATGGGTCCCCGAAGGGCATGCTCCGGCGCGTGCCTGTGGCGAAGCCCGATTGGCCCGGCCTGAACTGAAGGTCGAGATCATCGTCGACGCCGCCTACGACTGACGGCGCGCCTTATGTTCAACCCGGTTTCACGCTGGCAGTGACATAGTTCACGCTAAGATCGCGGGGCGATATGCGCCAGCTCCAGCTGACCGGGTTGAATACGAACCCCTTGCGGTCCACCGGGTTCAGGCCGGCCTTGGACAGCAGGTCATAGAGTTCGTCCGGTGTGATGAACTTGGACCACTCGTGGGTGCCGCGGGGCAGCCAGCGCATCACGACCTCGGCGCCGACGATCGCAACGGCAAAGGATTTCGGGTTGCGGTTGATTGTCGAACAGATTTGCAAGCCGCCCGGTTTGAGAAGCTGTCGGCAAGCCGTCAGATACGACAGCGGATCGGCCACGTGTTCCACAACTTCCATGTTGAGCACTGCGTCGAACTGCTCTCCGGCTTCGGCCAGCGCCTCGGCTGTAGTGTGGCGGTAGTCGATATCCAAACCGGATTGTTCGGCATGGATTCGCGCCACCGGCAGGTTGCCTTCGGCGGCGTCTGCACCAACGACTGCGGCGCCTAGCCGCGCCATGGGTTCGGAAAGCAGACCGCCGCCGCAGCCAATGTCGAGAATGCGCAACCCCTCAAATGGCAACGAATCGCGCAGATCTCGGTCGAATTCGCCAGCAATCTGCTGCGTAATGTAGTCCAGCCGGCAGGGATTGAGCATATGCAGCGGCTTGAACTTGCCGTTCGGATCCCACCATTCGGCTGCCATCGCCTCGAATTTCGCAATTTCCGAGGGGTCGACGGTGGATTGAGGCGCTTGCATTCCTGTCTCCGTGTGCTCTTTTACCGTTTGCGGACTATATAGGGCTGTAATGGACAAATACCCGGATCAAAAGCGCGCAGTGCAATACCTCTATCCACCGGTCGACCCGTTTGATCAGCGGATGGTGGATGTTGGGCAGGGCCACCGCATCTATGTCGAGCAATGCGGCAACCCGGATGGCGTTCCGGTGATTGTTCTGCATGGCGGTCCTGGCGGCGGGTGTAGTCCGGCCATGCGCCGTTATTTTGATCCCAGAGTCTATCGGGTTGTGCTGTTTGATCAGCGCGGCTGCGGCCGGTCGCGGCCTCATGCGTCGGTAGAGGACAACACGACCTGGCATCTGGTGGCAGATATCGAAGTGATTCGACGTCAACTGGGCATCGACAGCTGGATGGTATTCGGTGGAAGTTGGGGTGCGACGCTGGCGCTGGTGTATGCACAGACGCATCCCGAGCGCGTGCGACATTTGATCCTCCGCGGTGTGTTCCTGATGACGCAGTCCGAACTGGACTGGTTCTATGGTGGCGGGGCAGGAAAGTTCTGGCCCGAAACGTGGTCCAATTTTGCTTCCCTCGTTCCACCAAATGAACGCGATGATTTGATCCGGGCCTACAACAAGCGTTTGTTTTCCGGTGATCTGGCGGAAGAAATAAAGTTTGGCCGGGCTTGGTCTGCATGGGAAAACGCGCTGGCATCCATTCACTCTAATGGATCAACCGGAGACAGTCCCGGTGAGTATGCCCGCGCCTTTGCACGCTTGGAGAACCACTATTTCATAAATGGTGGGTTCTTGGAGTTCGATGGCCAGATCCTCGCGAATATGGGACGGATTTCTCATATCCCGGGCATAATCGTGCAGGGTCGTTATGACATGATCTGTCCGCCGACTTCGGCTTGGAAGCTGAGCGAATTGTGGCCCATGTCCGAACTCAAGATGGTGCGCGGCGCGGGCCACGCACTGTCCGAACCGGGCATATCGGCAGAATTGGTGCGAGCAATGGACAGAATTGCCGATAGGTTGCGCAAATGAGTCGTCTGGATCGCCGTGCCCTGTTTACGTCCGGTGCCGCTGCGGCTTTGTTGGCAGCGACCGGAGTTTCTCTCAACGCTGCTCCCAAGACCGGCGGCACATTGCGGCTCGCGGTTCCGCGGGAAGGCGATATGCTCGCGATTCTTGCGCGCGGGGCGGTTTTTGACACTCTGACAGAGATTGCCCCTGACGGAACCCTGCGTGGGGAACTGGCAACAGGCTGGCAAACAGATGCCGAGGCGCGTCTTTGGCAATTCGAATTGCGCGATGGAGTGCAGTTCCACGATGGCACCAATCTGACTGCAGAGGATGTCCTGTCCACGTTGCGGGCCAGCGGCATCTCACTGCGTCACGCGGACATCACAGGACCTTTTGCGTTGTTGCTTGAGTTGGAGGAAAGCCGTCCGGATCTGCCCTTGGTTCTGGCGCAGGACTCTTTTGGTATTTGTCCCCGGGACAAGTTGGACATGCCGTTTTCGGAAATCGTAGGAGCCGGGTGTTACCAAGTTGAACGCGCTCGGGAAGGGCGCCATTTCCGGGCTCGACGGGTTGCCGAACACTATCGGGCGGATCGTGCCGGATGGGCAAACGTAGTTGAGATTGCAGTTATTCCGGACCCCTCTGTTCGCGCTGAGGCTCTGAGAGATGGATTTGTGGATGTGGCCGTCTTGCCGGAACCAGAAGGGCTGATTGGACGCGGCAAGTATCGCTACCACCCGTCTGAACGAGATATGACCTTGGCAGTCGCGTCTTCGGTCGGCTTGCCCGGTCGGATTGGCGGTGCCGCTCTGGACGGCGGGCGATTGGCGGAACGTTGGTGGATGCTCTGACGTTCTGAAGTCCTGCCATTCAAATCTCGTGACTGGCGAAAATTCGACCTTTGGAATGGTCGGGGTTGCAGACTCGTTATCCAAGGCGTATATGGCGTTTCAACAGCGGCGCGTCGGGCCTCGGGCTCGAAGCTCCACCGGGAATATCAGACGGGCCGCGCGCCCGTTTTTTTGTGCTTGGACCTAATGACAAACGACTTGATAGCAAAAGCTGCCATCGACCGGCGCCTTGTCGAGATCATCACCCCGGTGATCGAGGACATGGGCTATGAGCTGGTGCGAATACGCCTGATGAGCGGCAAGCAGACAACTTTGCAGATCATGGCTGACAAGCCTGAGGGCGGCATTGAGGTCGATGATTGTGCCGAGATTTCGAATGCCGTGAGCGCGATTCTCGACGTGGAGGATCCGATCCTCGACGCATATGCGCTCGAAGTGTCCAGCCCGGGCATCGACCGCCCGCTGACACGTCTCAAGGACTTCGAGATGTTCGAAGGCTATGAGGCCAAGCTGGAGACTGCAGAATTGATTGATGGTCGCCGCCGCTTCAAAGGTGAATTGGCAGGGGTCGAAGGTGACGAAGTTCTGATCAATCTGGCTCAGGACGGAGAGGTCATAACAATCGGTCTGCAATTTGACTGGCTCAGCGATGCAAAGCTGGTCCTGACGGATGACCTGATCAAGGAAATGTTGCGCCAGCGCAAAGACGCCGGTGCCCTGAACGAAGACAAGTTCGACGAAATCGAGACCGAAGGGTCGGAAGAGGAGACGAAGTAATGGCAATCACCTCAGCCAACCAGCTGGAGCTGTTGCAAACCGCCGAAGCGGTTGCCCGCGAAAAGATGATCGACCCCGGACTGGTGGTCGAGGCTATGGAGGAAAGCCTCGCCCGTGCCGCCAAGAGCCGTTACGGATCCGAGATGGACATCCGGGTCTCGATCGACCGCAAGACCGGCAAGGCGACCTTTACGCGCGTTCGCACCGTGGTCGAGGATGAAGAGCTTGAGAACTACCAGGCCGAGATGACCGTCGAACAGGCGCGTCAGTATCTCGAAAGCCCTGCCATCGGGGATCAGTATGTCGAAGAGATCCCGCCGGTTGAAATGGGCCGGATTGCGGCTCAGTCGGCAAAGCAGGTGATTCTGCAGAAGGTCAGGGAAGCCGAGCGGGATCGCCAGTTCGAAGAATTCAAGGACCGCGCGGGAACCATCATCAATGGTGTCGTCAAGCGCGAGGAATACGGCAATGTTATCGTCGATGTAGGCGCTGGCGAAGCCATCCTGCGTCGTAACGAAAAGATCGGCCGGGAAAGCTATCGCCCGAATGACCGCATCCGTTGCTATATCAAGGATGTTCGCCGTGAAGTGCGCGGCCCGCAGATCTTCCTGAGCCGCACTGCCCCTGAGTTCATGGCGGAGCTGTTCAAGATGGAAGTTCCCGAGATTTACGATGGCATCATCGAGATCAAGGCCGTTGCTCGGGATCCGGGTTCGCGTGCCAAGATCGCCGTAATCTCATATGACGGTTCGATTGATCCTGTCGGTGCTTGTGTCGGTATGCGCGGCTCACGCGTTCAGGCCGTCGTGAACGAGCTTCAGGGCGAGAAGATCGACATTATCCCGTGGAACGAAGACCAACCGACCTTCCTTGTGAATGCCCTTCAGCCCGCTGAAGTGTCCAAGGTGGTTCTGGATGAAGAAGCTGGCAAGATCGAGGTCGTTGTTCCGGAAGAGCAGCTGAGCCTTGCCATCGGCCGTCGCGGCCAGAACGTGCGTCTGGCAAGCCAGCTGACCAATCTCGATATCGACATCATGACCGAGGAGGAGGAATCGGCCCGCCGCCAGAAAGAATTCGAGGCACGGACCAAGCTCTTTATCGAAACGCTGGATCTGGACGAGTTCTTTGCTCAGCTGCTGGTTTCCGAAGGGTTCACGAACCTTGAAGAAGTGGCGTATGTCGAGCTTGACGAACTTCTGGTCATTGATGGTGTTGACGAGGGAACTGCCGAAGAACTGCAGGCCCGCGCTCGCGACTATCTGGAAGCGCAGGCCAAGGCGGCGCTCGACAATGCCCGGTCCATGGGTGTCGAGGACAGCCTTATTGAATTCGAAGGCCTGACACCCCAGATGGTGGAAGCATTGGCCAAGGACGATGTAAAATCGCTGGAAGACTTTGCGACTTGTGCCGATTGGGAATTGGCCGGCGGCTGGACAACCGTTGATGGCGAGCGGGTCAAGGATGACGGCATCCTTGAGCCTTTTGGCGTTTCGCTGGAAGAGGCCCAAAACTTCGTTATGACGGCCCGGATCGTTCTGGGCTGGGTAGATCCCGAAGAGCTAATCAGCGAAGAAGAACCGGTTGAAGGTGAAGAACAGGAGGCCGAGGCCTGAACTCGTCGGGCCTCGCACATAAAACGATGAGTCGCGGTGGTAAACCAAAGGACCGCTCTGACGGACCTGAACGCAAATGCGTCGCCACGGGCGAGGCGCAGCCCAAACATGGGCTGATCCGTTTTGTGGCAGGGCCGGCCGGGCAAGTTGTTCCCGATGTGATGGGCAAACTGCCCGGGCGGGGGGTTTATGTCGCCGCGGATCGCGTTGCATTGAACAAAGCCGTGGAAAAGAAGCTGTTTTCCCGCGGCCTGAAAATGCAAACCACCGTGCCGGACGGCCTTGCCGATGAGGTCGAACGACAGCTGGTGGCCCGAGTGATTGAACTTGTCAGCCTGGCCCGCAAGTCCGGCGATGCGGTTGCAGGCTATGAAAAAGTTAAGAGTTGGCTCGACCGGGAAGAGGCCGAGATACTGATACAGGCCTCGGACGGATCGGGTCGTGGAAAGTCGAAACTGAGTACTCCGCATTTCGGCAGCTACATTGGTTGGCTGACCGCAGATGAATTGGGCATGGCATTTGGGCGCGAAACAGTGATACATGCGGCTCTGGCCTCTGGTGGACTCGCCAAACGTGTTGTAGAGGAAGCGCAGCGCTTGCGTGGCTTGCGCGAAACGGATGACGGCGGCAAGGGCCGCTCGGAAGGGTAAGTAGCTTTATGAGCGATAGTGACGGCAAAAAGACATTGGGTCTTCGTGGATCCCGCCCGGGGAACGTGAAACAGAGTTTCAGCCACGGACGGACCAAGAATGTCGTGGTGGAAACCAAACGCAAACGCGTTGTGGTTCCCAAGCCGGGTGCAGGCAAACCCAGCGCCTCAGGCGGCTCGCCTGCCGGCGACGCTTCGCGCCGTCCTGCAGGGATCTCGGATGCCGAGATGGCCCGCCGCCTGAAGGCGCTCCAGGCCGCCAAAGCCCGCGAGGCCGAGGAATCGGCGCGCCGTGAGGCTGAGGAAAAAGCACGCGAAGAAGAACGCGCCCGCCGCCGTGCCGAACAGGAAGCCAAGGAACGCGAACAGCGCGAAGCCGAAGAGCGTGCCCGCGCAAAGGCCGAAGAAGAAGACCGCAAGCGCAAGGAGGCCGAAGAGGCAGCCCGTCGTGCTGCCGCTGCGCCCAAGCCAGAGCCCAAGCCGGAAGCTTCGCGCCCTGCAAAGCCATCGCAGCCTGAAGGACAGCGCCGCGACGACCGCGAACAGCGCAACACACGCGGCAAGGGCCGCGACGACAACCGTCGTTCGGGTAAGCTGACACTCAGCCAGGCGACCGGCGGCGCCGGCGGTCGGCATCGATCGATGGCTGCGATGAAGCGCAAGCAGGAACGTGCCCGGCAGAAAGCCATGGGTGGCAGTGTCGAGCGCGAAAAGGTTGTGCGCGACGTTCAGTTGCCCGAAGCGATTGTTGTTTCGGAACTGGCGAATCGGATGGCCGAGCGGGTTGCGGATATCGTCAAATCGCTCATGAACATGGGTATGATGGTGACGCAGAACCAGACAATCGATGCTGACACCGCCGAACTCATCATCGAGGAATTCGGTCACAAGGTCGTTCGCGTGTCCGATGCCGATGTCGAGGACGTCATCAAGGAAGTCGAAGACAGCGAAGGCGATCTGCAACCGCGCCCGCCGGTTATCACCATCATGGGCCATGTCGACCACGGCAAGACCTCGCTGCTGGATGCGATCCGAGACGCCAAGGTGGTTTCCGGCGAAGCCGGTGGCATCACCCAGCATATCGGCGCCTACCAGGTGAAGACCGAAAGCGGTTCCGTGCTGTCCTTCCTCGACACGCCCGGCCACGCGGCCTTTACGTCAATGCGTTCGCGCGGTGCGCAGGTCACGGATATCGTGGTTCTGGTTGTTGCTGCTGATGACGCGGTGATGCCCCAGACCGTCGAGGCGATCAACCACGCAAAAGCGGCCGAAGTGCCGATGATCGTGGCAATCAACAAGATCGACAAACCCGAAGCCGATCCGGACAAGGTCCGCACCGACCTGCTGCAGCACGAAGTGATTGTGGAAAAGATGTCCGGTGAAGTGCAGGACGTAGAAGTCTCTGCCGTGACTGGCCAGGGTCTCGATGAATTGCTCGAAGCGATTGCGCTGCAGGCCGAAATTCTTGAACTGAAAGCCAATCCAGATCGCGCGGCCCAAGGTGCCGTGATCGAGGCACAGCTGGATGTCGGCCGTGGACCTGTCGCTACGGTTCTGGTTCAGAAAGGTACCCTGAAGCAGGGCGACATCTTCGTGGTTGGGGAGCAATACGGTAAAGTCCGCGCCCTGATCAACGATAAGGGTGACCGCGTTAAGGAAGCCGGACCTTCTGTTCCGGTCGAAGTTCTGGGCCTCAATGGTACGCCCGAAGCCGGTGACGTGCTGAACGTGACCGAAACCGAAGCACAGGCACGCGAGATCGCCGAATACCGTGCTCAGGTTGCCAAGGACAAACGGGCAGCGGCCGGCGCGGCGACCACTCTTGAACAGCTGATGCAGAAGGCCAAGGAAGACGAAAACGTCGCCGAATTGCCCATTCTCGTAAAAGCTGACGTGCAAGGCTCTGCCGAAGCGATCGTTCAAGCGATGGAAAAGATCGGAAACGATGAGGTTCGTGTCCGCGTTCTGCATTCCGGTGTGGGTGCCATCACCGAAACCGATATTGGTCTGGCCGAAGCTTCCGGAGCGCCGGTGATGGGCTTCAACGTCCGCGCCAACACGTCGGCCCGGAACACTGCGAACCAGAAAGGCGTCGAGATCCGGTACTATTCGGTGATCTACGATCTGGTCGACGATGTGAAAGCCGCGGCCTCGGGCCTGCTCAGCGCCGAGATTCGCGAAAACTTCATCGGATACGCCGAGATCAAGGAAGTCTTCAAGGTCACCGGCGTCGGCAAGGTTGCTGGTTGTCTGGTTACCGAAGGCGTTGCCCGCCGCTCGGCCGGTGTTCGACTGCTGCGAGATAACGTGGTGATACACGAAGGTACGCTCAAGACGCTGAAACGCTTCAAGGACGAAGTGCCCGAAGTCCAGTCCGGGCAGGAATGTGGTATGGCCTTCGAGAATTACGATGACATCCGCCCTGGTGATGTGATCGAGATCTTCGAGCGCGAAGAAGTGACCCGTACGCTCGACTGATGAATTCTTACCAAGATGAAAAAGCCCGCCAACCTGGCGGGCTTTTTTTATTCTGAGCGACCGTAGCATCGGCCGAGAGTTTCGGGGATGTCTACCAAATGAGCCTTTGGCTATAGGTCTGTATTCACAGCCAATCCCGCAGTATAGGTATCAGCGGAATATCTGCTGCCGGCATTGGATAGTCGCGCAAATTCTCTGGCTTCACCCACTTCAATGCCTGTCCCTCGCGGGACTGGGGGAAGCCTTCCCATTTCCGGCAGGCGAACAGCGGCATCAGCAGGTGAAAATCGTCGTAGCTGTGGCTGGCGAAGGTCAAGGGCGCCAGGCAGGATGCCCAAGTGTCGATGCCGAGTTCTTCGTGCAATTCCCGAATCAAGGCGGCTTCTGGCGTTTCGCCGGCTTCGATCTTGCCACCCGGAAACTCCCACAGGCCCGCCATGGATTTGCCTTCCGGGCGTTGCCCGAGCAGCACCCTGCCATCGACGTCAATCAATGCGACGGCGGAAACCAATACGGTCTTCAATGCCATGCCTCCTGATGAACCTCGGTTGTGCGGTCTGCCCGGGATCGGGTGCGGCTCACGACCGGTAATCCGCGTTGATGGTAATGTACTGATGCGTCAGATCGCAGGTCCAGACGGTGGCCTCACCATGACCAAGGCCCAGGTCGACATGAATAGTAACGTCCTGCTTCTTCATCTCTGCTGCCCCAAGGTCCTCTTGATAGTTTGGCGCAACCCAACCTTTTTCGGCGACGAGAACATCGCCGAACCGTATGCTCAGCAGGTCTCGGTCTGCCGCGGCTCCGGATTTACCGATGGCCATCACCACCCGACCCCAGTTGGGATCCTCACCCGCTATTGCAGTTTTCACCAATGGTGAATTTGCGATTGCAAGACCATGAACCTTGGCATCTTTGTTGGTGACGGCACCGGTTACCCGGATTTCCACAAACTTGCTTGCTCCTTCGCCATCACGAACCACTTGGTGCGCGAGGTCCAGCATCACCCGCCGCAACGCAGCCGAAAAAGACGGATTGCCTGTCGCATCGACACCCGAAGCTCCGGTCGCGCACAGCATGAGGCTGTCGGAAGTCGAGGTGTCGCTATCAACCGTGATACAGTTGAAACTGGTTTCGTTTTCGCCTGACAAAAGCTCTTGCAACGCGGTCTGATCGTATTCGGCATCGGTAAAGATATAGACCAGCATGGTGGCCATATCGGGGGCAATCATACCGGAGCCTTTGGCGATCCCGGCAATGGAGACAGTTTGCCCGTTGATTTCAAACTGAGCAGAGGCCGCTTTGGCGAATGTGTCCGTGGTCATGATCGCACGGGCGGCATCCTCCAGCCGGTCTTCGGAAAGACCTGCGGTCAACTCCGAGATCTTGGCGACAATCCGTTCATGCGGGAGCGGCTCGCCGATCACGCCTGTCGAAGCGGTGAACACACGATCGTTAGCCACACCAGTGGCGTCAGAAACGGCTTCGACAATCTCGGCCACCGAGGTTTGACCATAATGCCCGGTAAACGCATTCGAATTGCCCGAGTTCACCAGAATGGCGGCCCCGGATTCGGTGCTGCCGCCCAGTTTCGCCTGACAGTCCAGAACCGGAGCCGAGCGCGTGGCCGAACGGGTGAAGACCCCGGCCACGGATGTTCCGGGCGTCAATTGTGCCAGCATCACATCGGTGCGGCCTTGGTATTTGACTCCGGCCGAGGCCGATGCGAGGCGAACACCCTTGATCGCGGGCAGTTCGGGAAAAGTCTCGGGGGCCAGCGGAGATCGGGGCATCGACATTCCGATTACTCCATCACAAGATCGATCTGCTGAAGCAGTTCGGGGGTGAAACCTTCAATTTCAGGCCGTTCGATTTCTGCGGCTGTGGTCAGTTCGGCCACCCGATCGGCGATCGCGGTCTTTCGAAGATCCTCTTCAATCGTGCCACGAACTTCGTCCAGAGACGGTGCTTCGGCTTTTTTCTTGTCGTTCAGAATAATGATGTGCCAGCCGAACTGGGTTTTGACAGGGGCTGAAATCTGCCCGGTTTCCAGTTCCATCACGGCGGCCTGAAATTCGGGCACCATGCTGCCCTCGCCAAACCAGCCCAACTCACCTCCGGACGGGCCTGACGGGCCGGTCGACTTCTCTTTGGCGGTTTCGGCAAAGTCGGCGCCGTTCTCCAGGTCCGCTTGAATTGCTTTCGCTTCATCCTCAGTCTCTACAAGGATGTGCGACGCGTTGTATTCAAACCCTTCAACACCATCGGCGAATTTCTCGTTATAGGCCGCCTGAATGGCTTCGTCGGTCACGACTTCGGCAATGATGCCTTCCATTGCACTGGCAGCAAGCATCGACCGGCGTTCGTTTTCCAGCGTCAGTGCGATGTGGCGGGGTGCCTCATCGGGAAGGCTCTGCTTGAGGGCTGTTTGTTGGATCAGTTGGTCTAGAATGGCGTCATAAAGAACATCTGCCGGCAATTCCTGATACTGTTGCGGGAGCGAGGCCCGGGCCACGATAAGGTGACCCAATGTGATCTCGTCCCCGTTCACACGGGCCAACACCGTATCCGCGTTGGGCTTGTCTGCTGCGACGGCCGGCATGGCTACAGCCACGGCAAACGCCAGCGGAGCCAGAAAAGTGAGACCTTTGGGCATTGAATCATCCTATTCATAGGCCGCGACGGGGCGCGGCGTTGACACTGTTTCAGCCGCCCCTTACATCGCCTTGAGGCCTTGGACAGGACCGCCTTTCATCCCCCGTATGTATGGGTTGCAGAAGGGGCGGGCAAGCCTGTCTCAACCACGTAAAGTTTGGATCCGCTGGAGTAGATATGCTGGGACTCGGAACTCTCGCCAAAAAGGTGTTCGGAACGCCGAATGACCGCAAAATTAAGGCGACACGCCCGCTGATCGAGAAGATCAACGCACTTGAGCCGGAGTTCGAGAAACTCAGCGACGACGGCCTGAAGGAAAAGACCGAAGCACTGCGCAAGCGCGCGAATGAAGGTGAAAGCCTTGACGACCTATTGCCGGAAGCCTTCGCCAATGTACGCGAAGCAGCAAAACGGGCATTGGGTCTGCGCGCCTTTGACGTCCAGTTGATGGGTGGCGTCTTCCTGCATCAAGGCAACATCTCGGAAATGAAAACCGGTGAAGGTAAAACACTGGTTGCTACTTTCCCAGCCTATCTGAATGCGCTGACCGGCAAGGGCGTTCATGTTGTGACCGTCAACGAATACCTTGCCAAGCGGGACGCCGAATGGATGGGCAAGGTATTTGGCATGCTTGGCATGTCCACTGGCGTTATCTGGTCCGGGCAGGAAAACGACGCCAAAATGGCCGCCTATTCCAGCGATGTGACCTATGCAACCAACAACGAGCTTGGCTTCGACTATCTGCGCGACAACATGAAGTCGGACCTGCCCGAAGTTTTTCAGAAAGAGCATAACTTTGCCATCGTCGACGAAGTTGACTCGATTCTCATCGACGAAGCGCGCACACCGCTGATCATTTCTGGCCCCGCTCAGGATCGCTCCGAATTGTACAAGTCGATCGACGGTTTGATTCCGATGTTGGATGACAGCCATTTCGAACTGGACGAAAAAACGCGAAACGTGACCTTTACCGACGAAGGTAACGAATTCCTCGAAGCGCAGCTTTCAGCGCGGGACATGCTGGCCGAAGGCCAGACCCTTTATGACCCGGAAAGCACCACTGTCGTGCATCACATCAATCAGGGTCTGCGGGCACATAAGCTGTTTCAGAAAGACAAAGACTACATCGTCCGCGACGGTGAAGTGGTTCTGATTGACGAATTCACTGGCCGCATGATGCCGGGCCGGCGCCTTTCTGATGGTCTGCACCAGGCGATCGAAGCCAAGGAAGGCGTTTCGATCCAACCCGAGAACGTGACTCTGGCCTCGGTGACATTCCAGAATTACTTCCGCCTCTACGGAAAGCTCTCCGGCATGACCGGCACCGCGCTGACCGAGGCCGAGGAATTTGGCGAGATCTATGGGCTGGGTGTGGTCGAAGTGCCCACCAACAAGCCGGTGGCGCGGGTCGACGAAGACGACAAGGTCTATCGTACGGTGGCCGAAAAATACGCCGCAATGATCGAGGAAACCAAGAAGGCCCACGAAAAGGGTCAGCCGGTTCTGGTCGGAACGACCTCGATCGAGAAATCCGAACAGCTGAGCCAGCTGCTCGACAAGAAAAAGATCCCGCACAACGTGCTCAACGCGCGCCAGCATGAGAAAGAGGCGCAAATCGTCGCCGAGGCAGGCCGTCTGGGCGCGGTTACTATTGCCACCAACATGGCTGGCCGGGGTACCGACATTCAGCTTGGCGGTAATGTGGAAATGAAGGTTCTGGCCGCGTTGGCCGAGAATCCCGAAGCCGATCCCGCCGAGTTGCGCGCCGCCGAAGAGGCCAAGCACGCCGAAGAAAAGCAGAAGGTGCTGGATGCTGGAGGCCTTTATGTGATGGCGTCAGAACGCCACGAAAGCCGCCGGATCGACAACCAGTTGCGTGGCCGTTCCGGTCGTCAGGGTGATCCGGGCCGCACATCATTCTACTTGTCATTGGAAGATGACCTGATGCGGATCTTTGGGTCGGAACGGCTCGACAAGGTGCTGAAGACTCTGGGTATGAAAGAGGGCGAGGCCATCATCCACCCATGGGTAAACAAGTCTCTGGAACGCGCACAGGCCAAGGTGGAAGGGCGAAACTTCGATATCCGGAAACAGGTATTGAAATTCGATGACGTCATGAATGATCAGCGTAAGGTGATCTTCAATCAGCGACGTGAGATCATGGCCGCCGAAGACCTGAACGATGTCGTGTCCGATATGCGGTATCAGGTTATCGATGACCTGATCGATGAGTTCATGCCGCCCAAGACATATGCCGATCAGTGGAATGTCGAAGGGCTTTATGCGCAAACCATTGAAAAACTGGGTATTGATGCCCCGGTGATCGAATGGGCTGCGGAAGAAGGCGTGGATGACGAAGAAATCCGCGAGCGCCTGATCAAGGAAACCGACGAGGCGATGGCCAAGAAAGCTGTCGGTTTCGGGCCTGAAACCATGCGTAACATCGAAAAGCAGGTTCTGTTGCAGACCATTGACAGCAAATGGCGTGAACATCTGGTCACGCTGGAGCATTTGCGGTCGGTCGTCGGATTTCGTGGTTATGCACAGCGTGACCCGCTGAACGAATACAAGACAGAAAGCTTCCAGCTTTTCGAATCGCTTTTGGACGGATTGCGGGAAACCGTAACGCAACAGCTAGCGCATGTTCGGCCGTTGTCCGAAGAGGAGCAGCGTGAAATGCTGGCGCAGATTGCCGCGCAACAGGGTGGGCAACAAGGCGGGACACCGCCTTCAGCCGATGCGGAAGCTGCAGGAAGCCAGCCCGAGGCGCAAACCGAAGCCCAACCGGAAACTCCGCCAGCCGAGGGATTTGTCGAAGACGATCCGTCGACATGGGGTAACCCGGGGCGCAATGACAAATGCCCCTGTGGGAGCGGCAAGAAGTTCAAGCATTGCCACGGGCGTTTGGCCTGAGATCGCACGATGGGTGCCTGATCTCCCACCTGCTCTAGCGGTGTAGGGCGCTCCGAACGATCTGATCATGTCAGAATAACTCCCCAAGGCGGCCACATGTTGGCCGCCTTTTGTCGCCATCTATTGCTTGGGTCATCAGGTGATGGAGGGTGACATGTCCAGAAAGAATCTTCTTGTCTCGGTAGGCGGAACGGCTGCCTGCGCGCTCGGCATCGGCTTTTTTATGCAGAGCGGCAACGCATCAAACAGCCCGATTGTCATCCCGACGCCCGCACCGGTGCAACTGTCTGTGCAGAAGCCACGGGGCGCATCCGATGTTGATGACTACGGGATGCTGGCGGTCGAAGCCATCACGCTGACATCTGCGACACTGGACAAGGTCCAGCCGCGCCGATTGCCCGAACCCAGCCTCGAAGCAGTGGGTCCGTTGTCCGAACCGTTTGGCGATGCCACTTTGCCTCGTACACCCAACGATCCGGACATGCCGCAGCTGGGTTGCGACCTCAGTGCGACTGCGTCTGCCGCGCCCATGGCGATGGTGGATCTGTCGGTTTCCGCGCCATGTTTCGGAAACCAGCGCGTTACGGTTCACCACAACGGGATGATGTTCACCGATGCAACCGACAAGAACGGAGGTCTTTCCGTTCAGATCCCTGCCCTCGCAGAACGCGCCGTTTTCATCATCGCTCTGGATAGTGGTCAGGGTGCGGTTGCCAGCACTTTGGTTGAGGATCTAAAGGGTTATCGTCGGGTCGTTCTACAATGGTCGGGCCGTTCCGGTTTTCAGGTTCACGCCCGTGAGTTCGGTGCCAGCTATGGGGAAAGTGGACATGTCTGGTCGGGCTCACCGACAAATCAGGGTGGGAAAGGTATTCTCACTCAATTGGGTGAGCGCAATACGCTCGAACCCCAGTTGGCCGAGATTTATAGCCTGCCGGTTGACCAAAGCACACAGCCCGGTTCGGTGGCATTGAGCATCGAAACTGAAGTAGGGCGTGCAAACTGCGGTCGCGATATTGACGCCCAGTCACTGGAGCTTATGAAATCTGGGAGGTTGCGGACGCGTGATCTGACCATGTCGATGCCGGATTGTAGCGCAATTGGTGATTTTCTGGTGTTGAATAATCTGATCGAAGACCTGAAGATCGCCGCAAAATAACCCGCGGGAATTCAGGTAATCACATGACTTGGTTGCGTGCGGCGGTTTTCGCCGCACTTTTTCTTTTTTGCGCAGTTCGGATGGCTGTAGCACAGGACGTAACTCTTACGTCGCATGACGGGAAAGTAGAGATTTCCGGCACGCTGTTGGGTTTTGACGGTGAATTTTACAGGATCGAAACACAGTTTGGCGAGCTAACTGTGGACGGCTCGGGTGTGCTTTGTGACGGGCCGGGTTGTCCCAGTCTAACCAGTTATGTTGCAGAGATCCGGTTGTCCGGGTCTTCGACCATGGCTGATGTTCTGATGCCGGCATTGATCGAAGGCTTCGCCCTCCGCAACGGTTATAATACTGAGCGTCAGGAGACTGGCGGAAGCGGCTTTGAATACCGGCTGGTTGATGCCGGCAGCAAGGTCTCGGTGGCTCGATTCATTTTTCACATAGCTACCACGGACGAAGGTTTTGCCGATCTGCTTGCGGATGAGGCTGATATCGTCATGGCCTTGCGTGAGATCCGGCCTGCTGAACGTCAAAGGGCACGTGACCTTGGATTGGGCGATATGACCGGGATCAATCGCAGCCGCGTTCTGGCGCTCGATGCGATGGTGCCCGTGGTCGCACAAGGAAACCCCGTCCGAGCGGTTTCGGTGACAGATTTGATGCGTGCCTTTTCAGGTGAAATCAGTAATTGGCAAGAATTAGGGGGACCCGATGCGCCGATCTCCCTTCATCTCCCTGATGTCGGTTCAGGGCTGGCACAGGCCGTCGAAGACCGGCTCTTGGCGCCCGCGAAGGCAACGCTTTCGCAAAATGTCACCAGACATCGACGTAGCAGCAACCTGTCACGGGCCGTTTCGGCGGATCCGTTTGCCTTGGGAATCGCGAGTTTCTCCGAAGCTCGCCCTGCGCGCATGCTGACTCTGACCGGCGAATGTGGCTTCTCACTTTCAGCCAGCCGACGAACGATCAAAACCGAAGACTATCCCTTAACCTCGCCGATGTTCCTCTACCTGCCCGCCCGCCGGTTGCCAAAGATCGGCCGCGAGTTTTTGTCATATTCGCGGGGGCCGGCGGCTCAGGCGGTGATCCGGCGCGCCGGGTTTGTCGATCAGGCCGCCGAGCGTATTCCGGTCAACCGACAGGGAGACCGTTTGGCCAATGCGATTGCTGCCGCTGGCCCCGAGACCGGGCTGGACGAAATCCAGCGTTTGATGACTGTTTTGGCCCCGCTGGAGCGTTTGACGACGTCCTTTCGGTTCGAACCCGGATCGTCGCGCCCGGACGCGCAATCCCGTTTTAACATTGATCAACTGGCCCGGGCCCTTGAGGCAGGGGCGCATGATGCTGGTGAGTTTTTGTTTGTTGGCTTCAGCGACGGCGACGGACCTGCTGCAGGAAACAGAAAGATTGCGCTAAAGCGTGCAGAGTCAGTGCGTGACGCCGTCCTGTCGGCTGCGGAAACAGCAGGCCTCGACCGGGTGAAGATCGGTGTCGAGGCTTTTGGCGAAGCACTTCCGATGGCGTGTGACGACAGCGAATGGGGTCGACAGGTCAACCGACGTGTAGAAATCTGGGTGCGCTAAACGTGTTCAGAGATACCCCGCCGATCGAAAACTCAGTTCGCGGGATTTTCCGATAATCAGGTGATCGTGCAGGATGAGGCCCAGTGCGGAACAGGCGTCATTTACTTTGGCGGTCATCTCAATGTCGGAATGCGACGGCGTCGGATCGCCCGAAGGGTGATTGTGTACCAAAATCAGGGCCGAGGCATTGAGCTCCAGCGCCCGCTTGGCAACTTCGCGTGGATAGACGGGCACATGATCGACGGTTCCCTTGGCCTGTTCTTCATCAGCGATCAGGATGTTTTTTCGGTCCAGAAACAACACCCGGAATTGCTCGGTTTCCCTATGGGACATCGTCGTGTGGCAATAGTCCAAAATCGCATCCCAACTGGATATTACGTGGTGTTGGATCACCCGAGATCTGGCCAGGCGAGCCGCAGCAGCCTCGACGATCTTGAGTTCCACTATAACGGCTGGGCCAATGCCGGTCACAGCTTTTAGCCGTTCACGCGGAGCCGTTATGACACGATTAAAGTCTCCGAACTGGTCCAAGAGGTCACGGGCAAGTGGTTTGACGTCCCGCCTGGGGATGGCCCTAAACAAGATCAATTCCAACATTTCGTAATCCGGCAGCGCTGGCGCGCCGCCGGTCAGGAACCGCTCTCTCAGCCTTTGTCGGTGATCCTTAATGTAGGAGGGAAGTCTTCCAGTTGGCAGCGAAACTGCCTCGGCTTCATCCGTCCCGAACAGGGACGGTGCCTCATCGAACTCGTTTGGTCTGCTCATGGTGAACAGCTTCTGCTGTCATGGTGAACAGCAGGTTAACGGCAACAGGGTTCAAAGATCTGCTGCTGAGTAGCCAAACCTACCGTTCCGAATTTCATCCGCCAAAAAAATGGTGCCACCTGAATAGGTGGCACTATTGCAAAGAATTTTTTGACGATTCAGCCTTTCATGCCATCCCAGAAGGACTTTACCGACGAGAAAAAGCTGTTCGTTTCCGGATTGTTGTCTTCGCTGAGTTCGTCAAACTCGCTCAGCAGTTCCTTTTGTCTGCTGGTCAGGTTCACGGGAGTCTCGACGGCAAGCTCAATGAACATATCGCCGATACCGCCCCCGCGCAGGGCTGGCATACCTTTGCCGCGTAGGCGCATCTGGCGACCTGACTGACTTCCGGCCGGGACCTGTACTCGGCCGCGGCCACCATCGATGGTCGGGACCTCGATCGCACCGCCCAACGCCGCTTTGGCCATCGTAACGGGAACACGGCAGTACAGGTTGGTGCCATCGCGCTCAAAAAGCTCGTGCCGTTCCACCTCTACAAAGATATAGAGATCACCCGGCGGGCCGCCCCGCATCCCGGCTTCACCTTCTCCGGCCAGTCGGATCCGGGTGCCGGTTTCTACACCCGCAGGAATGTTCACGCTGAGCGCTCGGTCCTTTTCGATGCGCCCGTTTCCGCCACAGGCCTTGCACGGGTTCTTGATGATCTGACCCAGTCCCGAACAGGTGGGGCAGGTCCGTTCCACGGTAAAGAACCCTTGCTGTGCCCGTACCTTGCCCAAACCGGAACAGGTTGGACAAGCGGTTGGCTCGACACCGCCTTCTGACCCGGTGCCTTCGCAGGTAGAGCAGGATACCGCAGTTGGCACCTGTACGGTCTTCTGAAGGCCGGAAAATGCGTCCTCCAGCGTTACACGCAGGTTGTAGCGTAGATCGGAACCCCGTGAGGCCCGCCTCCCGCCACCGCCGCGCTGGCCGCCCATGAAGTCGCCAAAGAGATCATCGAATACGTCCGAAAATGCCGAGGAGAAATCGCCACTGCCAAACCCTTGACCGGGTCTGGGGCCACCGCCCATCCCACCGTCAAAGGCCGCATGACCAAAGCGGTCATAAGCCGCCTTTTTCTCTTCGTCCTTCAGGACTTCGTATGCTTCGTTGATTTCTTTAAACTGGGCTTCGGAGTCTGGATTGTCCTTGTTGCGGTCGGGATGCAATTCTTTGGCCTTCCGGCGGAAAGCCTTTTTGATCTCGTCCGGGGCAGCGCCCTTGGACACGCCGAGCACGTCGTAGTAGTCGCGTTTTGACATCGGTCTGATCCTTCTGCCTCAACGGAAGCGGGCCGGCCCGGGGTCCGGACCGGCCCGCCTTGGCCCGGTTGGTCCGTTAGTTGCGCTTGTCTTCGCCGAGATCTTCGAACTCGGCATCGACAATATCTTCGTCGCCCGGTTCAGCATCAGCGGCAGCCGGCTCGTCGCCGTCTTCCTGCTGTGCCTTGTAGATCGCTTCACCCAGCTTCATGGCTGCTTCGGTCACGTTCTGGATGCCAGACTTGATTTTGTCGGCATTGTCCGACTCCAGCTCATCCTTGAGCGCGGCGACGGCCAGTTCGATGGCTTCGACAGTCGAAGGATCGACCTTGTCGCTGTGCTCTTCGATCGATTTCTCGGTCGAGTGGATAAGCGATTCTGCCTGGTTTTTGGCTTCGACCAGATCCTTGCGCGCCTTGTCCGCCTCGGCGTTTTCCTCGGCGTCCTTGACCATCTTGTCGATATCATCGTCGCTGAGACCACCCGATGCCTGAATGGTGATCTTCTGCTCTTTGCCGGTGCCTTTGTCTTTGGCCGAAACCGAGACAATACCGTTGGCATCGATGTCGAATGTCACTTCGATCTGGGGCAGTCCGCGCGGAGCGGGGGGGATGTCCTCGAGGTTGAACTGGCCGAGGATTTTGTTGTCGGCGGCCATTTCGCGCTCACCCTGGAAGACCCGGATGGTCACGGCGTTCTGATTGTCCTCGGCGGTCGAGAAGACCTGCGACTTCTTGGTCGGGATCGTCGTGTTGCGGTCGATCAGGCGGGTGAACACACCACCCAGGGTTTCAATACCCAGCGACAGAGGCGTCACGTCGAGCAGAACCACGTCTTTCACGTCGCCCTGCAGAACGCCGGCCTGAATGGCTGCACCCATGGCAACCACTTCGTCGGGGTTCACACCCTTGTGCGGCTCTTTGCCAAAGAACTTGGTCACCTCTTCAGCCACTTTCGGCATACGGGTCATACCGCCAACGAGGACAACTTCATCGACGTCTGCTGCTGCGATGCCCGCGTCTTTGAGAGCTGCGGCACAGGGCTTCAGCGAGGCTTTGATCAGATCACCAACCAGCTGTTCCAGCTTGGCGCGGGTCAGTTTCATGACCATGTGCAGCGGCTGGCCGTCGGCGCCCATCGAGATGAACGGCTGGTTGATTTCGGTTTGCGAGGTCGACGAAAGTTCAATCTTCGCTTTTTCAGCGGCTTCTTTCAGGCGCTGCAGGGCCATCTTGTCTTTCGACAGATCGACTCCGTTTTCCTTTTTGAACTCGTCCGCCAGGTAGTTGACGATGCGCATGTCAAAGTCTTCACCACCCAGGAAGGTGTCGCCATTGGTCGATTTGACCTCGAACAGGCCATCGTCGATTTCCAGAATGGTCACGTCGAAGGTACCGCCGCCGAGGTCATAAACCGCGATGGTCTGGCTTTCTTCTTTGTCGAGGCCATAGGCCAGAGCGGCTGCTGTCGGTTCGTTGATGATCCGCAGAACTTCAAGGCCGGCAATCTTGCCTGCATCCTTGGTGGCCTGACGCTGTGCATCGTTGAAATAAGCCGGCACGGTGATCACGGCCTGAGTGACTTCTTCACCCAGATATGATTCGGCAGTTTCTTTCATCTTGCCAAGCGTGAAGGCGGAAATCTGGCTGGGAGAGTATTTCTCGCCGCGTGCTTCGACCCACGCGTCCCCGTTGCCACCATCGACGATGGCGAACGGCACCATTTTCTTGTCCTTCTCCACCTCTGCGTCGTCATACCGGCGGCCGATCAGGCGCTTGACGCCAAAGATCGTGTTGTCGGGGTTCGTCACGGCCTGACGCTTTGCAGGCTGGCCGACAAGTCTCTCGTCTTCGGTAAAGGCGACGATTGAGGGGGTGGTACGGGCGCCTTCCGCGTTCTCGATTACGCGGGGCTGCGAGCCGTCCATAATGGCAACACAGGAGTTGGTGGTGCCGAGGTCGATTCCGATTACTTTGCTCATTCTTTCGATCCCTTTCTATTCAAGGCGATGTCCCGAGGTCCGAACCCATTGCGGCATTCCAACCCCGAAGGTGAGGCGCGACGGCCCTACACCATCGCGCGTCCCGGCGTATATAGGAAGCTCTCAGGACGCCTGCAAGCACTGTGAACAGCGGGTTTTCATGATTCTTTGTGGAATCTGTCAAGCTTTTGGAAAGGAGGGTGCGATAAGTCATGGTTAGGCTCAATATTCGCGGTTTCGAAATCCACAAATGCTTCGTTCCGTCCGAGGAACAAGTATTGCTCGTTGAAGCGTTGCGCCCGGTTCTCAAGGCGGCGCCACTCTTCTCTCCGACAACAGCTTCCGGAAAGAATATGTCAGTGCGAATGACCTCTGCCGGCAGTTGCGGATGGGTCTCGGACAAGAACGGCTACCGGTATGAACCAAGGCATCCAAAGGGTAGGGCGTGGCCACCGATTCCGGGGGAAATTCTGCAGATCTGGTCGGATGTAACGGGGCTGGAACGAGAACCCGACAGCTGCCTGGTCAACTATTATGGCGAAGGGGCAAGGATGGGGATGCATCAAGACCGGGACGAGGCAGATTTTTCATGGCCTGTCTTGTCGGTTTCACTGGGTGACGACGGCCTTTTTCGGATCGGTAACACCGAGCGGGGCGGCAAAACGGAATCGGTCTGGCTGAGTTCGGGTGACGTCGTCGTGATGGGCGGGCCGGCGCGCCTGACATATCATGGGTTGGATCGGATCCGTTTCGGATCCTCCCGCCTGCTGCCGAAAGGTGGTCGGCTGAACCTTACCCTTCGATGCGTCACCTGAGGCGGTCACGGCAGGAGGCGACAGCACCCCGTCAGCAGTTGCCCATCCGGCATCACCAGATCCGCATCAATACCAAAAACCCGGTCGGACATTCCGTCAGTACAGATTTCTTGCCGAAGGATTGCGATCACATCATCGCCCAGTTGCAACAGAAAGCGGTGGGACCGGCCCTTGGCTGGCTGTAGTTCACCGGCGGGCAGGAACTGTGTCTTTCCGTCCGGTGTGTCAAATTGTGCTGCTTTGCCCTGTGCAATGCCCAGCGACCAGAAAGGCTCGGCACCCAGACATTGAAGTTTCTCGGCCAGTTGGAAGGAACTCGGCTCGATCTCCAGATATCGCGTGGATACCCAACCTGTACTTTCGCCGAACGCAACCTGACCCCACTTGCCGTCGTCTGACCGTTGGACAATTTCTACGCCGGTGGCATCGGGCGCAAGTTCCCCGAGGATACCCGAGCCCGCGTCTGGCTGCTGTCGAATGTTGAGAACATCGCCTGGATTCACTCCGGTCACGCTGAACATCGCCGGGAGATCCTGAGCCGTTGCCGGGCCGGACAGCAGGGCCAGGACCCACAGCCAGCGGATCATCGGCGTGCCCCCCAACTGAGAGAAACGTGCCGCCGGGTATAAAATTCGCCCATCAGCCCCAGCATGATCAGGACGATGGCCACCCAGGCGGCGTATTGCCAGCTGCTGTGCATCGGATTGTAGTTGATGAAAACGAAACCGCGCGACTGATCGATGCAGTGAAACAGCGGGTTCCAGTCAAACAGCGAAAGCATGAAGCTAGGCAGGCTGTTGGCAAGAAACATTTTGCCCGAGGCGATCATGTTTGCCCGCTGGTAAACTGTCGACATAACGCTTGTGGCAGATGGGAACCACGGCTTCAGAGCCATGAACACCAAACCGACCGCACAGCCAGTGAACCAGGCAAGCAGGACCATCCCGAAGGCCGATATCGGATCGTAGATGTAAATCGGTGTGACTGCGACATGGTATCCGAAAAGGATTACGAACATGGTCAGCAACTGGATGTACAGGACGCCCAGCGCGGCCGATACGATCGAGATCACGGTGTTCATCGGCGCATGCAGCATCATCGGGCTGTTTGCGCCGGCGGCCCCGGCCACAGCACCGACCGCCTTGATGTGGGACATGTAAAGAAAGATGCCCGACATCACATAGAGCAGGAAATCGCCGCGAACAGCAGAACGGCGCAGATCGAGCACCGAAAACATCACGTAGAATGCGGCGATGAACACCATCACCTGCAACATGTTCAGGCCTATGGCGACAAAGGCATTGTTGTGCTTGGAGCGCACCGATCGGACCACCGAGTGGAAGATGACCTCAGCCATCGTGACCGCGCCGCCGAACAGCGATTTGTGGTGTCTGTGCCTAAACATCCAGTGTTGATCCTGCCGACCTGCTCTTTTCTTGCACGGATTTCTTGCCGTTCCGTTGCCCTCACAGCATAAGAGGGCGCATCCGACATATCAACAAAACACAAAAACGGAGCATTTTTGTGACCTATGAGACTCTCATTCCGGTGATCCGGCGTCTGGCGCTGGAGGCGGGCGACAAGATCATGGAGATCTACAATTCCAACGATTTCGAGGTGAAGGCCAAATCCGACGAAAGCCCGGTCACTGCTGCTGATGAAGCCGCTGACGCCTTGATCTCGGCCGGGTTGCGCGCGGCTTTTCCCGAGATCCTGCTGGTTACCGAAGAACAGGCGGACTCGCATACCGAGCGCGGTGATACCTTTCTGATCGTCGACCCGCTGGACGGCACCAAGGAATTCATCCACCGCCGCGGTGATTTTACGGTCAACATCGCGTTGGTCGAAAATGGCACTCCGACGCGTGGCGTAGTTTATGCCCCGGCCAAGGGTCGGATGTTTTATACTCTGGCGGACGGTCAGTCAGTCGAAGAAACCGGAGCACTGGATAAAACTGACGTGGGACCAGTCGCGCCGATTTCCGTCTCCGGGCCGGACAACGGGGCGCTGATGGTGGTGGCCTCGAAATCCCACCGGGATCAGGCAACCGATGACTACATCAACAAGTATAAAGTAAAGGACAGCAAGAGCGCGGGATCCTCGCTCAAGTTCTGCCTTGTGGCGACGGGAGAGGCGGATTTGTATCCGCGTGTCGGGCGCACGATGGAGTGGGATACGGCTGCCGGCCACGCGGTTTTGCAGGGTGCAGGCGGTCGTGTTGTGCGGTTCGACGATCACACCCCCCTGACCTACGGAAAGCAAGGCTATGCCAACCCGTTCTTCATCGCTTACGCTCCCGGCGTGGAATTGAAGGAAGCCTGATGTCGGTTCTTGTCGCAATCCCCGCTCGCTACGCCTCGACACGATATCCTGGCAAGCCGCTGGTACCGCTGAAAGGCGCATCCGGACAAGCCCGGACCCTGATCGAGCGATCCTGGCGTGCTGCCATGTCCGTTTCCGGTGTGGATCGGGTGGTGGTTGCGACGGATGACGACCGGATCCGGGATGCTGCCAAAGCCTTTGGAGCCGAGGTGGTGATGACCTCGGAAAGCTGCGCCAACGGGACTGAGCGTTGCGCCGAAACATATTCGGAGCTGGGCGGCGGGTTCGAGATCGTTGTGAACCTGCAGGGTGATGCACCACTGACACCGCATTGGTTCATAGAGGATCTGGTTGCGGGATTGCGCGCCAATCCTCAGGCCGAGATTGCGACACCTGTGCTGCGTTGTGACGGGGCAACGCTTAACAGCCTCCTCGAAGATCGCAGGGCAGGCCGGGTTGGTGGAACGACCGCGGTGTTTGGCAAAGATCATGGCGGGCTCTACTTTTCCAAGGAGGTGATCCCGTTCACGTCCGAAACCTATGAAGCCAGCGATCCAACCCCCGTGTTCCACCATGTCGGTGTTTACGCTTATCGTCCGGATGCCTTGACGGCCTACCCGGGCTGGGACGTAGGTCCGCTGGAGCAACTGGAAGGGCTTGAGCAACTGCGGTTTCTCGAAAATGGCCGCAAAGTTCTTTGCGTCGAAGTCGAAGCCCGTGATCGCCAATTCTGGGAGTTGAACAATCCCGAGGATGTGCCGCGTCTAGAAGCTATGATGGCCGGAATGGGACTGGAATGAGTGAGAGGCTGACGGCAAGCTCCCCGACTGTCAGTGTCATAGTTGTCAGCAGGGATCGGCCCGAAGCCTTGCAACGCTGCCTGCTGGCAGTATCGCAGTTGATGTATGACCCCTTTGAAGTGGTTGTGGTCACAGACCCACAAAGCTTTGCGGTGCTGCAGTCACATCAGCTGGCGGATAAAATCAAGCTGCTGTCCTTTGACGATGAAAATATCTCTGCCGCACGCAATCATGGAATTCACGCGGCAGCTGGGGAAATCATTGCCTTCCTCGATGATGATGCCGTGCCTGAACCTACATGGCTGGTGGCACTGGTCGCGCCGTTTTCACGCGCCGATGTGGTCGCGTCAGGGGGCTTCGTCAGGGGGCGGAATGGCATTTCATGGCAGTCCACAGCGCAGGCAGTGGACCGAATGGGACGATCTGCTCCGCTCGACATTGCCTGCGACAAAACTACGGTTCTGTCGCCCGGAAAGAATCGCGGGATCAAGACCCAAGGAACCAACATGGCTGTGCGCCGTTCGGTGTTGGCTCGGCTTGGCGGGTTCGATCCGAGATACCGTTTCTTTCTGGATGAAACAGATCTGAACCTGCGACTTGCGGAATCGGGAGGAAAGACCGCATTCGTACCTCGGGCTCAGGTGCATCATGGTTATCAGGCCAGCAGGCGCCGCCGATCTGACCGGGTGCCGCTGGATCTGACCGAAATTGGGGCCAGTTGGGCGGTTTTTCTGAACAGCCACTGCCCAAAAACTCTTCACCGGGACCGGTGGCGGGAAATCAAACGGGCTGAACGCGCCCGGGCCTTGTATCATCTGGTTCGGGGTGGGTTGGAACCGCGCGATGTTCGCCGCCTCATGGCGAGTTTGCAAAACGGATACTCCCAAGGGCTTTCCCGACCCGCTTTAACCTTGCCGCCGGTCCCGGACCCGACAGAAGCGTTTCTTCCGTTTCCGAGCAGACGGGACACGCAAGCCATTCTCCTCTCCGGGCGTTCATGGTCGAGATCGCGGCTGCATCAGCAAGCAATTGATCTCGTCAAATCTGGAAAGGTCGCGACGGTTCTTCGGTTTTCTCCGACAGCGGTCTTCCATCGTGTGCGTTTTACGCAGGATGGTTACTGGGAGCAGACAGGCGGATTGTTCGGCCGGTCGCGCAGGTCCGACCCCTTGTTTTCGCTATGGCGGTTTTCGTCACGGGTGCGGGCGGAAACGGACCGGATTGCTAGGGTGCGCGGGTTGTGGAGTGATCCGTAAGTGCGGGTTGCCATTTCTGAATTTCCCAGGTGTCATTATCTCACTGAGCACTTAGGCTTGCAGTGACAAAATCCACTGCTTGGGAGGCAGTTCATGACAGGATTCTCGGATGACCTCCTGAACAAAGTGCGCGACCGCTTTGCTCAGGTCGAAGAATGCCCGGTTCAGGGCCCAAGGATTTTCTTTGAGAATGCAGGGGGCGCGTTGACGCTCAAGTCTGTCGTCGAAACGTCAACGCAATATGCGGCGATTCCCGACAATCAGGGCAGGGACAATCCAGGTAGCCATGAACTTGTCCGGGTCATATCAAAGGCCAGGGAAGACATGCGCCTTTTGATGAACGCGCCAAGCGGTCAGTTCTTTGTGGGTGAAAGCGGAACGGAGCTTTTGTTCCGTCTGATCATGAACAGTTGCCTTGGTACGGTGCCGGGTTTGGTGTTGGGATCGACGCTAGAACATCCCGCCACCCGATCGGCCTGTCATCGGTGGGCGAAAATTGCCCATCACCGGCATATTCTGGTTGAACACGATAACCAGATGGGAACGGTCCAGCCTGAGGAATACGCAGCGGCAGTAACACCGGAAACGGTCGTGGCAACGATCGTCCACACATCGCCCGTAACGGGTATCGGTGTTGATGTCTCCGCGATCGCCGCAGAGATTAGAAATGTATCGCCTCACTGTTTGATCCTAGTCGATGGAATCCAGCATGCGGCGCATGGTCAAATCGATATCGAGAGTTATGGCATCGATGCCTACGTGATTTCGCCATACAAGGCATTTTCCCGACACGGCTATGGATTGGCTTGGATATCGGATCGGATGACGCAGATACCGCATGACGGCTTGCTCGATGGGCCATCCGACAATTGGGAGATGGGCACCCGTGACACAGGAGCCTATGCCACGCTGACAGATGTTGCCGGATATCTTGAATGGCTCGGCGCACAAGTTTCTGATGCGAAAGACCGCCGAGAGCTTTTTGTCGCTGCGGGGCACGCGATCCGAGCGCAGGAGAAGGCTCTGACTGACGCTATGATAGATGGGGTTGGCAACCTGCCCGGGCTGCGAGAATTTGAGCGGGTCCAAATCATCGGTGGCGTCGAAAATCCGGCGCGGGAAGGCCTCGTGTCGCTGGTTGTCGATGGGTTTGAATCAGTTGATTTGGTTCGAATACTCAACGAGCAGGGGATTCGAACGCATTTGCGGAAAGATGATCACTATTCCGGAAACATTCTGACCCCACTTGGCCTCAAAAGCTGCATCCGTGTTTCCATGTGCCACTACAACAGCAAGCAGGAAGTTGCCCGGTTTCTCGCTGTTATGAAAGACATTGCCTCCTGACTGGAAACTCCAATGCGACAAGGAATGTCGCAATGGGGACACACGTCGCCAAGAACCTGTGCCTCAGTGTCAGCACTAGCACCGGGCAACGCGGCAACGCCGCCCTACGGCTGTCCGGACAAATCGCTATGGTGTGGCGTTTCTGGTCTGCAACCGCTGTGCCTGTTTTCTTGGCGGGCCAGGGATGTCGGCAATGAAAACCCACGCTCAGGTAGTGGTCATCGGTGGTGGATTGGTTGGATGCTCGATCCTGTACCACCTTGCGAAGCTCGGTTGGACCGATGTTGTGCTGCTGGAGCGCGATGAACTGACAAGCGGGTCCACGTGGCACGCCGCTGCGAACATTCATGGGCTGCACGACAACAACAACGTGACGCGCATCCAACACTACACGATGAATCTGTACAAGGAGCTGGAGCAGGAAACCGGGCAGGGTTGTGGTGTCTTCCAACCCGGATCGCTGTATCTGGCAAAAACCGAAGAACGCGAACACCAGTTGCGTCTGCAGGAAGCCAAGGCCAGGTATTATGGCCTCAACTTTCATGAGGTGAGCCGAGAGCAGGCCAAGGAACTGCATCCTTTGGCGCAATTCGACGACGTTCGCTGCATCATGTTTGAGCCCGACGGAGGCAATGTCGATCCATCGGGAGTCACCATGGCCTACGCGGCTGGCGCGCGGAAGCTTGGGGCGGAGATACATAGGTTTTGCCCGGTCCACGCCACAGAACAACAGGCGGACGGTTCATGGATCGTGCGAACAGCCAAAGGTGACATTCAAACACAATGGGTGGTGAATGCGGCCGGTCTCTGGGGGCGCGAAGTTGCGGCCATGGTTGGCCTCGAACTGCCATTGCAGCCAACCGAACACCAGTATTTCGTGACCGAGACCATCCCTGAGGTCGAGGCGCTGGGACGACGGTTGCCATCGATCGCAGATCGGGACGGAGAGTATTACTTTCGGCAAGAGGGCAATGGCTTCCTGATTGGGGCTTACGAACGAGACATGAAATTCTGGGCCGAGAATGGGACGCCACTGGATTTTGCCCACGATCTGTTTCCCGATGACCTCGACCGGATCATGGAGAATGTGATCCGCGCGACAGAGCGCGTGCCTTGCGCCGAAACGGCCGGCGTCAAACGTGTCATCAACGGGCCGATGATTTGGTCTCCTGACAGCAACGCACTTTGGGGGCCGGTTCCCGAACTCAGAAACTATTTCTGCTGCACGGGGATCATCCCGGGCTTTTCTCAGTCAGGTGGACTGGGACTGTTGGCTGCTCAGTGGATGATCGAAGGTGAACCACAGTATGACATGTTCGCATGGGATTTGGCGCGTTTCGGCGACTGGGCGGACAAGGCGTTCACAAAAGCCCGCGTCGAAGATCAATATGCCCATCGTTTCGCTATCCATTTTCCAAACGAAGAGCGAACGGCGGGTCGCCCCGCGCGGGTTCGCCCGGCCTATGACATGCAGGCAAAAATGGGAGCAGTTTTCGGGCTGAACTGCGGGTGGGAGCATCCGCTTTGGTTCGCCGGGCAACCCGGCGTGCAGGAAACCAACAGTTTTACGCGTCAGAACTGGTGGGAACCGGTGGGGCGCGAAGTGAACATGCTGCGCGAGAATGTCGGAGTGATCGACATCTCCAACTTTGCCAACTACGTGATCAAGGGGCCGGGGGCGCACGGCTGGTTGGATCAGCTTGTTGCCAACCGCGTTCCGACCGAAGTGGGTCGGTCCTGCCTGTCACCACTGATTTCAGCCCGGGGCGGCGTGGCTGGTGACTTCACAGTTACCAAGGTGGCTGACGACGAATACATGATGGTTGGGTCAGGAATGGCCGAACGCTATCATCAACGCTTTTTCAACATGATCCCCTTGCCGGAGGATACCGGGTTCGAAATTGCCACGGATCGCATCGCAGGATTTAACGTGGCGGGTCCAAAGTCGCGCGAAATGCTGCAACGGATGACCAATACAGATCTGGGCAACGATTTCTTCCGTTTCATGCGATCCCGGCAAATCGAAGTGGCGGGCGTGAAATGCCTTGCGATCCGGGTTTCGTTCACTGGTGATCTCGGATGGGAGTTGCACTGTGCCGAAGAAGATCAGGTTCGGCTCTATTCCGCCCTGTTGGACGTCGCGGAGGATTTCGGGGGCGGCCCGGTCGGCAGCCGCGCGCTGGGCAGCCTTCGGATCGAAAAGGGTTACGGGTCCTGGGGGCGCGAATACAGTCAGGAGTATTGGTTGCATGAAGTTGGGCTCGACCGCCTTGTCAAACTCGACAAGACCTTTCTGCACAAGGAGGCCTATTTAAAGGTCAAGAACAATCCGCACCGCGAATTGCTCTCAGTCCTAGAGGTCGAAGCCGCCAGAAATGCCGACGCAGCCGGGGGAGAACCGATTTTCACCCTGGATGGAAGACCGGCTGGCCGAGTAACGTCCGGGGCATACGGGTACTTTGTTGGCAAGTCTCTGGCGATGGCTTTTGTAGACCCTGAAATTACCCAACCGGGCGATGCCGTCGATGTATTTATTCTCGGGGTTCCTCACCGGGCCCGCATTCTGGAGCGCCCGCCCTTTGATCCAAACGGAGAGCGTTTGCGCGGGTGAGGATCCGCGCGGTCTTTCACCATTCGGGTAGCGAGTATCAGACTAGCCGCTGCGGGAAGGGGCTACCCTCACTTGAACGAGAATTACCTGGCTCCGCCAGAACACTGACCTAGCGCTTATTCAGAGCACCCTCTTGGGCTCAACGGGACAGGATGCGGACCATTTCGCGAAAATCCCGATCCTGGGCATGTTCCAGTGGCGTCACGCCGTCGAAATCCCCGATGCTGCGATCGGCGCCGGCCTCGACGAGCAGTTTCGCCACCGCTTGATGATCTGGCCCACCATCGCCAAGGACCACCGACTCCATGAGTGCCGTCCATCCGAGATTGTTCACATGATCCAATGGTGCGCCGGCTTTGATCAGGCGGCGGACAACTTCGACATGGCCCAGATGGGCGGCAGCGATAAGTGCCGTGCCGTCATAAGGGCTGGTGGTGAGCCCCGGATCATTGCCTAGTTCGATGGCCAGCGACATAAGCTCTGGATCATCGGCCACCGCGGCAATTGTCACCACGTCATAGGTCTGAAACTCCAGGGCGTTCATATCTGCACCGGCTTCGGCCAGCGCGCGCAGGGTTTCATCGTGAGAGGCATAGGCTGCTACATGAGCCGCCGTGCGATGGCGTTGGTCGCGGGAATTGATGTCCACACCCGTTGCGGCCAGTCGGGATACTTCGGCGGTGTTGCCGTTATGGGCTGCACGTAGCAGACCTTCGTATCCTGCGATTTCCGTCGGCGAGGGCGCGGTCTGGGCAAATGCAGATGGTGCAAGGCTCAGGAAGGCAGGAATCAGAAAACGTTTCAGCATGAAGATACTCCCGGATAGAAGTGCGATCCGCGCAAAGCGCGGACCGCCAGAGTCTTATTCGGCGCCGATTGCGTCAAGACCAGCCCGGGCGCAGTTGGCGTCGATGTCACCGCGCGGTGCGCCACCGACACCGATACCGCCAACCAGAGCGCCTTCGACTTTGATCGGCAGGCCGCCAGCTTGAATCACAAGGCGCGGGTCCATGTCGCGCAGGCCGTCATTTTGCGGGTTGCCACCGATGAAATCGGCGAGACCGGCGGTGTCGCGGCCCATCGATGCCGACGTAAAGGCTTTGCCTTGCGAGCTGCCGACGGTGTGGGGGCCGGAATTGTCGGCCTTCAGGTGGACCTTCAGGGAGCCATCGCGTGCAACAACGGCGACGCTGACATTGTAACCTTCTGCGGCGCAGGCTTCGAGTGCTGTCTGTGCTGCTTTGCTTGCCAGGTCGAGCGGCAAATAAGGGGCGGTCGGCAGCGACTGCGCCGATGCAGCGGCGGGAGCAGCCAGAAGGGCAGCGAGAGCGAGTTTGCGGATCATTTCTTGTCTCCTGTGGTTGATGCAGGCGGAACCTACCCGCAGAGACAGGTCCTGGACATTCGTAGGATTTGCGCAGAGTTCCGTAGTTCTACGGAGTGTTCCGCGCCTGCAGCCAGATCCGGGTCATTTCGGCCTGCGATGTCGTGCTCAGTTTTGCGCCAATCGCGGCCCGGTGGCTCTCGACTGTGCGCGGCGACAGTTTCAGGGCTTCGGCAATCTGCCGCGTGGTGAAACCCTCCGCGATATGACCCAGAACCTCGTTTTCACGAGAGGTCAGCTGCGCCAGAAGATCGCGCACTTCAGACAACTCGGCCGCGGCTTGTAGTTGCTTCTCGAGCAATTCGCTTCCTCTTTGAATCGCGTCGATCAGATCCTGTTCATCGACGGGCTTCGAGAGAAAGTCGACTGCTCCGAAACGGAAGGCCTGACGGCAGGCCTCGATATCGCCATGTCCCGAAATAACGACAATGGGCCAGTCCAGACCCTGCTCTCTCAGTTGCTGTTGCAACTTCAACCCGGAGATCACCGGCATTCGGATGTCCAGAATCAGGCAACCCGGTGGCAGATGGTCAATTTGCCCCAGAAAGCTCCGGGGATCAGCAAAACTAGTTACTTTGAACCCTACTGTCGACAAAAGGAGGCTCAGCGCCCGGCGCACGGCGTCGTCGTCATCGACGAGATAGACAGGATGGTTCATGTCTTTGGTTCCGCTGGAAAGTTCGCGATTGGGAGGACCACCCTGAAGACCGCACCCCGATCGCCAGTTGGGGACGGCTGTAGGCCGGAATGCGGACGATTATCTGCCAAAATGATCTCGCCACCCGATTTTTCGACCAGCCGCTGGCTCAGGGCCAACCCAAGCCCGCTGCCATCTTCGCGGGTGGTGACAAAGGGGGTAAACAGGTTGGGAACAAGATCTTCGGGAACACCCGGTCCATTGTCAGCGATCTCGATAACAACCTGATCGCCATTCATATCGGCACTGACGCGCACCTCGCCGTCCGACTGACCATCCAGCGCTTCGAGCGCGTTTCGGATGAGGTTGTGGAGAACCTGCTCCAACTCAACCAGGTCCGCTTTTACTTCGACGGGATGGGCCGGACTTGTCACAGACAGGGACAGCCCCCGCTGATTTGCTTCGGGTGTCAGTAGTTCGGTCACATTCGCCAGCGCAAGCCGCAAGTCGGCCGGCCCTTGGGTGGAGGTGCTGGGACGTGTCCAGTTGCGAAGGCGCTCAAGGATCGCGGATGCGCGCCGGGCTTGGGCAACAGTGTTGTCCAAAGTCGGCTCCAAGGTTTCGAGGTCACCGTTCTTAAGCAAATGTCTTCCTGCCTGCGCCTGAGCAAGAATGGCAGTCAATGGCTGGGTCAACTCATGTGCCATGCCGCTTGCCATTTCTCCCATGACGTTCACCCGCGATGCATGGGCCAGTTGCGCTTCAACTCGGCTCAGTGCAGCCTCGCGTTCCGCCAAACGGGTCCGGGCCCTCTGTCGCAGGCCGGACAGGACGATGAAGTAGACCGCGCTCACCAGAATGATCGCGCCAAGCGCCCGAAGCGGGGAAACAAGATCTGCGAACTCAATACGTATACCCGTTCGAAGCAATAGCGGTTGCGATGGGCTCGCCAAAGGTTTGGTGACTGTGTTGGCGCCTGGGTCGGAGCTCGAGTGCAGGAGTGACCCATCTTCAAAGAGCAATTGGCGACCGGAGGATGTGCTGAGCCAGAATTCGGACTCGCTTTCGATCAGTTGTGCCGCATCTATGGAGAGCATGAGCGCATAAATGGCTGCTTCGGTGTTCGGGCTTCGCTTTACCAGCATGTATTGTGCATTCTGGTCCGGATGTCCCACGATTTCAGGAACTCCTGTCGAACGCAAAGCTGCCTCGCGGATTTTCGCGGCAGTTTCAGGCGACAGCGATCGGGTGCCGATGATCTCCCCTGCCGGATTCAGAGGAACAAGCTGAACTTCGGTAATTCTGGGATAAAATCTGGAGATTGTGGCCGCTACGCCCAAGAACAGATCAGGACGTTGCATGTCTCCGGCAGTTGCGATTGCGGACAAGGATGTCAGATGAGCGTCGTGCTGGCCGACACGTTGGGACACCAACCGGTGAAGAATTGCACTTTCCTGCTCAAGGCTGCTCAGCATTGTGTTTCTGTGAAACAGCCCCAAAGCGGCGATAGCGACAAAGGCCGTCAGGACCCAGCCCGCAACCAGTCGCTTGCCTGTGTATCTTGCTTTAGCCTGGGCCAATCGCTTCTCTCGCAGTTGTCAATTCGTGTGCTCCCGTCTGGTCAAAGGCAGAGGCATCTGCATTGATTCTAGAATTGATACCAGATGACTTGGGGACCCCAGAGAAATTATGCCGCGTAAACAGAAACCGGAGTTTGATGCGACGGCTCCGAAACTTGGGTAACCCCCAGCAGAAAGGCAAGAATTACGGACAGAAAGTCGCGGGATTGTTCCGACAATTTTGAAACTTCTTTCGGCTCAGCGGTGAGTGGAACTACCATTTTTTGAATGACCCCCGCAGCGATAATATCGTACACGACGGTATACAGAATTCGACCGCGCCCTTCCGCGGCCATTCAGCCTGAAGGAATACAAATGCCAAAGCAACCTACAGAATCGACCTATTGCGATCGCGAAGGCCTCTCGGTGGCAGTGGAACTGGTGCAGTTCATCGAGGACAAGGCACTGCCAGGAACCGATATAACTGCTGATCAGTTTTGGACCGGACTTTCCGAGCTGGTGAGAGACTACACTCCTCGGAACCGGGAATTGCTGCAAAAAAGAGAAGACCTGCAGGACAAGATCGACGCGTGGCACATTGCCAACCGCGACAAGCCGCATGATCCCGATGCATACAAAGCGTTTCTGGAAGAGATCGGGTATCTGGTTCCCGAGGGTGAAGATTTCAGTATCGAGACCAGAAATGTCGACCCCGAGATCGCTCTGGTGCCCGGGCCGCAGCTGGTTGTTCCGTCCACAAATGCCCGCTTTGTTCTGAACGCTGCCAATGCGCGGTGGGGCAGCCTGTACGACTGCCTTTATGGCACCGATGCAATGGGAAGCCTCCCGCCCGCGGGTGGCTTTGATGACGGTCGCGGTGCCCGTGTTGTCGCGCGTTCCAGTGTGTTCCTCGACGAGGTATTTCCGCTGACATCGACCAGCTTTGACGGCGCAAAGTCCTTCAGCATCGTTAACGGTGCCCTGATTGTGGACGGGTCGACCCTGATTCAGCCCGAAGCATTCGTGGGCTACACCGGCGACGCGGCCAAGCCCGATTCCATTGTACTGCGCAATAACGGCCTGCATGTGGAAATGGTCTTTGATTCCACGAAACCGATCGCCAAACGGAGCCCGTCCGGTTTGGCTGATATCCGGCTCGAATCGGCCATGTCAGCGATCATCGATTGCGAGGATTCGGTCGCCTGCGTTGATGCCGAAGAAAAGGTTCTTGCCTATTCAAACTGGCTGGGGCTCATGCGGGGCGACCTGTCCGAGACCTTTTCGAAGGGTGGAAACACCATCACTCGCAGCCTGAACCCGGATCGTGAATTTCTTGCGCCCGATGGGTCACCCCTCTCTCTGAAGGGACGTGCGTTGTTGCTGGTTCGGAACGTCGGGCATCTGATGACGAACCCGGCAATCCACGACGCAGATGGCAACGAGGTCTTTGAAGGCCTTATGGATGCGATGGTCACGACTCTGATCTCGATCCATGACCTGAAAAAGGCGGACGGGAACCGGAACTCGGTCCAGGGCTCGGTCTATGTGGTGAAGCCCAAGATGCACGGACCCGAAGAAGTCGCATTTGCCGATGACATCTTTACCCATGTCGAGAACGCTCTTGGCCTGCCGCGGCATACGGTGAAGCTGGGCGTCATGGATGAAGAGCGCAGAACCAGCGTCAATCTCAAGGAATGTATCCGTTCTTCAAAGAACCGAGTTTGTTTCATCAATACCGGCTTCCTTGATCGGACCGGCGACGAGATCCACACCTCGATGGAGGCAGGGCCGTTCAGCCGCAAGGATTTCATCAAGCGCAAAAGCTGGATCACTGCCTACGAAAATCAGAATGTCGATATCGGCCTTGAATGCGGGCTGTCCGGCAAGGCCCAGATCGGCAAAGGCATGTGGGCCGTACCGGATCGCATGGCAGCATTGCTGGAGCAGAAGATTGAACACCCGCGCGCCGGCGCGAACTGTGCATGGGTGCCCAGCCCAACGGCGGCAACACTCCACGTGACCCACTATCACAAGGTTGACGTGATGGCCGTTCAGGCCGAGTTGGCCAAAGGCGGACGTCGGGCCTATGTGGATGCACTGCTGGATATTCCGCTTGCGGCTTACCGCAAATGGACCCCGTCGCAGATCAATCGCGAAGTCGAAAACAACGCGCAGGGTATCCTGGGATATGTTGTTCGTTGGATCGATCAGGGTGTCGGTTGTTCGAAAGTGCCCGACATCAATGATGTTGGTCTGATGGAAGACCGTGCCACCTGCCGTATCTCGGCCCAACACATAGCCAACTGGTTGCATCACGGTATCGTATCCGAATCCGAAACCATGGAAATCATGAAGCAGATGGCCCAGGTCGTCGACCGCCAGAATGCCGGTGATCCGGCCTATCTGCCGATGGCGCCCGGCTATGACGGTTATGCGTTCAAGGCAGCCTGCGATCTTGTTTTTCAAGGTCGCGAGCAACCGTCAGGATATACCGAGCCGGTTCTCCACAAGCGCCGGCTAGAGCTTAAGGCGCAGAGGTAAACGAACAAGTGAGAACGGCGAGCAGAATGCTCGCCGTTTTCTTCTTAAGCTTTCAGAAGGTTGCATTGAATTATCAAGTATCTCTGAAAGGAGCTGTCGGCGCTTTGAGGGTTTTTGAGTTCCGGCCCGAGGGCCATAGTGTTGCAAAACGCTGCCCCTAGGAGCATTTATGACCGCAAATTACTTCGCCCCGCATGGAGGCCATCCCGGCCAGGAACAGTTGTTGACCGACCGTGCCGTTTTTACGGATGCCTATGCGGTGATTCCAAAAGGAACGATGCGAGACATCGTTACTTCATTTCTGCCATTCTGGAATGACTCCCGGTTTTGGGTAATAGCCCGACCTCTGTCCGGATTTGCAGAGACTTTTTCCCACTATATCGCCGAAGTAGGCCCCGGTGGCGGTAGCGACCGGCCGGAACTGGATATGCAGGCCGAAGCCGTGCTGTTCATTGTCGAAGGTGGCGTGCATCTGACGATCGACGGCGTTGCTCACGACATGGAAGAAGGCGGGTACGCTTATCTGCCCGCGGGCTGCAACTGGACTCTGAAGAACAAAGGCAAAGTCGCGGCGCGGTTCCACTGGATCCGTAAGGCATATGAGCCGGTGGACGGGCTCGATGCACCCGAGGCCTTCGTCACCAATGAACGTGATATCGAACCTGCATGGATGCCGGGTACGAACGAACATTGGGGCACAACGCGCTTTGTGGATCAGACAGACCTGCGCCATGACATGCACGTCACGATTGTCACTTTCAAACCCGGTGGCGTGATTCCGTTCGCAGAAACGCACGTAATGGAGCACGGTCTCTATGTGCTTGAGGGAAAAGCTGTCTATCGCTTGAATCAGGATTGGGTCGAAGTCGAGGCTGGCGACTATATGTGGTTGCGGGCCTTCTGCCCCCAGGCCTGCTATGCCGGGGGGCCAGGCAATTTCCGCTATCTGCTCTATAAAGACGTCAACCGTCATATGGCACTAAAGCCGCACGCGACGATCCCTGCGCAGTCGCAACAACTCAAACCTGCGGCCGAGTAGTCAAACCTCCGATCGCAAGTGTGAGTTCCTGAGCCGCTTCCATCACGGGGCGGCTCAATTTTTCGATCAGGTCCGAACTGACTCGGCTGGTGGGCCCGGAAACGGAAATCCCTGCAACGGCCTCGCCATTCACGTCAAAGACCGGGGCCGCGATGCATCGCATGCCAAGGTTCTTTTCCTCGTCGTCAATGGAAAACCCCCGTTTGCGAACCGCTACCATGTCGTTCTTGAGGTTCTCGAGATCGGTGATCGTCTTAGCGGTAAAGGCCTCGAGATCTGCGGACCTGATCAACCGTTCCAACCTTTCATCCGACATCTCGGACAACAGTGCCTTGCCAATTCCCGAAGCGTGCATCGGGGAGAGAGATCCCGGCGGGAAGAAGGCGCGGATGCTTGCATGCGTTTCCACTTGGCTCAAAAACAACACAGCGTCTTCCTTCTGAACACCAAGGTTGGCGGTTTCGCCTGTGGTTTCCATCAATTTCCTCAGGATCGGGCGCGCCCTGTCTACAAGGCTGGTCCGCCGGAGGAAACGCGCTCCGATAACGAAGGCACGCGGACCGATATGCCAAAGCTGTTCTTCGGTATTGAACTCCACCAAACCTCTGCCTTCCAGAGTGACGAGGATGCGGTAAACGGTTGCCGGGGATTGGCCCGTTTCCGAAGAAATCGAGGTCAGCGCCTTGCCTTGGGTTTCGCTGAGAAATTCGAACACCCGCATCGCACGATCCAGAGACTTGATCGTATTCTGCTCGGTTTTATCGTCCCAGTCCCTCGGTCGCCCGCGGGCCTTTCGCGGCTCTCTTTCGGCATTATCTTGAATCGACATAAAATCCCTTCGTTTGTAAGTGAAAGCTGAAATCACTGTATGAAAAACATAACCCTTTGTCAAAATTAGAAATTACTAGACAATGCAGTTTTTGAAATCAGCTTTCAAAAAAATTTGGGCGACTCAGGGTATACAATATTGTCAATCCAACGACGGAAGGAGACACCCATGAGCTTTCAGAATCCCGTATTTATCCCTGGTCCAACGAACATGCCGGAGGAGATCCGCAAGTCGATTTACATGCCGACGATTGACCACCGTTCTCCCTTGTTTGGAGAGATTCTTCATCCTGCGCTTTCGGGTGTAAAGAAGGTTTTGAAGAGCGAGACGGCTGAGATTTTCATTTTCCCGTCGACTGGGACGGGCGGCTGGGAGACGGCTTTGACGAACACGCTGAGCGCTGGCGACAAGGTTCTTGCTGCGCGCAACGGGATGTTCAGTCACCGCTGGATCGACATGTGCCAGCGTCATGGTCTTGATGTTCAGGTTGTCGAGGCGACCTGGGGCACGGGTCTTCCTGCGGATCGTTACGAAGAGATCCTGAAGGCGGATACGAACCACGAGATCAAGGTTGTTCTGGCCACGCATAACGAGACCGCCACCGGCGTGAAGTCGGATATTGGCGCGGTGCGCAAGGCGCTGGACGCGGCCGGTCACCCGGCGATGCTGTTTGTTGACGGTGTGTCCTCGATTGCCTCGATGGATTTCCGCATGGACGAATGGGGTGTGGACATTGCCGTGACCGGTTCGCAGAAAGGCTTCATGCTGCCCGCGGGTCTGGCCATTGTGGGCTTCTCGCCCAAGGCGATGGCTGCGGTTGAGGGCGCGACCCTGCCGCGCACGTTCTTCGACATTCGTGACATGCAGAAGGGTTATGCCGCCAATGCCTATCCGTACACCCCCGCTGTCGGCCTGATGAATGGTCTGAAGCTGGCGACCGAGATGCTGCTGGACGAGGGCCTAGAGAATGTCTTTGCCCGTCACCACCGCATTGCCGAGGGCGTGCGCCTGGCGGTGAATGCCTGGGGTCTGGAGCTCTGCGCGCAGTCGTCGGATGTCTATTCCGACACGGTCAGCGCGATCAAGACGCCGGAAGGTTTTAATGCGACGGATATCGTGACCCATGCGGCCAGCAAGTACGGCGTCGCCTATGGCGTTGGTCTTGGCGAGGTTGCCGGCAAGGTGTTCCGGATCGGTCACCTGGGTCAGCTGACCGACGTTCTGGCGCTGTCCGGTATTGCCACCGCCGAAATGGTGATGGCCGACCTCGGCCTGGACATCAAGTTGGGTTCGGGCGTTGCCGCGGCCCAGGACTACTATCGCAACTCCACGGTCGCCTCGCAAAAAGCGGCCGCTTGATGAAGGACGGTCTCGACATGGAAATCCCTACCCTGGCGGACATGCTTGTTGCCCATGAGCGCATCAAGCCGCATATCCGGCGCACGCCGGTCCGCACCTCGAACTATCTCAACGAGCTGACCGGCGCGGAGATCTTCTTCAAGTGCGAGAACTTCCAGGAGCCGGGCGCCTTCAAGGTGCGCGGTGCCACCAACGCGGTGTTCGGGCTGGACGAGGAGCAGGCGAAAAAGGGTGTGGCCACCCATTCTTCGGGCAACCATGCGTCGTGCCTGAGCTACGCGGCGATGCTGCGCGGCATTCCATGCAACGTGGTGATGCCGCATACGGCACCGCAGGCCAAGAAGGACACGGTCCGTCGCTATGGCGGCAAGATCACCGAATGCGAGCCCTCGACCACGTCGCGGGAAGAGACCTTTGCCAAGGTGCAGGCCGCGACCGGCGGCGACTTCGTGCACCCCTATAATGACCCGCGGGTGATCGCGGGGCAGGGGACCTGTTCGAAGGAGCTTCTGGAGCAGACCGGCGGGCTGGACATGGTTGTCGCGCCGATTGGCGGCGGCGGCATGATCTCGGGCACCTGCCTGACGCTGTCGAACCTTGCTCCCGAGACCAGGATCATCGCGGCCGAGCCGGAGCAGGCTGACGATGCCTATCGCAGCTTCAAGGCGGGTCACATCATTGCTGATGACGCGCCCAAGACGATTGCGGACGGGCTGCTGGTGCCGCTGAAGGACCTGACCTGGCATTTTGTGTCGAACCATGTGTCGGAGATCTACACGGCCTCCGAGCAGGAGATCATCGACGCGATGAAACTGACGTGGAAGCACCTGCGGGTTGTCATGGAACCGTCCAGCGCGGTGCCGCTGGCGACGATTTTGAAGAACCCCGACGCCTTCAAGGGCAAGCGCGTGGGCGTGATCATCACCGGCGGCAATGTCGATCTCGACAAGCTGCCGTGGACATTGTGAAGGGAGCAACGACAATGAACAAACCGGTAAATCTCGACGGCCTCGAAGTTGGCTTTGACGTTCCCGCCCTGCCGGGCATGGACGAAGCCGACATCCAGACCCCCTGCCTTGTGCTGGATCTGGACGCGCTTGAGCGCAACATCAAGAAGATGGGTGACTATGCCAAGGATCACGGCATGCGTCACCGCACCCACGGCAAGATGCACAAGTCGGTGGACGTGCAGAAGCTGCAGGAAGAACTGGGCGGCGCCTGCGGCGTTTGCTGTCAGAAAGTTTCCGAAGCGGAAGTTTTTGCGCGTGGCGGCATCAAGGACGTTCTGGTCTCCAACCAGGTCCGTGAAGCGGCCAAGATCGATCGTCTGGCGCGTCTGCCCAAGCTTGGCGCCCGCACGATCTGCTGCGTGGACGACATCGCGAACGTGGCCGACCTGTCTGCCGCGGCGCAAAAGCACGGCACTCAGATCGAATGTCTCGTCGAGATCGATTGTGGCGCGGGCCGCTGCGGTGTGACGACGACGCCGGAAGTTGTCGAAATCGCCAAGGCGATCGACGCGGCAGAAGGCCTCAAGTTCTCGGGCATCCAGGCCTATCAGGGCGCGATGCAGCACATGGACGACTACAACGACCGCAAAGAGAAGATCGACATCGCGGTTGCCATGGTGAAAGACGCAGTCGACACGCTGAAGACCGAGGGTCTTGAGTGTGACATCGTCGGCGGCGGCGGCACCGGCTCCTACTACTTCGAGAGCGACTCGGGCGTCTACAACGAGCTGCAGTGCGGTTCCTACGCGTTCATGGATGCCGATTACGGCCGTATTCTCGATCAAGACGGCAACCGCATCGACCAGGGCGAGTGGGAGAATGCGTTCTTCATCCTCACCTCGGTGATGAGCCACGCCAAGGCCGACAAGGCCATCGTGGATGCCGGTCTCAAGGCGCAGTCGGTCGACAGCGGTCTGCCGACGGTCTTTGGTCGCGATGATGTCGAATACATCAAGTGCTCGGACGAACATGGCGTTGTCGCCGATCCCGGCGGAGTGCTGAAAGTGAACGACAAGCTGAAGCTGGTGCCCGGTCACTGCGACCCCACCGCCAATGTTCACGATTGGTATGTCGGCGTCCGCAACGGCAAGGTCGAAACCGTCTGGCCGGTCTCGGCCCGCGGCAAGGCCTACTGATCCGGCCGGACCTGACGAAAACCTCTCCCCGGGCCACGATGGTGGCCAGTTCCTTGGGGGGTCGGGTGTGCCGACCCCCGCTTTTTTGAAGGAATCACAATGCTGATTGTCCCTGAAAAAGAAATCGCCGACCTGATGACCCGCGATGCGGCCTTTGATGCCGTCGAGAAGGTCTTTGCCGCCATGGCGTCGGGCGATGCCTACAACTTTCCGGTCGTTCGCGAGGCGATCGGCCACGAAGACGCGCTTTACGGCTTCAAGGGCGGCTTTGACCGCGCCGGCCTGACGCTCGGCCTGAAGGCCGGCGGCTACTGGCCGAACAATCTGGAAAAGCGCGGGCTGATCAACCACCAGTCCACCGTGTTCCTGTTCGATCCCGACACCGGCAAGGCCAAGGCGATGGTGGGCGGCAACCTGCTGACCGCGCTGCGCACCGCAGCCGCGTCCTCGGTGTCGATCAAGCATCTGGCGCGTGAAGACGCCAAGGTGATCGGCATGGTCGGCGCCGGCCACCAGGCCACGTTCCAGCTGCGTGCCGCGCTTGAGCAGCGCAACTTCGAGAAGGTGATCGGTTGGAACTACCACCCGGAAATGCTGCCCAATATCGAAAAGGTCGCGGCCGAGGCCGGCGTGCCGTTCGAAGCGGTCGACCTGCCGGGCATGACCGAAGCCGATGTCATCATCTCGATCACCTCTGCCTTCGCGCCGTCGCTGATGGCCGATCACGTCGCCCCCGGCACCCATGTCGCCTGCATGGGAACCGACACCAAGGGCAAGCAGGAAGTCGAAGCGGCCCTGCTGGCACGCGCGTCGGTCTTTACCGACGAAGTGGCCCAGTCGATCTCGATCGGCGAAGCCCAGCACGCCATCGCCGAAGGCCTGATCAAGGAAAACGACATCGCCCAGGTCGGAGCCGTCATCAACGGAACCAATCCGGGACGCACAAGCGATGACCAGATCACCCTCTTCGACGGAACAGGCGTCGGGCTGCA
>NZ_JBNAGF010000015.1:0-121459 GCF_049801055.1 Primorskyibacter sp. S87 | reverse complement strand
GGGGGCTTGTCCTCTGCCCCGCCGCCGGACAATTTTGAGCCCCTGCCAGTCCTGCGCCCGCACCCGGACAAAAAAGGACCCCGCACGCGGCGAGGCCAGGTGGTCTTCCCACGAAGGAAGGCTCAGAGGCAGTCCGGGACCCAGACCGCCAGGTTTTCTTTCTGCTCGGAGGTCAGACCCATGAGTTTTTGCGTGACAGGATCGGCGATCAGCTTCTCCATCTTTTCGGCTTTCTCCGCCTTCTTGAGTTTGCCGAAGGCCATGACCCGCGCGTCACGGGCATCGCAGTCAAGGAAGGCGCAGAGCAATTCCGTCAGATGGTCTGCCGACACCCGCGCAAAGAAATTCTCCGCCGTGGGGGTCCAGTGCTTGCGGATATCGGCCCCGGCCTCCGCCGCGATCTGGTCGAAAAACGCGTCCCCTCCCGCCTGATAGGGCAGGCTGCGGGCGATGGCCTCGGTGATATGCGCGTTCCGCGCCTTCTTTCCCTCCGCGCGAAACGCGTTGAAGGCCTCCGTGAGGTCCTCGACCCGCGTGCCCTCCGACCAATAGGCCGTCGCACCGATCCCGTGATCGAGACGCGGCTCACGGGCAAACCCGTCCTCCACACTCGGCACATTGCTTGGACGCTCCAGCCGCAGACCGAAGACGGTCTCGAAGCTGCCCGACGCCTCGGACACACCGAACCCCAGAAGGTCGAGGACCAATTCGGGTTTGGCCAAGAGCGCGGCCTGTACCGCCGCCAACCGGATCGCCTGCATATCGGCGGTCAGTTTCTGCGAATAGGGCGATTTCGGCGCGGGGGCCGGGCGCGCCGGGGCTGTCAGAACCCCTGCTTCGATCGCAGCGGTTTTGTCCTCGGGGCGCACCAGACCTGCGGTCACCTCGGGTCTACCCGATTGATTTACAACGACAAAACATCCAGACACTGCCTTCTGATCGTCGGTGTAATCCCCGTCGAGCATGGCTTGCAGCGCGGCGAGACGGGCCTCCCCTGTGGCGTCGAGCACCCCGGCCTCACACATCTCGGCCAGTGTATCGTAGTCTTCGGCCTCGTCTTCGGTCAGATCGCCCGCGACAGGATAGACCCGGGCCAGCTTGGCCTGGTCGATCTCGTAATAATTGAGCCACGGCTCGGGTTTGGTCTCGGCCCAGAGCCAGCCTGCTTCCTCGACCAATGCGGTGCGTTCGGCCTCGAGCGCCTTGGCAAAGAGATCGTCGAGCAGACCCGGATCGGCGAAATAGACCGCATCCGAGAAGAGATCGCGGGTGAGGCTGCCGCCAGCCGCTTCATAGGCCTCCTGACCGACGAAGCGCGCGCGCCGGTCGCTGCTGCTGACGGCATCGGGGTTGAGGGCGGATTTCAACTGCGCCTCCGAGATCGGCTGGTCCTTGATCTGGTCCAGAAGCTTTTGTGTCAGGGCCGCGTCCTGCGATAGGGTGAAGGCCTTGGCCGCGCCTAGGGTGATCTCGCCTGCCGCCAAGGCGTCGAGCACCGGTTGGGGCAGGGCGGCCAGCGCCAATCGCTGGTAGACGCGGGCCTCGCCCACGGCGAAGGCCAGCGCGATATCCGCCACGCTCGCCCCTTTGGCCGCCATCGCGCCGAAGGCGCGGATTTCGTCCGCCGGGGTCAGGGCTTCGCGCGCCGCGTTTTCGGCACTGGCCCAGACGGCGGCTTCCTCCGGGTCCTCGGTGAGGCGCACGGGGACCGTGGCGGGGCTCGGTGTTTCGGCCTTGGCCGCGATCTGTTGCAGTGCCCGCAGGCGGCATCCGCCCGCGACGATCTCGACGCGCCCATCGGGTTGGCGCAGACCTGCGAGATTCTGGATTAGGCCGAAGCGGGCGATACTGGCCGCAAGCGTGTCGATATGCGCCTCGGAAACGGTTTTGCGCGGATTGAGGTCCGAAAGCGTAAGGCTGTCGAGCGGCACCTGTTCGATCACACTGGTCTCAGTGGGGAGGGGGTCTTGCTTGGTCATGGGCAGGGTCTCCTGTGATGGGATTGGGAAGGGGGCCAGCGGCGCGTAGCGCACCGCTGCACGGTGGCGTGGTGTTGACGGAAGGGCAGGGAGGTCGGGCGCTACCACCAGCAGGAATAGATCACTGTCGATCCGGCCTGCATTTCGGCCCGCGCCCAAGCGCAGAAGGCGAGATCATGCGTGCGGTAAGCCTCGGCCTGTTCGTCCTGAAACTGATGGCCATAGAGTGAGAGCCGTCCCGGAATTGGTCTGGGGGACCAATTCAGGCGCGAACAGGCGGAGCCACCGCCTGCGCAGACGGGCAAGGTGCCTGCCTTGGTAGCGGTTTCCAGCCGGTCGATATCCGCCGCTTCAAGGCGCAACTCGCCGCAATTGAGGTTGGAGGCGTCCAACCCGGTGCGGGCGGTGTAGAGATGTTCCATGAATGTCTGCAGCTTGGCATGCTTGCGCCAGACGAAGGCGGGGCTGTCGCCTTCCTCTCCGGTCTCGGGCGTTTTGCGATAGGCATATTGGTCGAGGCCCATGGTCTCGCTCCTTTCCTTCGTGGTGAACGCGGCATGGGTTTTTTCATCTCTGGCCCTTTTGCCGCCTTGGGCGGGGGCCATCGCTGTCTCTGACGTTCGGAAGACCCCCGCGTCTTCCGAAGGGCAGAGCAGGGAAGGGCAGCGCCCGACCTGCGGCCGGTTGGCGGCGGGACACAGGGGGCCGGAGCGAAGAAATCGGGAGGGACCCGGGGGCAAAGCCTCTGGGAGGCACCGGATTTCTCCGGTGGAGGCTGACGCGCCAGCGGCACCAGAGCCCCTGTTTCCGCCGACATCCGGATGTCAGGCGGTCTAAAACATGGAAAACCCGCCAGGCGGGCCAGAGCAACGCGGCGGCGCGCCTGTCCGTTGATCCCGTGATCGCGGGTCTGCCCGCGATCTCCGTGTTCTGGTGCCCGAAGGATCGTCACCCGTCTGGGCGGAGACAGGATTGGCTCCGGGGCGTTTCCGCCCTAGAGCCTGGCCGCCGATCCCGGCGGCGGGCCCGATGGGATCGACCAGGAGACGCTCTGCGTCAGCCCAAAGTCAGCACCATCTCCTCTGAGAGCGACAAGTCCGGAATATGCAGGTTTTCAGGTGCCGGACCTTTGCGAATGCGCCCGGCCGCATCGTAATGCGAGCCATGACAGGGGCAGAACCAACCCCCGAAATCCCCCGCCCCATCCCCCAGAGGGACACAGCCCAGATGGGTACAGACACCGATCATCACCAGATAAGCCTCATGACCCGCAATGGCGCGATTCTCATCGCTTGCCAGTGCATCGTCGGGCAGATTGGGGTTGCGCGCCTGGCTGTCGGGCAGGTCAGAGACCGCCTCTGCCTGAGCCTGAGCGATCTCCGCCTCTGTGCGATGACGGATAAAGACAGGTTTTCCGCGCCAGTTGACGGTCAATTGCGTTCCGGGCGCGAGATCGGAAATATCAACAGTAATCTGTGCCAAGGCGCGGACATCGGCGGAGGGGTTCATCTGGTTCACCAGTGGCCAGAGCGCAGCCCCTGCGGCCACGACCCCCGCCCCGGCCGTTGCATAATACAGGAAATCCCTGCGCGCGGTATCCTCTGACGCTTCCATCACCGGGCATGTGTGCGCGTCTCCAGCGCTGGAAGGTCAACACGCGAGATGTAACGTTTTGTCAGTGCACCTCTCTACGGATCAACAAACAAGCCGTGTCGGCGCATTAATGGTGTGGGGCTGCGCCTTTTGCCATCATGAGGTGATGCTCCTGGTGATGCGCCCCGATGGTCATCAGGCCAAAAAAGCCAAGTCCCTGAATCTGCGCGGCATCGCCATCGACACTGAGCGCCACCCCATCTTCGAGATCCTCTGTCACAACGTCCCAGCCGGATTCAGCCGCGAGAAAGGGCGCATGGGCGGGCACCATGGCGCGGATGGCCTCGAGAACACGGGTGGTGCCCCGAATCTCGAACCGGGCCCCTTCCGGCCGCAGGGTGCGGGTGACCACCGCCTCCTGGGTCAGAAGGTCCATATCGACCAGATGGCGGCGCAATCCGTCGATATCGACCCGCTCCCAGTCCGTCTCGGGATCGGCTTGAAGGATCGCAACGATTTCCGCCAGGGCGGCAAAGGCCGATTGCCCGGTTTCCTGCGGTGCACCCATGTCATGGCCAGTCGCGGAATGAGCGTGCTGCGCGGCCACGGGTGCGGCCATCACTATGGCAAGGAGGAGGGGCAAGAGACGCATGGACGGGTCCTTCAATGGGGTGGTGTCATGTTTACGCTAGCAGGGGCGGGCGCATCGCAATATGATTTCAATCATATGTTGCCAAATCCCTATGATCTTATCCCGAGCTCAGCCCTGCGCCCAGTTTCCGGCGCGATTGGCGATGTGGTGTTTCATCAAGGTGACCCCACCCACGGTCTCTATGTCGTGCAAACCGGGCGCGTGCATCTCGAAAGGGTCGGCCCAAATGGCGAGCGGTTCATCATTCACCGTGCCCAAGCCGGGACAAGCTTTGCCGAAGCTTCGGTGTTTTCAGAGGTCTATCATTGCGATGCGGTCTGTGTTGAGGTCGGAGCGCTGATCCGGATCGACAAGGCTGCCGTCTTGGCCGCCTTTGCGGAGCCGGAGTTTGCGCGCACCTATGGCCGCCGTGCAGCTCAACAGATACAGGCGCAACGACAGATGCTCGAGATCGTCGGCATTCAGCGCGCAGAGGACCGGGTCATGGCGGGGTTGGTCGCGGGCCTGCTCGACGGCTCCGTGATCGAGTTCGCCGCCCGGTTACAGCTAAGCCATGAGGCGACCTACAGGGCGCTGCGAAAGCTCGTGCAGGACGGGCGGGTCACAAACCCGACCCGCGGGATTTATCACCTGCCCCCATGACCCGATCAGCTGTGGCTGGCGAAGACGGAGGTCACCCCGTCGGAGCCGACAAGCAAGGTATCAAAAGTGTCACCTGCCCCGGGACCGCCCATGCCGGGCGAACTCATCGGCATGCCGGGAACCGTCAACCCGCGCGCCATCGGTTGCTCTGCCAGCAGCCGCTTGATGTCAGCGGCAGGCACGTGGCCCTCGACGAAATAGTCGCCCACGACCGCCGTATGGCATCCAGCAAGCTCTGGTGCGATTTGCAGCCGGTCTTTGAACGCCCAAAGTTGATCCTGATCGACGTCCTGCGCCTCGACCGCGAACCCCGCTTGCCGGACATGATCCACCCAGGCGGCGCAGCATCCACAGGTGGGCGTTTTGAGCACCTTCAGAAGGGGTGCCGTGTCAGCGACAACTGGGAACGCCAGGGTGGCTGCTGCGCCTGTCATCAAAAATGTGCGTCGTTTCATTCGGAGGTCCTCTAGGAGTTGTCAGGGAGTCTAGCGTCCTGCGCCGCGCTGTCGAGCGGGTCTGCATGGGCGGCATGGCTATCGGCGGCGGCGGGCGACACGCGTTGGCTGTCCGGGAGCGTCACATCGAGATCCCGTGCGTGGCGCTCGTCGAGACACGCGGTTTCGAGCTGCAGCGTGACCATGTGAAACCCATATTGTTCCGTCAGTCGATGATAGGCCCGGTTCAGCAGGTCCGCGGCCTCTGCGGGCTCACCATGGCGGATATGGGCAGAAAATGCGTGTTTGCCGCTGGTCAGCGTCCAGGCATGCACATGGTGAACGTCCAGAACCCCGTCCTGGCCGCGCAGGTCCGCCGTCACAGCCTCGAGATCCGTTCCCTCTGGCGTGCCTTCCATGAGAATGTAGACCGCTTCCTTGATGACGCCGACGGAGGCCCAGAGGAGAACCACCCCGAACGCCATGCCGAGGATCGGGTCAATCGCCAGAAAGCCGGTGAACTCGATCACGAGAGCGGTGACGATGATCAGGAGGCTGCCGACAAAGGTCTGGATGATGTGCCAGAGCGCACCACGGGCATTCAGATCGTCCTTGCTCGATTGCCACATGAGCCCCAGCGAGATCACCTCGGTGACCAGGCCTCCGAAGGCGACCCAGAGCATCGGACCCGTGGCCAGGTGAATCGGATTCCCGAGCCGCATCGCGCCCATCCAGATCACCAGTAGCGCCATTCCGAGAAGAAAGCCGCCATTCACCAGTGCCCCGATGATCTCGGCGCGGTACCAGCCGAAACTCCGCGCCGGATCAGCGGGGCGGCGCGCAATGCGCTGCGCGATGATGGCCACCAGAACGCCACCAACCGCCGACAGGGTGTGAAACGCATCCGACAGCACGGCGATCGAGCCGGTCCAGAGCCCCACGGCCAGTTCAATCACGAAATAGACCCCGGTGAGCCAGGCAGAAATCACAAGGGCCTTGCCGGAACTCGGCATGTGCCCGGAATGCGCGTGAGAGGCCATATCAGCTCTCCTTTCGAGGGGTTTGTCGTTCGCGCAATAGCGCAAAGAGCAACGAGAGGGCGGTGGCACCGCCAAGGGCGAGCGCGGTCCAGGTGGCGGTGCGGGCATCGCCGTTCATCGCGGCACTGCCCAAGTGCGCCAGGAGGAAACTGGCCGGAACGATCCCGGCCAGTGTGGCCAAGGCGAAGCGCCACAGATGCAACGGACTGAGACCCGCGGCGTAGCTGATCAGATCGAAGGAAAGGAACGGCACCAGCCGACTGGCGAAGACAATGAGTGTCAGCATGTTTTGTGATCCCAATAGGCCCGGTGTCTCTTTCAACCCGAATTGACGTTCCACAAAGGGGCGGCCCAGACGTCGGGCGAGCAGGAATGCGGCGATCGCCCCGAACTCCGCGCCGAGAACCACAAGGATCGTCCCGAAGGTGTGACCGTACGCGGCGCCTGCGGCCAGCGCGATCGGCGCTGAGGGCAGGGGGCTTGCCACGATGGCCAAACCCATCAGCGTAACGACAAGGAGCGGCCCGAATATTCCTGCGGCATCGATCCAGGCCTGCAACCTGTCGCGGTCCGGCCAGTCGAAGGATCCATCCAAGAGGTCCGGCGCAAACAGAAAAACACCCAACGCAAGGACAATCACAAGAAGGAGGAACCGAGCCAGCACGGCTTATCCCTCACAAAAAGAGAACAGGAAGGCGGCGAACCAGGCATCCAAGTGACCAGAGATCAAACGCGCAAGCCGCCCCGCAGGGTACGTTAAGGTCCGATCTACACAGGGGGACGCGGTATCAAAGGGGAGTTCTATCATGCGTGCCCACATGGGGCTTCCAGCAACTGGAGGGTCAACAACCCGGGAGCCAATTGATACATTTTGCGACAAAGGAAGTTCGGGTCTTTCCCGAAAGATCAACCTATTCTGCCTCTTATGACGCGTGATTATCATTCGACGGCCGTGACGCCGAAAAAACCCCAATCTCCCGGGGCGGACTGCTGATGTCATCTCAGGCCCATATCCTGGTGGTTGATGATCACGCTGAAATTCGTCGGTCGGTGACGCGCTATCTTGAGAAAAACGGGCTGCGTGCCACAGGCGTCAGCGACACAGAAGAGATGGATGCCCAGCTTGCCCGGGACGCCATCGATCTCATCGTGCTCGACATCATGATGCCGGGGGAGGATGGGATTGCGGCATGCGCCAGATTGCGACAGGAGCGCCAGACGATCCCGATCCTGATGCTGACGGCCCTCGGCGAGGATGACGACCGGATCAAGGGGCTCGACACCGGGGCCGACGATTACCTTTCCAAACCCTTCAATCCGCGCGAACTGCTGGCCCGGATCAACGCGATCCTGCGGCGCGCTGGTGACGCGGTGCCGCCGCATGGCGGGTCTTTTGCGGGCAAGACAGCCTGGTTCGCGGATATCAAATTCGACCACGATGCCCGCCATGTCGTGACGCCCGATGGGGGGACCACGGCGCTGACCACGGCCGAAGCCAAGCTCCTGACAGTGTTTCTCGAACGCCCCCGGATGGTCATCAGCAGAGACGATCTTCTCGCTTTGAGTGCCGGTCGTATGGCGGGACCGCTGGACCGGACGATCGACAATCAGGTGTCGCGACTGCGCCGCAAGATCGAACCTGATGTCCTGCGCCCGCGCATCATCTCGACGGTGCGCAACGGCGGCTATTGTCTGAACGCCGATGTGGAGATCGAGGCGTGATGCGGATGGGGTTTCGCACACAGATCGCGCTCCTGGTGGTGTCGGTCTTGTTTGTCGCGCAAAGCGTGGGTCTGTGGCTCTTTGTCGATGAGCGTTCGCTGGCCGTGCAGGCCGCCATCGGCAGTGAAGCGGCCGGGCGGGCGGCCAATGTGGCACGGCTGATCGAGGAAGCCCCGCTGGATCTGCATGACGAGATCGTAGCGGCGGCCACTTCTCCCTTGGTGCGCTTTGCGTTGAGCGACACGCCCGAAGTGACCCATACGCATCATGACCAGAACGGGGCCATCGAGGCACGGGTTCGCGCGCTCCTGAACGATGGATACAGCCGGGACATCCGGGTCGAAGTGCATGAGATCGAACAGGGGCTGCTGCCCTTGCCGAACCTGTCGCCGGAAATGGCCGAGATGCATGCCGAAATGATGCAAGGCACTCTGGCTGCAATCGAAATGGAGCTCTCGATCGCCATTGAGGGCGGGCAGTGGCTCAATGTCGGCACGCGGTTCGAGCGCCCGCCGATCCAGTGGTCCTGGGCATCCACGCTCTCTTTCGCCCTCACCGTCGCCGTGCTGCTGCTTGCCATCTTCTGGTTTCTGCTGACACGCCTGACCCGCCCCCTGAACGATCTTGCCCGGGCCGCGGAGGTTTTGGGGCGCGGCGGCGGGCATGAGCCGATCGCGCCAACGGGCCCGCGCGAAGTCCGGGACCTGTCGGCCGCCTTCAATGACATGCAGGCGCGGCTGGCGCGCTTTGTGTCCGACCGCACGCAGATGCTGGCAGCGCTGGCCCATGATCTCAGATCTCCGCTCACAGCGCTGCGCGTGCGCGCCGAGCTGGTCGACGATCCCGAAACCAAAGAAGGGATCTCCGCGTCGCTCGACGAGATGCAGGACATGGTGGAAGCCACGCTCGCCTACGCGCGCGGTGTCGGGCAGGATGAAGCGCTGGAGGAGGTCGACATCAGCACATATCTGCTGACGCTTCATGGCGAGACCCGTGACGCGCTTGACCTGGTGGCCGGGCCGGACGCCCGGCTGCAGATCAAGCCAAAGGCGCTGCGGCGCGCCTTGCGCAATCTCATCGACAATGCGCTGCGCTATGGGCGTGATCCTGCACTCTCGTGGGAGATGACCGATGACAGCATCGACATCATCATCGACGATCAGGGGCCGGGCATCCCGGAGGCTGATATTGATGACGTGTTTCAGCCGTTTCTGCGGCTTGAGCAATCGCGCTCCCTGGAAACCGGCGGTCATGGCTTGGGACTTTCGATCGCGCGCAGCATCGTGCTGCAACATGGAGGATCGATCGCGCTGTCGAATCGCGCCGAGGGCGGTCTCCGGGCGCGCGTCTCTCTGCCCATCGCGCGTCCTGAGACATCCGTATCCCGGAGTTCAGACGCTCTCGCGACAGACGGGTTTGCCCGCCGCCAAGCAGGCTGACCCAGACCGTTTCGCAATTCGTGTCTCTCACCATTGATACATAACCTTACAATTTTCCGGGGCTGATCGCATTCCGCCACTTCCCAGAGTTCGATAGAAAACAAAGCGTTCGACATGGAAAAGAGGCAGTCCCATGAAGGCAGGAAACCGATCGTTACTCTCGCGCCGCCACTTTGCCGGCGGCCTCGGCACTGCGATGCTGTGTGCGCCATCTTTGCTGCGCGCCGAAACGTTGGCGCCCGTGCGCCGCAACGCGTCGAGCTTCCGCACCCATAATTGGCAGGATCATTTCGATACTCTGGGCAAAGGCATCATCATCGCGGACACCATTTCGCGCGCGCTCCAGCAGTGGACGGCGGATGGCACCATGTTTGTCTATCCAACTTCTGTTCCGATGACGGATGAACTCACGCGCCGGGGATATACGGAAATCATCTTCAAGGACCCGGAACCCGATTGGACGCCGACACCCTCCATGCGCGAGCGCGACCCAACTTTGCCGGCCTACATGCCGCCGGGTCCGGACAATCCGCTTGGAGTGCGGTCGCTGCATCTGACATGGCAGTATTACCGCATTCACGGGACACATGACACGCGCAAGATCGGCCGACGCTCTTCGAGCGGCTGCATCGGTCTTTACAATGAGCACATCATCGAGGTTTTTGATCGGACCCCGGTTGGCACTCAGGTCAAATTGATCTGATGGGGCGATACAGCGTCATTGCATTGGCGATCGTGGCGATTCTGACCGTCGGCTTTTTGTGGACAGGGCCGGGCGACGACGCTGTAGAGCGAGCTTCCGGCGACGTCAGTGCGGGCGGCGCACCGATGGTCCAGGTTGTTCTGCCAGAAACTCTCTCGACCAACGCACAGGTCGGCAAATTGGCCTATGAGGCCAAATGCGCAGTGTGTCATGGTACGAATGCCGCTGGTCAGGACGGTGTCGCCCCACCATTGGTGCACAAGATCTATGAACCCAGCCATCACGGAGACGGTGCTTTCCTGCTGGCGGCGAAGAACGGCGTTCGGGCACATCATTGGCGCTTTGGAAACATGCCACCCGTGGAGGGCGTGACGGATGGGGATGTAAAGATGATCGTGGCCTATGTGCGGGAATTGCAGCGGGCGAATGGGATAAACTGAGCAGGCAAACAAGTGAAGGATAGTCGCGTGAAGCAAATACTAGGAATTGCCGTTTTTCTGGCCATGATTGGAACGAACGCCCTGGCGCATTCGGAAAAAGAAAGCATGACGCCTGCCGATGGCGCGGTCCTGGAAAACGTGCCCGAGACACTCGAGATGCGGTTCAACGACGGGATGCGTTTGACGAAAGTCGAAATGACCCATGCGGGCACCCAGGTCGAAACGCTCGACCTCGGCGCACAATCAGGCTTCGTGAAAGAATTCTCCTTGCCGCTCGTGCCGATGGGATCCGGTCTCTACCAGATCGAGTGGCGCGGTCTGGGCGTCGATGGACATCCCATGACCGGTAGTTTTTCCTTCGAGGTGAAGTGAGGCGTGCCAGATCTCTGGGGACTGGCCGCGATTGCCACCAAGTTCTTCCTCTACCTCGGGGTCCTCGCGAGCGGAGGCCTTATCCTCTGTCGACTTGTTCTCGCCGACCAGATGTCGGCACTCGATCGCGCAGCGCGCATTTGGGCCATTGGCTTTGCCACACTGGCGGTGGCAATGGCCGCCTTAGGATTTGCCGTCCGGGGTGCGGTGCTCATGGATGACGTCTCCGGCATGGTCGATCCGTCCATTCTGGCACTTCTATGGCAGACCCCACCCGGAGAGGCTTTGCTGTTCCGGCTCCTCGGTCTGGGGACACTTGTTCTCGGCGCTGCGATCGGCGGGCGTTGGCTATGGGTCGCTGCGGTCGGCGGCGCTGTCGCGATCTGGAGCTTTTGCGAGATCGGTCATGTGGCGAGCCAGGATCGGCTGTGGTTTCAGAGTGTCTTGTTTGCGCATCTCATTGCCGCGGCATTCTGGATTGGCATCTTCCTTCCACTCAGCCGCCTCTCGCGGTCCGCGGACACTTTGGGTGACGCCGCAGCCCTCGGGCATCGCTTTGGCCAGATCGCCGCTGTCGCCGTTCCGCTCCTCGTCGTTGCCGGCGCGATCATGACCTGGCGCCTGGTGGGATCCGTCTCAGCCCTGTTCGGAACCGGCTACGGTCTGTGGCTTTTGGCAAAGCTTGCCGCTGTGGCATTGCTGTTGGCTTTGGCAGCACTCAATAAGGTGCGTCTCGTACCGGCTCTTCAACGGGGTGATCCCGGCGTCGGCCCGCAACTGTCAAAGTCGATTTCCTTGGAATGGCTCTGCGTTGGCGTCATTCTATTCGCAACAGCCATCTTCACTTCAGTTCTTACGGTGCCCACATGAGCCTGACAAAACGTGACTTTCTCAAAATGAGTGCCGCCGGTTTGGCGGTGTTGCCGCAGGCCCTGTCCGCACAGACGACATTGGTGACGCTGAGAGCCAGCGTCACCGATCTCCAATTGCTGCCGGAGCAATATGAAAAGACAACGGTATGGGGCTTCGAAGGGCACGCCCCCGGCCCGGAAATCAGAATTGCACAAGGGGCTCGGGTAACCCGGCGGATCGTCAATGACCTGCCGGCGCCGACCTCGGTTCATTGGCATGGCATTCGCATTGAGAACGCCATGGATGGCGTGGCGGGCCTGACGCAGGATGCGATCCCTCCGGGAGAGAGCTTTGAGTATGACTTCGTGGCCCCCGACGCCGGCACCTACTGGTACCATTCCCATAACCGGTCGTTTGAGCAGGTCGCCCGTGGACTGCACGGAGCGCTGATCGTGGAGGAGCCCGACGCGCTCGACATCGATCATGAGGAGGTCCTTATCCTCGATGATTGGTTGATCGATCCCGAGACCGCACAGATTCCGGACACCTTCGGGGCCATGCATGATCTCAGTCATGCAGGCCGGCTCGGGAACTACATCACCACGAATGGGCGCTATAACCTGTCGCGCGACGTGGCGCGGCACGACCGGCTGAGGCTGAGACTGATCAACGCTGCCAATGCACGGGTGTTTCAACTGGGGCTGGACGGGCTCGACGGCTGGATTGTTGCCTTGGACGGCATGCCTTTGGGTCAGCCACAGCCGATTGACGGGACTTTTCTTCTCGCCCCCGCCCAACGCATCGATCTGATTGTCGATGTCGTCGCAGAGGTGGGTGGCGCCGGGCATATCGTACAGTTCGACCGTGACGAGAGTTTCTCTCAAGTGGCCTTCGAGGTGCGATCAGATGGCACGCGCGCGCGCCGCGCAGCGCCGCTGGCATTGCCACCGAATCCTGTTCCTGTGCCGGATCTGGCCGAAGCGAGAGACATCGCTTTGCGCATGGAAGGTGGGGCCATGGGTGGCATGCGAGGCGCGATGATGGGCGGTCGGATGTCATCGATGCGCGACATGATGCAAGCCGGGCAATTCTGGGCCTTCAACGGATCGGTTGGGGGCATGGACGGCTCTCCATTGGCATCTCTTTCACGGGGCGAAACGGTCCGGATCAAGATCACCAACGACACCTCCTTCCCGCACGCGATGCACCTGCATGGCATGCATTTCCACGAGATTGCAGCTGACGGAAGCCTCGGAGCTCTGAGAGACACCACGCTGCTTCAGCGCGGCGAGGTTCGGGACATTGCCTTTGTCGCGGACAATCCCGGCAAATGGCTGCTGCATTGCCACATGCTCTCGCACGCGGCCTCGGGCATGATGACCTGGGTCGATGTGGCGTGACCCGGGCTACGCTCTCCCTGGGCATTGGACTGCTGCTTCTCCTCGGGGCAGGGATCTATGTCTGGACCGGCGCAGCTGCCGAGTCCGAGCGCGGCGTCATGCCCGAAGACATCGACATTGTCGCCGGAAAAGCGCTCTATGCCGAGACCTGTGCGGCCTGCCACGGTGCCAATCTCGAGGGTCAGCCGGACTGGCGTAGCCCGGGCGAAGACGGGCGATTGCCCGCGCCGCCGCATGACGAGACCGGGCATACCTGGCACCACGGGGACCAGCTTCTGTTTGACTACACCAAGCTCGGGGGACGCGCTGTCATGGCGGCGCAGGGCATGGACTTCGACAGCGGGATGCCCGGCTTCGGGGATCAACTGAGCGATCAGGAAATCTGGAACATCCTGGGGTACATCAAATCAACCTGGCCCGAACGGATTCAGGACATGCAAGCTGTGCGGACGGAAGGCGAGACGCGCAGCAGGGAGAATTAGAATGCAAATCACCAAGGTGATGGCGATACTCGCCATAGTGACACTGCCACTGGCCGCGCAGGCTGACACGCTGAGTGAGGACAGGGTGAAAGAGCTGGTGCTCGAGGCCATTCGCGAGAACCCCGAGATTGTGCTCGAGGCGGTTCAGATCATCGAACAACGCGAACAGCAGCGCCAGGCGGCAGCGGCGGCAAGCGTGTTGTCTGACAACCGGGATGTTCTGGAGAACGATCCGAACGCGCCGGTCCTCGGCAACCCGGATGGCGATGTGACCGTGGTCGAGTTCTTCGACTACAACTGTCCCTATTGCCGCCGCGTGAAACCAGAGATCGAAGCGCTGCTCGCCGAAGATCCGAACGTCAAACTGGTCTACCGGGAGTGGCCGATCCTCGGCGAGGGGTCGGTCTTTGCTGCCCGCGCCGCGCTGGCCGCGCGCGAACAGGGCAAGTACGAGGAATTCCACTGGGCCTTGATGGGGATGCAGGGCCGCGCGGAAGAGGCGAGCGTCATCCGCGTGGCCGAAGAGGTCGGGCTCGATATCGCCCAACTCCGTCGCGACATGCAGGCGCCTGAGATTGACGCCCATATCTCTGCATCGATGGAGATGAGCCGCGACCTTGGCTTTAACGGGACGCCGTCCTTCGTGATCGGCGATGCGCTGGTTCCAGGTGTCATCGACGCGGACCAGATGATCCGGCTGACGGAAGAAGCCCGCGCGGCCAAGCAATAGGATCAGACCGGGTGTGTGCTGTAGCCAGCCGCCTCGATCGCCTTTGCGACAGCGCTACCGGTCTGGCGTGTCTCCACAGCGACCGTTCGGGCGGTGAGGTCAGGGGTAACCTGCGCCGCCGGGTCGAGCGCGAGAATTTCTCGGGTGATAGCGGCCGTGCAATGACCGCAACTCATGTCCGGGACATGGAATTTCATGGATGACCCTCCTTGGTTAGGAGAGGCTTAGGGTTTCCAGCAGGTGGAAGGTCAAGCGTCTGTCGCCTGGGGCTCCGCGCGTTTTTCGGGGGATATCGCATCCGACGGCTGGCGGGTCCCGTGACAGGATTTTCCCATGAAAAGGAACATCACCCCATGAGCCGCGAGACACAGCAGGATTGGGGCCAGCACACCGAGGCTGGTGGAGAGCCCCGAGATGGTCCCACCGCCTGCGAAGAAGACGAGCAGGGGCAGAACCATGACCGCGCAGCAGATCCACATCCCGGCATGCATGATTTTGGTTCCGGTTCCGTAATTTTGTGTCTTTTGGGCGTGCATGGTTGGACCTCCGAGCCCTCTGATATCTGACAAGCGGGCGGGCCAGCAAGTTTACATTCCGATACATTTCATTTGGAAACAGCTGGTTACAGACAGGTTATGCTCCCTTCACACGGGTGGCTGAAGGTTTTTGTGAATTGCCCTTGAGCTTCCAGTGACTGGAAGCCCTACATTCGCCTTGAAGCTCGAATTGAGGTGAACCGCCATGACCGAAAGACACCAGAAAACGCTGAGCATAGAGGGCATGACCTGTGCCTCCTGCGTGGGCCGTGTTGAAAAGGCTTTGTCTGGGTTGGAGGGCGTGGCCGGCGTCACCGTCAATCTTGCCTCTGAAACTGCGCGCCTGTCTGTCGAGACGCCAGCTCATCTGACCAAGGCTGCGGAAGCGTTGAAAACACTGGGCTATCCGGCCCGGACGGCGAAGATCACCCTGAACATCGCGTCCATGTCTTGTGCGTCCTGCGTGGGACGGGTGGACAAGGCGCTTGCCGACCTTCCCGGTGTGGTGTCGGTCACTGTGAATCTGGCCGCCGAGACGGCGATGGTCGAGTATCTCGAAGGGACAGTATCGCCCGGGGACCTCATGGCGGCCTCCGCGGCCATCGGCTACCCGGCGGAGATTGCAGAAGCAAACGCCAGCCAATCCCGGGTGGAACGCAAGGCGGAAGAGGCGGACGGACTGCGGCGCAATGTCCTGCTTGCAGCGGTGCTCACCCTCCCGGTCTTCATCCTCGAGATGGGCGCGCATCTTGTACCTGCCTTTCACATGGTGATCGAGCGCAGCATCGGGACGCAGACCTCCTGGATCATTCAGTTCCTTCTCACAACGATCGTCCTGTTCGGGCCGGGGCGTCATTTCTACACGAAAGGCGTCCCAGCACTCTTTCGGGGTGCGCCTGACATGAACAGTCTCGTGGCTGTCGGCACGGGGGCCGCATGGGTCTATTCCGTGGTTGCCACCTTCTTGCCAGCGCTTCTGCCCGAAGGCGTGCGTGCGGTCTATTTCGAGGCTGCGGCCGTGATCGTCGTTCTCATCCTGGTCGGACGCTGGCTGGAGGCGCGTGCGAAAGGTCGTACCGGAGCCGCCATTCAGGCGCTTCTGGGTCTGCAGGTGCGCACCGCCCGTGTCATTCGGAACGGAGCGGCAGAGGAAGTGGATGTCGATGCCTTGGCTGTTGGCGACGTGATCCTTGTGCGCCCCGGAGAGCGGATCCCGGTGGATGGCGCGGTGACCGAGGGGTCCAGCAACGTCGATGAAAGCATGATCACGGGCGAACCGGTCCCCGTTGCTAAATCCGCGGGGGCAAACGTCACGGGCGGCACCGTCAACGGGACCGGCAGCTTGACCTTCCAAGCGGTCCGGGTCGGGGCGGACACAACGCTCGCGCAGATCATCCGCATGGTCGAAGAAGCGCAGGGGGCCAAACTGCCCATCCAGGGCCTTGTGGATCGTGTGACGCTGTGGTTCGTCCCGGCTGTCATGGTCTTGTCGGCATTGACGGTTCTTGTGTGGCTGACCGTCGGACCTGACCCCGCGCTTACCTTTGCACTGGTGGCCGGTGTGTCCGTTCTGATCATTGCCTGTCCCTGCGCCATGGGGTTGGCCACGCCGACATCGATCATGGTGGGCACCGGCCGCGCGGCGGAAATGGGGGTGCTCTTTCGCAAGGGTGATGCGCTTCAAGCGCTGTCAGAGGTCGATGTCGTCGCGCTCGACAAGACCGGGACCGTCACCGAAGGCCAGCCGACCCTTACCGATGTGATCGTGGCAGACGGCTTCGATCGGAAGCGCGTTCTCGGCCTGATTGCCTCCGTCGAAGCACAGTCCGAACACCCGATTGCTGAGGCCATTCTCCGCGGCGCGCAAAGCGACGGTGTTGCTGTGCCTTCTGCGACGGGCTTTCGGTCTGTCACGGGTTACGGTGTTGCCGCGACAGTCGAGGGCCAAGAGGTCTTGGTCGGTGCGGATCGTTACATGCGCCGCGAAGGGATCGAGATCGCCGCGCTGATGGATAGGGAAAAGGATCTTGCAAGCCGCGGTCGGACCGCGCTCTATGCGGCCATAGACGGCGAACTGGCGGCGGTGATCGCTGTCGCGGACCCTGTGAAGCGCGCGAGCCAGGAGGCCATTGCCGCCCTGCATGATCGCGGTTTCAAAGTTGCGATGATTACCGGCGACAAACAGGAAACTGCCGAGGCCATCGCGCGTGAGACCGGGATCGATCACGTGATTGCCGGGGTCCTGCCCGATGGCAAGGTGGCCGCGCTCGATGATTTGCGGGCCGGGGACCGAAAGATCGCGTTCGTGGGCGACGGGATCAACGACGCGCCGGCCCTGGCGCACGCCGATGTCGGCATTGCCATCGGCACAGGCACCGACGTTGCCATCGAATCCGCGGATGTTGTGCTGATGTCAGGGGACCTGCGCGGTGTGGTGAATGCTGTCGAGGTCTCGAAACGGACCATGACGAACATCCGCCAGAACCTGGTCTGGGCCTTTGGCTACAATGTCGCGCTGATCCCGGTCGCCGCAGGCGTTCTTTACCCGGCCTTTGGGCTGCTTCTGTCGCCGGTCTTTGCGGCGGGTGCCATGGCCCTATCCTCTGTTTCGGTTCTGACAAACGCCCTGCGTCTGCGCCGCATCACCCCCGCGATGCGCGAAGAGGCGACCCCCCCTGCGCCGCGGATCGAAACGCAATCGCAACCTGCTGAATAGGAGGGCAAGGACATGAATATTGGAGAAGTTGCGGACCGGTCCGGCATTCCACCAAGAACCATCCGATACTACGAGGATATCGGCCTGATCAGGCCGCAAAGAAGCGACAACGGATACCGCGCGTTTCGGGAAACCGACCTCCATAAACTGGCTTTTCTCGGTCGCGCCCGGGCGCTCGGGTTCTCGATCGAGGATTGCCGTGTCCTTCTGAGCCTTTACGAGGACGAAACGCGGGAGAGTGCTCAGGTGAAGGCCATCGCCGAAGAGCATCTGTCGGCCATCGATGACAAGATCGCGCAGCTTCGGGAGATGCGGGAAACACTGTCGCACCTCGTCGATGCCTGCCACGGTGATCATCGCCCGGATTGCCCGATCTTGGGAGAATTGGCAGGCGCGACGGAGTAACACGAAAAAAATAGCTTGGATTGGGAACCTTCCAGCGCTGGAACTTTGTTCGCTTGGTGAAGGAGAGGAATTCCGATGTCAGAACCTACATTCGAAACCCAGCATTCCCATGAGGAGGCCAAAGCCAAATCGCACGACCACGCGCAATCCTCCTATGGTCGCTTCTTTGCGATGGTCGGCACTTCCACCGCCTTGATGTTCGGGTTGATGTACCTGAACACCTACGCATTCGAGCATGTCTATTGGAGTGAGACACGCTTCTACATGACCTTTGTGATGGGCGCGACCATGGCAATTGTCATGTTGACCTTCATGCTCGGCATGTACCGAAACACAACCGTCAACACTGCAATCTTTGCCGGGTCGGCCGTTCTGTTTGCCGGTGCCCTGTGGCTGGTTCGAAGCCAGGAAACCGTACAGGACGAAAGCTGGATGAGCGCGATGATCCCGCACCATTCCATCGCGATCATGACCAGTGAACGGGCGGAAATCACAGATCCACGGGTCGCCGCACTGGCGAAGGAGATTGTGCATGCTCAAAACCGCGAAATCTCGGAGATGCGCTATTTGCTCGCCGATATTGCGACAAACGGTGAAGCCGGGTCTGACTGGCCGCTGGGTGCGTCTGCAGGCCCCGCCAGCATAGACAGCCTGATACAGGCGGTCGCTACACCGGTCATTGCAGGTATTCGGCCAGCACCTCTGTCAACCGATGAGATCGCCCGAGCTCTCGGGTCAAGTGTCGCCTGTACCTTCGTGCGGGCCGTCAACGCCGATCCCATTCTGGCCACCGACGGCAGCGGGCAGGGCGTGACGAAAATCTCTGGCTCGCTGGTGATGTTCGACGCCGAGGGCGACATCTCCAACGGCGGCGTACTTGGCACCGATGGGGGTCAATTGACCATCACGCCGGGCGAGGGAGACTCTGCTGAAGGCGCGACACTGCTGTTCAAACTGAGCGGTGATCCGGCGCTGGCCGTGGGCTTCATGGGCTACTGGACCTGCAAAACCTGACCGATCGGAGGGTACATTATGCCGAAGGACAATTCCCAATCGACCAGAGAGGCGGTCCTGTACCGCATGGTAATGGACGACCACCTTTGCCCCTACGGTCTGAAATCAAAGGATCTGTTGGAGCGCGAAGGTTACGAGGTCGAGGATCACCATCTGACGTCGCGAGCCGAAACCGATGCTTTCCTGGAGGAACACGGGGTCGAGACAACCCCACAGACCTTTATGGATGGCGAGCGGATCGGCGGTTATGAAGCCCTGCGCAAGCACTTCAGACAAGATGTGCCCGAGGAGGACGACACTTCCTATCAGCCTGTCGTCGCGATTTTTTCAATGGCGTTTCTGATGGCGCTTGGCCTCAGCTGGGCCAGTTTCGGATCCCTTTTCACGCTGCGCACCTTCGAGTGGTTCATTGCGATCTCGATGTGCTTTCTGGCGGTCCAGAAACTTCAGGATATCGAGAGCTTCTCCACCATGTTCCTGAACTACGATCTGCTCGCCCAACGCTGGGTGCGCTACGGTTATGTCTACCCGTTCGGCGAGGCCATTGCGGGTGTTCTCATGGTCGCGGGCGCTTTGGTCTGGATCAGCGCGCCGATAGCGCTCTTTATCGGCACGATCGGCGCGGTGTCCGTCTTCAAGGCCGTCTACATCGATAAACGGGAGCTCAAATGCGCCTGCGTTGGCGGGGCGTCGAACGTGCCTCTGGGGTTCGTCTCGCTCACGGAGAACTTGATGATGATCTTCATGGGCCTCTGGATGCCCGCGCGGGCGTTCGGATGGTTTTGAAGCGGATGTAACACTTGCATCCCATTTCTAATCCGAAGCGATGCTGCGGGTCGCGGCAGCGTCCAACGCGTCGAGAACCGAAGCCGGGGTCAGCACTTCTGACAGCGCGATGCCCGAAGGGGCACCGGGACCGAATACAATATTGAACGGGATTCCATAGCGATTGTGCCGCTCAAGAAACCGCGAGATGGTATCGTCTGGGCGGGTCCAGTCCGCTTGCATGGCAATCACCGTCCCATCCCGCAAGCGGTCCAGCACAGGACTTCTGTCAAGCACCAGGGATTTGTTGGCTTTGCATGTCAGGCACCAGTCAGCCGTGACATCCACGAACACGACACGTCCTTCGGAAACATGCCGGGCGATGTTCTGAACTTCGAAGGCTTGCCAATGTGATGGCGCATTCGCCGTCGCGTCCGGACGCTCGGGCGATGCGATCAGGCCGGCGCTCAGGACCGCACCCAGAAAGGAGATCGTCAGGAACACGCGGCGCAACATCGGCTTTGGCCACTGCACAGAGGCGCCCAAGACCAAGGCTGCAGTTGCTGCAAACACCCCCGCGGCCGCAAGCGCGCCTGCCACGCCGACCAGAACGAACAGGAGCCAGATTGCCGTCGCCAACAAAAGACAGCCGAGACCGGCTCTGACAAAGAGCATCCAGCGGCCCGGCCGGGGCAGAAGATAGACCCATTCGGGGCGTGCGGCGATCACCAGATAGGGGAGGGCCAATCCAAGGCCGAGGGCCGTGAAAATCACGGCAACGTCCAGGGGTGTCCCTGCGAGGGCGAAGGTGATCGCAGTCCCGAGGAAGGGTGCGGAGCAAGGCGTTGCAAGGACAGCAGCGAGGAAACCTGTGCCGAAATCCGCCGCGTATCCAGATCCTGCGCTGCCGGCTCCCAAGCGGTCCTGCACGGCCTGCGGCAAGGCTATTTCAAAAGCACCGAAGAGGTTTGCCGCGAAGATTACGATCACGACAAACATGAGACTCACGAAAATGGGGTTCTGAAACTGCATGCCCCAGCCGATCGAGACTCCAACCCATTGGAGCGCCAGCAAGACCGCCGCTAGACCCCAAACGAATGTCAGAACACCGAAGGCGGACACCAGAAATCCTTTGCGGGTGATGTCCCGCGATTGGCCGGATGCTTTGAGCACGGAGGCGAGCTTGATCGACAGAACTGGCAAAACGCAGGGCATCACATTCAGGATCAATCCTCCCAGAAAAGCAATGCCAGCCACGGCAATCAGCTTGAGAAGACCTGCCTGCGCACCAGCAATGACGTAGGGAGGGGCAGGGGCCTCCGTGGTGAGCAATACGGGGGACGTCACCGCGCGCGCCGTATCCGTGATCGTGATCAAAGGGGCTGGATGTTCCTCGGACCAGGCATTGATCGGGATTTGCGCCCAGAGTTCCGTTCGGTCTTGGTTGAGGCGGATATCCGGCTTGCCGAAAGTGACGAGCGGGCCGAACTCCGGAAAGACATCAACGTCCCGGAATGCGCGTGTGCTCTCTGCGGTCACAGTCAGCGCGGATGCTTGATCGTCAATGGCCGCACTAGAGATCCGGATGTCGCTATCTTCAGGACCCAGCGGAACGCGGTCGACAAACCTGGCGATAATATCGGCCGAACCCGTGTCGATTCCAACGCCCTCGGGCAGCGCCAGTGACAAAGCGAAATCGTGGGGCACGCAAACGTCTGAACAAGTGAGCAAGGAAACCCGAGCGCGCAAGTTGAGCGCTTCACCCGCTGTCTCCAAGGTCGCGCGGAGCGGCAGGGCAACCTGATTGGCATAGCCGAAATTCTCGATCCCGAAGGCCTCATAGCGCTCCGGTGCGGGCCAGAGGATGTCCACGGAGCTGAGATTCGAGGACCCGGCCCAATCGAGGGCAGGAGCCAGCCCAACCTCTCCAGGCGTTCGCCAATATCCCTTCCATCCCTCCCCAAATTCCAGGGCCAATCCAAGCGAAACGGAGGCGGCGTCCGGGGCAATTCCATCCTCTGCCGAAATCAGCCGCGCTGTAACGGCGGGGTTTGAAAACATCTCTGATTCTGCCGCTGAGGCGGGCTGTCCCGGTAAGCCGCCGAGCCAAATGACAGTCAGGATCAGGATCCACCTGCCGATATGAAAGCGCTCTCGCATGCTCAGCGCAACGAGGCAGGCAAATGGGTGAGCGCCATGCTAAGATCGGTTGTTGGCAAACCGCGTGCAATCCAACCCGGGCCTCTACGTGAGCCAAGCATGCCTTCCGAGACGTCGATGAAGCCTGCATATCCGGCCCGTGTGAGGGCGGCCAACAGCCGAGCGCTGCGGCCTCCGGTTGCGCAAATCAGAGCGACGGGCCTTGTGTGTGAGAGGTCCCGCGCCGCAAAGAGCCGCTCCTCGAAACGGTCTTCATGCATGCTGATTGGCCAGGCCCCTTCAGCGAGGCCTGTGTCCTGCCACTCCGGGCGGGATCTGACATCGATCAAGAAGATGTCGCCATCTGCCAGTGCGGCAGCCGCCTCAGGCGCAGACCAGACCGTCCGGGTCGCAGCCGCAGACAGTCGCGGGGCGAGGGTCAAAGCCGATGACAAAAGCAGGAAACGCCGTCTATGCATCTTGCACCCAGAGTGCGCCGCCTACGGCGGGTCGCGAGAAAGACCGCGCCGACACCGCATTATGCTGAACGACAGGCAATATCCCAACCCTCCTCGCGTTCGAGATCGATGATTTGTCGGATCATCTTATCGCTGATCTGGCCTTGGACGACGGTGCGGCCGATCACGAGCGCCGGTGTCCCGACAAAGGCAAACACACGGGCAAGGGCCGCGCTGTTTTCGAGTTCTCGCGCAATCGCGGCGCTGTTCATGTCGGCGATCAACTGTGCGCTGTCGACACCGAGATCATCCGACAAGCGGACGAGATACTCCTCTGATGCCTGAAACGGGGTCGTCATCAATCGCTCATGGAACGTGACATAAGCCCCTTGTCGTTTGGCCGCCAACGCGGCCTTGGCGGCCAGGTTCGAACTGTCGCCGAGCAGCGGAAGCTCGTGCCATGCAACGGCCACCTGGTCTGGCATGTTCTTTGTCATGCCCGCCAGGCGCTTTGTCTGCACCCGGCAGAACGGACAATAGTAATCTGAGAAAGAGGCGAGCGGCACGATAGATGCCGTAGCGTTCAGTTCACCATAGAGTGCATCACACAGGTCTGCTGACACTCTCTTCAACGCCGCAGCTTTCTGCGCTGTCACGTCGGCACTCTGCGTGGTGCCCAAACCCACAAAGGGGTCAAACCCGCCCGACGTTTCGCCCGCAACGTACTTTCTAAATCCAGCCGGTTGATCGAGAGGTTCGAGCTCCAGCGTTTCCGGCAACAAGGCAGGGAGGTTCCTCAAAGCAACATAGCCAATGCCGATGGCGGCTATCGTGAGAAGGGTCGACCGCTTTTTTGCATCCATTTCGCTAAGGGACCAACTTCGTTGACTAAATAATCATGCGCTACTCCGACTACCGTGGGCCTTTTCCCGCCGTCAACTTTACATTCCGATACAAATCTTCTCGCGCGAAGTTCTTGCCGCACCCTGTGAACAAAGCTACGTCAGCGTCACAATGGTGTCAGGTGTCTCATATTTCCTGCGGTTCGCAACCGTGCTCAGCCTATGCATTGCGTTGGTTATGCCCGGAGTCATGGCTATGGCCGGCACAGCAGCTGCAGTTCATCATGATCACAGCGGCCACCAGGCAATGAGCCTCGCGCACACCGCAAGTAACCAAATGGACGTGACCCATGTCCATTCGGCGATGCACGCATCGCAGCCCGAGACCCAAGTCTTGCACGGCAGCGACTGCCACACGGCTCTGTGCTGCCACATCGATGCGAAACATGACGGTGTCGATGCATCGACACACGACCCGCAGCCGAGCGATGCTGTTGACGTCCTTCCACGCTGGTCCAGCTCTCTGACACTGAGCGCACCCGACCGTCCACCCCGCCTCTCCTGAAACGTCACCGCCTGCGTATCAGCGGGCATTGGTTCGTTTTGCCTGACGCATGGAGCGTCAGCGACTGGAGGTTTCTATGCGCGGACGATATGCGGCGCTTTCTGTTCTGGCTCTGGCGGGGGGCCTGGCGGGAGGCGTCTATCTTGAGAGGATCTACCTGAACCCAGCAGAGCAAGCTGGCTCCGCAGGCCCGGATATCCTCTATTGGGTCGCCCCCATGGATGCGAATTTCCGCAGGGACGGGCCTGGAAAGTCGCCCATGGGCATGGATCTGGTCCCCGTTTATGCGGGACAGGAATCCTCCGGGGACCCGCAAGAAGTTTCGCTGGACGCAGCGGAAATCAATGCCATCGGGGTACGCACTGCCATTGCGCGCATGACGGATGTGGCACCACGGATCGAAACGGTGGGGTTTGTCGGCTATGACGAGCACCTCACCAGCCACGTGCACACGCGTGTCGAGGGATGGATCGAACGACTGGAAGTGCGCGCCGTTGGCGACAGGGTGTCTGAACAGCAGGTGCTCTTTGAGCTGTTTTCACCTCTCATAGCCGCGGCAACGGGCGACCTTGTCCGTGCGGTCGAAGATGGGAATCCACGCATTCTGGAGGCCGCGCGCAGCAAACTCATGAGCCACGGCATGTCCGCACGCCAGGTGGCTGACATCGAGGCTGGCGGCGAACTCGTTCGTAATATTCAGATCGAAGCCCCACAGGAGGGCGTCGTAATCGCCTTGAACGCCGCGGATGGCATGTATCTTCAACCGGGGACTCTTGCGTTTTCGGTGGCCGACCTCAGTCGGGTTTGGCTGATCGTCGACGTTTTCGAACGCGATATCGCAAGGCTTTCTGAGGACATGCGCGCCGTCGCGCGGTTCGAACACTTGCCGGGACGCATTTTCGAAGGCGAGATCGACTATGTCTACCCCGAGCTCGATCCCCAGACCCGAACGCTGCCGGTCAGATTGCGCTTTGACAACTCGGACGGCGTGCTCCGCCCCGGCATGTTTGGCAGTGTCAGTCTAACCCCGAACGAGAGCAGAACGGTCCTGACAGTCCCGTCGGAAGCGCTGATCCGGACGGGTGCGGCGGAGCGGGTCATTCTTGCCACGGGCGAGGGCACATTCAGGCCAAGGCTCGTCACCACCGGCCTGCGCGACAACTTCGGCGAGGGTGGGCGGACCGAAATCCTTCAGGGCTTGGGACCCGGTGAAGAGGTGGTCGCCTCCGCTCAGTTCCTGATCGACAGCGAAAGCGCGCTCAGCGCAGGCTTCATGCGCATGGCACCAACCGATGCCGAGCCCGCCATGGGCAAAGGCGTCCTTGTCTCTCTTGATCGCGAAAATCGCATTGCGACCGTGCGCCATGACGCGCTGATCAGTCTGGATTGGCCTGCGATGACATCGGAGTTTCCGGTGCGTTCGGATGTTGCGCTTGATCGGCTAGAAGAGGGGGCGGAAGTCGCCTTCACCGCAGCTCGCGGCGCTGACGGTTTGCTCAGCTTGTTGGAATTGAGCCCTGACGACGGCGTGGCCGCGACCGGCACAGGCTTGGCCAAAGCGGTGACGCCAGACGGCAAACTGACCCTTGAACACGGGCCGATTGCGGCACTCGGTTGGCCTGCGATGACCATGGACTTACCTGTAGACGGCGTCGAACTTGGCGACGTACCGATTGATCAGCCCATCGAGTTTGACCTCGCCGCTGATGAAAGCGGTATGTTCTCAATCATTGCGGTGCGCGCCGAGGGGTCAGACCCGGCTGAAACCGCTGATCCGGAAATGGCGACGATGAAGTCCGCGCCCGCGATTGTTGTTGCGGGCACGATTGAAGCCATCAATGCCGACACGGGCATGGCCACGATCACACATGGGCCCATGAAAGAAATTGGCATGCCCGGCATGACCATGGATTTCGCCGTTGATGAGGCCCTTGATCTGGCCAGTCTCGCAACCGGAGCGGAAATGACGCTTACCTTTTCCCGGCCGGATGGCATGAATATGGTTTTGTCCGCGGCAGAGCCCGCGACACCGCCGATGCAAGTTGCAGGCAAAATCAACAGCGTAGATGCCACGGCGCGCACGGCGAACGTAACACACGGACCCATGCGGGAGATCGGCATGCCCGGCATGACCATGGACTTCGCTCTGGACGATGCACTTGATCCAACGCAGCTTCCGGTTGGGACAGATCTCACGCTATTGCTGCACCGCAATCCCGATTTCTCGATGACGATTGTTGATGTGGCCCTCGACGGGAGCGTCACACAGTGATCCCCGCCATCATCAAAGGCTCCATCGCCAATAGGTTCATCATCCTGGTCCTCGCGTTCATGATGGGAGCTGTCGGTATCTGGGCGATCCGGGAAACCCCGGTCGATGCCATCCCGGACCTGTCGGATGTTCAGGTCATCGTGCGCACGCCCTATCCCGGACAGGCACCCCAGGTCGTCGAGAACCAGATCACCTATCCGCTCGCCACCGCAATGCTGGCCGTGCCCGGCGCGCAGGACGTGCGTGGCTTTTCCTTTTTTGGCGACAGCTTTGTCTACATCGTTTTCGAAGACGGGACGGACCTGTATTGGGCGCGATCCCGGGTGCTGGAATATCTCGGCCAGATCACAGGCAGCCTGCCCGAAGGCGTCTCTCCTCAGCTTGGACCAGACGCGACTGGTGTCGGATGGATCTACCAGTATGCGTTGATTGATCGAACCGGAAACCATGACCTGGCACAGCTCAGAACGCTGCAGGACTGGTTTCTGAAATATGAATTGCAGGCGGTGGATGGGGTCTCGGAAGTCGCTACCATCGGCGGCATGGTCAAGCAGTATCAGGTCGTTGTCGACCCGAACAAGCTGCGCGCCTACGACATCACGCTTGCTCAGCTGCGTAATGCCATTCAGGCCGCCAATCGCGAGACCGGCGGCAGTGTGATCGAAATGGGCGAAGCCGAGTTCATGGTGCGCTCGTCAGGCTATGTCGACGAGGTCTCAGACCTCGCGAGCGCACCCCTGATGATCAACGAGCGCGGCGCGGCGCTGACGCTGGGAGATGTGGCTGACATTCGGCTTGGCCCCGAAATGCGCCGTGGGGTAGGGGAGTTTGACGGGCTGGGCGATGCGGTCGGCGGCGTTGTCATACTTCGATGGGGCGGGAATGCGCTGGCGACCATCAAGGCGGTCGAGGCCCGCATCGACGAGTTGCGCGTGAACCTGCCGGACGGCGTCGAGATCGTGACGACCTATGATCGCTCCGGCGTCATTGAACGGGCGATAGAAAATCTCCAAAAGAAACTGACGCAAGAGTTCATTGTCGTCGTGTTGGTCTGTGCGGCGTTTCTCCTGCATTTGCGGTCCTCGCTCGTCATCCTGCTGTCCCTGCCCCTCGGCATCTTCGCCGCCTTCATCCTGATGAAAGCGCAGGGCGTGAATGCCAACATCATGTCGCTTGGCGGGATCGCTATTGCGATCGGCGCAATGGTCGATGCCTCAATCGTCATGATCGAGGCGATGCACAGGCGATTGGAGAAGGAAAAACTCACCGCCGAAAACCGATGGCGGATCGTGCAGGAATGCGCTTCTGAAGTTGGCCCCGCGCTGTTCTATTCCCTCGCGATCATCACGGTCAGTTTCCTACCGGTCTTTGTGCTGGAGAACCAGGAGGGGCGCCTCTTCGCGCCGCTCGCCTATACAAAAACCTATGCCATGGCGGCCGCCGCGATCCTCTCCATCACATTGGTGCCGGTCCTCATGGGGTATTTTGTGCGCGGCCGCATCTTGCCCGAGCGCAAAAACCCTCTCAATCGGATCGTGGTCTTTGTCTATCGGCCATTCCTTGATGCCGCCATCGCATGGCCCTGGGCCACGACGATCCTGGCGGGGGCTCTGGTCGCCTCAATGTGGTACCCCTACCAGCGCATTGGCTCGGAATTCATGCCTGAGCTGAACGAAGGCGATTTCCTCTACATGCCAAGCTTCTACCCTGGCATTTCCACGGGCAAGGCGCGGGAGGTCTTGCAGCAGACCAATCGATTGATCGCGACCGTCCCGGAGGTCGAGACCGTGCACGGCAAGGTCGGGCGCGCAGAGACAGCCACGGATCCGGCTCCTCTGACGATGGTCGAGACCACGATCCAGCTAAAGCCCGAGGCCGAATGGCGTCCCGGCATGACGATGGAAAAGATACGGGACGAGCTTGATCGCATCGTCCAGGTCCCGGGCGTCACAAACGTCTGGATTCAGCCGATCAAGAACCGCATCGACATGCTGGCCACGGGCATCCGCACCCCGGTGGGCGTCAAGATTTCAGGCGCGGATCTCGAGGTCATCACTGAGATCGGCATCGAGGTGGAGCGCGCCGTCGGTGACATCGACGGGACCGCATCAGCCTATGCCGAACGACCGATCGGCGGAAGGTTCATCGAGATTGACGTCAATCGGGATGCCGCGGCCCGCTACATGATGAGCGTCCGAGACGTGCAGGATGTGGTGCAAACAGCCATCGGCGGCATGCAGGTGTCTGAGTCTGTCGAAGGATTGGAGCGCTTCCCGATCAACCTGCGCTATCCCCAGGCATGGCGCAACAGTCCCGAGCGCCTCGAAAACCTGCCCGTTGTGACACCGTCAGGCGCGCAGGTGCCGCTCAGCGCTCTTGCCGACATCCGTATCGTAGACGGCCCAGGCATGATCCGCTCGGAAAATGCCCGACGCACAGGCTTTGTCTTCATCGACATCACGGGTCGCGACCTTGGGGGCTATGTCGCCGAGGCAAGGGAGAAGGTGGCAGAGGAGGTAAGTCTGCCATCCGGCTACTCCCTGACATGGTCGGGTCAGTACGAATATATTGAGCGCATGCAGGAAAGGCTGGCCATCGTTGCGCCAGCGACCCTTCTCATAATCACGCTGATGCTCTTTCTGGCGTTCAACCGGGTGATTGAAGTCGGTATCATTCTTGCAGCCCTTCCGGTCGCACTGGCCGGCGGCGTTTGGTTCCTGTGGTATCTCAGTTTTGATATCTCAATTGCCGTCCTTGTGGGCTTCATCGCACTCGCGGGCGTCGCGGTGGAAACCGCCATTGTCATGCTGCTTTACCTCAACCTTGCTTGGGAAAAACGGCGCAGCCTTGCAAAATCAGAAACGCGAAAACTGACAAAAGACGATATCGAAGAAGCAGTATTCGAAGGTGCTGTGTTGCGGGTGCGCCCGAAGGTGATGACCGTCGCCACGATCTTCGCAGCCCTTATTCCGATCATGTACGGCACTGGGACCGGCTCCGAGATCATGCAGCGGATCGCCGCTCCCATGATTGGGGGAATGGTCACTGCCACACTGCTCACACTCTTTGTGATCCCGTCCATCTTCGTGATCTGGAAGCGGCTCGCGCTCCGACGCGTGAACCGTGAAATCACGAACCCCGTTCCGCAGCCCAGTGATGCTGTGCCTGCTGAATAGCACCACCTTTATCCAATCATCAGGGAGATTCCGATGAAACAACTCACTTCAACACTTGCGATACTTGCCCTCTCCACATCCGTGGGCTTCGCGCAAATGAACCACAACATGGATCATTCGAACATGCCCATGTCCGACGCACAAATGGAGGGCGCGGTTCACACAAAGGCCGTCGTGAACTCCATTGATGAGGGTACGGCCAATGTCAGCCATGATCCCATTCCCGAAATCGGCTGGCCCGCCATGACCATGGATTTGCCGGTCCTCGACAACGCCCAAATGATGGGTGACGTGGCCGCTGGAGACGAAGTCACGTTGATGTTGGTCCAGGGCGAAGACGGCATGTACGCCATTGGGGCCATCATGCCGAACTGATGGGTTTGCCGCGGTCTGCAGTCTTCGGGCTGACGATCGCGGCATCCCTGACCACAAATGGCGCGAGATGCTCCGCATCAATATCGAAGGAGAACCCATGACGGCATCAGCAAAGCAAATTGGCGCAGTCGCTGCGGCCGGATCGGCAATGTTGCTCATGGCAGCTTTCGTGTTTCAGGCATTAGGCTATGCGCCCTGCGCGATGTGTCTCTGGCAACGATATCCTCATGGTGTTGCGATGGGTGTTGGTCTGCTCTTGCTCATCGGCCTGCCCGTCTTGCCGCTCTTGGTGGTCGGTGCTGCTTCGGCAGCAACAACTGCGGCCCTTGGTCTCTTTCACACCGGCGTCGAACGGGACTGGTGGGAAGGGCCGACCTCTTGCACAGGCTCAGGGCTCGATATGTCGAACCTATCGGGTGCTGATCTTCTTCCGTCAGCGACCAGAGGACCATCAACGCTGGTGATGTGTGACGAAGTTGCGTGGGAATTTCTGACCCTGTCGATGGCAAGTTGGAACGCGCTTTGGAGCGCCGCACTTGCGGGCCTTTGGCTGGTCGCCCTTGCGCAACACATGCGCAACCCCCGCTCGAAAAGTCCCTATCCGGCGACCTAGCCTTGCAGATGCGCGATGAGTTCCGCGACGAGGGTCAATGATACCACTGCCAGCAGGAGAGTGAGCAGAGCGAACACGACCACGCCGGTTTTCTGTGGAAAGAGACCGACAAGTGGGCGCAGGCTCGACGACTGGTTGATCGCTGACACATACAAAGGCAACGCGCTCACCATCGTGGCGTAGAGATAGACACCCGAGATGTTTTCAAAGAAAGCAGAGCGCGCCAGCGTCGGCGCCACCACGCTCAACGCGGTCGCGCGGCTACTTCCGAACGAACCGAACCAATCCGCGGATAAAACGTAGATCAGGGCATGGAGGCTGAGGAAGAGCACAACCCGGATCGACAGATCCAACAACACGAAAACCGCTGGATCTCGATGTTTACGATCAGGTTGTTGCGTCAAAGCGAACAGAAAGAAGCTGACATAATTCACGACAAAAATCACAGGCAATCCATTGGTAACGACCTGCCTCAGAAATCGCACAAGCGCTGGTCCGCCTGCTGCGAGGGCCGGAGCAAAGCCCGGAGCAAGCAAAATGTAAATCAACAGGATCGGGAGCAACGCTGCGAGACTGAACAACAGGACGTTCTTGAGAAACTGAGCGCTGGACATTTGCAGCGTGAAATATCTGTCCATTCCAAGACGGTGACACACTCGCGCCGTTAGGTCGACCAGTGAACGACCTGACCCTAAGGATCCATGATAGATAGAGCCCTATCCAACGGAAAGACAATTCCTATTCGATTGATCAATGCTACTTTCGATTCTCGGCATTCAATAAAATCGAGAAGCTTTTCTGCGCACACGAAACCGTGTGGCGTGAACTATTTTCTTGAAGCTCTAGGAGGTGTAGGTTGTATCGAAAAAACGTAAATGGCCTGCGCGAGGCCAGATGACTGTCACGACGGAGACAAGTTCAAAATGTTAACAAGACGCCATTTCATCGCGACCAGCGCAGCTCTGTTCTCCGCGCCAATTTCAAACCCTGTCTTTGCCAGTACATGGCCAACGACATCGCAAAAGTCGGCTTGGGATGCGCAGGTGACGCCTACAAATTTCGATCTCGAGACTTCGAACCCATGGGGATTGCAACCGCGCTTCCTGCCACGTCGGGTTGAAGCCCGGCCTGGTCTGACACCCGGCGACATTCATGTCGATGCGGTCGCGCGGTATCTCTATCACATCGAGGAAGGCGGTACCGCGATGCGTTACGGTGTAGCGATTGCGCGCGGCAATCTCTACGAGCCGGGGACCTACACGATCCGTCGGAAGGTCGAGTGGCCCCACTGGACACCGACCAAATCGATGATCGAGCGCAACCCGGAATACGCCGAATTCGAAAATGGCCAGGAGCCGGGTCCGCAAAATCCACTAGGATCTCGCGCAATCTATTTGTTCGTCGGGCAGCGTGACACATATCTGAGGATACACGGATCACCGCAATCCAGATCAATTGGTGGCCGCGCCAGCTCTGGCTGCGTTCGAATGGTCATGGCCCATATCAATGAGCTTTACCCTCGGGTCACCATTGGTTCGACAGCGTTTTTGTATTCAGCAGAAGACAACGTCACCGCGCGCAGTTAGCTTTCAGTTTGACGATCAGGCTGGCCCAGACTCAAAAGTTACGCGGCTGGCTTGACGCAGATCGGATTGCCGCCCGCTGTCCTGAGCGGCAAGAGAGTGTCCTCGACCGGCCCGGAATGCATGTACCAGTAGCAATTGTCTTCCGGCCGCAAGCGTGCGGTTGCCAAATCCTGGTTTGGAGCCGCCAGCGCCACGATTTGCTCTGGAACCGGCGGAAGCGAACCCGAGCCTTGTGAATTCGAGAGAGTTTCCGAGCAGGCTCCGAGTACCAAGCCGAAAAGGATAAAAACTGCCCTCCGCGTGTACATAATCTCACTGTCCTGCTGCTTTGAACTCCTAGATGAGTCTTTCTCGCATCCGACGGCATGTGGTGCAATGCAAAGGCAAGATCACAGGCGAATTTCCTGAGGAAAGTGACCGAAACTCAATGGTTTCGACCCAAACCGCCTGCGATCACCCCATTAACCACGCGGCTACCTGGAAGACCGAACTTTTCTCTTGAACCTCTAGTTGCTGTAGGGCGTAAAACCTCCCCATAGTTGCGAATCCGAGGATAATCCATGCCACATGACGGTGCTCAAAACAGCCGCGACCATTCTCCTTTATCTGAGGACGCTTGCGACAGCTGTTGCGGAGAAAAGGTCATTGAGCCAACGACCGTTCAAGCCTCGGACGGCCGCAGTTTCCATGTCAGCGGCCTGGATTGTGCCGAAGAGGTCTCGATCCTGAATCGGGTCGTCGGACCGGAAGTTGGTGGTACGGAGTATCTCGCATTTGACGTTATCAATGCGCGGATGACGGTTCTGGATGGCGGGACGAACCCGTCTTCGGACAAGATCCTTCAATTGGTTGCGACCACCGGGATGACGGCCAAACCCTGGGATGCCCAAGACGCCAGCGCTGATCAGGCCGCACATCTGAAGAAACAAAAACTGTTCACGATGCTTAGTGGCGGATTCTGGGCGGCGGGGTTCATCTACCACATCATTGAGACTGGGTTCGGCGGCGCCATCGGCTTGTTCTCCGGCCATGGTGAAGCGCCGATGCCCATTGCCGAAGCAGGGTTGTTCGCAATAGCGATCCTCTTGGGCGTGTGGCTGGTCGCACCCAAAGCGTGGTCGTCGGCGCGTCGGCTTTCTCCGGACATGAACCTGTTGATGGTCGTTGCAGTGGCCGGTGCCATCGGGCTTGGCGAATTTTTCGAGGCCGCCACGGTGGCGTTTTTCTTTTCGCTTTCGCTCTATCTTGAGAGCTGGAGCGTGGGGCGCGCGCGCAATGCTGTGTCAGCGCTTCTCGACCTCGCACCCCCGACAGCCCGTGTGCTCTATGACGATGGCTCAGAGGCCGACGTTCCCGCCGCGGCTGTAGCTGTCGGTGCGCGGTTCATCGTGCGAGGTGGCGACCGTATTCCGCTCGACGGGGAAGTTGTCGACGGGGCAGGGGCCGTCGATCAGGCCCCCATTACGGGTGAAAGCGCCTTGGTGCCAAAAGAAGCGGGCGATGATGTCTACGCCGGCACCATTAATGGCGAGGGCACTTTAACTGTACGGGCAACGAAAGCTGCCTCCGACACGGTCTTGTCCAAAATCATCCGCATGGTGGGCGATGCACATTCACGCCGCGCTGAGGTTGAACAATGGGTGACGAAGTTCGCCCGCATCTACACACCAATTGTAATGGGGTTGGCCGTTCTGATTGCCTTGATACCACCGCTTGTCGCGGGCGGTGACTGGGGCTTCTGGTTCTACAACGCGCTGGTCTTGCTGGTCATCGCCTGCCCTTGTGCCTTGGTGATCTCAACGCCGGTTTCTATCGTCGCAGCCCTTGCGGCCTCAGCGCGCAATGGCGTGTTGATCAAGGGCGGGGCCTATGTTGAAGCGCCGGGCCGCACGACGGCGCTTGCGGTGGACAAGACCGGCACGATCACGATGGGAGAACCGGAAGTCGCTGCGATCTATCCGATTGGCGAGACATCCGAACGCGAGCTGCTTATGTGCGCCGCCGCGCTTGAAGCAAGATCATCACACCCGTTGGCCCGCGCGATCCTGAGTCGTGCAGAACAAGACGGCCTCTCCGTTTCCGCAGCCGGCAACACACGCACCGTGCCGGGTCGCGGCCTCGAAGGAGACATGGGCGACCAGTCCATTTGGCTGGGGTCAGACCGATTTGCCGAAGAAAAAGGGTTCGGGTCCGCAATTCCATCTGATTTGCGCAACCGGATCGAAGAGGCAGGCAACACGCTTGTGGTGGTCGGCGACGACACCGGAGTCAGTGGTATCCTGGAGCTGCGCGACCAAATCCGGCCTGATGCCAAGGGCATTGTTGCGCGGCTGCACGCACAAGGCGTGAAAAAGATCGTGATGCTCACCGGCGACAACACGGCCACGGCAAAGGCAGTGGCTGCAGAAGTCGGCATCGACGAAGTGCGCGCGGAACTGCTGCCCGAAGACAAGGTCACCGCAATCGAAGAACTGGTGGCAGAGTATGGAACTGTCGCGATGATCGGGGATGGCGTGAACGACGCGCCTGCAATGGCGCGTGCGCACTACGGCATCGCTATGGGGGCCGTGGGATCGGACGCTGCAATTGAAACGGCAGACATTGCGCTCATGACCGACGATATAGGCAAGGTTCCCTGGCTGATTGGCCATTCCCGTCGAGCCATGTCGATCATCAAACAGAACATCGGGCTGTCCCTTGCGACCAAAGCCGTCTTTGTGGTCGCAACCGCCTTCGGCATGGCCTCGATGTGGGGCGCGATCGCCGCAGACGTCGGCGTGTCCCTTCTTGTCGTTGCCAATGCTTTGCGGCTTCTACAGGCCAAAGAGGACGATGCTGGACCGCATGGTGGACAACAGGTCGACACAGAAATGGCAAGAGGCGCACTGGCACACGGACACTGATAGGCGACTGGCAAGGCCTGTTGGGAGGGGAGGCGGCTTGCGACTGATTGATTGGATTGAGCGTTGCATTCGCGGCATCGGCGTCCTGACTGCGTGGCTAACAGTTGTTTCGATTGCTGCTTATGGCGCGCTTCAGATGCTGGATCGCAAACTACAACTTGGCGTGTCGAGCTATTTGCCCGACCTGTCCACGTCACTGTTGTTCATCCTAATTTTCTTGACCTTTGGGTATACCTATCTGCGCGACGGTCACGTGCGCGTTGATGTTTTTCGAAGGCATTGGTCCGCCCGCTGCATTGCTTGGATCGAACTGATTGGCGGCCTTTTTGTCCTTCTGCCGCTCGCCGTCATCCTGACCTATTATGGGTGGGACGGTCTGATGCGCACCACGAAATTCGCGGAAACCCAGTTGTGGGCACAACGCGTAGCGGGGGTCGTCGGCCCCATCTTGCTGGCTCTTGCGGGAGTGATCGTAGCCCTGCGCAACATCGCCTTTCTGGCGGGAAAACGCGCGCAAGGTGCACCGGAAAAATCAAGCGGCTTCCACAATGGTAAATGAGGTCCTCACGATCGCCATGCTTGTCGTGATAGCGTTTGGGGTCTTCAGCGGCTTTCCTGTGGCTCTGGTGCTCGCGGGGACCGGCTTCCTGGGGTTTGTGGCTGCGGTTTGGGTCGGTATCACTGATTTTCAGCATCTGGGGCTGATCTACCTGCGGGCCCGTGGTGTACTGACCAATGAATCAGTCCAATTCACAAGCGTTCCAATGCTGATTTTTCTTGGCCTGATCCTGAATGCCAGCGGCGTTGCCGAAACCATGTTTCGCTTGCTGGGGCGTCTTCTGACAGGCGTTCCGGGTCGCTACGCCATTGCGACTTTGCTGATCGGTCTCGTCCTTGCGCCAGCCGCCGGGGTGATCGGCGCATCGGTCATCACTGTGGCCTTGGTGGCCTATGCCCCGATGATGGCCTCCGGCTACACACCGCGAACAGCGGGAGGTGCTGTTGCGGCCTCTGGTGCACTGGGTGTCGTGTTCCCGCCTGCCGTGATGCTGTTCTTCATCTCGAACGTGTTCTATCTGCGCATCGGATTGATGTATGTGGCCCTCATCGTGCCTGTTCTTCTGATGGTCATGGCCTTCGCGATCTATTTTGCCGTCACCTTGCGAAAAACCGTCGAAATCCCGCTGGACGCACACAAAACCAATCTTGTGTCAGACCTCTTGTTCGTCCTCGCGTCTGTCGCGGTCATCGCATCCATTCCGCTCAGCATAATTCTGGGCTTTGCGACACTCACAGAGGCGGCTGGAGTAGGGGTTTTTGGCGCGCTATTGGTCGCGCTGGCGCGAAAGCGTCTGTCTTTCTCATCGTTGAACTCTGTCACGGTGCAGACAAGCACGATGACGTCGATGGTCTTCTTCATTGTACTGGGCGCATCGGTCTTCTCGCTGAGTTTCCACCTTGTTGGTGGACCGGACGTCATCTTTGACTGGATTTCCGCATTCGAGCTCACCCGGTGGGAACTTCTGGCGATGCTCCTTTCCGTAATCATCATACTGGGGTTTGTGTTTGACTGGATCGAGGTGCTGCTGGTCTTTGTACCCGTACTGATGCCGATTATTTCAGAGCTCGACTTCGCAGATCACGTCGGCTCTGCCTACTTTGCGCAGATCTGGATCGCTGGCCTGATTGCGTTGGCCTTGCAAACGTCCTTCCTGACGCCTCCCTTCGGCTATGCCCTGTTTTTTGCCAAGATGGCGGCCCCGAAGGGTATCAACCTATCCGATATCTATCGCGGAGCGGTACCTCTTGTTGCTATTGAGATTGTATTGATCGTAGCGCTGATGTCGTTTCCTCAACTCATCACCTGGCTGCCTGAAATGTCCCTTGGGGATGCGGACGCGCCGCAATTGATCCAACGGTGACTCATGCAGCGGGTATCGGCTGCGATTGATCTGAATTCAGCATTGCGATACTCATTTTCCAAACAAATCGTCCACAAAGGACATCGAGCAGCGATGAGTTACAGGTTTCCAAGGCGCTTTCTTCTCATGGGCGGTATGGCCGCATTCCTTGCTGGATGTGCGAGTAAATTCCGCTCGTACAACGGTCCGGAAGTCACGCGCGTGCGCCTTTACAAGTCGGAAAGACTTCTGGTCCTTGATGGCGCGCAAGGCGTGCTTAAGACGTACCCGGTCGGCCTTGGCTTCGCGCCGGAGGGACACAAACAATTCGAAGGCGATGGCCGCACGCCTGAGGGTGCCTACACCATCGACCGCCGCAATCCGAACAGCCTGTTTCATCTGTCTGTTGGCATTTCCTATCCCAACGATGCGGACGTTGCCTTTGCTGAAGCGCAGGGCAAATCGCCCGGCGGCGACATTTTCATCCATGGGGGCCCTCGAAAAGGTATCGATCCGACGAACAAGCAGGATTGGACGGCCGGCTGCATCGCCGTCACGGATCGACAAATCGAAGATGTCTACGCGATGGTACGCGATGGCACGCCAATTGATATTTACGCTTGACGGTTTGACCGTAAGAACGGGGCCAGGAGCAAAATAGCAACACCACCGACGACGAAAACATCCGCAAGGTTGAACGCAGGCCAGTGTAGGTCGCCGATGTGGAAATCCAGAAAGTCTGTCACAGCCCGAAACCGGACACGGTCCAGGATATTCCCAAGCGCGCCACCGATGATCGCTCCATAGGCAATGGCCTCAAGCTGGCTTTGGGTTCGCAAGAGCAACTGGAACAACCCGCAGGAAATGCCAAGTGCAAGCAAAGTCAGCCCCCACCAAGGGAAACCCGCAAGCATGCCAAAGGTCACGCCATCGTTTCGAAAAAACACTAGTGTTCTGCACCTGACGCAAGAGTCCCAGCTTGCGTGTTATGCGGTCTCGGCGCTTTGGGCGTACTTCCGGGTGTCGGCTATGCGGGACAAAGCTGCCTTTCGCTCGTACTCAGCAAGGACTGGCTTTCAGTTGATTTTGTTCCTTGAGAACTTCGGCAACGTTCGCCTCAAGAATGGCGTAGCTTATGTTCCCAAATAATATCTGCCGACCATTGTTGATCACGTAAGTTGGGCTGCCTTTTACCCCTGCCGTTTGGGCTAGCTCATAATCACTTGTCAGCTTTGCCATAGCTTCACCCGTTTCGATCCTTTTACGGACATCAGAAAACTCTAGTCTGATGCCTTCGCTAACGTCTTTTTGAACGGACCAGTCAGAGATGTCTTGTGCGTCCTCAAAGAATGCGGAACGAAGTGCTCTTGCGGCTCTCACAGAGAGACGCGATCGATAGCCTAGTGCGCATTCGTCTTGAGCCACCAGTTCCACAGCTTTCAGAAAAAGATGCGGGCTGGCCGAGGAGAGTGGTCGGGTTTCGGACCAGACTTTCTGATGTACCTTTATGTCGTCAAAGCCACGCGCCACGTCCTGCACGTGGTGTGCATACCCGTCAAAGCCACCTTTGTTTCCCCACAGTCTGGAAATCTTTGCTTTGGTATCTGGAAACACCGAAGTGTAGTGCACTTCGATTTCTACTTGGTCGCCAAACCTCTCAGCGAGCCGATGTAGAGGCGACTGTCCGATAAAGGCCCAGATGCATAGGATGTCAGAGAAGTGAACCATTTTCAGCGGGCTCATAGAGATTGGTCCTTAGTTGCAGAAATCATCGTGACGGGCCGCCTTGGTTGTCCGGCCCTGCCCTCGCAATCGAACTCCTAGCGATCGGTTGCTTGGCCTATTCGATATTAGCCTCGAGCGTGTCAGACTTGCTCCATGGGACCGCCTGCGTCCTTCCAAGCAGAGATACCACCAACATTCGACACATTTTCAAACCCCATTTCCACAAGAGTTTTACCGCTAAGCGCGGCCTGGCCACCGGCGCCGCAGACCAAAACGATATCCGCATCTTTTTTTAGGGTCGGATTGTGGAGTTGGTGAGTGTCATCCGCCTTAAACTCGAGCGTGCCACGTGCAACCAAAACAGCACCGGCAATGGTGCCGGTCTTTGCGATATCGGCACTATCTCGCACATCAACGAACACTGATTGCCCATCTTTGTGTTTTTTGATGCCAGCTTCCGTCGAAATTCTAGGCACAACGGCATTTGCTTCTTCAAGGTAATCGTTGGCTGATTTCATCTTCGTTTCTCCTGCGAAAGCCCGTCACACCGAGTTTCTAACTCGCTTGCGGAAATAGCAAGCACGCGATTGATCTGGTTCATTTCTATGCAAAAAAGGCGTCCGCTCCGGGCTCTTAGCCGTCATCTGACGGTTTTGCTCACGAATACCGGACCCGTGTCGGATGCCCCGCTTCCATCGGGAACCATATGTCAGATGCAGAACACTAGGTCAAATCCGGGAAAAACGTCGATGCCTCTTGCGAGCACCGAGGCATTTCCAACGACGACCATTTTTGTGACTTGATCTGCCAGAAGTGCGACTGAGGCGCTGAGAAGTCCGATAAGGCGGGTCCTCATCATGTTCATCGCCTCAGCCGAGCCAGACATCAAGGAATAGCATCAAGACGAGTCCTATCGACAGGCCCAGCGTGGCCTTGTTCTGGTGCCCGCTTCTGTGCGTCTCGGGGATGATTTCATGGCTGATGACGTAGAGCATCGCACCTGCTGCGAAGGCCAGTCCCCAGGGCAGAAGCGGTTCGGAGATCGTGATAATCCCCGCCCCGAGCAGACCACCGATAGGTTCGACCATGCCTGTCAGAGCGGCGATCCCCCAAGCGCGGAATTTCGAGTACCCCTCCCCAAGAAGCGATACAGCTACGGCCAATCCTTCGGGTGCGTTCTGTAGTCCGATCCCGATTGCAAGCGGCAGACCGCCAGAAACACCTTCTGCCCCAAAGCCAACACCTACGGCCAGTCCTTCGGGGAAGTTGTGGATCGTGATGGCAATAATGAATAGCCAAACGCGGCGGAGCGATGCCGCCTCCGGCCCTTCACGACCCGTGCTGAAGTGCTCATGCGGCAGTTTCTCGTTCATCAGGGCAACGGCACCCATTCCCAGCAGAATAGCCACGCAGACGATGGCTGCCGGCGCTGCTCCGTTCACGTAGCGTGCGTCAGCGGCGTCTAGGGCGGGAATGATCAGCGAAAAGAACGACGCCGCGAGCATGACACCCGCTGCAAATCCTAGCGAGAGGTCACGTGTTGCACGCGATGGAATCCGCCCAAAGAGCACGGGTATGGCGCCAACGGCTGTCAGTGATCCAGCAGCCAGGCTGCCCAGAAATCCGAGCATGATGGGGGAGAGAGTATCCAAATTCAGGTCTTTCTACAATGTTGAAGTCAGTTGCCAGGATAGCTGGAGAAGACTTCCGTCGATCCGTCGTTGTTGATGAGAAACACGTCATAGGCTTCGCGCCAGCGGCTTTGGTCCATGCCGGGCGATCCAAGCGGCATGCCTGGTACCGCGAGGCCGACAGCGTTCGGTCTTTCGCTGAGCAACCTGCGAATATCATCCGCCGGCACATGGCCCTCGATCACGTACCCCTCGATGAGGCCCGTGTGACAGGACACCATGCGTTGCGGAACACCGTTGTCGAGTTTGAAGCGGACGAGAAGCCCGGCGAACATGTCTTCGCCGGTGGGTGCAAAGCCGTTTTCTTCGAGGTGCTCCATCCACGCAAGGCAGCACCCACAGCCGTTTGTCTTTTTGACATCAATCGGCGTGGCTTCAGCGACCGCCTGAACGGCGAGACCGAGGAAGAAGGCAGTTGCAAGCGATAGTTGTCTCATGATCTAGAGCCTTTCTGACGTTGAGGTGGCGACGTCCGGGTCCAGCAATCCTGAAAACTGCGCTCGGCTGTCTTCAAGGCGTGCCAGAACTTCTGGATTGGTTGCTTCAGCCCTTGCCACTTCGGCAAGCCGGTCTTCCGACATCGGGTCGATCGGACGACCGTCCACGCGCACTTCATAATGCAGGTTTGGACCGGTCGCTGTGCCTGTGGCGCCAACGCGGCCGATCATGTCGCCTGCGGCAACCCGGTCCCCGATGGAGAGACCTTCAGGCGCAGAACTCAGATGCGCATAGCGGGTCATGGTGTCTGAACCATGCGCAATCTCGACCACGCGCCCATAGCCGCCGCGCCGCCCAATGAATGAGATGCGGCCGGGTCCAGTTGCATAAACCGGCGTCCCATGCGGAGCCGCGAAATCTACCCCTGTGTGCATGCGCACGTCTCCAAACACAGGATGCCTGCGATTGCCGTAGACCGAACTCAGCCGCGCGCCCTTCACCGGCTGCGCAAACACCCGTAGCAATTCCCCATCGACAAAGATTGTCGCGTTTCCTGAATTGTCGTCAGGCCACACGATTTCATAGAGAGCTTCGTCGATGGTTATCGCAGCGAAAGACAGGCGAGGCGGTCTGATAACCTGGTCGCCGAGCATGGCCTCGCGCCACATCAGTTGCAACCGCTCTCCGCCTTTCAGATCACGTCGGAAATCGACAGTGCCACCCAACATCTCCGCCAAGTCGACAGCAAATCGCGCTGGAATATCTGCCGATGCAAGGGTTGCAAAGATCGAGGTTCCCACCGTCGTGTCCGCCGCACGCAGAACCAGGTCGGGCTCAGGCATGATCTTCCGTGTGGCAATCTCATCGGCAAACACGGCTTCGATTTGCACGCCTGCGTCGACGTACAAAACCACCCGTCTGAGCAACCCCAAAAGCGACGTTTCAACCTCAATCCCATATCCCGGTTTGAGCTTACGCAGGTCATATTCCGCGGCCAGCGCCAGCGCCACTTCGGCGCGATCTGGTGCAGAGAGGCCTGCTTTTGACAGCAAGGCGTCCAGGGTTTCACCTGAGGACAAACTGCCCGACCACATCTCCATTGGAGGTTTGGTTTCTGGCAAAGCCACATCAAGGACTGGGCGCGATGGCGGTTCTGGTGCCCAAGCGACTGTGTCCGATCTAACAACTGCTTGCTCTAAGGGCATCAGCGGTTGAGTTAGGATTACAGGGTTCTGCAGTGGCGCGGGCTGCCAATCAGACACCGCAACAAGCGTGTCCGGGACAGGGGCCCTTTTCCAGTTAGTCGGGAGCCCGATTACCAACGCGACAGCAACGCCTGCTGCTGCGACGCCGATGGCAAGATATCTCAATTTCATGACGTTTCTTCTTCTGCTCTTGCGAGAACACGGCGGATTTTTGGCACTGCGAATTCTCGTGCTTCATGGTAGTCGATGGTGCCGGCAAACTGTCCCTCAGCATCGAAGAGAAAAACGCTCGCCGTGTGGTTCATGGTGTAGTCGTCGCCCTCTGTAGCGACCTTCTCATAGCTCGCGCGGAAGTCTGCCGCAGCGCGTTCCGTCTCATCCAGCGTTCCGCTCCACCCTTGGATCGCAGGATGAAAATAGCTGACATATTCAGCCATGGCGGGCACGGTATCGCGCTCCGGATCGACCGTGATGAACACGACGTTCATGTCCGCAACATCATCTCCAAGGTCGTCGAGCCAGCCAGAGGTATCCGACAATGTGGTGGGGCACACATCGGGACAGTATGTGAAGCCAAAAAACACCACGGATGGATTGCCCAGAAGCGACGCAGGTCCGACAGTTGCACCGCCTTGATCAGTCATCTGGAATTCCATCTGGGTAAGCGGCAAAGGCCGCTGAGCCACCGGTTCAGCCGCGCCGGGACCGTCCACACGCCACCAGCCGATGAACAGCGTAAGTGCAAGCGCGACGGTGACTGCGGCACCATAGGTGAAGAGGGCGCGTCGGCTCATCAGCCCTCCGGCCCACGTGCTGCAATGCCAAGAATGGGCACGTCAACGGTCAGCGTCCCGCCATCGGCAAAGTTCAGTGTTAGCGGAAAGGTCTCGCCTTCCACCATCTTGGTTTGCAACCGCATCAGCATGGCATGCATGCCACCTGGTTCCAGCGCAACGCTTTCGCCCGCTGGGATGATGATTTCACCGACGGGGCCCATGGAACTCACACCATTTGCGTCGGTCGTCGTCTCATGGATGTCCGGCATCATGGCAAGGGGTGTTTCAAGCCCCACCAATGTTACCGGATCGGTGCCTGTATTGCGCAGTGTCATGTAGGCCGCACCCGGACGATTGATGCCGATAGAGGCGCGAGACCAGGCGTCTTCGACCACAATACCTTCCGACCCAGCAACAGAGGCAGTGGGCAAACCGACCAGAATACTGAATGCAAGGGCAGTGAAGATCGATTTTCTCATAGGTTTGTTCCTGATAGTCTTTTGCTCATGATCCACTCCCGGCGACTTCCGCTGCAACAAGGGCGCGCAGCTCGTCAGCGCCAAAAGGATTGAGAGGTTTGCCGTTGACGAAGAAAGTGGGGGTCTGCCGCACGCCAACTGCTTCCACGTCCGCGCGATCTTGATTGAGAACACCAACAGTCTGCGGCGCCATCATTTGCGTTTTTGCGGCGTCCGCGTCCAGGCCAGCCTGCTGCGCAATCCCAAGTATCAAGCCAGGGGCGGGCGCACCATGGGACGCCCAACGCGGCTGATACTCGAGGAGCGCTTCGAGGACCGGCTCGAAAATGCCCTGCATACGGGCCGCCTCAAGGACACGTATGGCCTGCTCTGAGCCTTCCCCGTGAAAGGGCGTATATCTCAGCACAACACGCACTGCGCCGTCATGTTCGGCCAGTATGTCCTTCACGATCGGATGGAAGGCGCGGCACGCTTCGCAAGCCGGATCAAAGAACTCGACGATGGTGACCGGAGCGTCTTCAGGACCGAGGATCGGAGAGTAGGACCGGATCAGTGCCTCTGCAATTTCGGGCTGGACTGGCTCGACCTCAGCAACTGGGGCAGGCCGTGATTGATACCAAACGGCGGCGGCAAAGATCGCAAGGCCAACGATAAGGACCGATAAAACGACTGATTTGTTTTTCACGTGCGCTGCTCCTTCAGGGAGAAAATGGACAGGATCGCGATCAGCCCAAAGGCGATAAACGACAAAAGCGGGATGGGGACGTCGAGGAAGACCTGATTGTCATCGGTGCAGGACGGGCCGGTCGCAGTGCAGGGTTGGATGCGCTCCGGGAGGAGCCCGGTATAGAGGCCCAGATGCCAGAGTGCGATGGCAGCGCCACCAAGGGCGAGCGCAACACCGTAGCGACCGACCCGGTGATCCTCCAACCAGAGACCGAGGCCCAACACGACGGCCAGAGGGAACATAAACGCACGCTGAAACCAGCACAGATTGCAAGGTGCCTGCCCCAGAACCTCACCGATATAGAGCACGGCCAGCGAACTCCCCAAAGCGACGATCCACGCGGCGGTCAAAGCCGCCTCTTTTGACATCACCCGGCTCACAGCGACATCCGCGCCTTCAGATCGGACAGGATTTCCTCTGCCGACGTGCCGTATGTCCAGGCACCGACATATCCGCCTTGCGGATCAAAGAGGAACAGCTGGGAGGAATGCCCCATCGTGTATCCGTCGCGCGAAGCCGCTTCCTCAATCTTCTCGAAGTACACGCGGAAGGTTTCCGATGTTCGCTTAATCTGATCGGCCGTACCGGTGAGTCCTATGATACCTGCGTCGAAAGCGGGAACGAATTCCGCGAGTTGTTCAGGCGTGTCGCGTTCGGGGTCAATTGAGATAAAGAGCGGCTGGACTTGGGTGGCGTCAGAGCCGAGCGCATCCATGACGGCGGCAACCTCGGCCAGGGTCGTGGGGCACACATCGGGGCAATTCGCAAAGCCGAAGAACACGAGCATCCAGCGCCCCGCGAAGTCTTCTTCGATGCGCACCATGCCTTGGTGATCGGTCAGTTCGAAGTCCGCTTGGAACGCGGGATCATCAACGCGCTGTTCACTTCTGGTAGAAACTTGCAGCCAGACGAGCCCCAATGTCGCGATCGCGGTGAGTCCCCAAAGCCCTTTTTGTAACGCAGATAGTTTCATTGGTCGTACTGCACCCGTTTTCGCCCATCTTTACACCGTTCTAAATGTTCTAGTTGCTAGAGGTTCAATCCGTTTCTTCATGTGAAGACCGCGTGTCACGGACACGTGAAGGAGGCATTGGCTTGCAGACGCCAGTAGCTATAGCTACCAAAACTATAGATATGGAGGTTGCATGCTGACAATCGGAAACCTGGGAAAGAAGACCGGAACGAAGGTTCAGACCATCCGGTACTATGAACAAATCGGGTTGATGCCTGAGCCCGGTCGGACAGAGGGGGGACAGAGGCGCTACGGCGATGCTGAAGTCGACCGCCTGTCCTTTATTCGGCATGCGCGACAGTTAGGGTTTCCCCTCGAAGCGATCCGCGAACTTCTCGATCTCAGCGACAATCCGGATCGCTCATGCCATGAGGCCGATTCCATCGCGCGCCGGCAACTCAAGCAGGTCGAGTTGCGGATGGACCGCTTGAAGGCGCTGCGCACCGAGCTGAAGCGCATGATCCACGAATGCAGCGGGGGCAATACGGCCGACTGTAAGGTTCTCGAGGTTTTGCGCGATCACTCGGAGTGTCTGACTGATCACGATGAGATTGGCGCCTAAACTCTGCAACGCTGTGCATTCGCTCTTTGCCCGCAGTTGATCTGTCTCAATGACGTAGATCAGTTTCGGTGTCAGTTTTGTCGAGAGGAATTACCAACCATAGGAGCGACCCGCCATGAAGCAGAGAACATTTCTTAGTCTCGCCGTAGTCGCGGCAATTGGTGTCGGGTCAATTGGCGCATTGGCCCAACAGAATAATGGCGGCTGGTGGGGGCACGGTCGGATGAGTTCCGGCCAAATGGGGTCTGATCACATGCAAGGTTGGGGTTGGGGCAACATGGGGCCCGGACAACAAATGCGCATGCAGCGGCATTGGACGTACATGAACGAAGGGGTTCCCACAGCCTATCGCGGTGCCCGCAGTACGGTGCGGGGCACGGCACAGATCATCGCGGACGGTAAGGCGCTCTATTCGAATTCCTGTGCAAGTTGCCATGGCGCAAAAGGCCTCGGAGATGGTGAGGCCGGACGCTCTTTGGTTCCGTCCCCGGCTCTTCTACAAAGATTCGTGCAAATGCCTATGGCGGGAGACGAGTATCTTCTCTGGGCGATCTTCGAAGGCGGTGAGCGTTTTGGAACTGATATGCCAGCTTTTGAAGAAGTACTCAGCGAAGACGACGTCTGGAAAATAATCGCATACATGCGTGCGGGATTTCCGTAAGCCGCTGCTTGAAATTGGCGCTGGTTTAGCTAGCCAATTTAATACTTTAAGCTACAGTAACTATAGCAAGTACAACTCTCCTAAATCGAATCAAGGAGAGTGCCGATGACAATCACTGAACCGTTACTTGCACCAACCCCAATCCTGAACTTCGACCATCCGTCGATTACACGATTGGTCAAGGATAAAGGTTGGAACACCCTGTCGACACATGATCGGATCGGGGCTGTCTACGATTTCGTGCGCAATGAAATTGCTTTTGGGTACAACCGCTCAGACGACATCTCGGCCACAGATGTGCTGGCCGACGGTTTTGGTCAATGCAACACCAAGGGGACGCTTCTCATGGCGTTGCTGCGTGCGGTGGGCGTGCGGTGCAGCCTGCATGGTTTCACCATTCACAAGGCACTGCAACGCGGTGTTGTTCCGGAACTGGTCTATCCCATCGCACCCGAGGAAATCATCCATTCCTGGGTTGAGGTGGAGACAGAGTCGGGTTGGGTGAACCTCGAAGGGTTTATCCTTGACGCTGCGTTCCTGACGGCACTGCAATCCTCTTTCTCCGGGACACCCAGTCTTTGCGGATACGGGGCAGGGACCGATTGCCTGCAGGCTCCACCTGTGGAGTGGACGGGTGGCGACACCTACATCCAAGAGACAGGCATTGTTCAGGATTTCGGGAGCTTCGCGACGCCCGACGACTTTTACGCAAAACATCAGCAGTCGTTCAGCTTCATAAAGGGTCTGCTTTACCGCCACATCATCCGCCATTGGATGAACGCCCGCGTGCGCCGGATCAGATTAGGTAGCGTGCCGCAGATCCCTGGCTTGGCATTGCCTAATCATAACCACGGGGAATCACGTCATGCCTCATGATCACGGTCACGCGCATATTGACCCTGCGTCCGGAGATCGGCGTGTTTCCATTGCGATCTGGGCGAACGCACTTCTGACGGTTGCGCAGATCGTCGGTGGGATCCTGTCCGGCAGCCTCGCGCTTATTGCGGATGCGCTGCACAATTTTTCCGACATGGCATCTTTGGTAATCGCCTTCGCGGCACGAAAGATCGCAAGACGTACCGCTGACGCTCGTATGACTTTCGGCTATGGCCGGATTGAAGTTGTGGCTGCCTTGATCAACTACACCACCCTCATCCTCGTCGGTATCTATCTCATTTACGAGGGCGGGATGCGCATGATCGAACCGACCGAAGTGGCCGGTTGGACTGTGGTGATCCTGGGCTCAGTCGCGCTGGTCGTCGACACGCTGACAGCGCTGCTGACGTATTCGATGCAAAAGGGCAGCGTGAACATCCGGGCGCTCTTCCTGCACAATCTGTCAGACGCGTTGGCTTCTGTTGCGGTGATTATCGGCGGCTCGCTCATCCTGCTCTATAATATGTGGTGGGTCGATCCGGCGATCACGATCGGTATCGCGCTCTACATCCTTTATCTCGCCCTGACAGAAATCGGCGGCCCCATCCGAATCCTGATGCTCGGAAGCCCACCCGACGTCGACAATGATGCCGTTGTTGCTGCAATCAGGGAGGTCGACCGCGTCCATGACGTCCACCATGTCCATCTGTGGCAGATGCAAGAGAACGAGGTGGCATTGGATTGCCATGTCGTGACGGCCGATACCGCGTCCGGCGAAAAGATTAAAGCTGCCGTGAAGCAGCGCCTCGCCGAAGAGTTCGGTATCCGGCACTCCACGCTCGAATTGGAAGATCCGAAGAATGCTCACGTTGGCGCGAAGCTCTACGGGCATGACGCGGCCTAAACATGATGGAAACTACCTTAGTTTTCGTGGGTTTGGTAATTGCTGCGGCCACGCTTGGTTCGATCCTTTGGTCAATCGCGTTCCCGGAGCGTCGCGTCTGGCCACCCAAGCGATACACGTCAATCACACCAATTCTGGTCTGGGTGCCGACATTTTCGTTGTTTGGCATTCTGATCGTGCTTGGCATCTTGGGCTGGGGCGATCTGGCGTTTCCCAACTGCCTGCGGTTTGGGCTCGGACTACCCTTCATTGTGATCGGCAATGTCATCGTCTGGTCCGAAGTCGCGCATTTCGGAGTGTCGCAAACCGGCGGCGCAAAGGGCACTCTGAGGACCGCTGGCATGTATCGCTACTCTCGCAACCCACAATACATGGCCGATATCGCAATTGTCGGCGGATGGATAATTCTTGCATCGGCACCATTCGTTCTCATTGTCGGAGCCGTGGCTCACCGAACAGTATGGATCTGAATTTGAAGCGTATCGAGCGTCCACACGCCGTTTTGTTTGAATCGCCTCACGAAGGGGTCATTCGAAGGTTTGTTTACTCTTCAGCTGTGCGATGTTTGAACGACTGCTACGCGCAGCAGGGTTTGCCTAGCTGGATCGGTGGACATGGAACCGTCGCGTAGGAGCAGTAAACGCAGCAGTCCCCCTCAAGCGGCTTCAAGACGGTCTGACATGACTTGCATTCATAGAACCACTGGCAGGCATCCGTTGGCATAGTTTCGGTTTCGACGTGCCCGCAAGTTGGACAGCTAAGAGTAGATTGCAGCACTACTTTTGCGTCTTCTGTCGCCATATCGCGTACCCCGTCAGTATCAGAAATCCTGCCAAAATCGGCAGTAAAACAGCATCGTTGTAAACGACACCAAGTAAGCCTGTCAGACCAAGCGCTGTTAGCACGACCGGCAAGAGCGGCGTAAAGCAACAGAGGATCGCCAAAATCGTACCTCCCACCCCGAGCGCCAAAGGTTTGTTTTTCATCGCGTCGATCTCCACAAATCCCACATAAAGCGCTGTGCTGACGCCTCCCAAAGCGGGGAAGACAGCGCGATCAAAAAGGCGATGGATGCAAGTGACGTCCAGACAATTGCAGACCGCCCGCGCGCCCTACATGGCCTGCAACGCAGCACCCGATACCACGCCCAAACGAGGGCAATCGCGACAACGACAAGAATGAACTCACGGTAAGCGATGAATGGGCCAAGTATGGTCAGCCATGCACCGCCGAGGCCCAGTATCGAAAGGCCGATAGGCAAAACACAACATGACGCCGACAACATCGCCAAAAGCGCTGCGAAGGGCATCACTAGGCGGGCAGCGATGCCGGGGTCTGCCACGGGTTGTTGATTTGCATTCATGTTCATTTTGCCTTTCTACTTCCTGTAGCCACTACAGGAGCAAGCGAAATGTTCACCATCGGCAAAGCGTCAGAAAAAAGCGGCGTGAACATCGAAACGATCCGATATTATGAACGAGAGGGTGTTGTTCCGAAGCCGGGGCGTTCGGCAGGTAGGCGGCGGCAATATTCATGCGATGACATTGCTAAGCTCAGGTTCGTGCGTCGGTGTCGCGATCTGGGCTTCCCGATCTCGATCATTCAAACCTTTCTATCGCTCACCACGCAGAGTGACCGATCCTGTGGCGAGGTCAAAACCATGGCCGAGAACCATTTGGCTGAGATAAGCGCCAAGATTGAGAACTTAATGCGCCTCCAAGAAGCGCTCTTGAGCCTTTCCAAGAACTGCGACGATGGCACTGCGGCCTGTCCCATGTTGGACGCTTTGATGAAGGATGGCTTTGGCGACGGCCTACACGAGCAAAGCAGCCGTTAGTCTAAGTTTTTTGGACGGCAACTATGTCCCACATTCTGAGAGTTCATGTACCCTGCAGCAAAAGGCATAACTTGCCGAACCAACCGTTCGTGGACTACGCGGCGAAAGCCGGTGGAGAGCCCAATTCGACTGATGCTGCGCGGCGCATGAATGTCCTAGAGCTTTGATACTCACCAGCGCCGGTTCGGGAAGAACCGGATGGTGACTAGCTTGTCGTGTCGCGCGCTCGAACGTTGCCAGCCGACGCCACCATTAAGTCTTCGATGAAAAGTGACGTGAGTTGTCCGCGCCCCGACACCTGGGCCTTGGCGTAGACTTTCGTCATTTGCGCGCGCACCGTCCCTTGAGCGGCCCCACGCGCCTTTGCGATATCGCCGATATCAAGGCCCTTCAGCGTAAACAGGGCGACCTCGGCTTCGGATGGGGTAAGTCCCCATTCCTGAAAGCGCGCTTCGATCAGTTCGAACAGCGCGCCGGAGGCAACCGACATGGCCGTTTCCGCCTGCCGGATACGATTGAGTAACTGGCGCATTTGCATTGCACCAAAGGCAGTCCCGATGATGAGCGCCAGCGCCACGATGGCCTCAAGCACCGAGTGCGGGTTCAAACCGCCCCACAGCAGGTCCTGTCCAACATCCGCGATGAAGAATACAGCAGCCAGCGCCTGCACAGCCAGAACCACGGCAAGCGCACTCGCTCTGCGCTTGTCTGTTCTGATCCGTCGCGTTGTAGCCGTGTCATTCAAGGGCGCGCCTTTCAGGATTTGTCTCCGAATATCATCGGTCGAACCAGATTGCGACCGGACAAGCGGGACTCGAGCACGACCCCACCGACATGCAGGACGGCAAGCAGGAGAAGGAGGTTGGCGGATACCTCGTGCAGTTCTTCGATGATCTCCGCGCGATCTTCGTCGTCGTCTTCATCTTCGTAGTGCCGACTGTATTCGCCCTCATGCTCAGGAAAGGGCTCACTTTCCAAAATCACGCCCGTGACGGAGACGAACAGAAGCATGGTCCAAAGCGCATAGACCATGAGTGCGTCCAGTGGGTTATGAGAGCGATACGCCTTATGTTCGCCGCGCTTGAGATCAGCGATTTGACGCGATGCGCCCGACAGGCTGATCGGAAAGGACGAGAAGCGTGCATTTTCCGGACCGATCAGACCCCAAAGCAGTCTCAAGGCCAGCAGGCCAAGTGCGGTGTAACCGATCCAGATATGGGTCAAGGCATCGCCGTCGATCAGGACCCCATTGAGAACAATGGCCAGTGCAATCGTCCAGTGAGTCAGTCGCACGAGCGGGTCCCAGACCCGCTCGCCCGTGCTTTGATCCGGCCTGGCCATGATCAGTCCTCGGCTTCGCTTCTGAGAATGCCACCGGTCCGGGGATCGATCTTCAGTTCCCAACGGCGTCCGTCTTTCATGGCATAGACCTCGATCTCGCCTCGCTCACGCTCGAATCCGGTCACTTCGTAACCAAGGGCTTCCAGTGATGCGCGAATCTGATCGTCACTCACTCCTGGCAACGACGAAGGCCCGCGCCGGGCTGTGGTTTCGATCTTTGTCACTTCGCCGGTGGTCGCATCGACATAAAGTTCGTGCCGGGCGTCGCCTTTGACGGCATAGACCTCGATGCGGTTGCCTTCCCGCTCGTACTTGGTCATCTCGTAACCATCAGCGGATAGGGCCGTAGAGATATCTTCGATGCTTGTGCCCAGATTGGCACCAAGCGACGGTTCAACTGCGAATGCCGCACCTGCCAACAGGACTGAAAGTGTTGCGGGCAATAAGACATGACGTTTCATGAGTTTCTCCTTGAGTTCTGATCCGGCACCGAAATGGCTGCCGTCCACCAAGATTTGATGACGCATCCACGGGTGGACCATTGGAGAACTGCTTACGGACCCCGATGTAAGCACAGGCTTATGGGGCTCGGTTGCCAGCGCCGCGAGTCCCAAAAAAGTTAGCGCCGTTAGCCGACATTGGCGCAACTGCAGCGAAAGGGCGCAAAGTCCCGCCTTACACCGGTTGGTCCACGGTGCGGCGAAGGTGAGGAATGCTTTATGATACGATTTCGGTCCCAGCCGGACTCGACCCCGAGACGCTCAGTTCTGCAGACAAAAAGAGTACCATGAAATAACATAATAAGTCTTATCGGCCACAATCATGGGTTTTAGAGTCGCCCTCACCTCTACTTATCAGAGTGGGCAAAACCTCGCCCAAATCTCGATCCAAACTCGCTACCACACTTGGTCATGCTATCTTCTTCAATCAAATGGCGAGCTTGATCGACACCTTTGAAACAAGAAAATCTCACAGTATCAGCCGCTTCATTGTCGAATGTATAGTATATTGCGTGGTTAAATACACCGCATCGTGGCCGATCTTCGGTCATGAATCTGAAGGAACGAGTAGGACTGAACCTCCAAGACGCCCGGCGTGCCAAGGGCGTCAGCCAAGAAGAGTTGGCGCACCGTGCGAATGTGAACCGCGGCTATGTCGGCAAAATCGAGAATGCCAAGTATTCCGCTTCTCTCACGACGCTCGAAAAGATCGCGCGCGCCCTCAACGTCGATCCCTCAGAGTTACTGAAACCCCGCAGCTAGGAGGCCGGCCAACATCCTGCTCCGGGACGGCGCGTGGATGAGCGCCTTACGAAGGGTGTTCCCGTGCGCGAAGGTGTCGCAATCGTGGATGGCCGCGAGCTTGTCGTCTGGCAGGAACACCTTTGGAACACTGGGAAACGGACGCGAGCATGGTTCGTGCCCCCCGAGGATGGCTGTGTCATGAGAATTGTGGAACGCGACATCGACCTGGACCACTCTTAGCGCGACGCGGGTTAGCGCGCCTTGTTCGACTGCGCGAGAACCGTCCCGGCCAAAGACTTGGTATCGTCACTGTACTTGTCGCTTTGCAGGACTTTGGACGCCTTGTCTTCCATGGCAGCCCCAGTTTGTTTGCTGCGCCAGTGCCGAGGCCGCCAGGCTCTTGGCCGTCGCAGAGGCGTTGGGATCACTGAGAGTTGCCGCTGCTTGAGAGGCCACTTTGCTTGAAGTGCGCTTCGTATTCTTTCCCATGGGACTGCTCCGAAAATCGAATCTGTTCCTGTTTTGTTTACACCAGCCACCTGCCAGCGTCTATCGGAATCGTTACGCTTATTTCACTTATTCCGGTTATTTCTCTTGTAAGTAAGCGTCTCGAGGTGCATCTAGAGGCTAAAAGCAGGAGGGAAATCGTGGTCGATACAGCAGAAAAACCGGCTCAGAGCGGGCTCATGGAGCGTCCGCCGACCGCCGAGGAAATCGATAGCGCCGCGCATGCTGCCACGGCGATCGCGGTCGCGATGGAATTGGACGGCGGCTTGAAGGTGTCCGGAGAGAACGGTGATCCTGTCAGCATCGCTCCGGCTGTCGGAAAGCTGATCATCGAACTGCTCGGTCATGTCAGTAATGGAAATATGGTGACGCTGGTTCCGGTTGGCACAATGCTCACGACCCAAGAGGCGGCAGACATGCTGAATGTGTCCCGGCCCCACCTCACGAAACTCCTCAAGGAAGGACAGATCCGATTTGAAGAAGTCGGCAAGCATCGGCGCGTACCATTGAAGGCGCTCATGGAGTATCGCGAAGAGAAGGCGCAGCGCCAGGAACAGGCGATGCGGGACTTGGCACGATTGGGTCAGGAATTCGACAAGGCATGAGTTTTGTGGCCAACCCCTTCGTGGTTGTCCTTGATGCGAACGTCCTGTTCCCGTTCCGCGTTCGCGACGTCCTGCTGACGTTTACGCAGGAAGGCCTGTTCAGGGCGCGGGTGACGGACGAGATCCTCGACGAATGGACGCGCAACCTGATCAGGCTCAAACCGCATCTCGAGAAGAGCGTTCGCCAGCAAGAAGCGGTGATCAGAAGCACATTCGAAGAATGCTTCGTAACGGGCCACCAGCCTTTGATGGCCGAATTGAAGCTGCCGGACCCGGATGACCGTCACGTCCTCGCGGCGGCGATCCGCTGCTCAGCCCAAGTCATCGTGACAGAAAATCATAAGGACTTTCCAAGCGAAGTTCTGGACGAGTATGGCGTTGAGACGCTTGGTGCGGATGACATGCTCGCGAACACATACGACCTGTTTCCTTCGGGTGGCGCTCGCGCGTTGCGCCGCGTCCGCAAAAGGTATGACAACCCAGCGATGTCCCCGTCGGAGTTTCTTCTCGATCTAACCCGACACGGCCTGTCGAAACTGGCGGCTCAGGCCCGCGCTGACATCGAATACCTATAGCAATGGCAGCGGGCGTCAGTAATTGACCCAGTCGGTGTAGTCCATTGCCCCTTCGTAGTCGCCATATTCCATCATGACGGCCCGACTGTAGAAAAACCAAAGCCCACCAGACCCGGGGGTTGGGAGGTTCTGGCCATTCTCAGAGGTGAAGGACGCCGGCCAGGGCGTATAAGACCCATAGACCCGGACGATATAGTAGCAGTTCTGATTTTCATGATCGCATGATCGGACCGACCAGTCCCACTGACGAGGTTCATCCCGCGGTTCATAGGAGCGACCCCGCCACCAGAGAACGCGGGTCCGGCGCAGCCAGGAATACTCCGGTGTCGAAGTATCCAAGGCCGCGCTTCCGCCTGGACCTCCCAAAGCAACGGGAACGGCAGCGTAGGTGCAAACCCCGAAAGGCGGCCTGCTCGGCCAGGGCGTGATACGCCGGATCATCTCGGCATAGGCTGCTGAGCACACAGCACTTGAGGGAAACCCACCAGCCATACAGAGCATGATGGCGCAGTCCATGTCGTAGGCGCGCGCGTCCTCCGCACCGAACGCCAACCCCGCGGCCACGGCCAGCGCACCTGTTCGAGCAAGTTTCATATCGGCCTCCATTGAGTCTCTAGGCCAATTCTCGCTCAAATTACACATTGTGCAATATTTCATATTGCAGAGTAATGCCTTTCTGCGGAATGCTGCCGATTGTAGAAGGGCTCCCAGTGGGGGAGCCCGGTGCCGATCGCAAGAGACCAGATTTTGATTACCATTGATGGGGTGAAAGACCTCATCGGGTCGGGAGTCGACTTCCGCTGTCGGTACGAGCTTGTCGAGTTCACGGACGATGGGAAGCCCCGCTATCAGTGTGTCTACCTCCGTGCAGGAGAGCCCGAGGCGATCCTGGTCTCGACGCGGTTCGGCCCACATGGTCCTGAACCCCGCCTCTTCAACATCTGGCCTGGCCTCTTCAAACATCACCGTGAATTTGGTGACGGCCGCGCTCTTTGTTTTGACCTCGACTACGCTATTGCCTTCGATGCTGTCGGCGGAGGTGATGATCTTCGGTCGGGACGGCAGCGTCCGAACAACTGACGGCTGGACATTCCACGGCCGAGCCGCTGAAGAGACACCTCTAGGGGACGCTCGACGCTTCGCGGCCACGCCAAAGAGCGACATTCTTGAGGCGATCAGACAGACCGCCACAAGGCACGAAGGCAATGAAGCGGTCAGGGCTATGGGTCTCGGTCCTGACGACTGGATGGCCTTGTTCTGCGCACTAATCGAAGCGGAAAGCGCCTACCGACCGACTGCCAGAAGCGCAAAGGGGGCTTACGGGTTGGGCCAACTCATGCCCGCGACGGCGCGGGACTTGGGCGTCGACAGAGCCGATATCGCGCAAAACCTCGACGGATCGGCGCGGTATCTTCTGGCGCAACTTGCCGCTTTCGAAGACATCGACCTTGCACTTGCTGCCTACAACGCCGGACCCCACCGCGTTGAGGAATATGGCGGTGTGCCCCCATTCCGTGAGACTCGAGATTACATCGCGCGAGTCCATCGAATTCGCGCGCGACTCTCTAACACTCCGCTCCAAAACATGCCTGGCACGACGGCGCGCGACCAAAGGCGCCCAGCCGTCGTACTGAGCCTCAAATAGGAAACAAGAAACGAGGGAAGCCCATGCGAAGACTGCCACCAGGATTTCTGCCTCCTGCGATCGGAGCCGTGCTGCTGTGGGCCACCCCTGCCCTCGCCCAGGACCTCTCGCCAATTCAGACCATGCTCGAGACGGTAGAGGCAGCTTTAACCGGTCCAATCGGGATCGCCGTTGCGACGCTTGCGGTCATCGGAACCGGCTTCATGTGTATGATGGGGCGGCTAAACTGGGGCTGGTTTGCATCCGTTGTCATTGGGATCGTGCTGATCTTCTCGGCGGGCACCATCGTCGACGGGTTCACCTGATGGCCGAACGCTCTCCCCTTTTCCTTGGACTCGCACGCCCGCCAAAGTACCTCGGTCTTCCAGTCGGCTACCTTGTGGTGCTGTCACTTGGCGTGGTCCTGCCGTTCATCTGGACGAAGTCTCTGATCTTCTTCCTTGTCGGATTCCTCGCCTATCCGGTGCTTTGGTTTGTCGCCGACAAGGAGCCGCATTTCTTCGAGGTGCTGCGCGTTTCCTATGGGGCGGTGCGGGGAACGCGGAACCGATCCCTGCACAGGGGAGACAGCTATGGCGCTTGACGGTGTCGGATATGCAAAACCAAGTGCAGCGCTCTTCGAGGTCAGCGGGGCGGCTTTGGCACGCGAAAGCCATCTCGCCGAACATCTGCCTTTCGTCAGCTTTGCCGGATCGAACATCATGGTTCTGCGCGAGGGCGATCTGATGGCAACCCTGCGCCTTGATGGTCTTGCGTCGTCTACAACACCAGATGCCGATCTCGACGCAATGAAACGCGCTGTTGCAGCCGTTATTGCCCAGACCGGAAACCTTTATGGCTTTTACGTACATCGCATCTTTGTCCCGCAAGACGTGGCGCTGACACCCGTCGAAGGCGACGGCTTTGCAGCCGAAATCGATCAGCGGTGGCAAGCACATATCTCCGATCTCGCGCCCAAGAAGTCGCAGCTCTACCTAAGCATTCTCCGGCGTCCGGAAATCGGCGCACGGATCCCGCTGCTCAACGCGTTTGCCAAGCGCACGTGGATGAAGGATCGCGCAGCCCGCGCGCGGGAACTTAACGAAGTAACGGGGTTCTTTGAATCCGCACTTGGCTCTGCCAAACCGGTGCGGCTCGACAGGAACACCGGCGAATGGCTCGGATTCCTGAGCACATTACTGACTGGGAAATACGCCCCAATTGCCCAGCCAGCTGCGCCCTTGCCGCTCGCCTATGCGCTCGGCTCCTGCCGCGCGACATTCGATGGCGACACGGCGACCATTGCCTGCGCGACAACGGGTGCCACACGTTTTGGCGCGCTCTTCAGCATCAAGAGTTACCCTGCCCTGACCGATGTTTCTCTGTTTGACGGCCTCGACCTGCCCCTCGATGTCGTTTTGACCAACTCCTTCTCACCGATCCCCACCAACATCATGGCGGAACGGATCCAGCGGATTGTCCGTCAAATGCGTGCCGCCGATGATGCCGCCGTGTCCTTGCGCGATCAGCTGATGGAGGCAGCTGACGACCAGGAAGCCGGGCGGATCGCCTTCGGCGACCACCACCTGTCCGTCGCCGTCTACGCACCTGACAAAGAGACGCTCGAACAGGCCGCGGCGGAGGTCAAACGCCTCGGCCAGGAAATCATGGCCGTGATCGTGCGGGAGAACATGGCGCTCAAGGCGACCTACTTTGCACAAGCGCCCGGAAACTTCGGGTATCGCGCGCGAAAAACGCCCATCTCCACCACGAATTTCGCGGACTTCTCGGCGCTTCATGGCTGCGTCGAAGGCCGTTCAGACAAAAGCACGCCATGGGGGTCACGCCTGACACTGTTCCCGACGACCGGCACATCTGCCTATGGCTTCAACTTTCATGAACCCGGATCTCCGGACCGGGAACCCACGGTCGGCCACACGCTTTTTTTGGGGCGGACGGGCAGCGGGAAAACCCTCACGACGGCGTTTCTGGCAGCTCAGGCGCAACGGATTGGGGCCCGATTGTTCTTCTTTGACAAGGACCGGGGACTGGAGATGGCCGTTCGTGCCCTCGGCGGTCGCTACAATACGATTCTTGCTGGCATCCCCACCGGCCTCAACCCACTGCAAACGGAAACCGACGAACGCGGCCGTGCCTGGCTCTCGGATTGGCTTGCGACACTGCTGGCACATGCCGGAAAGCTATCAGGGGAGCAATCGCGTCACATCCAGAGCGCGGTGTCGCAAAACGCGCAAGCCGGGCCGTCGTTGCAGCGTTTCGTCTCCTTTCAGACCCTGTTCCAATCGCTTGACGATGAAGGTGAGTTACAGGCCCGGATTGGCGAGTGGGCTCCGGGCGGACGGTTTGGCTGGGTGTTTGACGAACCATCAGACGGCGCGCCCCTCGATATGGCGGGCAACATTGTCGGGTTCGACATGACCGAGATTCTGGACATGTCGACCGAACGCATGGCCGTTTTGTCCTACATATTGCGGCGGATTGAACGGTTGGTTGAGGATCGCCGCCCGACAGTAATCGTTCTCGACGAAGCCTGGAAGTTGCTCGACGATCCTTATTTTGCAGCCCGCCTCGAGAACTGGCTTGTGACACTCCGGAAGATGAACTGCGTCGTTGTGATGATGACGCAGTACCCAAGCCAATTACGTGAGGCCCGGGTCGGGAAAACGATCATCGAGACCGTGCCGACGCAAATCCTGTTCCCGAATGACCGGGCGACGCCTGCGGATTACGATTTCCTGAGGGTCAACGAAAAGGAAGCTGACCTGCTGACACGGCCCACCGCCGGGCAACGGATCGCTCTGGTCCGGTCCGCGGGCGACAGCGTCTTCATCGATGCAGATCTCTCCGCACTCGGTCCTCTGCTGCCAATTCTGGGGGGCGGACAGTCCGGCGAAGCGCGCCTTGGACGCGACTGGCGCACCACCCAAGACTTCTGGAGAATCGCATGCGACTAGGCCTCATTTGTCTCGCTGTTCTGCTTGCCGCCTGTGAGCGATATACGGACGCGACGTCGCCTTGCTTTGGCAATGACGGAAAGCCCATGGTCTCGCGGGCTAACTTGGACACTCTGTCGTTTGCGGCAAACCTGTCGCAGGACTGCGTCTTCGAAGACATCGGACGACCGCAATGAGGCTGGTCGCGGGGGTCTCCACATTTCTGGTCTGCGCCTCTCCTTCGGCCGAGGCGCAGGGCGTCCCGACACAAGACAATGCGGGGCTGGGACAGCTCTTCTCGATCCTCTCGCAATTGGGCGAAGACATGGAGGCACAACAAAATCAGCTGGGAACAGCAAGATCGCTGTCTTCTGTGCAAGCAGATCAGTTGCGCGTTCTGGAGGCAATGTCGGCCGCCCTTTCGGGACCCGGCCTCGATGTCAGGGCCTTGGAAGGCAATGCCGACTTCCCTGTCGGAGACGTCTATCCGGTCACCTCGAGTCACCCAATGGACAGCAGGCTCTTTGGCGAAGGCCGCGAGACCATTGAGATGATGATTGTGCGCGTGGCGGGAGAGTATGCTGGCGCACCCGGCGTCCGCAGGGCTGGACTGTCCGCCACCCAGTGGCGTTTCCTGTTTCAGGCGCTGATCAAACAGGAAAGCCGGTTCAGCGTGACTGCACAAAGCCCAGTCGGGGCCTATGGTCTGACGCAGCTGATGCCCGGCACCGCGTCGGACATGGGCGTGGACCGATACGATGTGATGGACAATCTGCGCGGCGGCGCACGCTACATCACCACGCAGCTCAACACCTTCGGGAATATCCCGCACGCGCTTGCGGCTTACAATGCCGGACCGGGCCGGGTTCAGGAATATGGTGGTGTCCCGCCTTTTGCAGAGACCCAAGGCTACGTCCGCAACATCTCCAGGTTCTACAACGAGTACCTCGCTGTTGTCGGCGGTGCCGATGCGCTCGGCACGCTGTCCCCATCCGACATGGCTCTGGCCGAATACAGCAGCATCTCGGAAGCCAGCATTTATTATGCGGCCGACAGCCATGCGACGACGCAACAGGTGATCAATCGGCTCGCCGCGATCATCCGGCAGATCGATGAAACGCCGGACATCAAGCGTGCCTTCGAGCTCAACACTTACGCCAAGGCCGAGATCGGCCGCATCCTCAACCTTCGTGTTCGCCTGATGGCTGCCAACCGTCAGCGCGAGGCAGCGCATGGCCAACATCTGGCCGCTGACCGTCTTGCTGAACGCGACTTCATGCGCATGGGAGTAGTCAGATGAAAGGAAAGACCTTCGGAACCGCCTTAGCCACACTGATGGCCGTCACGCCGGCAGATCAAACCAATGCACAAGGTGTGCCAACCTTTGACAAATCGAACCTCCGGCAGCTTGTTCTTCAACTTGAACACATGGCTGAGGATCTGAACGTTCAGCTTCAGCACCTCGCGACCATGCGGGAGGAGCTGGAAACCCAACTCAGCCAGCTTCTCAATCTCGAAGCGCAACTCGCCTCCCTGGTTGACGGTAATGAGCTTGGCCAGCTGTTTGCGACGGTCGAAGAATTCGAACGTGTAAGGGGCAAGTTGACCGCACCACTGGCGACGGCGGAAGCCATATCGAGCGGTGATTTCCTGAGCGGTTTTCGCCCGGGCGCAGAGTTGGACACCGCAGTCGAGCGCGTTCTGTCGGGCAGCGGCTTCACGCAAGAGCGTCTGACGTCGCTCTCCACAAGCGAGGAACCTGCCGACAACCGTATCGCGGTGCAGGCCGGATCCAGCGCGATGCTCTCTGTTGCCGCTCAGGAAAGCCACAACGAAGCGGGCGAAAGCCTTGGTCGGCTGGAGTCCATGGTGGGCCAGATCGACGATCAAGACGGATTGAAGGCGGCCGTCGATCTCAACACGCGCGTCACCGCAGAACTCGGGATCATCCTCACCCAAATCTGGCGTCTCGAGGCAGCGGCGGGGGTCAACGGCGGGCAACTCGGTGTCGTCGATGCGGCGACGCTGGCGGATGAACGAAAATTTCGCTCGATGGAGGTCCCCGAATGACCCGTGCAGCCACAGTCTATTGTTTTGCTCTCATGATCGCCGCTTCCTCAATCAGCGTGAGCGCTCAAACCTCTCAGGGCGGGTTCGAGACGATGGCACAGCCCACGGAAGAACAGAGTGAATGCAAAGTACCGCGGCCACCGAAAGACTTGGATTCGTTCGCATATATCAGGAATGGATATCGAGAGATAATGCGCATCGAGGCATATCAAAACTCAATCGATACAGCGTTCTGCGGCTGTCCCTTTGCGGAAGTGGACTGGGCTTTTGTCGTCGAAAACAACGAACAGTACATCACCTCGGACAATCCGAAATTGCCCTTCGATGTGATTGAGCTGCGAAGCCATGCTGACAGCTTGGAAGCTGTACTTGATGAGACTTGCGAGCGTTGAATGGGCATCATCACGGACATTCTCCAGCAAGTCGATGATGCAATCGACTCTGTGGCCGAAGCAGGCTTCGTGGAAGCCGCCGGACAGGTTGGCAATGTCCTTGGAATCGGCGCAGCACTTTTGCTGGTGTTTCTTGGTATCAGCGTTGTGATGCAGTTGCGCCCAATGACTTTTGGGAGTGCGTTCGCTTTCGGACTGAAGATTTCGTTGATTGGAATATTTGCGCAAAGTTGGGAGAACTTTGAAGTCGTCTACAATATTGCCTCCGAGGTTCCAGAAGCAATCGGCTCGCGCATTCTGGCCCTAACGGCGACCGGCGATGAGACCGGCATTTACGAAAGCCTGGACAGCATGGTGAACCGGATCACGGCCTATGGCGACGCAATCGGGGACCGTGCGGGTTGGGTGTTCGGGGCTGTCCTTGGCGCGATCTTTTTTGTCCTCTCCGCCGTGTTCGCGGCAGTGACAGCCGGGATCATTGCCTATGCCCGGATCGTATTCACACTAATGATCGTGATCGCACCGTTCATGATCCTGACGTCGCTCTTCAAGCCGACCCAGTCGCTGTTCGAGGCATGGACCCGCGCCACAATCGGTTACGCCCTGATGCCCGTTGCGGCGGCGGGTGCCGCAGGCATTATCGTGGCCATCGCCGAGGCGATCGGGGATGCCTCTGCTGATCCTGACAATGTCGAAACCGTCAGCCTGATCCTCCCCTTTCTGGTCATCCTGCTCCTGTCCGCAGGCGTCATGGCCGCCGTTCCGTTTATCGCTTCAAACCTCACCGGTGTGATGGGGATCGCGTCGAACGCCATAGGTCTGACAGGGCTGGCGCGCCGCGGCGTGGTCAATGCAGGCGAATACGGTGCAGGTGGTGCCGGACGTGTGCTTACCGGGCGGACACCCTACGAACTGCGTCGTGATGTCAGCGGTGCAGCCACGAAGAGCAACGAGCTTATCAGGCGCACACCAGCAGCGGCGCTCGCGCTCACCAAGTCATTTCGCAAGACATGACGCGTGCCGAGTTCGATCAGGACGCCTTCGAGGCAGACTTCATCTTCGGTCCACGACGACGAGAGAGGTTTGCCTATCTCGTGGCTGCAGCAGGTGTGATCGTGGGCGTTGTCGGATTCGTCGGCGCTGTATCGCTGTTCCCGTTGAAGACGGTCGAGACGTTCGTGGTGGTGGTCGACAAGGAAACGGGCGAGATGGACCGGGTTGCGGCCGTCGAAGCGCTCACCCTCGATGAAAGCGACGCTGTCATTCAGGCCAACCTGGTCGCCTATGTGGACGATCGTGAGACCTACGATCTGACGGATGGCGAAGAGCGGATCAACTCCGTTCTGCAGAGGTCGGATGAAGATGCCGCGCGCACCCTTCGGGATCTTTGGTCGTCCACGAATCCTGACTACCCGATCTCGGTCTATGGCCGCGACGCGAAGATCGATGTGGTGATCCGGTCGGTCAATCAGGTCGAAGCCGGTGTTGCCCAGGTCCGCTTTACAAAGACCCTTCGGAAACCGCGCGACAACCGTACGGTGACGAGGCCCTACGTGGCCACACTCCGATATGAGTTTCGGCCGGAGACCCGTCAACGGCTTCAGCAAGTCTGGGCGAACCCGCTTGGCTTCGTCGTGACGTCGTACCGCGTCGACGCCGAAACCTTGGAGAACTGAGCTATGGTGTTGCGTACCGCCCTGCCCTTTCTGTTGATCACGCTGTTATCAGGGGAGGCGCTTGCCGAGGCGACTCCACAGGGAGGGCCCAAGGACATTCGTATCCGCTATGCGGTCTATGACGAGCAACAGGTCTTCCGGATTGAAACGGACCTTCGGCATTCGACTACGATTCAGTTTGGTCAGGGCGAGCGCTTCGAGGCCGTCATCGTGGGCGATACGGAAAGCTTTCAGGTCGATCCTATCCCGGAGCTCGGGAACGTTCTGACCATCAAACCGCACGTGCAAGGCGCGTCGACCAACATGAGCGTCATCACCAACCGGCGTAGCTACACATTCCATCTCCGAGAGGGGTCTATCCCTGGGCGTACCGGCATGTTTTTCGAAGTGCGGTTTCGCTATCCGGAAGACGAGCGACGCGCGACGGTGGCCAGCGCCCAACCAAAGGGATTTCAGGCTCCGCGCAACTACAATTACAAGGCTGCGGGCGACGGAGATTTCCGCCCTGTCACCGTCTACGACGACGGCCGGTTCACCTATTTCACGTTCCCTGAGACGGGGCGCCAACCCGCGATCTTCAAAGCCGACAATCGAGGCCGCGAGAGGACGATCAATTGGACACAAAACGGAAATACGGTTCGCGTCTCTGGCGTCAATGATTTCTGGACACTACGGTTGGGCGAGGATGCACTCTGCATCTACCGCGACACCTCCACCATCTATATGAGTAACTGACCGATGGCGGAGGATCCCAACCTTCAGGAACGCCTCGGCAAGTTCAATGATGGCAGCCGAAGGAAGTCACGCTCACGGTTCGGTGTCACGGCGCTTGCGCTTGCTCTTAGCTTGGGCGGTGCGGGTGTCGCCTACTTCCTTGCAACGGAATGGCAAACCGATCCCGACCGCCTTCAAACCTCGGACGTAGAGCCATTTCAAGATGATCGCCTTTCCAACGGTGGTCGTTTGGAGTTCCCCTCCGACGAAGCCGACCAGCGGGTCAACGACGCAATAATTGCTGTTGAAGAAGCGCTCGAAGTGCCTGCCCCGGCCACACCAGAAATCGAACCAAGCGCGGAAGTCTTGGCAGAACTCGCGGAACTCCGCGAAGCACTGGCTGCGGCGCAAGCGGAGCGAAACGCCGAGATCCAATCAGCTGTAAGTGACCTACGGGATGCCTTCGCCGATCAGACGAGCGCGCTGGAGGCGGCCGTGGAAGAGCGCGATGAAAGACTGGCCACCCTTGAGCGAGAAAACGAAACCCGCCTGAATTCTCTTCAGAGCCTTCTGGACGCGGAACGCGCGCAGCGCGAGGCGCTCGAAGCAGAGCGTGCCAATGATGCACTGGTCCGGGATCAACAACTCCTTGAAGAAAGACGCCGGCAGGAACAAGAGCAACAGCGTCGTGAGGCCGAGCGTCAAGCCGCCGAGCTTATGACGGCCCAAATCAGATCACCCGCTGTTGTCTATTCTACGGGGTCAACCGCGTCGCCTTCCGGCACAGGCGGACCGCCGAACGGATCGGCCAGCGCTGACCTGGCTCTGAATGAGAACGAGACGTATCTCAGGGGTGCGGCGCAACCTCTTGAAGTGGACGAAGCAACGCAGATGGAACGTCCAGACCGAACCCTCACGCAAGGGTCGGTCATTCAGGCCGCCCTTCAGACCGCCATCAACAGTGATCTGCCAGGAAACGTCGTCGCTGTCGTCGCAGAGCCGGTCTATGCGTTTTCCGGGGATGCTATTCTCATCCCGCGTGGTTCCCGCTTGTTTGGGCAGTATCGATCAGGCGTGGAGGTGAATCAGAAGCGGATACTCGTGCTCTGGACACGCATTTTGACGCCAGATGGGACGTCCATGCAGATTGCTTCGGTTGGTGGGGATCAGCTTGGACGATCGGGCTTAACCGGGCTAGTAGACACCAAATTTGACGAGCGATTTGGAGGTGCTGCGCTGATTTCGATCATCGGTGCCGCTCCCGCCGTCGCGGCGAATTCAACCGAGGACGAAGTCACCCGCGAGGTGCTGGAAGAAGTCGGAAACGACCTTGAGGATGCGACAAGTTCGGTCATTGCCGATCAGGTATCCATCTCCCCGACCATATATGTCGATCAAGGTGCGATGGTGACTGTCCTCGTCGACAGGGACGTCGTGGTCTATTGAGCGATACGGCTCTGCCATCCTCATATCTCGAACAGTATCTGGAGCCATACCGCGATCTGATTCTCGGCGAAGACGTTGTTGAACTGGCAATCAATCCCGATGGACTTGTCTGGGTTGAGCGTCAGGGCGCAGAGGCAATGGAGCGCGTCGATCGCACGATCGACGACTCAGCCGCGTCCAACCTTGCAGCTACACTGGTCGGAGATGCCCGCGCAAAAGTCTCGGAAAAATCGCCACTGGTCTCGGGCAAAATCGAGTACCGAGGCCGACCGCTACGCATTCAAGTGGTCGTTCCGCCTGCGGTCGAGAGTAGCGCTGCAATCTCTATCCGGCTGTTCGGCATCGGCGATCAGACGACCTTCGAGCCCGAATATCTCTTCGATGCGCCGGTTTCGCTCGATGAACGACGACAGTCAAAGGTAGAAGAAATTCAGAAGCTTGCGGAGTCAGACCTTGCTGGCGCACTGTCGCTGCTTATTCGGCATCGACTGAACCTTTTGATCAGTGGTGGAACGTCCACCGGCAAAACCACGTTCGCGCGGCATCTGCTAAAATCGGTCTCGAACGACGAGCGGCTGATCACGATCGAGGATGCCTTCGAACTGTTTCCAACCCAACCGAACAAGGTTTGCCTCCTTGCGGAACGCATACCGGCTTCTGAACGCTCAACAAACGCGCTTCTGCAAGCCAGCCTTCGTATGCGGCCGGACCGAATTGTACTGGGCGAGTTGCGCGGATCCGAAGCACTCACATATCTCGAAGCGATCAATACGGGCCACGGCGGATCGGTCACCACGATTCACGCGGAAACCGCTGAGTTGGCCATTGACCGCTTGGCCATTATGGTTCTGCAAGCCGGAACACCGCTTACCTTTGCCGAAGTCCAAACCTACATCCGCAAGTCTATAGATGTGATCGTTCAACTCGGCCGATCGCAAGGCCGGCGAGGCGTGTCTGAGGTGTTGGTGGTTGTAAGCGACTGACTCGGCCCATTGCTGCCGTTGACCACTGCCGCTCAATGCTGCACCCGCAGCCCGCATTGCAGACATTCGCTGCGATGGCAAAATTAGCTGTTGGGCGAATTCACAGTCTGCGGACTTGGACGAAACCGCTCTCGCGGTATTGGCGCTTGTGGCGTGTGTCGCACGTTGATTTGAGCGGTGTGGATTTTGCGAACTGCTGAATCTGTCTGACGATTGGGACCTTCTTAATCTGATGACAGGAGGTTTTCATGACCGATCATTATGTTCCCAAACTACGCCAACGTTTTGTCGAAGACATGCAGATCAAGGGACTGCAAGCAAAGACGCAGACGATGTATCTGCGTGCGATGCGCGACTTCACGCGTTTCCTGGGACACGCGCCGGATAGCGCAACGCCGGAAGAACTGCGTGCGTTCCAGTTGGATATGAAGGAACGGGGCGTCGGCGCACCGACCTTCAATAACCGGCTGACGGTTCTGAGTTTCTTCTATGCGACCACGTGCCCGCGCCCTGAGATGAAGCGACATATGCGCTATCAGCGGGCCGCCAAGAAGATCCCGGTGGTGCTGAGCGCCGAGGAAGTGTCGCGCATTCTGGAAGCCGCGCCCGGACCAGGTCTTCGTTATCGCGCAGCCTTCAGCGTTGCCTATGGCGGCGGGCTGCGCGCCAGCGAAGTCACCCATTTGAAGGTCGGCGACATCGACAGCGACCGGATGTTAATCCGCGTCGATCAAGGAAAGGGTCGCAAGGACCGTCATGTCATGCTGTCGCCGAGCTTGTTGGAACTTCTGCGCGACTATTACCGTGAGGCCCGGCCCGCAGGTTGGATGTTCCCCGGGCGCAACCGGGTCGATCCGATATCGACTAAACAGTTCAACCGGGCCTTCGGGGTGGCGCGCGACTTCGCCGAGATCAAGAAGAAGGTGTCGCCTCACACGCTCCGGCATAGCTTTGCGACGCATCTGCTGGAGGGCGGGACGGACATACGTGTAATCCAGGTTCTCTTGGGACACGCCAAACTGGAGACCACGACGATCTACACGAAGGTGGCGACGAAGACGATTCAGGATGTGACCAGCCCGCTTGATCTGCTGGTGAGCCGGGAGGCCGGTCCCGGTTAAGTCGCGTCCAGATGCCCCGGCCAAAATTGGAGGTTGCGGATATCTTCCGCGCCCATGGTGCTGCCTATCGCCGGGACCATGCCGGACACCTGAACCTGCCGCAGCTCAAAGTGATGTCTGCCATCGAGAATTGCCGGACCGCCGCGCTCGGCGGGCACGTTGCGGCCTGCACAAAGTGTGATCATCACCACATCGCCTATAACTCCTGTCGCAATCGACACTGTCCGAAGTGTCAGGGCAACGCAGCACAGGACTGGATGCAGGCACGGATGGAGGATCTGCTACCGGTCGAGTACTTCCACGTGGTCTTCACCCTGCCATCCCAGATCGCCGACATCGCATATCAGAACAAGGCAGCGGTCTACGGTCTGCTGTTCAAGGCATCCGCGCAGACGCTCCTGACCATCGCTGCTGACACCAAACACCTGGGCGCTCGGATCGGCATGACATCGGTGCTGCACACATGGGGATCAGCGATGATGCACCATCCCCATGCCCATGTCATCGTGCCGGGAGGCGGGCTGTCGCCGGATGGCACCTGCTGGATTGGTTGCCGTCCGGGGTTCTTTCTGCCGGTGAAGGTCCTGTCGAGATTGTTTCGGCGCTTGTTCCTTGATGGGCTGGTCAGATTACACAAGGTAGGCAAGCTGCGCTTCTTCGGTAATCTGGTGGGATTGGCAGACCCGGATGCCTTCGCTGCCCATCTCGCGCCGCTGCGCAAAACCGATTGGGTCGTTTACGCCAAACCGCCCTTCGGCGGGCCGGAAGCGGTGCTGGCCTACCTGAGCCGTTATACGCACCGGGTCGCAATCTCCAACCATCGGCTCGTCCGCGCGGATGCCGACACTGTGGCCTTCCGATGGAAAGACTACCGCATCAAACGCGGAGATCGCATGAAGGTGATGCGATTGCCGACGTCCGAGTTCATCCGCCGGTTCCTGATCCACGTCCTGCCCTCCGGCTTCCATCGCATCCGACACTCGGGCTTTTTGGCTAACGGCATCCGTCGCGACAGGATCGGACAGATCAGGCGGTTGCTGGATGCAGAGCCAGAGCCCGATCAAACGCCGGATATGGAAACCAGCGCCGAATGCGATGTTCAGTCCGCGCACCAGCCTTGCCCGAAATGCGGCGGTGCCATGATCGTTATCGAAACCTTTCTGCGCGGCCAAACACCCAAATCCCGGGCACCACCATGGGAGGACGCCGCATGACCAGCCCAACCCGATCGGCCTCGCAACGAAAAGGCACCGAACCAGTCAGTGCGGCCACCTCACCAAATCATGCGAGGCACCAGGCCTGTAGCCTCATGACGAGAGGCCATCCAATCAAGCCGTGTCGGGAAATTAGGCTCGCATACACCGCTCGTCGTCACGCAACCGTTTGCTCTCAACGTTCGACACTGCGGATGTAACCCACAATCCCCATAGACCCAAAACAGCCCGCGCTTTCCTCCTTGTCAGATTTGTCGCCGCTGCAGCTTGAGCTACTCCCCAATCCTTGGACAGTTTCCCGCGTAGATTAAGCTACTCTTTGCTCCTGCTGATCGGTTTGGGTTTCTTCTTTTCTCAGCCAATAGACCACGGCTGGAGGTTTGCCGCCAAGGGCGGAATGGGGGCGTTTGCGGTTGTAGAACTCGATCCATTTCCCGACGCCGGCCTTTGCCTCTGATCCGGTCTCCCAGGCGTGCAGGTAGACGCACTCATATTTCAGACTCCGCCAGAGCCGCTCGACGAAGATGTTGTCGAGGAACCGGCCCTTGCCATCCATCGAGATACGGATACCTGAGCGCCGCAACCGATCGGTCCAGGCAAAGGACGTGAACTGCGATCCCTGGTCGGTGTTCATGATCTCTGGCGGGCCGAAGCGGGCGATAGCCTCGTTCAGTGCGTCGACGCAGAACTCGGCCTCCAGCGTATTCGAGATGCGCCAGGCCAGAACCTTGCGGGTGTGCCAGTCCATGATCGCCAGCAGATACAGGAACCCACGCCGCATCGGCAGGTAGGTGATGTCGGCCGCCCAGACCTGGTTCGGCCGCTCCACCCGCAATCCGCGCAGCAGGTAAGGGTAGATCTTGTGGCCCTTGGCGGCTTTGCTGGTGTTGGGCTTCTGGTAGATCGGCATCAAGCCCATCAGCCGCATCAGCCGCCGGATGCGCTTCTCATTCACCAGATGGCCCTCATTGCGCAGATGCCAAGTCATCTGGCGCACCCCGAAGAATGGTGTTTCCAGGAACTGCTCATCGATCTGGCGCATGAGTGCGAGGTTCAGCACAGTTTCGCCCTTCGGGCGGTAGTAGAACGACGACCGTGGGATCGACAGCAGCTTGCACTGCTTGCCGATGGACAGGTCGCGATTACCCGGTTCGATCATCTGACACCTCACTTCACGCCCCAAGGCTTGAGCTTTCTGGCCAAAAAATCGTTGGCCACAGCCAGCTCCCCGATCTTGGCGTGCAGTTCTTTGACCTGCTCTTCGCCGATCTCCGGAGCCTTCCTGCCGCCACGTTCGAACACGCCCGACGCGCCTTCCAACAAGGCCCTCTTCCATGAGTGGATCATCGTCGGATGGACCCCGAACCGGCTCGCCAGCTCGGCCACCGTCTGCTCACCCTTCAGCGCTTCCAGCGCCACCTTCGCCTTGAACTCAGGCGAATGCTGCTTCCGTTTCGACATCTCTGATCTCCTTCTCGTCGAAGATCAGCAGACTACAAATCGTAGCTTACGTCAGTGTCCGATTTTTGGGGGGTAGCTCACCTTTGCAAACTTGGCGTTGTAGCGTTCAACGAAGCCCACTAAAAATGCGTTGCCATCTTCCATGTTGGAGATACCCGCAAGGCGCAGCTCCTTGACCAACCTGTCCTGCAACGTTCGGTTCGCGCGTTCGACACGCCCTTTGGCTTGGGATGAATTGGCGCAGATGATCTCAATGTTCAGCTCGGCCAAGGCACGCCCAAACTGAGTCATGCCCGTCATGTGTTCATTGGGCTTAGGAACCCTGAACACCGTGTGTTTGTCGCTGTAAAAAGCAACTGGTCGGCCATGTTTGAGCAGATAGCTTTCCAGTGCCTCGAAATAGCTGAAGGTGCTTTCTGAGGTCACGAACCGCAGTTCCATCAACGTACTGGTCGCGTCGTCGATGAAGACGAGAAGGGTGCAGGGATCACCCCGATCCTCGAACCAACGATGGTCTGAGCCGTCGATCTGAATCAGCTCGCCGAAGCATTCCCGGCGCAAGCGCGGCTGGTGAAAAGTCCGGCGCTGTTTGCGCGAGAGCCAAATCCCGTCCTCCTGCATCCATTTGCGCACCGTCTCGCGCGAAACCTTGAACCCGTGATGTTCGGCCAGCATCTCCGCCGCGAATGTCGGCCCAAAGTCCGCATAGCTTTCTTTGATGATGCTAAGCGCATAGTCGCGCTTAGCATGGTGGATGCGATTGTTCGGAGGTTTGCCGCGAGCTTTGTGTCGGATCGCAGATGCGCCATCCTGACGATACAGCTTCAACAGCCTGAATATCTGTCTGCGAGTCAGGTCCAACATGTTCGCTGCATTGTCGACGGTCAGCCGTCCGTCATCGACCTGCGCCAGAACCTCGACACGGTTCAACTCGCGCTCGCTCATAACCACCCATCCCATGTCCGCTCACCCTCATTGATTTTTGAGGGCAGAGTGACATTCCTGAATTGCTCACGGGTGACATTTTAGCTTTGCGGCTACAAGTATAAAGACGCTTAATGAAGTTTATGTTAATTAATTCTGGGCGATGCTCTAGATCGCAGTTTTGAGGTAAGCAATCCTAAGAAGAACGTCAAATCCACGTCAGTTATTGCTGGCAACTTCTAAAAACTGCCGGTCAAGCACGTTGCAGAATTTCGCAGATTTCACTTTGGTCAAGAACGACAGGATTGGCCTTGGTGGATGAGGCATTCGCGCTGAGCTTCCCGATTGTCTCGATTTCCGTTTCGAGAACACCTAAGTCGTACAGACTCGGCAATCCATTGGAATCGACAAACCGGTGTAGGGATAACACTCCGCTCCCCATCGGGACGCCAAGGCCATTGGCGAGCCATCCGTCCACTTCGTCAAATCGCGCGACGCTCTCTGATCGGCGCTTCAAGGCCTCGGAATTGATGGTAAGCCCGGAAGCCAGAAGCCTTCCGCAGATGGCCCCGTGGGCCGCGCCCCGCCCGCCGATAACAGAGGCGAGACCATGAATGATTCCCAATCCAGAATTCGCCAAGGCTATACCGCTGAGAAAGCTCGCGCGGGCCAGTGCGTCGCGTGCTTTGGCGTCTTCACACGTCATCAGCCTGTGCAATGCGGCCATGGCCGGACGGATATTGGCCTCGCACAGAGCGTCCGTCACCGGATTGGCCCGGTTGCACAGATAGCTTTCGATAAGCTGGGTAATCGCGTCCAGCGCGCTCGCCAGTGTCAGGCTTTTTGGGGACCTGTCGGTCAGTGCAGGGTCCACGATTGCCAGATCCGGCACGAGGCGCGGATCCCGCAGGCTGATCTTTGCCCGCCGTTCGGGAACGCCAATCACCGCATTGCGCGTCGCTTCGGCGCCGGTTCCGGCGGTTGTCGGGATGGCAATGAATGGCAAGGGATCATTCAGCTGTCGCGGGGATGCGGTGCCCAGTTCCAGATACTCCGCGACGTCGCCCTCGCTGACGCAGAGCCCGGCAACGGCCTTGCCCAGATCAAGAGTCGCGCCGCCCCCAACAGAGACAATGCACTCTGCCCTGTGATCGCGGGCGACGGCAACGGCATTGCGGACGCCTTCAAGATCCGGCTCTCCCGCCGAATACACGACTTGCAGGCAGCAGCCCGAACGGATCAGGTCCGCGGCCAGTTCGTCCACCCATGCCACCGACCTTCCCCGTACCAGCAAGACACGGGGTCCAATCCCGGCGACCTCGGCCGCGGCCGTAGCACGACAGTCACGACCGAAAATCGTACGTTTCGGGGCGGTCAGCGCAAAACCTGTCATGCGGCGGCGGCGCTCCCGGTTACCTGGCGGGCATAGTGCGCGGCCATGTCGGACAGGGCGATGGGCTTGATCCGGGGCGCATAGCCCGCGCTGCCGAATTGCTCGAACCGATCGCGGCAGACGGCGGACATGGCCTCGATGCCCGGCGCGAGGTATTTGCGCGGATCGAACTCACCGGGGTGTTTGGCAAAGACCGTGCGGATCGCGCCTGTCAATGCCAGCCGCAGATCCGTATCCACATTGACCTTGCGCACGCCATAGCGGATGCCGTTCTGGATTTCCTCGACCGGTACGCCCCAGGTTGGGGCAATCTCGCCGCCATGAGCATTGATGATGTCCTGCAACTCCTGCGGCACAGAGGAGGAGCCGTGCATCACCAGATGCGTGTCCGGCAGACGCGCATGAATCTCGCGCAGGCGGTCAATCGCGAGGATGTCGCCATCCGGTTTGCGGGTGAACTTGTAGGCCCCGTGCGATGTGCCGATGGCTACCGCCAGCGCATCGACGCCGGTCAGACGCACGAAGTCTGCCGCTTCTTCCGGGTCGGTCAGAAGCTGTTCACGCGACAAGGCCCCTTCGAACCCATGACCGTCCTCGGCCTCTCCACGCAGGGTTTCGAGCGACCCCAGATGCCCGATTTCCCCCTCCACCGACACACCCACCAGATGCGCCATTTCGACGACCTTGGCCGTCACGGCAACGTTTTCGTCAAACGTGGTGGGCGTCTTGCCATCGGCTTTGAGAGAGCCGTCCATCATGACCGAGGAGAACCCGTTGGTGATCGCCGAAAGGCAGGTCGCGGGCGCGTTGCCATGGTCCTGATGCATGCAGACCGGGATATGCGGGTAAAGCTCGATCGCGGCGCGGATCAGGTGTGACAGCACGATGTCATTGGCAAAGGCGCGCGCGCCCCGGCTGGCCTGCATGATGACCGGGCTTTGGGTGGCGTCCGCTGCCGCCATGATGGCCAGCATCTGCTCCATGTTGTTCACGTTGAACGCGGGCAGCGCGTAATCATGTTCCGCCGCGTGATCGAGCAGCTGACGCAGGGATACGAGAGCCATGGGGGTGTCCTTTCTTCAGGACGCGGCCGAACCGGCGTCCGCAATATGATATTGTGCAATTCGGCCCACCTCTTTGGCGGAGCCAAGGATGACCGGCACGCGCTGATGATGGCCCGTGGGCTGAAGATCGAGAATGCGGCTATGGCCGTCCGTGGCGGCGCCGCCCGCTTGCTCCACCAGAAGCGCCATCGGGCTTGCCTCGTAGAGCAAACGCAGTTTTCCACCTGTCGCGCGGTTGCCGTCATCTGCCGGGTATAGGAACACGCCGCCACGCGTCAGGATTCGGTGCACCTCGGCCACCATCGACGCGGTCCAGCGCATGTTGAAGTCGCGCCCGCGCGGGCCGGTCGTCCCCGCAAGGCATTCATCCACATAGCGCCGCACCGGCGGCTCCCAGAGGCGATAGCGCGAGGCGTTGATGGCAAATTCGGATGTCTCTGCCGGGATCGTCATGCGCGGATGGGTCAGCCGGAAATCGCCGGTGCCGTATTCACAGGAAAACCCGTAAACGCCGCTGCCGACAGTCAGGACCAGCATCATGGTCGGGCCAAAGATCGCGTATCCCGCGCAGTTCTGCGCGCGCCCCGCTTTCAGCACGTCGCGGTCACTATCCGTTTCCACGGTGCAGATCGAGAAAATCGAGCCGACCGACATGTTGACATCGATATTCGAGGACCCGTCCAGAGGATCGTAAAACAGGAGATAGTCGCCCGCCTGCGGGTCTTTGAGCCAGACCGCGTCTTCCCGCTCTTCACTGACCAGTGCGGCAAGCCGGGGCGAGCTTTCGCAAATCCGGGCGAAGACCTCATCTGCGATCACGTCGAGTTTCTTCTGGTCTTCGCCTTGCACATTGGTGTCTCCGGCAAGGCCATGATTGCCCTCGAACGCCGCGTTGCGCAGCCGGTTGCCGATCACCCGACAGGCCGAGGCGATGTCCTCGATCAGAAAAATAAGGTTCGGGTCAAGCCCGCCCGCATCGGCATGCCGGGTCAGGAACCGACGTAGAGTAACAGGTTCGGACATGCTCAGAAGCTCATCGTCGCGGTCACGGCCCGTTGCCATGCTGCATATTTCCGGTCGCGGGTTTCAGCATCCATCGACGGCTCGAAACTCCGGTCCAGCGCCCAGGTCGCGGCGAAGCCGTCCATGTCGGGATAGATCCCGGCGCGGCTGCCCGCGAGCCAGGCCGCGCCAAGGGCGGTGGTCTCCAGCACTTTGGGCCGGTCCACGCGGGCGTCGATGATGTCGGAGAGAAACTGCATCGTGTAATCCGACGCGCTCATGCCGCCGTCTACGCGCAGCACCGCATCGCCTTTTCCGCCCATATCCGCCTGCATCGCTGCCAGCAGATCGCGGGTCTGATAGCCCACGCTTTCCAGCGCCGCACGGGCCAGTTCCGCAGGCCCGGAGCCACGGGTCAGGCCAAACACCGCGCCGCGGCATTCGGCATTCCAATAAGGCGCGCCCAGCCCGGTGAAGGCGGGCACCAGCACCACGTTCTGCGCGGCGTCGGCGGCGTCTGCCAATGGTTGGGTTTCCTTGGCCTCGCGGATGATCTTCAGCCCGTCGCGCAGCCATTGCACCACGGCACCGGCGATAAAGATCGAGCCCTCCAGCGCATAGGTCGGTTTGCCGTCCAGCTGATAGGCGATGGTGGTGAGCAGCCGGTTTTGCGACCGCACCGGCGTCTCGCCCGTGTTGATCAGCGCGAAACAGCCCGTGCCATAGGTCGATTTCAGCATGCCGGGTTCGAAACAGGCCTGCCCCAGGGTGGCGGCCTGCTGATCGCCCGCGATGCCCAGGATCGGGATGGGACGGCCAAAGAGATCGGGGCGCGCTTCGCCGAACTCAGGCGCGCAATCGCGGACCTCGGGCAGCATGGAGATGGGGATGTTCAGCCTGTCGCAAATGGTCTGCGACCAGCGCCCTTTGCGAATGTCATAAAGCATGGTGCGCGCGGCATTGGTGGCGTCGGTCAGGTGCTGCTTGCCGCCGGTGAGGTTCCAGACGAGCCATGTATCCACCGTGCCAAAGACCAGCTCCCCGGCCTCGGCGCGCGCCCGCGCACCCTCGACATTGTCGAGCAGCCAAGCCAGTTTCGTGCCGCTGAAATAGGGGTCGAGCAGCAGCCCCGTGCGGTCGGTCACGACCTCCTCAAACCCGTCATCCTTCAGCGCCTTGCACATGGCCGAGGTGCGCCGGTCCTGCCAGACGATGGCGTTGTGGATGGGTTTGCCGGTTTTGCGGTCCCAAACCAGCGTGGTTTCGCGCTGGTTGGTGATGCCGATGGCGGCGATTTCGGCGCCGCCGGATTTCTCGATAGCGGCGCGGCAGGTCGCGGCAGTGGTGGCCCAGAGATCGCCCGGATCATGTTCAACCCAGCCGCTGTCGGGGAAATGCTGGGGGAACTCTTCCTGCGCCGAGGCGACAGCCTTCATCGCGCCGTCAAACAAAATCGCCCGTGTCGATGTCGTGCCCTGATCAATGGCCAGAATATGGGTCATGACCGCCTCTCCTCAAAGCGATGTTTGTCGGTGCCGCAATGGGCAAGTTGTCGTGGGAAGTGACTTGGTGGTCGAGGCCCAAAGAGGGCCCCGACCGGGGAGGAAGGCTTACTGCCAGGACGCGATCAGCTCATCGTAGCTGACAGTCTGGGGTTCTTCGTCTTCGTTTTCAAGCTTGGCGTAGGGCGCGCCGGGCTGGGCGAACCAGTACTCCGCATCACGCTCTTCGTTCATCTTGGGACCGATATCGCCCTGAATACCAGCGCGCTCCAGACGCTCAAGAACGCGTTCCTGGTCGGCGCAGAGGCTGTCCAGTGCTTCCTGTGCGGTCTTGGCGCCGGACATGGCGTCACCGATGTTCTGCCACCACAGCTGGGCCAGCTTCGGGTAATCCGGAACGTTGGTGCCGGTGGGCGACCACTGCACGCGCGCCGGCGAGCGGTAGAACTCGACCAGACCGCCCAGTTTGTCGGCACGCTCGGTGAAGCTGTCATGCTGCACGGTAGATTCGCGGATGAAGGTCAGACCCACATGGGATTTCTTCACGTCCACGGTTTTCGAGGTGACGAACTGGGCATAGAGCCACGCGGCTTGCGCACGATCCACCGGGGTGGATTTCATCAGCGTCCAGGACCCTGCGTCCTGATAGCCGACCTTCTGGCCATCTTTCCAGTAAACGCCATGCGGGCTGGGTGCCATGCGCCATTTCGGCGTACCGTCCTCGTTCATCACCGGCAGGCCGGGCTTCACGGTGTCGGCGGTAAAGGCGGTGTACCAGAACATCTGCTGGGCGATATTGCCTTGTGCCGGGATCGGTCCTGCCTCGGAGAAGGTCATGCCCGCCGCTGCCGGGGGTGTGTATTTCTCCAGCCATTCGATGGCTTTTTCCACAGCATAGACCGCCGCAGGCGCGTTGGTTGCGCCGCCACGGGCCACGCAGGAGCCAACCGGCTGCGAGTTCTCGTTCACACGAATGCCCCATTCGTCCACGGGCAGACCGTTGGGCTCACCCACGTCTCCCATACCGGCCATGGACATCCACGCATCGGTGTAGCGCCAGCCGAGCGAGGGGTCTTTCTTGCCGTAGTCCATGTTGCCAAAGACTTCGCCTTCGACACCCAGATGCGACAGATCGCGACCGGTGAAGAACTCGGCAATGTCCTCATAAGCAGACCAGTTGACCGGAACGCCAAGATCATAGCCATAGGCGGCTTTGAAGTCGGCCTTGTTCTTTTCGTCATTGAACCAGTCATAGCGGAACCAGTAGAGGTTCGCGAATTGCTGGGTCGGCATCTGGTAGACTTTGCCATCCGGGCCAGTGGTAAAGCTCAACCCGATGAAATCATCCAGATCCAGCGTCGGCAGGGTCACGTCCGCTCCCTCGCCCGCCATCCAGTCGGTCAGGTTGCGCACCTGCTGATAGCGCCAGTGGGTGCCGATCAGATCCGAGTCGTTGATATAGGCGTCATAGATGTTCTCGCCCGACTGCATCTGGGTCTGCAGCTTTTCGACCACGTCGCCTTCGCCGATCAGGTCATGGGTGACCTGGATGCCGGTGATGGCTGTGAATGCGGGCGCCAGAACCTGGCTCTCGTATTCATGCGTGGTGATGGTCTCGGAAACGACCTTGATCTCCATGCCTGCGAACGGCTTGGCCGCGTCGACAAAGAACTGCATTTCCGCTTCCTGCTCGGCGCGGCTGATCGACGACAGATCGCCGATTTCCGCATCGAGGAACGCCTTGGCCGCGTCCATGTCGGCAAAGGCCGGGCCCGCAAGGACCAGCAGCGCCGCTGTTGTTGATTTGAGGTTAAGGTTCATTGGTATTGTCCTCCCATTTTGAACCGATGAATGAGGAAGTTCGAGACGTGGCCGGGTCTCCTCCTGTCCCGGCCACGGGGGCCTGTGCCTACACCCAGCGGAACACCGCGGCGGCGTAGATCAGGCAGACGATGAGGGCGTAAGGTTGTTGCGCCCCAACGATCCCGAGCCAGGCCAGATTGATAAAGGCCGAGCCCAGAAGGGTGATGAAGAGCCGGTCGCCCCTCGTTGTTTCGATCCGCAGAATGCCCGTGCGGGGCGTTTCCGGGAATTTGATCGCGAGCACCGTGAAGGTGATCAGCAATGAGGCGATGACCATGAAGAAAATCGCGGTCGGCCAGGTCCATGCCATCCAGTCCATTGAAAGTCCTCCCTTGCTTCAGACTTACACACGACCCAGGGCAAAGCCCTTGGCGATGTAGTTGCGGACGAAGTAGATCACGAGCGCGCCGGGCACGATGGTCAGGATACCGGCGGCCGCCAGCACGCCCCAGTCGATGCCCGATGCCCCTTGGGTCCGGGTCATGATCGCGGCGATGGGTTTTGCGTCCACCGTGGTGAGCGTGCGGCTCAGCAGCAGCTCCACCCATGAGAACATGAAGCAGAAGAACGCGGCAACCCCGATTCCGCTGGCGATCAGCGGCGTGAAGATCTTCACGAAGAAGCTGCCAAAGCTGTAGCCGTCGATGTAGGCGGTTTCGTCGATCTCCTTTGGAACGCCGCGCATGAAGCCTTCCAAAATCCAGACCGCGAGCGGTACGTTGAACAGGGTATGCGCCAGCGCCACGGCGATATGCGTGTCGAACAAACCCACCGAGCTGTAGAGCTGGAAGAAGGGTAGCGCAAAGACCGCGGGCGGGGCCATCCGGTTGGTCAAGAGCCAGAAGAACAGGTGCTTGTCGCCCATGAAGTGATAGCGCGAGAAGGCATAAGCCGCCGGCAGCGCCACCGCGAGGGAAATCACCGTGTTCACCGTCACGTAGATGATCGAGTTCACATAGCCCATATACCAGGCCGGATCGGTGAGGATCGTGGCGTAGTTGGCGAATGTGAGATTGCGCGGGAACAGCGTGAACTCGTTCAGGATCTCGGTGTTGGTCTTCAGGCTCATGTTCAGCAGCCAGTAGATCGGCAGCAGAAGGAACAGGAGATAGAGGGTCATCACCACGAGACGGCTGTTGATCTTGGGCAGCGCACGCCTGCGGGACGCGGTTTGGTTTACGGTCATATCGGCCATGGGTCAGCCCTCCCGCTTATCAAGGTTGGTCATCACGGTGTAGAACACCCAGGAGATGAGAAGGATCACGAGGAAATACATGATCGAGAAAGCCGCCGCCGGTCCAAGGTCGAACTGTCCCAGCGCCATTTTGACGAGATCGATCGACAGAAGCGTGGTGGCGTTGCCGGGGCCACCGCCGGTGACGACGAACGGCTCGGTATAGATCATGAAGCTGTCCATGAAGCGCAACAGGATCGCGATCATCAAGACGCCCGCCATCTTGGGCAGTTCGATGAAGCGGAACACTTTCCAGCGCGACGCCTGGTCGATCTTGGCCGCCTGATAATAGGCGTCGGGGATCGACTTCAGACCGGCAAAGGCCAGAAGCGCAACAAGCGAGGTCCAGTGCCACACATCCATCACGATGATGGTGATCCAGGCCGCAACGATGTCCTGCGTATAGTTGTAGTTGATGCCGAGCGCATCAAGCGTGTAGCCCAGCAGACCAATGTCAACACGGCCAAAGATCTGCCAGATCGTGCCAACCACGTTCCATGGAATGAGCAGCGGCAGCGACATCAGCACAAGGCAGAAGGACGACCAAAAGCCGGATTTCGGCATGTTCAGCGCCACGAAGATGCCCAGCGGGATTTCGATGGCCAGAATGATGCCCGAGAACATGAGCTGGCGGCCAAGCGCGTCCCACATGCGTTCCGAGCGCAGCATTTCTTCGAACCATTCGAGCCCGGCCCAGAAGAACTGGTTATTCCCGAACGTGTCCTGCACGGAGTAGTTGACCACGGTCATCAGCGGGATCACCGCCGAAAAGGCCACCAGAAGCAGCACAGGCAGGACGAGAAACCATGCCTTTTGATTGACTGTCTTTTCCATTACTTCGCCCCCTCCCCGGAAGATTGCGCCACGGGGCGCGCGATTTGTGCGGATGCCTGATCGAGGAAACGGTCAACCATTTGGATCTGGCGTTCCATGATCTGTTGCGATGTCAGGATCGGACGGCCATCCATCACGCGACCTCCCCGCTGACGCGCCAGTCATTGGCGTAGACATTGACGCGGGTAGCATCAAAGGTGACGCGGTTCATATCGGCGCTGATATGGTCGTCTTCGCCCGCGATGATGTTGATGTCAGTGCCGAAGAATTCGGCCCGGACCAGCTTGTGGCGGCCCACATCCTCAACACGTCGCACCTTGACCGGCAGGCCCTCGGTCTGGCTCAGCTTGGCGAATTCCGGGCGTACGCCGATCTCGACCTTGCCGTCGAGCGGTTTATAGCCTTGGGCCAGCTCGACATAGGAGCCGTTCACATAAGCCTTGTTGCCGTCGATCTTTGCCGGGATCACGTTCATGCCGGGCGAGCCGATGAAATAGCCCACGAAAGTATGTTCGGGCCGCTCGAACAGCTCTTCGGGCGTGCCGATCTGTACCACGCGACCGTCATACATGACGACAACCTTGTCGGCGAAGGTCAACGCCTCGGTCTGGTCATGGGTCACATAGATCATGGTGTGACCGAAATCGTGGTGCAGCTGTTTCAACTGAGTCCGCAGCTCCCATTTCATATGCGGGTCAATCACGGTTAGCGGCTCGTCAAACAAGAGCGCGTTCACGTCCTTGCGCACCATGCCACGGCCCAGCGAAATCTTTTGCTTGGCATCGGCGGTCAATCCGCGCGCCTTGTTCCGCAGTGTCTCTTCCATGCCGATCATGCGTGCGATTTCCTGCACACGTGCCGCGACATAGGCCTCGTCGTGGCCGCGATTGCGCAGCGGGAAGGCTAGGTTGTCGTGCACCGTCATCGTGTCGTAGACCACCGGGAACTGGAACACCTGGGCGATGTTGCGCTCGGCGGTGGGGGCGTGTGTCACGTCCTGCCCGTCGAACAGGATGCGGCCCTGCGACGGGTGCAGAAGCCCTGAAATGATGTTGAGCAGCGTGGACTTGCCACAGCCCGACGAGCCGAGCAGCGCATAGGCTTCGCCGTCGGTCCAGTCATGGTTCAGTTCCTTCAGTGCAAAGTCATCTTCGCTGCCCGGGTTGGGCAGGTAGGAATGCGCGAGGTTATCAAGTGTGATCTTGGCCATGGTGTCCTCCCTCAGGCCGCAAGCGCATAGGCGGCGGGGGCCACCAGCTTGCCGTCTTCGCCAAAAATGTAGACATGGCGGGGGTCCAGCCAGACATCGAGCCGCGCACCCAGTTCCAGCTCATGAACCCCATGGATCAACCCGACCCAGCGTTCGCCGAAATGGTCCAGGTGAACAAAGGTTTCCGACCCGGTCAGCTCGGTCACCGACAGTTTCGTGGCGAATTGCATCGCGTTTGCCGAATGCTGGCTGATCTCAAGATGGTTCGGGCGGAACCCGGCGGTGTAGCGGCCATCGGCCAATTCGGCGAGCTTGCCGGTTGCCGCGGTGCTCTGACCATCGCCGAACATGATGCGGTCGCCAGTCTTGGAGATCGGCAGGAAGTTCATCGGCGGATCCGAGAAGACCCGCGCCGTGGTGGCATCCACCGGCTGGCGATAGACCGACGGGGTCGGGCCGAACTGGGTGATACGCCCTTCGGACAGGGTGGCGACATTGCCGCCCAGAAGCAGCGCCTCTTCCGGCTCTGTCGTAGCATAGACAAAGATCGAGCCCGAGGCCTCAAAGATTTTCGGAATCTCGACCCGCAGCTCTTCGCGCAGCTTGTAATCGAGGTTCGCGAGCGGCTCGTCGAGCAGTACAAGCCCGGCATTCTTGACCAGCGCGCGCGCCAAAGCGCAGCGCTGTTGCTGACCGCCCGACAATTCCAGCGGCTTGCGCTCCAGCATCGGGGTCAGCTTCATCAATTCGGCGGTTTCGCGGACGCGGGCGTCGATCTCGGCCTTGTTCGCGCCCATCAGCTTCATCGGCGAGGCGATGTTGTCATAGACACTCATCGACGGGTAGTTGATGAACTGCTGGTAAACCATCGCCACCTTCCGGTCCTGAACGCGCTGGCCGGTGACATCCTGATCGTTCCAGATCACCTGTCCCGTGGCGGGCACATCGAGCCCGGCCATCAGCCGCATCAGCGATGTCTTGCCCGACAGGGTCGGTCCAAGCAGCACATTCATCGTGCCCTTTTCCAGCGTCAGATCCGTCGGGTAGATATGTGTCTGCCCCTCGACGGTCTTTGATACGCCTCTCAATTCGAGCGTCATCAGGTCCTCCTCCTTATTCCGCCGCCGCGGGTGTGGAATGGCGACGTTGCGCCATCCACTTATCGAGCGCCTGGGTTTGCTCGGCCGTCAGCCGCAGCCCCAGCTTGTTGCGCCGCCAGATCACGTCCTCTGCCGTGCGCGCATATTCATGTGTCATGAGCCAGCGGATCTCGGTTTCGGTCAGCGTGGCGCCGAATTCCTGCCCAAGATCAGTGGCTTGCTTTGCATCGCCCAGAATGCCTAGGGCCTCTGTGCCATAGGCGCGTACCAGCCGCAGCGCCCAGAAATCGTTCAGGAACGGAAAACGGGACTGCAGATCGGCCACCAGACGCGCCACCCCATCGACCGGAAAATCCCCGCCGGGCAGTGCGACGCCAGCGGTCCATTTGCCCTTGGTCAGTGTCAGGTGTTCCCCGATTTTCTCCATCGCGCTTTCCGCGAGGCGGCGATAGGTGGTGATCTTGCCGCCAAAGATATTCAGCACCGGCGCGCCTGCGCTGGTATCGACCTTGAGCGTATAGTCCCGCGTTGCCGCCGTGGCGCTGCTTGCGCCGTCATCATAAAGCGGGCGAACGCCGGAATAGGTCCAGACCACATCGTCGCGGGTCAGCTGCTGTTTGAAATACTGGTTGGCAAAGCCAAGCAGGTAATCCTGTTCCTCGGGCGTGCAATCCGGTTTGACCGAGGGATCAGAATGTTCGGCATCCGTGGTGCCGATCAGGGTATAGTCGGCCTCATAGGGGATCGAAAAGATGATCCGCCCGTCCGCTCCCTGAAAGAAATAGCATTTGTCGTGATCGTATAGCTTGCGGGTCACGATATGGGAGCCGCGGACCAGCCGCACACCTTCACGCGAATTCAGCCGCACCTTGGTCTGGATGATGTCCCCGACCCAGGGTCCGCCCGCGTTGACCAGCATCCGGGCATAAAAAGTCCGCAGATGGTTGTTTTCGGTATTGCGCGTTTCAATGCGCCATAGCCCATTTTCGCTTGTCGCACTGACAACCTGTGTACGGGTCAAGACATGCGCGCCGCGTGCTTCGGCGTCGCGGGCATTGAGCACCACAAGGCGCGAATCCTCAACCCAGCAGTCAGAATATTCATAGGCCTTGGCAAAACGATCCTGCAGCGGCGCGCCCTCTTTCGAGCCGCTCAGCTCCACGGTCGACGTCCCCGGCAGGATCTTGCGCCCGCCCAGGTGGTCATACATAAACAGCCCCAACCGGATGAGCCAAGCGGGCCTGCGCCCTTTCATCCACGGCATGAAGAGGCTGAGAAGTTTGGAAGTCGGCGTATCCGACTCAAACCGCATATCTTTATGATAAGGAAGCACAAAACGCATCGGCCAGCTGATATGTGGCATCGCCTTCAAAAGCGTTTCCCGCTCGATCAGCGCCTCGCGTACCAGCCGGAATTCGAAATATTCCAGGTACCGCAACCCGCCATGAAACAGCTTGGTCGATGCCGACGATGTCGCCGAGGCAAGGTCGTTCATTTCCGCCAATGTCACCGATAGCCCACGCCCCGCCGCGTCCCGGGCGATGCCGCAGCCATTGATGCCGCCGCCAATGATGAACAGGTCCGTGATTTCCGTGTCGGTCGGGTGTGCCACGCGATTCTCCTCCAAGCGCGTTGTGCCACATTTGTGACGAAATCGCAGGAAGATCGCAACATAAAAATTTTCGTTTATGTTCGATTCTGAGCTTACTGGGGAATATCAACGGCTTACCCTACGTCAATTTGCGCGAGATCAGACAGAACAGAGCCAACCTGGGGAATTTTTGTTGCCTTTCTATTCGTTTTTCGCGAAGCTCTTGCCCCAACGCCGCACAGATCCGGCCGTAAACGATATTGGGAGACAAGGCCGATCATGTCGCAAACATTCCGCCATCCCGAAATTCTTGAGATCGTGCGCCGCGAAGGCAAGGTTACGGTCGAGGGGCTTGCCCGGCATTTTGACGTGACGCTTCAGACCATTCGCCGGGATCTGACGGATCTTGCCGATGCGGGGCGTCTGGAACGGGTGCATGGCGGCGCGGTCCTGCCGTCGGGCACAACCAATATCGGTTATGAAGAGCGCCGCTCGCTCAAGTCCGACGAAAAGCGCGCCATGGCCCGCGCATGTGCAGCGGAGATCCCGAACGGCATTTCGCTGTTTCTCAATATCGGCACGTCAACCGAGGCCGTCGCGCAAGAGCTGATGCATCATGAAAACCTCATGGTTGTCACCAACAACATGAACGTGGCCAATATCCTTGCCGGGAACCGCGATTGCGAAATCATCGTAACCGGCGGACAATTGCGCCGCGCCGATGGCGGGCTGGTTGGCAATCTGGCCGCGGAAACAATCCGCCAGTTCAAATTCGATCTGGCCGTGATTGGCTGTTCCGCGCTGGATCGCGAAGGCGACCTTTTGGATTTCGACATTCAGGAGGTCAGCGTCAGCCAGGCCATCCTGCGCCAGTCCCGCAAGACATATTTGGTCGCCGACCAGTCGAAACTTTCACGCAGCGCCCCGGCCCGGATTGCCTCACTCGCTGATATTGACACGTTTTTTACCGATCGGCCCTTGCCCGCGGACCTGGCCACGTCATGTGATGCCTGGCGGACGAAACTTGTTGTCGCTGACCGGTGACGCGGTCAGATTGCAATCTCTGCCAGATCGGGAAGGAGTTGCAGTGAGCACCATTCATTGGTGCCTTCGCAGAGTTTGACTTTTCTTTGGGCACCTCAAAAAATTGCTGTCGCGTTGCCCTTAAAACTGAGACACGACGGGGAGTGGACGGAACATGGGGGTCATGTGGCGCGTTTGCTGTTTGCAACCGTCAGGCGACCGTCGAGGACGGCGGCCCGTGTGATGGCAACTCGGTGAGCCCCTTTTGGTGACCACCTCATCCTTCTGCGCTTTCCCATGCGGGAATTGGCAATGTCATCGACTGATCCTTCGGCACGAGAAGACGAGATGGGCAGCCCTTTACGGTACCGTCGGCCATAGTCGACAAGGGATTCCATGTTGTTCGCGAGATAGGTGTACGGTGTCTCGCAGCGGACCTGCACGCGAGCGGCAGCGGTGCGGACAGCCAGAGGTTCTTCCGCAAGGCGGGCGCAATCGTGCATGAGCCCCTTCAGATAAGTTTCCGCGACACGTGCTCTGCCGTGCCAAAGCCACCAGCGGAGGCTTTTCGCAGGGCGCTGGAACAGCACTGGATTGCCGGCAAAACTTTGTGTCTGGACGAGCCCCTGAACGGCTGCCTCGACATGCTGCACACGCATGGAGATGTGCCACCAGTCGAGAATATGCTTCACCGGGGCGTCGCCGTTGGTGGCATTTCGGATCAGATTTGGCAAAGCTGGCTCGCCGTCCGAGATCACCGTCAACAGACGGCCTGGCTTCCATCCGAAGTCTGACAGCTCGTCTCGCATTCGGCTGCCTGGCGATGCCGTCGCATTGGCGACCAAGCCAAATCGTCGGCACATATTGCGGCTTTCAATCTTACCGACCACAAGATCCAGGTGTCGCTGCTGATACTCCGGTCGACAGCGGATATGCGCACCGTCCAGAAAAACCGTCAAACCACCTTTGGGCGGTGCTTCAACGGGATCGACTGATGCCCTTCGACTTTTCTCGAGCCCCGTGGCGACTCTACCCAACCGGTCACGCACCGTGGTGTGATGGGGCGGGTGGCAGGGCAAGAAGCTCTTCATCAGCCGTGCGGCTTCGCGAAAGGAATGCCGGGACCCAAGCTCCGCATGGAGCCGCTGCAGTTCCGGGGTAGCTCGGTCTGGAAAGAAATAGGCCAGCGGAGAAATAGGCCCGCCGGGCATCGCCGCTGACCTCACATCACAAGAACAGCGGCGCAAGCGCGCGGCTTTGACCCGAACCCGACCAAAGAGCGTGTCAAGAACGCGCGTGCGATAGTCATGAATGGCACGAACCGAGGCGCAATCCGGGCATATGCGGCTCTCTCGAGTGATCTCCTCGACCTGATCGTAAAGGATTACCCTCTGGATCTGTTCGACGATCCTCTTCCCATCCTCAAGGCGCAGCCCGATCCCGTCTGGGCAGGTAACCCGGTAGGGTCGAGATATGCTATCAAGCTGATGGGTACGCTTCTCCCCGTTGTCGAAAATCGTTTCGATCGTAATCCGAACGTCCATGGCAGCCCCCCTCGCAAAGAGCTTACCTTAGCACAGGCCAGACCACCGACGACGACCCCCATGTTTTGTCCACTCCCTCGTGTCTCAGATTTAAGGGCAACGCGACATTCGCCTTTCGGTCGCGGCCCATTTCCTGCCACTCACAACGTCAAAATCCTGCTGCACCGTGGCTCATCATTGCTGCCATTAGCCGCGTTTGCAAAGTCGGTGAACGGATGCCCGCTGCATCACTCCTTTGGCGGAGATTTTACCAACTGCTCTGCAAAGGTGGACAACAGCTTGTGCTTCAATATCTTGCCAGTCGCGGCGGCGGGCAATTCGGTGGTCAGGATGATGCGTGACGGGCGCTTGTAACTGGTCAATCGGTCGGAGACGAAAACCCTGAGCGTTTCGGGGTCCAGTGACGCTGGATCGGAGCATTGGACGAAGGCAAGGATTTCCTCGTTCCCCCCTTCAACAGCGCGGCCGATCACGGCCGACTGGATGACCTGAGGATGGTCGTTCAGGGCCGCCTCGACCTCGGGCGGGTAAACGTTAAAGCCGCCGCGGATGATCAACTCCTTGCTGCGGCCGACCACGTGCAGGTTGCCTGCCTCGTCGATCTTGCCGAGATCGCCGGTGCGTAGCCAACCGTCTCGATCAATGGTTTTGGCGGTTTCTGCGGGGTTCTTGAAATAGCCTTTCATCACGTGCGGGCCACGGGTCAGGATCTCGCCGGTCTCGGTGTCGTTCTCGGCGCCGACCGATGTGTCGAGCCGGATCTCGATACCTGGGAGAGGCGGACCGACGCTGGTATCCGGCGTTCCGATCGGATTGCGCGTACCGCAGATGCCGGCGGTGCTTTCCGTCATGCCGTACCCGTTCTGCAAGGCAAGGCCATAGAACGCTTCGGCCTTTCGCTTCCATGCGGGGTCCAGAGGGGCGGCGCCCGACGAGACATAACGCAGCTTGCTGTTTTCAAGGCGCGTGAACCCCTGATCGCGGGTATATTGCATCAGCAGCGCGTGCATCTGCGGTACGCCGGGGAACACTGTTACGCCGTTCCTCAGCGCCTCGTAGACGCGGTCGGGGCGGAAGCGGGTCTCAAGCTGTACGGTGGCACCGGCATGGCTCGCCGCCATCAGCATCGAAGCAAGGCCGAACACGTGGGTCAGCGGCAGCACGCCATAGACGCGGTCGCCGGGCGCCATGCCGCGGAGTTCGGCGGAAATGCGCCCGGCGAACAGCAGGTTGGCATGAGTCAGCATCACACCCTTGGGTACACCGGTTGTGCCGGTAGTATAGAGGATCACAGCGGTTTCATCTGGGCCGTTTTCCACCGGCTCCGGGTTGCTTGGTGCGGTCACGGCCAGCGCGATGGTGCCGAAGGACGTATTTTGGGTTTCGGACCGGGCGGTTTCTGCGTGAGCAGCAGCCTCGGTGGACACGGCGGTGGTGAAGATCGTGACACGAGGTGTTGCGTGATCCAGCACGCGACTGATTTCCGCCGGGGTCATGCGTGCGTTGACCGGAACGGCATAGGCACCCACTGTACTGGCGGCGAAGATGAGGACCGCTGTTGCATGGCAATTCTCGGAGACGATCGTAACTCGGTCACCGGATTGAACGCCTTGGCCGTGGAGGATCGCAGCAGCCTCAGCAATGGCTTCACGGTGTTCGGCATAGGTCACCTCGCGCCCGTCACAATCTATGACAGCTACGGCGTCGGGCATCCGGCGGGCCTTGTCGGCGACCAGGTGGTGAATGCGTGTGATTTGATCATTCATGAGGTTATGGCCTCGGCATGCTGTGTTGCAGTTTGGTGCGGGCGCAGACGCGACAGCGCCGTCCGCGCTTCCTGTTCCAGCTGCGCCACGATGTCGGCCAGTGGCGCGATGCGATCCGTCAGGCCCAGCGATTGTCCGGCCGAAAGCATCCCGCGCGACACGTCGCCGGTTTCATATGCCTTCCGGCCAATCGCGCCAGAGACATGGGGCATAAGCGCCGCAATTCCGATATTCGGATCGTCAGCCTCAAGCTGTTTCACGATCTCGGTCGTTTCATTGCAGAGCGTTCGGACGGTGTTGCGCACGCTGCTCATCGTCAGCGTCGTGTCGCGTTCACTGGCTACGACCAATGCCTGTTTGTACCCGTCGTGGGCGGTGACTTCCTCGGCCACAAGAAAGCGGGTGCCGATGACGACGCCGGACGCGCCACAGGCGAGCGCGGCAATGATTTGGCTTCCCGTTCCAATGCCGCCACCGATCAGGAACGGGATATCGAGGTCCCGCTCGGCCAGCGCCTGATTGACCATGCTACCGATGAGATCCAGCCCGGGATGGCCGCCGCATTCTGCGCCGACGATCGAGACCATATCGACGCCAACCGCCTGCGCCTTCACGGCGTAGCGCACGCTGGGCACCTTGTGCAGGACGGTGATGCCAGCCTGCTTCAGGATCGGCATGAAGGCTTCGGGGTTGCGGCCGGAGGTTTCGACGAAGCGGATGCCCTCGTCCGCGATCAGGCGGAAGATGTCGGCAATGTTTTCGCCTTCGACCAGTTTCGGAAGCATCGAGACGTTCACCCCAAAGGGGCGGTCGCCGCTCAAGCCGCGGCATTTCGCGATTTCCGCGCGCAGGGCGGCGGGATCGGGAAAGCTTGCGGCAGTGATGAAGGACATGATACCGGCCCGGGCGCCGGCGGCGACGTAAGACGCATCGGACAACCACATCAGACCACCAGCGACGATCGGCAAGCGGCAACCAAAGGCGCGTGTGACGGCGGTATCGAAAACCGGATCGGTCATGTATTCCGCCTCAGTTGCGCATATTCGGGTGTACGTTTCTCCAGGAAGGCAGCGATACCTTCTGCGGCCTCGGGCGCTGCGACGGCGTCAGCCATGGCATCGCGCTCGGCGTTCATCTGATCGCGTGGAGAAGCGGCGCGGGCGGCATTGACCAGTGCCTTGATCCTGCCGTGGGTGGTCGAGGGGCCTTTGCTGAGCCTGTCGGCAAGCGCGAGCGCGGCTGCAAAAACGTTTCCTTCTTCCTCCACCTGCGAGATCGCGCCGAGGGCGTGCAGGCGTTCGGCCGTGACGGGGTCGCCCAACAGCGCCATCTGCATGAGTGCGGCGCGCGGCAGATGGGCCGACAACGTGCTGGTCAATCCGCCATCGGGAACAAGCCCGGCCTTGACATAGGCGACGGTGAATTTAGCATTCCGATCCGCGACGATCAGATCGCAGGCAAAGGCGAGCGAGACGCCGGCCCCCGCGGCGCCGCCTTCGACTGCGGCAATCACGGGTTTGGGGCAGTCCATCACGGCGCGGATCACATCATGCAGGTCTTCGATTTTTGCCAATCGTTCTTCTCGGGGCAAGTCGCGGCGGGTGGCGAGCAGGCCGAGGTCTCCGCCGGCACAGAAAAAGCCGCCCGCGCCGCGCAGGATGACCGAAGTGATGCGGTCTTCGCGGGCGGCGAGGTCCATCGCGTCGTGCAGAACCCGGTAAAGGTCCGGCGACAACGCGTTGCGCTTGGCGGTGTTCTCGTTGACGACGACGAGGCGATCGCCGAGGTCCTGGAAATGGGCAAGCGGTTGCATCAGGCGTCCTTCTGTTCCGTTGTCTCAAGCCGGTCCTTTGGCACCCGTTTGAAAACGCCGGTTGCCGTGGCGATGAGGGTGCCGTCGGCATCCCGTACCGTGCCGTCCAGGAACAACAGCGCGCGGCCGCCGCCGACCACGTGGCCGGTTGCCGTCAATTCCGCCCCCTTCCGGGCCGGGGCAACGAATTGCGTACTGAGCGAGATCGTCAGAAACGGCGCACGCCCTTCGGGGTCCACCGTCAGGCTGGCAGTCGCCCCAAGCGCATTGTCGAGCATGGCTGTCGCTATGCCACCGTGCAGCACACCGTGGCGGTTGAGGTGCTGATCGGTCAACGTCAGATGACACCGGGCGCACTTGTCCTGCTGGCCGACGTCCAGGACGTAGCCGATCAGACGCTGCGCGCCGGTTTCGTCTCTGATCAATCCCTCTTCGTTCATGGCTCAGGCCACGGCCAGCGCAACGAAACGTTCAAGGTGATAGATCGCGTCGCCAAAACGATGGTCCACCATGATCAGGCGCTTTGCCAGATGGCCGAGTTCGTATTCTTCGGTCATGCCGATCCCGCCATGCATCTGGATGCTTTCCTCGGCCACCAGCTTGGCCGCGTTGCCGATCAGATTCTTGGTGGCGCTGACATGCGTATCACGGGTTTCTGCGGCGCTGTCGAGATGTCCGGCGAGGTTGATAACCGCCGACCGCGCCTGTTCGATTTCGATCAGAACATCGGCCATGCGGTGTTGCAGCGCCTGGAATTTACCGATGGATTTGCCGAACTGCTTGCGGGTTTTCAGATAGTCCGTGGTCAATTCCCGGATGCTTTCCATCAGGCCCAATGCTTCGGCGCAAATCGCCAGCGTGGCGCGGGCATTGAACTCGGCGATTGCGTCATAGGCACCGCCTTCGGGCCCCAAACGGGCACCGGCACCAAGCCTGACATCCTCGAGCAGGATCTCGGCGGCCTGACCGCCCGACACCAGGGGATAGCTGCGCAGGGTCATGCCGTCGATACCGGCGGGAACCAGGAACAGGCTGATGCCGTTCCGGTCCGCATCCGCGCCAGCGGTGCGGGCGCTGATCAGGACGTGATCGGCGGCAGGGGCATTGACAACGACGGCCTTGCGGCCGTTCAGGACATAGCCGTCGCCGTCGCGGGTCGCGGTGGTTTCCACAAGCGACATGTCATAGCGGCTGGAAGGCTCGGCATGGGCAAAGGCGAGCTGGGTCGAACCGGCGATGACAGCCTCCATCAGCTGTTTCTGGTCTTCATTGCCCAACGCCGCGATCAGGCCGCCGCCCAGTATCGCCGTGTCAAGCAGGGGGTCGACCGCGCCGACGCGGCCAAGCTCTTCAAACACCAGCGAAATGTCGAAGCCGCCGCCGGCAAAGCCGCCGTCGTCCTCGGAGAACAGCGCGCCGATGACGCCCATTTCGGCCAATCCGTTCCAGACATCCCGCGAAAAACCGAAATCGGCCTCGGCCAATTCGGCCCGCAACGAGGGCGTGTAGGTTTCCCTCAGAAAGCGGCGCAGGCCGTCCTGAAGCATCTGGCGTTCTTCTGTCAGTTCAAAATTCATGGTCTGTCCTTACAGTTCCAGAATGGCCTTGCTGATGATCGTGCGCTGGACCTCGTTCGATCCGCCGTAGATCGACAGTTTCCGGTTGTTGAGGTATTGCGCCGTGGCGCTTGCGGCGTAACCCGGACCGATGGGGCCCAGGTTGCTGCCCTCCTCCAGCGCCTCCGAGACAAATGGCATCGCGTACGGGCCCACGGCCGTGCGGGTCAGCGCGTTGATTTCCTGGCGGATGGTGGTGCCCTTGATTTTCAGCATCGAGCTTTCCGCGCCGGGTGCCTGACCTGCCGCGGCCTGAGAAATGACGCGCAGGTTGGTGATCGACATGGCCATCAGGTCGATTTCCACACGCGCGATACGAGCCGCGAAATACGGGTTTTCGATCAGGGGGCGGCCGTTTGACCTTTCGGCGCGGGCAATTCGTTTCAGGTTTTCCAGACCGGCATTGGCAAAGCCCACGCCGGCGATATTGGTGCGTTCATGGGTCAGCAGATATTTGGCGTAGGTCCAGCCCTTGTTTTCCTCGCCCACCAGGTTTTCGACGGGCACTCTGACATCGTCAAAGAAAACCTCGTTCACCTCGGGTTCGCCATCGATCAGGATGATCGGGCGGACCTTGACGCCGGGGCTGTTCATGTCCACCAGGAGGAACGAGATGCCCTCTTGCGGTTTGCCCTCTTTCGAGGTGCGGACAAGACAGAAGATCATGTTGGCGTGCTGGCCGAGGGTCGTCCAAGTCTTTTGCCCGTTGACCACATAATGGTCGCCGTCGCGCACCGCCGTCGTTCGCACCGAAGCAAGATCCGACCCTGCGCCGGGCTCCGAATAGCCCTGACACCACCAGTCATCGCCATTCAGAATGCGCGGCAGATAGTACTCCTGCTGCTCCTTGGAGCCGAATTTCTGCAAGACCGGCCCGAGCATGGCCAGACCGAAGGGCACGATGCGCGGGGCGGCGGCCCTGGTCATCTCGTCTTCGAAAATGTGGCGCCGGACCGCATCCCAGCCGGCACCGCCGAATTTCTTGGGCCAATTACCGGCAAGCCAGCCTTTCTCATTGAGAATAGCATGCCATTCCTCGTGATCCTGCTTGGTCAGGGTCTTGCCCTGCTTGACCTTGTCCGCAAGCCGGGCCGGCAGCTTTTCAGCCAGGAAGCGTCGCACTTCGTCGCGGAACGCCTTTTCTTCGTCGGTGTAGTTCAGGTCCATCGGGCGGTCCTCTTCAGTAGATTTCAAACAAGCCGGCAGCGCCCTGACCGCCGCCGATGCACATCGTCACGACGCCGAGTTTCGCGCCGCGCCGGTGGCCCTCGACCATCAGGTGACCGGTCATTCGCGCTCCGGTCATTCCAAACGGGTGGCCAACGGCGATCGAGCCGCCGTCCACGTTGCAGATGTCGTTGTCGATGCCGAGCCTGTCCCGGCAATAGATCGCCTGGCTCGCAAAGGCCTCATTCAGTTCCCACAGGTCTATGTCGTCGACCTTCAGACCCTGCCGTTCCAGCAGGCGCGGAACAGCGAAGACCGGACCGATTCCCATCTCGTCGGGTTCGCACCCGGCAACGGCAAACCCCCGGAAGGCGCCAAGCGGCGTTAGGCCCTGCCGCTCGGCCTCCTTCGCATCCATCATCACCAGCGCCGCTGCGCCGTCGCTGAGCTGCGAGGCATTGCCGGCGGTGATGAACTGATCCGGGCCGCGAACCGGCTCGAGCTTCTGCAACGCCTCCAGCGTGGTCGAGGGGCGGTTGCATTCATCCTTCGCGATTGTCGTCTCGACCTCTGAAACCTCACCTGTTTCCTTGTTCTTTTGCGCCATCGTGACGGTGATAGGGGCAATCTCGTGATCGAAGCGACCCGCGTCTTGCGCCGCGGCGGTGCGCTGCTGGCTTTGCAGGCCAAGTTCGTCCTGCGCCTCGCGGCTGATGCCGTACCGTCTTGCAACGATGTCCGCAGTCTCGATCATCGACAGATAAAGTTCAGGCTTGTTTTTCTCGATCCAGGCCTCGCGGGAATGGCGTACCGGAGGCTGCACCATTGATATGCTTTCGACGCCCCCGACCAGCACCGCCTTGGCGCCTTCCCGTTCGATCAGATGCGCGCCCATGGCGACCGCTTGCAAGCCGCTGGCGCAGAAGCGGTTGACGGTGGTGCCGGCGATGCCGACCGGCAGACCGGCGCGGATCACGATCTGGCGTGCGATGTTGCCGCCGGTGACGTATTCCGGATAGCCGCAGCCCCAGATGCTGTCCTCGATCAGTCCAGGGTCGATCCCTGCGCGCCGGACGGCTTCGGCTGCGGCGTGGCCGCCCATGGTCGCGCCGTGGGTGATGTTGAAACTGCCGCGCCCGGCCTTGCCGATCGGCGTGCGGGCGATGGAAACGATAACGGCGTCGGTCATGTGTCGGGTTCCTTTCAGCGCTGGTTCAGGCTGTCGAATGCGCGGCCCTCAGCCACCAGCTTTTCCAGCAGAGGAGATGGCGACCAGAAATGATCGTCCTCCTCGGCATAACTGCGAATGTCGGCGAGAATGGCGTCCAGCCCCGTCATGTCGGCGTATTTCATCGGCCCGCCGCGCCAGCGCGGGAAGCCGTAGCCGTAGAGAAACACCACATCCACATCCAGCGGGCGCTGCGCGATGCCTTCATCCACAACGCACGCGCCTTCATTGACCATCGCCGCCATGTAGCGGCGCACGATCTCGTCGTCGGTGAACGGTCGGGGGGTGATGCCCGCATCCGCGCGCGCTTGGTCGACGATACGTTCGACCTCGGCGTCGGGGTGGCCCTTTCGGTCGCCCTGATCGTAGATGTAGTAGCCGCGGCCGGTCTTCTGCCCCAGCCATCCCTTGTGGTAAAGCGCGTCGGCAAAGGACGGGTTGCGGTCGCGCGGATGCGCATCCGCGGCCTTGCGCTGGCGGGTGGCATAACCGATGTCCAGCCCGGCCAGGTCCGAGACCTGATACGGCCCCATCGCAAAGCCGAAATCCGTCATTGCCTTGTCGATCTGGTAGGGGCTTGCCCCGTCCAGCACCATGTGATCGGCGGCGGTGCGGTAGCGGGACAGAATGCGGTTGCCAATGAACCCATCGCAGACGCCAGCGCGCACCGCAGTCTTCCCAAGCTTCTTGGCAAGGGCAAAGGCGGTGGCGACCACGTCTGGGGCGGTCTTGTCGGCAACGACGACCTCCAGCAGTTTCATGATATGCGCCGGAGAAAAGAAATGCAGGCCGATCACGTCCTCGGGCCGCGACGTGGAGCCCGCAATTTCATTGACGTCGAGGTAGGAGGTGTTCGTTGCCAGAATCGCACCCTTAGCAAGGGTTGCGTCCAGCTGCGCGAACACGTCCTTTTTCACTTCCATGCTTTCGAACACGGCTTCGATCACCAGATCGGCACCGGACAAAGCATCGTAATCCGTGACGGTCTTCAAAGCGTCCTGGAGGATCGCGTCACGTCTCTGGGCGCTGAGCTTGCCGCGCGTCACCGCGGCGTCCAGATTGCCGGCGATCGCCTTGCGAGCCTTGTCGGCAGCCGCGGAATCGCGCTCCACAAGCGTTACCGCCAGGCCGCTCAGCACCGCCGAGGTGGCGATACCCGCGCCCATGGTACCGCCGCCAACGACGCCGATTTTTTTTACCGCGCGGGCCGCGATGCCGTCGATCTCCGGCAACTTGGCGATAGCCCGTTCGGCAAAGAAAGCGTGGATCAGCCCGGCACGCTGAGGCGTGTCCATCAGGTGCAGGAACAACCGGCGCTCTTCGGCCAGACCGTCGAAGAAGGTGTTTGTCGTTGATGCTTCGACCGCGTCCACTGCGGTCAATGGCGCGACTTCTCCGCGGACCGATTTCTTGAGTTTGGCGCGCCAGACAACAATTGCGTCATCGGCCTTCGCCGCCGGCAGATCCTTGGTCGGACGGGCGGGGGCGTTGTCGGCCAGCAAGCTGCGTGCATAGGCAAGCGCGGCAGCGCGGATGTCCGAACCTTCGCCAAGGTGGTCGACAAGGCCGAATCCGAAGGCCGCATCCGCCGTCACGGGCGTTCCCCTGGTGATCATCTCAAGCGCCTTGTCGACGCCGACCAGACGCGGCAGTCTTTGGGTGCCGCCCGCGCCCGGCATGATGCCAAGCTTGACTTCGGGCAGACCAAGCCGCGTTCCTGGCAGGGCCATGCGGTAATGCGCGCCAAGCGCGACCTCCAGCCCGCCGCCCAGGGCCATTTCGTGCATCGCCGCGACGACCGGCTTGGTGCATGCCTCAATGTGGGTGATCACGTTGGGCAAGCTTGGGCTTTGCGGCGGTTTGCCGAACTCGGATATGTCTGCGCCACCGATGAACATGCGTCCAGCGCCAAGGATCACCGCGATGTCGGCGTCGTTGTCCGCCTCGAACCGGGCGAAGGTTTCGGACAGACCGCTCCGGACATCCTGGGACAGGGCGTTGACCGGCGGATTTTCCACCGTCACTACCGCTACCCGGTTTTCGACCTCATAGGACACAGAACCCATCGTTACGCCTTTTCCTTTTTTCAGTTTCGTGACGCCAATTTCTGCCGTCACAGATCCCGGTTGGCAGGGGTAAAGCCCTGACCCATGATCCGTTCAAGCTCCTGCACCGTGGCGTGAAGCTTGGGGCCGACCTCGGTCCGCATCCGCTCCACCGAAAGCATTTCGGGCAGCGCACCGCAGGTAAAAATCAAGGATTCACTCAGGTCACGGGAATGGAACGGTACTGCGACGGCGTGGATGTTCGCCGCAAAATACTCCGCCGGATCGGCGATGACGAAACCGGAGGACAGAAGCTGCTGCTGAGCGTCCTGGCGCACGGCGACCGCGCGGTCAGGCGTTAGCCCTCGGTCACCTTGCACCTCCGCCACCACAGAGTCCAAGTTCCCCTCAGACAGCGTGGCAAGAAACGCATGACCGGACGATGATCCGTTGAACGGCAGGCGGTGGCCGACCTCCAGCCACAGCGACGCGACCGATCGGGGGCGCCAAGTCTTGACGATGAGCATCTTGCGGGCATCGCGCACCAGCAGAAGGCAGAGTGTCCCGGTTTCATCGGCGAGCCTCTGCATCAGCGGTGCAGAGAGATCCACAAACGTGATCGACGCGCTGGCCATGTTCCCGAGCGCGATCAACGCCGGGCCGGGGCGGTACCTGTCATGCCTGCGGGCATGGTTCAGATATCCGAGCGTCTGCAGGGTGAACGTCAACCGCGAGACCGTTGACTTTGGAATGCCTGTGCGCTCGGAAATTTCGGCATTGCCAAGACCGTCGTCCGAAGGACGAAACGCGCGCAACACGCTCAGCCCCCGCGCCAGTGTCGTTGCAAATCTGCGGTCTGTTGCTTCGTCCTTCATGCCTTTTTCGTCCGCCTTCCGTTTCATGGAACTCACATCGAATACGGGATCAGTAGGGAAATGATCGGGAAGGCCATGATCACGATCAGCACGATCACGTCGATGACCAGAAACCTGAGAATCCCGGAAAAGATCCTGTCGATCGGCACCTCTTTGCCCACCACGTTGGCGATGACAAAGACGTTCAGGCCAACGGGCGGCGTGATAAGCCCGATCTCCAGCAGCTTGATCACGACGACGCCGAACCAGATGAGGTCGAAGCCATAGGTTTCCACAAGCGGGATCATCAAGGGCAGCGTCAGAACCATGATGCCGATGGGATCAAGGAACATGCCGAGCAGCAGATAGATCACAGCGATCGCGGCCAACAGCAGGATTGCGGAGAGCTGCGCTTCGGTCACGAAGCTCACGATGGCCGGGGCGACGCCGGTCAGGGCGACGAAGGCGACGAAGATCTTGGCGCCGGCGGCGATCAGGAAGATGCTTGCGGTTTGGATGCAGGTTTCCCGAAGCGATTCAACCAAGCCGCGGAAGTTGAGCTTTCCTTGGACAAAACCGATGGCCACGGCAGCCGAGACGCAAATGGCCGCCGCTTCGGTGGGGGTGAAGAACCCGCCATATATGCCGCCGACAATGATCACGAAAAGCGCGATCGCCGGCCAGGCTTCGAGCGCTGCGCGGCCCCTGTCGCCCAACGAAATTTGCCCTTCGAACGCGGGGGCCGCCGACGGGTCGCGGTGAACCCAGAAAAAGATGACCAGCACGAAGCCCAGCAGCGAGATGATGCCCGGAAGGATACCGGCAAGGAACAAGGCACTGATCGAGGTTTCAGTGAAAATGCCGTAGATGATGAACAGGACCGACGGTGGGATCAGTGACCCCAGCGTTCCACCTGCAGCGACGCTGGCCGTGGCAAGGCGCTTGTCATAGCCCATCCGCAGCATCTCGGGCGAACAGATGCGGCCCATTGTGGACGCACATGCGATGGACGAACCGGTGATCGCCGAAAAGCCGCCGCAGCCGACCACGGACGCCATCGCCACGCCACCCGGAACCCGAGCAAGCCAGACCCGCGCGGCATGGTAGATTTTCGTCGTGATTTCAGCGCGATAAGCGATATGGCCCAAGGCGATGAACAGAGGGATCATCGACAGGTCGTAGGAATGGATCAGATCGAACGAGTTCGAGAAAACCAGCGAAGTCGTCGGCTTCAGCGCCCTTTCCGGCGTGAACGTGCCGGTGCGCAATGCGAAGACCGCGAAGGTGCCGACCGTGGCCACGCCGGCAAGCGCAAAGGCGATGGGTACGCGGATTGCCAGCAGCCCGATGACTGAGGCGAAGGCAATGATTCCGATCAGGGTGCCGTCCATCAGACGCTTTCCTCGTGCTCATGTTGGGGGGCCATCACGTGGTCGCCGGCGCGGATCGTTCGGATGTCGCCGATCACCATCAGCAAGAGGCGCAGCCAGCAAAACGAAATCCCGATCAGAAAGACAACCCGGCCGGGCCATTTCGGCAGGTTGAGCTGGCCAAAGAAAAAGGCGCCGCTTTCCCAGGTATGCGCGACCTCTCTCCACCCTGCGGAGATAAGAGGGGACAACGCAAACAATCCGAAGATGCTGCCAAATACCACCAGCCAATCCTGGGCCCGAAGGGGCAGCTTTTTGCTGAGAAACTCGACTACGATATGCGCTCGGTCCAGTGTGGCTGCCGCCAAGGGCAGAACGATCGCGACCACCATCAATTCGCGCACCATCACGATGGTATCGGGGATGCCGGAGTTCACCGTGATCCGCAGAAGAACGCTGAGCGTGATCAGCGCCCCAAGGCCGAACACGGCGATGACGGCAAGGTCAAGCAGCAGTCTTTCGATACGACGCAGCATCCATCCACTCCGCAGAAAAAATCAGAACCGAAGGGGTTGCGGCACCGGTTTCAGGCGCCGCAACGTTGTGTGATGAAAAGGTCAGCTGCGGACCCAGGGATAGCCCTTGCTGTCACGCTCTTCGGTGTATTTCGTCAGCAGGGCGCGGTACTGTTCCAGCAGCGCCGCACCGTCCAGCCCGGCCGCATTCGCGCGCTCGACCCACTCGTTGACGTATTGCTTGCCCTGTTGCACAAGCTTGTCGCGCTCTTCCGCGGGCAGTTCGATCACCTCTACGCCTGCGTCCTTCATGGTCTGAATAGCGGCTTCGTTGTCGGCGGTGATCAACTCGCCCAGCTTGTCGGCCATGGCGACGCCAGCATCGGCCATGGCGGCTTGGGTTTCGGCGTCCAGCGCGTCGTATGAGTCCTTGTTCATGAAGATGCCAAGCGCGCCAACCTGGCCCCAATCAAGGATCGTATAGCTGGTCATGACTTCCTGCTGTTTCAGCGCGGCCACCGCATAGGAATAGCCCTGCGAACAGTCGAGAAGCCCGGTGTCGAGCCCCTGGTAGGCGTCATAGATGGACATCGCGACCATGTTCGCCCCGAAATCGCGGAAGGCGTCGCCATAGGCTCCGACGCCGCGGACCTTGAGCCCGTCAATGTCATCGACGGAACGAATCGCAGTGCCCTTGCAACCGATATTGACTGCCGAGGTCGTGAAGGTTCCGAGGTAGACGAGGTTCTGATCGGCGAGGCTTGCCTGAATCGCCTCGTTGGTCCGCATCAACTCGTCTGTCGCACGCATCCCGACCCAGGCGTCGGCGTTGCGCAGCGGCAGGTCGGCAATTCCGTAGGCCAGCATTTCCTGCGGGAAATAGACGGCAATGATGGTGCCCAGATCTGCAACGCCATCGGCGATGGATTGTGCCGCCGCATTGGCTTTGAACAGCGCGCCGCCCCATTGGATGTCGAGTTTGACCTCGCCATTCGTGCGGGCAGTCACGTCGTCGGCGAAGGATTGCAGAGCTTCTGCCCGCGCTCCGCGGTTTGGGCCGGCCTCACCCAGAATCAGGGTCGTTTCGGCGGTCGCGATGGACGCAGCCGCCAGACAGAGAGCGGTTGCAGTGCTTGCCAGTAGGGTCTTCATTGGGTCTCCTCTCCAGAAAAATTCTACTATGCGGAATTCAATTCTAACATGCGGCACAATAGAATCGGCGCCCACAGAAATCAAGGGAAAGTGTCAGAGTAAGAGAAAACCCGCTTTCTGACCGGCAGGAGAGCCAGTTCACATATTCCGCGCAACGGTTGCACTGTTCAGTGCAATTGGCTGGAAGCTTCAAATCTGGGTTTCAAGAAAATGCGTCTGTGGCGCCGTAGGGCCGGTCGCTTGGAGGACTTTGGATCAGCACAATCTGGCGGCAGAAGAATATCGGGCTTGGAGTTGTATTTCCTGGTACGCAGCGGAGCGATGCAAGAGGAGACCGTGGCTTTGACCTATTGGAAGTCGCAGACGCCTCCGAGCGCGGCACCTGAACAATGGTCGCGTATGAACACGGTTGCGGTTAGCTTGGGCAAACCAGTCCAGCACGGACAGCCTTAGTATTCTTTTTCCGGTGATCACATGTACCAGGTCAGTTTGTACCAATGTCAGCATTACAGAGTTCCGCCCGCCGCCTCGCCTATTGCGGCGAAAGTCCGGATTCCGCCGGACTACCGATCCCCGAGCAGCTCATCGATGAAATCGCCCTGCTCACTGAACACCTCTTCCCACCGTTCCGGCACCGGCTCGTCGCGTCGCAGGGTCTCTGGGCGAGACATACCTGCGCGCGACTCGTCCCTGTTCGACTGCATCGCGCGTGCCTGCCGACGCCGGGCGCGTTCACTTGCGGGAGCGCCCTCGCTAGTCTCCGCGGCGCGTGGCGACGGCGCGGGCTCTGGTTCCTCTTGCCAAGGTCCGATTCCCTCGACGCGCGGCGGGTATGGGTAGTCCTTTCCAGACTGACGCTCCGACAGTCGCTCAAAGAACGGGTCTTCAAAATACTTGATGCGTTGTGCGCGGATCGGATGTTGGGGAGACGCCAGAATGATAACCTCATCGGGGTCCATAGTCCGCGCCTCGGTTTCGGACAGAAGCGGACGCTCCTCGAGACGAGACGTGGTCGAGGTGGCCCCCAGGATGCCCTTGTTGCGCCCATACATGCGCGTGACCGCCTCGCGCGTGGTGCTGCCGACGGCAGCCGAGACCTCCCGCACCGTTCGCTGGTCACGGGGGGTGATGTAGAGCTTGAGCCCCGCCCCGTTTTCGAGGCTCTCACGTCCTTCTGGTCCGTAGATGCGATCAAGCGAGGCAAGAGACTGCGCGATCATCGCCACGCGACCGCCATAGGCCGCCAACGAATGGATTGCGCGCTCGAGATAGGGCATCGCTCCCATCTGCTGGAACTCGTCGATCATCATCATGACGGGCCAGGGTTCATCTGACCCCGGCTCGTTCAATCGCAAGCTGGCGATCAGATCAGCAAACATGAGCCGCAGAAGCGGCGCCAGCGTCGCGATATGATCCTCGGAGACCACGATGTAGAGCGCATGTGGCTTCTTGCGGAATGCCGCAAACTCAAAGTCACTGGCATCCGTCGCTATTCGCACCGCCGGGTTGTCCCATTGCTTCAGTCCGGCTGTCATCAAGGCCTGTATGTTGGAGGTCAGAAGCCTGGAGGAAGCACTTGCGGCATTGATCCAGAGCTCACGGACCGTCGGCTCCTTGGCCTCCTCGGCATAAGCGCTGTACTGCGCGTTCTTGTAGTCGCCGCCGGTGACGATCTTGTTGACCTCGCCAAGCGTCGGTCGTCCGCGCTGGATCGCCAAAAGACAAGCCGCGACGAAGATTGATTTGCCGGCCTCCGAGAACGTGTCGAGCGTCTTGTTGTCCTTGTCGAGAAAGAGATCGGCCAGGATCGAGACTTCGGTGAACTGCTGCGCGAAACTCGGCGCGGCGGCAACCCGGGCCAGCGGATTGTAGCGATGCGTGCTGTTGGCCCAATCGAACGGGCTGAACCGGAACACCTCGTCGCCGTTGAGCGCGCGCAGCCGGGCCGTTTTCTCGAAATTCTCGCCTTTCACGTCGAGCACCACAACCGAGCCCGCAAAGGACAGCAGGTTCGGAATGACGAAGCCCACGCCCTTACCGGCCCGGGTCGGGGCGACCATCATCACATGCGGAATATCGCTTGCCGAGATGAAGGGTGCCTGCGCCCTTGGTTTGCCCAGCTTGCCGCAGACAAACCCCGTCCCGGGGGCCTGCAGCATGCCGTTGGCCTTGAGCTCCCGTTTTGTCTGCCAATGCGCGGACCCGTAATCATCGCGGTCCTGCGCCCAGGTCCAGCTGAAGGCCAGCACCGCCAGTCCGACAGCCCCAAATCCGACCGCGCCAAAGGCGACCTGAAACGCCTCGGGATGCGCTGCCCGCAGTCCCGCACTCGCGGTCCAAACCGCAAACATATCAAAGTCGGTCATACCCGTCTTGAGAGCCAAAGCGAGATAGAAACTGGCCACAATGGTGCCGAGGGCCGCCCCGCACAGCGAGCCCATGGGCACGGCAGCCCAGAGTGGCAGACGGGTACTCATCAGAAACTGATCTCGTCATCGAGATCGCGGGACAGATCCCGGCCGGTGTCCAAACCCCTGCCGCGCTGCAACTCAAGGCTGGTTTCCTGGGCCATCGCATTGGCCTTGTCCTGCTGCAAAGCTGCGGCGCGGTCGGTGAACATCTGATCACCCGTTTGCTCATGGGTCAGCTCAAGAAATTCCTGGGTGACCGTGATCTGATCGATCCGATTGGGCAGCACCTCGGCCAGGACTTCGTAATTGCCGCGGCGGAGTTCCGCGAGCCCGTCTTCGCCCAGCTCCTTGAAGAGCTCCGACTGGAGCGTCCGCTCGACGGTGTCTTCCTGACTGTCCGACAATTGGCCGTCCCGCAGCATATCGGCCAGATCCTGCAGATAGGGGTTGGGCCATGGATCGAACCCCGGGTCGTCATCATCGATCAGCTGCAATTCGTCTGAGGCCCGGGACAGATCCGTGGCGACGCCAAGCTCCTTTGCCCGGTCCAACAGGCGGTCCATGAGACCATCGACCGTCTCCAGCGCCTGGTCCTGTTGCGCTTCGCTGGCCTTTGAGAGATCGACGCCGTCCTTGCCGAGAACGGCGGCCATGTCGCGTTCCACCCAATCCTGTGCAAGCCCGTAATTCGTGGTGCCGCCCGCCTCGATCCGCGCGACCAGCTCATCTGCGTCGAGACCCGCTGCCGCCGCATCCGCTTTCAAAGCTTCGAGAACACGATCCTCACCGGAAGACATCGCGTCGCTCAGACGCGTGTCGCCGGACCCCGGTGGGAAGGGCTCCGCCAACTCACGCCCGAACCGGGCCCGCAGATCGGGATCGGGCACCATCTGTGACAGATCGCGGACGACATCTGCCGCCTTGGTCTCAAAGGCTGGACGCGCGATCGGGTCCAGTTCCTCGGCCTTGAGGCGCAAGGCTTCGATGGTCTTCTCGGCATAGTCGATGGCATCACCGACCGTTCGAATGGTCTCCATGTCGATCTCTCCTGCGGTGAAGGTGTAGGGTGTCTCGGACCCGAGCGGGGCAGACGCGCCCAACGACGCCGCCATCCGCCGCATCGCATAGGCGAGGTGTTTCTGGTCCATGCGATCAAGCACGTCCGCAAGGTCCCGATAGTCTTTCGCGAAACCCACAACCTGCGCCTTGGCAATGGACCGCTCTTGCCCCGTCAGCGCGATCTCGCGCGGCAGGCGCGCCTCTTCCTTGGCCCGGTAGATTTCCTCGATGCCAGGCGCCTTCTCGAAGATGCCGCGTTCGAGACGGGTCGTGGCTTCCAGGACAACGCCGTAGCTTTCAGCAATCTCTGCCTGCTTCTCACGCATGAGCTGCGGCGACATCACACCCTCGGCCCAGCACGAGAACCAGGTCCCGTTGTTAAGGCCGCGATTGTTGAGAATGATATGCGCGTGTTTATGCGCCCGGTCGTCATGCACGCTGAGCACGTAATCCCACTGATCGCCGAAATCGCCACTTTCAAAGAAGTGCTCCGCCCAGTCGAGGGTGATGTCGCGGACCTGATCCACGCTGACATCCGTCGGGAACGAGAGCAGCATATGCGAGGTGAACCCGAGCTTCGTCGTCCCGTGCCACGTCTCCGACCAGGCCTCGACGATCTCGGCCTTCTGGTCCTCGGTCAGGACCGCCTCACTGCTCAAGGGGTTGGTCATTGTGGAGTAGCTGTAGACCGCCTTGTCGTTCACATAAGCCAGCTGGTTGCCAAGGCTCGCCTTCGTCTTGCATCCCCCTGCCCTGATCCGTTTGAAGACCGCGGCACGGCTCTCCGGCATCGCGGACTTGAGCAGGTTACGCGCCGAGGCGCGTCCGGTGCGCTGATAGCTGCGCCCCTGCCGTCGGCCCGCAAGACGCGCCTCCACCCGCGCCTGGCGCTGCCCCTGAATACGATTTGTCTCCCAGAGCTTGCCCATCACGGCATGATAGAGGGCCAATGGCTCAGACATTTGTCAGGACCTCCGCAACCTGTTTTTTGGAGACCGCTTTTGTGGGATCCCACCTCTCGCCGCGTCGCCGATGCGCCGCCACCTTCAAGGATGCGAGGTCACGATGCGTTCCCTGAGCCAGCTCGAGAAGAGCTGACAGAAGCTGACGATCTGCTACCGCAAGGTGCAGCTGTCCGCGATGGACCGCCTTTGCCAGAACGCGCGCCGCGTCCGACAGATCCTGTGCCCGTTGCACCGTCTCCGCGAAAGCCTGCAGGTCCCGCTGCATCAGCGACAGCACCCCACACCGTGCCCGCACCATCGCCTGCAAGGCCTGGCTCCGGTTTGCAAACCCAAGGCCCTGCCATTCGGCATCGAAGGCGTTGAGATCGGACTCTGCCGTCCGGAAACTCACCGCAACGGATGGGTCGCGGACGTCCTGACCCTCGCCTTTCTCTTCCTTGGCAATCCGCGTCACGTGCCGCCGCGAGACGCCATAGGCCTCTGCCAGCACCTTCGGCGTTTCCCCCGCATGGTACCGACGCGCCAGCGCGATCCGATCTTCGAGCTTCAGGCGTTTCGGGCGTCCCTTAGTCACGTCTCAGACCCCTCGGACAAAAGTCGCAGACATTTGGCATATCCTGCCATCGTCCCTCTCATTTCATCCTCAGGGATACATCAATTCGTAACTTTGCGCAATTTGTCGTATTGCGCACCATGCCATTGCGCAAAATCACGCCGAGTCGCTAACGTTAACGTATCATGGGTCAGGTCCAATGCTGCAGGCATCGGGAACGCGAGGGTCCGCCAGCCCTGGATCAATCATGAGGACCCGTCAAAGAACGCCACATGTCGCGGCACCCGCCCCTGTATGTCATCCCCAAACCAACCAGCGACGCCTAAGAAAGATGGGCCGCAAGTTGCGGCCCATCCAGGGTGCGTCAGGCTGGGACACCCTCATGATCAGTCACCACCATGGTGTCCGTCACGCTGACGAACAGCGGTGTGATCTGAACCTCTGAGTTCGGATCGTCGGTCCGGGTGACAGAAACGATGGCGGCAGCTGGCGTGCCATTTACGAAGCAGGAAAACAGGGCGAAGTTCGCGAAGCGGCCAGAAGTCAGCGCCTCAAAGGCGCTGATGTGATCCGGGGAGATATGGGTGCTCACGTCACGATCCCTCCGGCCTGCCGGGCACGCTCGGCATAGGTGCTCAGCGTCGCGTCGGCCGTGAAGTGCAGGTCCCGTTCGACTGGCAGCCCAAGACGTCCCCGGACGGCACAGAGTTCGCTCAGGCGCACCGATCCGATCTCGGGGAAACCCAGCCCCAGATCGCAGAGACCAAAGGCAATGTCCGGGTCCTCGGGATCGATCTCGGTGAGCAGCCAGGTTGCCCCGGCATCGGGGGTGAAGAATTTGACGACCGGTTCGAAGTCGATAGTGTCCTCGCCCGCCGCGATGCGGGCCTGATTGATACGACCGTTCTCGGCCAGTTGGTCGCGGACGATATGTGGTAATAGCTCCATGGGAGGTCTCCTCGGGGTGTTTTTTGGGAAGGACCGGGACAGCGCGCGCCGCCCCGGGAGACGGCTCATTCGACGAGCTCCGGGTCGTCGCCCTGCCCGTCCGGAGCGGCTGTCAGGCGGAACTTTGTTTCGCGAGGAATGGCCGCATCAGCGGTCAGGGGACAGTTCTGCTTGAAGGGGGTGTGCGCAGCGCACGCCCGTCAGACGGGCCAGGTCCCGGAGATTGCATCGAGAAGAAAACGCGAGGAGATCGACTTGAGCCGCGTTAAGCCGCCCCAAACACACCGAGGGGCACAGAGAAGAAAACGCGTTCTAGAAATGCGCCGAACTGATCGCAAAAGACGGCAGTATCGAGCTTTCCCGCGTTTATTCAGCCTAGCCAAAACTCACATTGCGGGACTGTCATACTAGTACCGGCTTGCAGGTCTAACGTGGCTGACGAGATAGAACTACGGGGGGCCTAGGCTCGCCTACTCACCAGCCATTCGCCACGTGAGTTACGAACAGACTTCATGCGGGACGATCCTGCCGTTCAAATGCGTATTATCAATGGCTGCTTGCGGAAGAGTGGTCCGGTCAAAAGCGGCCAGGAGTGTCATCTGGCTCATCGTGTGCGCCATTGCAAAGCTGGTGATCCCCCAAAACTTCGATCACGCGACACTTTCCGGCGTGGCCCGGATCGTACGCATCGGCCAGCCGCGCCAGTTCTTCCCGAAGCTGTTTGAGGATGGTCAGGCGTCGGTCAACTGCCGCGAGCTGCTTGCGTGCGATCTCATGCGCTGGTGCACAGTCCTTTGACGGAGCTTCGGCCAAAGCCATCAGATCGGCAATGTCATCCAGACCGAAGCCCAGTTCTCGCGCGTGGCGCAGGAAGGCGAGGCGATCGAGGGCGGCTTCATCGTAGCGCCGTTGCCCGCCTTCGGTGCGCGCCGGTGACGGGATCAGACCCCGGCCTTCGTAGTAGCGGATCGTTGTCACTTTCACGCCCGTCCGGCGCGACATCTGCCCGATAGAGTATTCTTTCATTCCAGGCCCTTGAACCTACAGTCGCTGTAGATCGTATCTATCCTGAAACGATACGAATCAAAAGGATCCGCCGCTATGGGGCACGGCCACCATCATCACGTTGATCCCGAGGCAGGCGACCGCCGCGTCTTCGCCGCCATCGCGGTCAATATGGGCCTGACGGTCGCGCAGATCGTAGGCGGCATCATTTCCGGTTCGCTGGCGCTTATTGCCGATGCGCTGCACAACTTTTCCGACGCGATTTCACTTATCATCGCGTTCGCCGCGCGCAAGATCGCGCGGCGACCCCGGGATGCCGAAATGACCTTCGGCTATGGTCGGGTCGAGGTGGTGGCCGCCCTCATCAATTATACCACGCTGATCGTGATCGGCCTCTACTTGCTCTACGAAGCCGCGATGCGCTTTGCCGATCCGCAGCCGGTCGAGGGCTGGCTGATCGTCGTCATCGCCGGGATCGCGCTGATCGTGGACGCGGTGACGGCTGCGCTGACCTACGCCATGTCGAAATTCAGCGTGAACATCCGCGCCGCGTTTCTGCACAACGTGGCCGACGCGCTCGGCTCCGTCGCAGTCATTGTCGCTGGCACGCTGATCCTGCTTTACGATTGGCGTCTCATCGACCCGCTCGTGACGGTGCTGATTGCGGGTTACATCCTTTGGCAGTCGTTCCGCGAGATCGGCCCCGTAATCCGTATCCTGATGCTCGGCTCGCCGCCCGAGATCGAGACAGACGCGGTTCTTGATACCGTGCGGGAGATCGACGGCGTGACGGGCATCCACCACGCGCATTTCTGGCAGATGGACGAACACCGTGCAGCCTTGGACGCGCATGTCGTCATTGCCGAGGGCCGCTGGAACGACGCCGACGCAGTGAAAGATAGGATCAAAGCGGCGCTCTCCGACCACTTCGACATCGAGCACACGACGCTGGAGCTGGAATGCGCGCGCCACGCCTGCGACGACCCGTCCGAGTTCGGCGGACGCGGGCATGGCGAGGAGCGGCACGGATGAGCAACTACTCTGTGTAGCGCTTGCAGTTGTCGAGTCCGGTGGCTGTCGCGGCAAGGAGCCGATCCGCATCTTTGATGAGACCGGCAATCCGTCCGTCAGCAAGCCGATACCGAACGAACCGACCCTCGCTGCGGCGGCTAACCAGCCCGCAGTCGAGAAGGCAGCGCAGATGGTTCGAGACGTTCGGCTGACCCAACCCAGTATGTCCGACAATTTCCTGCACGTTGCGTTCGCCTGATACCAGCGCATCAAGGATCGCCAGACGGCTGGGATCGCCGAGACCCCGGAAGAGCTTTGCCCGCAGTTCCAAAGCGTCGGCTGCCAAAAGATCGCCTTGCGCGTCGTTCGTCATCATATCATTATCCACTGATACGTCAGCGGCGAACCCTTTCGCTTACCACCTCGAAGAGGATCGCACATGAGCCAGGCCGAGAACAGCACGTTGCCTACGGCATCCTCACCGATCCGGATGCGGGTGCAGGGCATGGACTGCGCCAAGGACGCCGCCGAGATCGAGCGCGCGGCCCGGTCTGCGGGCGTGGCGACCGGCGATGTGAAGGTGTCTGCCGCAACCCACGTCATGACATTGCGGATCGCGGAGGGTGACTTGTCGAAGGTGCGGCCCGCGCTCGATGCGACCGGCTACGGCTTTGAGAAGATCGAAGACGGCGATACATCCTCCGATCCGGCCTACAAGGACCCGAGTTATCGCCGCGCCCTCTGGATCGTGGTCCTGCTCAATCTCGGCTACGGCGTGGTCGAGATGTTCGGCGGGTTCCTGTCCGGGTCGCAGGCTTTGAAGGCGGACGCGCTCGATTTTCTCGGCGACGGGGCGATCACGTTTCTGGGCCTGCTCGCCATCGGCTGGAGGCTGACATGGCGAGCGCGGTCGGCGATGATCCAGGGTGTGTTTCTTGGACTTCTGGGTCTGGGCGTCGTCGGCAGCACGATCTGGCGCGTCTTGAACCAGACGACGCCCGAAGCCGGGTTGATGGGAGCCTTCGCGGTGGGTGCGCTGATCGTGAATATCCTCGCAGTCCTGCCGCTCCTGAAACACCGCAAGGGGGACGCGAACATGCGGGCGGTCTGGCTCTTTTCGCGCAACGACGCCATCGGCAACCTCGCCGTGGTGATCACCGCCGGGCTGGTCGCATGGCTCGGCAGTGCCTGGCCCGACCTCATCGTTGCCTTCGCCATCGCGGGACTGTTTCTGCATTCCTCGTGGATGATCATTCGAGATGCGAAGAGCGATCTGAGGGCTGAGTAGGAGGCGCTTGCGTTAAAGCAGCGATCCCAGGTCCGATCCGACACTTGGATAAGCCGCCGTCATCGACTGAAGCTGCTTCGCGGTCAGGCCCAGCTTGATTGCCAGCCCGAAGAAATTGATAAGCTCGCCGTACTCCGGGCCGAACAAGTGCGCGCCGAGGAGTTTGCCGCTCGATCTGTCCACGAGGATCTTCCCGGCGGCGGAGGTTTCGCCGATACGGTAGTTCGAATACCAACCGCTCGTGTCGGTGAACCGGACATCTAAGTCATGCCCGGCGTCCCTTGCCTCGTCTTCCAACATGCCGACACGCGCCACTTCGGGAACGGTGAAGACGGCTGTCGGAATGCCTGCATAATCCGGTGCGGTCTGAGCGTCCTTGAGCATGTTGGAGGCCGCGACCTTCCCTTCGATCACCGCGACCGGAGTAAGCGGCATGCCATCGGTGTCGGCGGAATCTCCGGCGGCATAGACCGCGCTGTTTGTCGTGCTTTGCAGATGGGGGGCTACAACGATGCCCTTGTCACTGTAGTCAACACCGGCCGCCTCAAGATTCAGGTCGGCCAAGGCTGCCACACGGCCCGCGCCATGCACGACCAGATCGGTTTCGACTGTCCAGGTCTCACTGTCCGACTTCACTTCAACACTGAATGCTACACTGGCTTTTGCGACTGAGACGATTTCGGTTCCGCGCACCAGGTCCACGCCGATACCGCCGCTGCGTTCGATCAGCATTTCAACCAGATCGGGATCGAAGCTGCCCAATGGGCGGGCCCCGCGATCCACGATGGTGGGTCTGGCTCCGGCTTGCGCGGCGATATGCGCGAACTCGAAGGACACGAAGCCGCCACCGATGAAGAGGATGCGGTCGGGAAGGGCTTCGAGGTTGAGGAAATCCGTGCTGTCGATCACGAGATCGGCTCCGGTGAAGCCGAGCGGCCTGGGCATGGCACCGGCGGCTATGAGGAACCGTTTCGAACGATATGTCTTCTCATCAACCTCCAGCGTGTTGTCTCCCGTGAAGCGGGCGGCTCCATGCAGGGTTTCGACGCCATTGACCGTCAGGCTCTTTTCCATCTTGTCCGGCAGCGGGTCGGTGAAGCCGCGCTTGTGTGCCATCAGATCGGCCCAGTTGATCGACAGTTCACCGGGGTCGATCCCCTTGCCCTGCATGAGCCGTGCCGCGTCGATGATTTCCGCACCGCGCCGCAGGATTTTCTTTGGATCGCATCCGCGCAATGCGCAGGTGCCGCCGTAGGGCAGCGCATCGACAATGGCTACACGCCATCCTGCTGCGCCACACTTGTTCGCCGCGGCCACGCCTGCCATGCCAGCCCCGATGACGATCAGGTCGTAGTCTTCGCTCATTCTTCGGTCCTTGTCCTGATCTTCATCCGGCGCAGCAGCTCAACTTTGCCACGTCCATATCGAAGGTTTGCGCTGCCAGCTTCAGCCCTTCAACCGTTGTCAGATAGGGGAAGATCGTCTCGCCGAGGGCCTTTGTGGTCATGCCGAACTTCAGCGCCATGACGAGGGTCTGGATCGTATCGGACCCCTCGGGCGCGATGATCTGACCACTAAGCAGCCGGTCGGTCTTTCTGTCCGCCACCAGCTTGATCAATCCGCGCGTGTCGCGTGCCGCCAGCGCGCGCGGCACCTGATCGAGCGGCACGATGGACGTCTTGACGTCGAAACCCGCGTCCCGCGCCTGGGTTTCACCGAGACCGACGCCCGCGACCTGCGGGTCGGAAAACACCACCCAGGGCATCGCGGCGTTGTCGTAACGATGATCCTCGCCAAGAACCGCGTTTCTGGCGGCGAGCTTTGCACCATAGGCCGCCATATAGACGAACTGGTCGCGGTCGGTCACATCGCCCGCCGCATAGATGCCGCGCACCGACGTCTGCATGTCCTCGCCGACGACGATGGACCCGCGCGCGTCGGTTTCAACACCGATCTCTTCGAGGCCCATATCTTCGGTATTGGCCCGCCTGCCAGCGGTCGAAACGAGGTGATCCGCTGTCACTTCGACAGGCTTTCCGTTCTGGATCACGCGTAGTGTCACGCCGGCGTCGTCGCGGCGCACAGTGTCGTAGCTTAACCCGGTCAGAAGGGTGATGCCTTCGGCCTCGAACGCCGCCGCCAATGCCTCCGAGACCTCTGGTTCCGCGCCGGGCAACAGATGCGAACGGGCGACAAGCGTGACCTTCACGCCCATGCGGCTCATCATCTGGGCCAGCTCCGCGCCGATGTAGCCCGCGCCGATGAAGATCAGGCTTTTCGGCAGTGCTTCGAGTTCCAGAAGACTGGTGCTGTCGAGCGCGCCGATGTCCTCGATGCCGTCGATGGTCGGCAGGACGGGACGCCCGCCCGTGGCGATGATGGTCCTCGGTGCTTTCAGGGTTCGCTCACCGACTGTCACGCCACCTTCGATCAGCCGCGCGGGACCGGCGTCGATGTAATCGACACCCTCATATTCCGGCAGAAGGTCCGCGTATTTCTTCTGGCGCAGGGTCGCGACCAGATCGTCTTTGGACTGAACGAGCATCTGCCAATCATCCACTTGTGCCCGTCCCGACAGGCCGGGGAACCGCTTGGCAGCCCCCGCACCGTGCACGGCCTCTGCCGCACGGATCATCGCCTTGGAGGGCACGCATCCCACGTTGACGCAAGTTCCGCCGATCGTGCCATGTCCTACGAGGGCGACACGCTTTCCGGCATCCGCGCCGGTAATTGCGGCGGAGAACCCCGCCGATCCGGCCCCGAGGACGATCAGGTCATAGCCGCCCTGTCCATCGTCGTTTTTGTTCAGGTCTTTCATCTCATCGCGCCTCGCCATAGTCGGGGTTGTTCGATTTGGCAGCGAACAGATAAATGATCGCGCCGATGGCGATCAGCGGTGTGAGCATGCCGAGAAGGCCGAAGACCATGCCGGTGGCGGTGCAACATCCCATCATCATGAAAGCGATCCTTTCTTTTGCGCACGGTTCAGGAGAACCGCGTAGAGGGCTGTGGCGGCGAAAACGCCGATTGTGATCCGTATTGCGAACCTGAACTCGAGGAGAATGATCAGGATCGACAGGGCTGCCGCGAGGCCGGTGGCCCAGAATTTCGGGGCCGGTCCCGATTTGCCAGCGCGCAGCCAAAGGGCCTGTGCCACCACGGCGAGGCTGAAAAACAGCAGCGGGAACAGGGCGTAATCGAGCCAGCCCGTGAGGGCCGACAATCCGACGCCAGCGACGATGACGACCAGAAGCGGTGTAAAGCAGCAGAGCGCGGCGAAGAGCGCACCGCCAAGCCCCCATTTCAGCAGACGGTCGGAATTTTCAGGTGTGTCAGTCAAGGATCCGTCTTTCTCTGTGATGGGTCGGGGCCGGAGGCGCGTTTCATTTGCGAACGACGCAGTGCGCGGACGATCAGGTAGGTCAGACCCGCCAAAACCAGCACGGCAATGCCACTCATTCCAGAGAGCCAAGCCCCAACGCCGCCGAACAACGCTGCAAGCACGGCAGTTCCGCCGCCGCAGCAGACGACCACGACCGGAGCTGCTATTCCGAAGGCCAGCAGGCCACCCATCAGATTGTCACGCATTGCAGGCGGCTCAGGAGGCTGTGTCGGGCAGCACCTGCGCCGGATAGCCATTGGCCGTCACCGCGCCGATGATGCTTTCGATGGAAGTTTCGGCGTCATCGTAGGTCACGCTGTAAACACCCTGCCCGTATTCGGGGCCGTCCTCGAATGCGGCGATCTCGACCGACGGAACACCGCGCATCGAGCTGGCGACGATGAATGAACAGGACGGGCATGTCAGTTCGCTGACGGCGATCTCGACCTGGCGCTCTTCAGCGAGGGCCGGAGTCGAGAGTGCGGCGATGGTCAGGGCGGATAGCAGAAGATGCTTCATGGTCATTGTCCTCGTTCAGAATTTCAGGATGAAGGGGGTGATGTAGGGAAATATCATGGCGACAGCGACAATCGCGGACGCGGCCCAGAGGGTTGCGCGCATGATGCGGCGGTCGATGGGGCGGGCGCAGGTGCCATCGGCACAGGACTCGGCATCTACAGGCTTGTAAGCTTTGTAGAAGCCGTATCCCAAAAACGCGGCGCTCAGCGCGAAGGTGTACCACTTGTAGGCATAGAGGGCCCCGAGCTGCGCGATGAACACGCCCGTCACGCCAAAGCTGACCAGAACAAGCGGCAGAATGCAGCACGAGGTCATCGCCAGCGCACCGAGGACGCCGAGGCCGGTCACGCCCCATCCCTTGGTGGTTTCGTCGCCAATTTTCTGCGACCGAGATTGCGGAAGTTCCGCCAAATTTTGTTCCATCGAATCTTCCTTGAACAGATATTTCCACCGTTCTAGGGTCTGTAGTTGATACAGGCTCAAGGGGTTTTTTTGCGAAATGAGTAACACAAGCGTGAGTTCAATTCGGCGGGGTGATTTGGCACGAGCAACGGGCTGCAACCTGGAAACCATCCGCTATTACGAAAAGATCGGCATCATGCCGGACCCGCCGCGCAGCACGAAAGGCTATCGCAGCTACGATGACGCCCATGTCAGACGGCTGAAATTCGTCATACGGTCCCGAGATCTCGGTTTTTCTCTCGAAGAGGTTCGCGGGCTGCTCGGGCTGGTCGATGAGCAATCCCGGACCTGCGCCGAGGTTCAGATCATCGCGGAAGATCATCTGACTGACGTTCGAGCCAAGATCGCGGACTTGAAGCGCATTGAGCGTGTCTTGTCGGATACCGTTGCACGATGCACCGGCGACGCTGCCCCGGAATGTGCTGTGATCGACGCGCTACTCGAGGCGTAAACGGGAACGCCTTTAATCCGTGGCCACTGTGGTTCTGGGAAAGAGCTGCCGTTCGTCATCGCTGCAGCATGAGTTAGAATTGGGCTCAGTTCAGTAGCCTTTGCTGCGTGGTGTAGGAACGGCTGCTTTCCATGTTTTAGCTTGGGATCTCTACTCCCGATGGAGAAAGGTTGAGATGTCCAATTCTACCAGGACCGACCGCGCATGGAAATCACCAGCGGAGCCCAACGGCGCAAACATCTCAGGCGGCCGCATCGTCCGGTTGCAGCTGCAGGGCGTGCAGGTAATCGACCGCGCGTTGCGCATGGGCGGCAGCCTGGAAGATGTATCGCGTGTCGTGCCGAAGACCGCGTAGCCAGTGATCGATGTAAGACGCATGCTCCGCGCGCGGTGCGGGCGAAAGGCCGAGATCAGCAGCCAGGAAGGCCGCGCCAAGTTCGGCCACAAGCTCCTCTTGCGCATAGCCGGCATCACCCCACCGCTTCCGACCGAAACTCCGGTCGAGACGCTCAGGGTGGCGGGTCCAATGAGTAACCTCGTGACCCAGCGTGGCGTAATAGGCCTCCGCGTTCTCGAAAGTCTCGACGGGCGGCATCTGCACGTAATCCGGCTCGACCGCGTAATAGGCCTGGGTGCCGCCATGACGGATATCGGCACCGGTCGCTGCAAAGAACGCGTCTGCCGCCGCATCGCGCAACTCTGGCTCCTCAGGCGCTTCCGGGATTGCATGAAAGCTCTCCGGCAGCCCGTCGATCTGATCGACATTGAAGACCGTGTAGCCTTTCATGAAGGGGATCGTGAGATCACGCTCCTGGCCCGCATCATCCGTCTCGGTCTTTCGGAACGTGTCGGCGTAGATCACGAGGGCCCCTTTCGATCCTTTGCGCACCTGACCGCCGAGCTCGGTTGCCTGGCGGTAGGTCATCCAGGTCGATGCGGCGTAGCCGTGGGTCACCGCAGCAGCCCAGAGCAGGACGATGTTGAGACCGCGATAGGCGATGCCATTGTGGCGGAGGGGCCGTGTGATCCGGCCCGCGAGATGGTCCGCACTCCAGGGTTTGCGCCAGGGTGCCGTGCCGGCTTCAAGATCGGCGATGATCTGTTTGGTGATGCGGGTGTAGATGTCGGGTCGCTGCGCCATGATGTCCTCCTGTCGGCTGGTCCCGCGTGCGGGACGCGGGGAGACAGGACGGGCGCTCTGAGCCGCTGGCGCATGCTCAACCCGGGAGCGCAGCGAAGGGAGCGGGCAGAGCATTGCGCCGGGGGCGGCGGCCGTCAGACCCGCGCGCCCCTGCTCGCACGGGGGACAAGACCGGGGAGGACGATGGTATGCGACGGCGCCGTCGCGCCGCCGAGCAGCAATCGGGGTCCGAGAGGACGGAGACGCAGGTGACCGGCGCGCTGATGAGACGGGTTAAAGCGCCCGCAACCGGTCCATCGCGTTTGCCAGAGGCATCGCCCGCACGGCTCCCTGCCCCGGCACCTCCCGATCCTCGGCATAGACCAGAAGCCGTTCAACAACGGCCAGGTCGTCAGCCGCAATGTGGAAGCCACGCGTGACCTTGGGTGCGGTGGTGCGTTTGACCTCGATCGCCCAGAGCTGGTGATCTGGCAGTTTCAGGATCAGATCGATCTCGGCTCCGGCCGACGAGCGATAGAAACTAGCCTCCGTGCCGCGCGGGGCCGCCGCGATGAGGTTCTCGATGCAGAAGCCTTCCCAGGACCCGCCGACCACGGGATGTCCGAGCAAGGCCTCGCGGGTCTCGAGCCCGAGAAGCGCATGGGTGAGACCAGCGTCGCGGATATAGACCTTGGGCGATTTCACCAGACGCTTGCCCACATTTGCGTGCCAGGGCGGCAGGCGACGCACCAGCATCAGATCGACCAGCAGGTCGAGATAACGCGCCACGCTCTGGCCCGAGACGCCGAGCCCTGCCGCAAGCTTGGCCGCGTTCAAGAGCCCGCCCTGGTCATGGGCCAGCATGGTCCAGAACCGCCGCAGTGTTTCGGCCGGAATGCGCAACCCGAAAGACGGGATATCGCGTTCGAGATAGGTGCGGATGAAATCCTCCCGCCAGGTGAGGCTGGCGCGGTCCGAGGCGGCCAGAAAACTCTCCGGAAAGCCGCCGCGCAACCAGAGCGCGGGCAAAGCGCCCTGCCCCACCTCGTCGAGGGTGAAGGGCGTCAATTCGTGATAACTCACCCGTCCGGCCAGCGATTCCGCGCTTTGCTGCAACAACGTGTTCGAGGCCGAGCCCAGAAGCAGAAACTGCCCGGTGCGATATCCCGCGCGGCGGCGGCGGTCGATCTGTCCCCGCAGCGCCCCGAAGAGACCCGGCATCAGCTGCACCTCGTCGATCACCACAAGCTTGCCCATCTGGTCATCGAGATAGAGATCCGGCTCCTCGAGAATCTGCCGGTCCGCGGTGCGTTCCATATCGAGATAGACGGCGTCGCGCGTCTCTGCGATATCTTGTGCCAATGTGGTTTTGCCCACCTGGCGCGGCCCAAGGAGGACAACCCCGGCTTGCGCATCCAGGGCTTGGGTGAGCCGCTCAAGGTGATTTCGGGTGATCATACCTTGCATTTATGCCATCCAATGGAAGATTTGCAAGGTTAACCTACGCAGCCACCGCATCCTACGCGCCTGCCCCGCTCAAACGCCCATAGAAACTGCGATCAAGGTGCAGCTCACCGATCTGGGCGCGTTCAACGAGCCCGCGGAGGTATCCGCCGGGCGATTTGACCTCGCCGTCGGTCGATTTGTCGAGGATCAGGGCAATCGACGCGGCGGCCACAGCCGGCCCAAGCACCTTGTTGGCCACGTTCCAGGCGTCCTCTGAGATCCCGACGATTGGCCTCAAGGCTGCTGCAGCCCGGTGCACATCGTTCCAATCCCGCATATAACCTTGGGTGCTGCGCGCCATCTCCGCAAAATGCGGACAGGAGGCCATCAGCATCGGGATATCGACATCGGACCCGCGTTTTTGGCCATGTGTGCTCCAGCTGATATCAAGATCGACCTCTTCCGGGCTTTCAACCGGCACCCTCCCCTGCTCTTCTGGCGCAGCGCCTGCCGTGTGCTTTGTTTCAAAGCGATTACTTTTTACAGGATCAGGTTCATTTGTAGTTCGTATGTGGGTCTTATTTTCGAGACTCGTGGGTGTCATATTTTGAGTATCTTGTTGGTCGTTTGCTCCGTTAGAGGCCGGCATCGCATCAGATCTATCCGGCCAATCGAAAGCCGCCTCGAAGGATGTCTCCACGGACGCCAGCAGCGCCTTGATGCGGGCCAGGAAGCGCTCGAGCCGCCCTGCCCCCTCCGACCGCGCGGGAAGGCCCTCCAGAAGCCCGCAATAGGCGTCCTGCAGCTTGCGCCAGGGCCCACGCAGACCCGCCTCCAGCGCCTTTTCGATCTTCGCGCGGATCATGCGACGTGTCACGGTGATCGCGTTTCGCAAACGCACACAGGCAGCTCTCTCGGCCTGGAGATGTGCATAAAGCGCCTCGAACTCCTCTGCCCGCGCCGCAAGCGGCGCGAGATCGAAGCCGTAGGCCTCGACAATCACGCCATCCGCGTCCCTGCGGCCCCACCGCTTGCCATTGGGGCTGTCCTTCATCGCAATCACCCCAACCTCACAGAGCCGCCTTACATGGCGTCTGAGCGTGGCGAGCGAGAACCCGGTCTGCTCCATCAGGAAATGATTCGACGCCCAGACGATGGGCCGCCTGCCCGGCTCCCAATCCTGGGGCTGTGTGACCGCCCCAAAGGTATCGAGAAGAAGCAGGTCCTGGGATTTCAGACCAATGGCTGCCGCGACTTTCTTCACCGCGACGATGGCCTGGGATTTGGGTATAGATAACTGTTCGCCGACTTCCGCAAACCGTTCGGCCTGTAGAAGTCCCGGCGTCGGCTTGCGCCAACCGCTCTGTGTCATGCCTGTATTTCACCTCCGTGGTTTAGGGAGGCAAAAGGATCCCGTTCGCCAAAACGACGTCTTTTGTTGACAGTGATTCGCGGGAGCGGTATCCAGTAGGTGTCTAATCTAATCGGATAAGCTCTCGGGCCGGATCGGCTTGGGGGCTTTTCTTTTGCCTCAGGTCATGATGTCGATGTCTCCTCGGATTGAGCGAGATACTCCGCGTAGAGCTGATCGAGGTTCTCCGAGAGAAACTCGCCAAACCCTGCAGAATCCTTGGCCGTCAGCGAGATGGTATAGGCGCGCCCGGACCGTCCGATCACACCCTTGATCCGGCCCTCCCCTGCGGTCCAGGTGCGCTTGGCCGGGGCTGCCTTGGCCGCACGACGTTTGGGCGCCCTGCCCGCCTCCATCACCTTGCTGTGCAGAATTTCGAACTTGGTGTCGCTGTCGAGCTGATCGAAGCCCTCTGTGTCCAGGATGCGATCGGCCACTGTGAGGTTGCTCTTCACCGCCATCAGCTTCTTGAAGTCTTCCCAGCGGTCCCGCCCGATCTGTTTGGCCGGCCCGATCGCCGCAATAACATGGGTCGGCACGGTGCTGGCGACCGAGAGCATGCGCGACAAGAGCGTGCCGTCGATGGTCAAAGCCTGCTGGATCACCTCCTTGGCCTGGCCGAGATCGGCGAGGTTCTTGGCAAACAGCGCCTTTTCGATAAAGGACAGGTCCGCCCGGGCGGTGTTTTCCTGACCCTGCGCCAGCACATGGGCGACATCGTCCATCTCCTTGACCACGGCCCGCACGGGACGCCCGAGGGCGCGCGCGGCGCGTACCCGGCGGTGTCCGAAGACCACCATGTAGCGGCCCGCGGCTTCGGGATGCGGTCGCAACAGGACCGGCGTGTCCTGTCCGCTGGCCGCAATCGAGGCTTTCAGCTCCTCGAAGGCCTCGTCATCACCGCTCAGGCGGTCATTGACGAAAGAGGCGTCAATCAGACCGGGATCGATCTCGATGATGGTTTCACCTTCGAGCAGGCGTTTGGAATTCTCGGCCAGGCTGTCGATCGAGACCTTCATGGATTTCGAGGCCCCGCGCATGGCATAGCTCGAACGGCCCCCATCGACGGGCGTGTCGGTCGGTTGCCCGATCACGGATTTCAACAGGTCTTTTCTGGCCATGTCGCCCTCCTTTCCGAGGTGTGAACCGCCCCGTCTGCACGGCTGTCAAAACGCATCTGCACGGCTGTCAAACTCATGGGAGGTCGCGCCCCCAAGCCTGATGCACGAGACCGGCGATTTCGTCGTTTACCGCGTTGAGCGAGGTGATCGCCCGATCATAGGTGGAGCGCACGAATTGCGCCCGCTCGACCTCGTAAAGCGTCTGCTTGGTGATCCCGGCATCGGAGATCGCGGTGGACTTCACCATCTGCGCTTCCAGCATCTGGTTGGGAAACATCGCCTGCAGGAACCCGACCATCTGCTTTTGCGGCCCGTCGGTGGGCTCAAAGCGGGTCACAAGGTAGCGGAACCATTTCAGCCGCATCTCGGCCCCAGCTTCCCGGATGGTGCGCAGGATGCCACCGAGCATCAGGAGAAACTGGCTCATCGACATCACATCCAGCATCTGGGGATGCACGGTGATCAGCACGGAACTCGACGCTGTAAGTGCTGTTAGGGTCAGATAACCAAGCTGCGGCGGGCAATCGATCACCACCACATCATATTGGTCTTCGACTTCCGCGAGCGCTTTCGAGATGCGGGTGAAGAAGGCCCGACCTTCGGACGGGTCGCGGCTGGTGAGTGCGACCGGCGTGTCATACTCGTATTCCTGCAGATCGAGGCTGGCCGGGACGATGTCGAGGTTCGGGAAATTCGTGGGCCGGATCACCGCGCTGATCGGCTGGCGCTCGGCGTCATAGCGCAGCGTCTCGTAGAGCGATGAAACAGAGTCTAATTCAGGCTGAATTCCATGCAGCGCGGTGAGGGAGGCTTGCGGATCGAGATCGATGGCGAGCACGCGATGACCCTTGAGGGCCAGGTGTTGGGCAAGATGGGCTGCCGTCGTCGTCTTGCCGCTGCCGCCTTTGAAGTTCACCACCGAGATGACGTGCAGCTCTTCGCCCTCGGTGCGGTGGGGCAGGTAGCGGCGCTTGCCGGGACGGCCGTGGGCATCGAGATAGGCGCGCAGTTCGAGCATTTGCGCCGCTGAATAGGACCGCCGCCCGGAGGCGGAGGTTTCGGGCGCGGGGCCCTTGCCCTCGAGATGCAGTTTCTTGATCGTGGATTGAGTAACCCCGAGAAAATAGGCCACCTCGGCCAGCGAGAACTGCCGCAGGCCCTTCTGGGCATCCGGGGGGTATTGCTCCTGACGCAAGATATTGAGCCGATCCGAAATCAATTCTCCTTGTTGGAGAATGATTTCATCGAAGGCCAAATCGCCTGCATTCTGCTGGAATGGTACTTTGTCCATCCTGCCGCCTCGCCTAATATCGCTTTTATCGCGATTTCTTTCGTTAAACTGTGACTACAGCGGAAGCGGGTTGTCCACAACGATTTTTTCAGCGCGCGGCAAGACGTTGCCGGATCATGACAGAAATCTGCACAACCACAAGACCGCGCGGCTTCCATGAGAAGCACCCCAATATCTGGTGTCAAAGCACGCGGCACGCGAAACCCGAACACAATGGAAATCACACGCATACCTCCCTATCTCACTGTTTTAATTGCGCTTTATGCGTTCTGCACGGCTGTCAAACCGGCTCACGGCCCCCACACCGTCCCAATCTGACCGCTGCGGGCAAGCCAGCCACAGGGCGCATCACCCCAGTCAAGAGCGACGCTGGCGCTCAGCGCAGCCGACACCCTTGTCTTTCCTGGTTCTCGGAGTGTCCTCGGCCCTGAAACACGCCCGCAGCCGGAGAATCGGGTAATCGATTCTCCGGCGCGGCGCGAAAGGGTTGGCCGGGTCTCCGGCCAACCATCGCCTCAGGCGGCCTCTTTCGGGCCCCAGGGGATCACGGCCTGCAGGGTCGGATCGTCCTGATGCGCGGCCTGGCCGAGATTGGCGTTGAACCCGTAGTCGCGAATGGTCAGCGTGAAGTAATCCGCGCCGGTCTCGCGGTTCTGTTTGCGCCAGATGCCGCCGCATTCGACGAGACGGCCCCGCGGCGAGCGCCCCAGGACGCGATGTGTGGGCGCCATCGGGTTGTCGCTTGTAACGGGCTCGACCGAGATGTCGAGATCGAAGGTCAGTGTGGAGATCGATCCGGTCCCCTTGGCCGTGCCGATGTCGGCGGCGTCGAACTTGATGCAGTTGGTGGTCATTGCGTTTCTCCTTGTCTGGTGTTGCAATGCCGGTGACCCCGCAGGCCGGCGCGGGACCGCACCGCAGGCGCAGCGCAGCGGAGAAGGGCAGGGGGCCGCTCTTTTTGCACCGCGCGGAATGCCCGGAACGGGCAGGGGAAAAAGACGGATCCCCACCTTTGCGGTCCTGGAACGACCTGCCACCGGCCCTGGGCAGCAACACCTGCCGGAGACCGGACCGACCCGCTCAGATCGCTCCGGCACGGAAATCGGCGCGCCAAACAGACCGCGTCTTGACGGCCGCTCGCTGACCTGATCGGGAGCGCGCCGCCCCCTGTGACATATTGGACGCCCCAGAGCGCCGTCTCGACCCGGAGGCTCTGCAACGCACGTCAGACGTCATCATGCGGCAGCGCGGCAGTGCGACCCCGAACACGAACCAACCCGGCTGCGCTGGCCTCGGGGCACAGGTCATCTGAGAATCCGGGCTGCCTGCAATTCCGGCCAGGCGCGACCCGGTCCTCTCCGGTCCCGTGAGAACCCACAGTCAGAAGACTGCCAAGGCATCCGGCAATGCGGCGTGTCACCCGATGTCGCACAATCTGCGCGGCCGTGTCCCTGCGTCGATGTCTGAGCGCGCAGGTCGTTGGGCTGAGGTGTGATCCAGCAGCGTCGCCGATGCGGCGACCCCCGCGCGGGCAGCGCCGGTCCGGCGGCGGGGCAGGGGGCTTGTCCTCTGCCCCGCCGCCGGACAATTTTGAGCCCCTGCCAGTCCTGCGCCCGCACCCGGACAAAAAAGGACCCCGC
>NZ_JBNAGF010000014.1:0-137182 GCF_049801055.1 Primorskyibacter sp. S87 | reverse complement strand
GGCCCCTGTTTACGTGATTATGATTATTTTCATTCGATCATTGGGAGCAGTTTGTCGAGCGACGCTTTTGCGTCTCCGTAGAACATGCGGGTGTTTTCCTTGAAGAAGAGGGGGTTTTCGATGCCGGAATATCCGGTTCCCTGCCCGCGTTTCATCACGAAGACCTGCTTGGACTTCCAGCATTCCAGCACCGGCATGCCGGCGATGGGTGAGTTGGGGTCGTCCTGTGCGGCCGGGTTGACGATGTCGTTCGAGCCGATGACGATCGAGACATCCGTTTCCGGGAAGTCCTCGTTGATCTCGTCCATCTCCATCACGATGTCGTAGGGCACTTTTGCTTCGGCCAGCAGCACGTTCATGTGTCCGGGCAGGCGCCCGGCGACGGGGTGGATGGCAAAACGGACATTCTTGCCCTTGGCGCGCAGCTTCTTGGTCAGGTCGCTGACTGCAGCCTGCGCCTGTGCCACGGCCATGCCGTAACCGGGGATGATGATGACGCTGTCGGCCTCGTTGAGCGCGGCGGCCACGCCGTCGGTCTCGATCGCAACCTGCTCGCCCTCGACCTCCATCTGCGGCCCCTGCTCGCCGCCGAAGCCGCCGAGGATCACAGAAACGAAGGAGCGGTTCATCGCCTTGCACATGATGTAAGACAGGATCGCACCCGAAGAGCCCACCAGCGCACCGACCACGATCAGCAGGTCGTTGCCAAGCGAGAAGCCGATCGCTGCCGCGGCCCAGCCCGAGTACGAGTTGAGCATCGAGACAACCACCGGCATGTCGGCGCCACCGATGCCCATGATCAGGTGATAGCCGATGAACAGCGCCGCGATGGTCAGGATCAGCAGCGGAAAGAAGCTACCCGAGTTCAGGTACCAGATCAGGCACAGCAGCGACAGCGCGGCCGCACTGGCGTTCAGCACATGGCCGCCAGGCAGCTTGGTGGCCGCCGAGGTCACCTTGCCCGAGAGCTTGCCATAGGCAATCACCGAACCGGTGAAGGTCACGGCCCCGATCCAGATGCCCAGCGAGGCCTCGACCCGCAGGATGTTGATCTCAACGCTGTCCTTCTTGGCCAGCAGCGCGGCAAAGCCTTCCAGCGCTTTCTTTGCGGTCTCGTCCATCGCCATGACGTTGCCCAGTTCGAAATGGGCATTGAAGCCCACGAACACGGCAGCCAGACCGACCAGCGCGTGCATGCCGGCCACCAGTTCCGGCATCTGGGTCATCTCGACCCGCGACGCCAGCTGATAGCCGATCATGCCACCGGCCGCGATCAGGATGATCGACAGCCACCACAGGCCTGCACCGGGACCGATCAGAGTGGCAAACACCGCCAGCGCCATGCCGACAATTCCGTACCAGACAGCGCGCTTGGCGCTTTCCTGGCCCGAAAGGCCGCCCAGCGACAGGATGAAGAGAACAGCAGCGACAACATAGGCCGCAGTCGTAAATCCGAAGTCCATTGTCCTCTACTCCTTCAGGATTTCTGGAACATGGCGAGCATGCGCCGGGTCACGAGGAAGCCGCCAAAGATGTTGATCCCGGCCATGAAGACCGAAAGCGCGGCGAGGAGGATCACCAGGAACGAGCCCGATCCCATTTGCATGAGCGCACCCAGGATGATGATCGACGAGATCGCGTTGGTCACCGCCATCAGCGGCGTGTGCAGGCTGTGTGCCACGCCCCAGATCACCTGGAAGCCGACAAAGACCGCCAGCACGAACACGATGAAATGCTGCATGAAGCTGGCCGGGGCCACAAGGCCAACGCCCAGCATCAGCGCCCCGCCAATGGCCAGCAGGGTCACCTGCTGCTTGGTCTGCGCCTTGAACTCGGCAATCTCCTGCGCCCGCTTTTCTTCGGGCGTCAGTTCCTTGACCTCTTGCTTGGGCTGCGCCGCGATCGCCTGCACCTTGGGCGGCGGTGGCGGGAAGGTAATGTCGCCCTGATAGGTCACCGTGGCGCCGCGGATCACGTCATCTTCCATGTCGTGATTGATCTGACCGTCCTTCTCGGGCGTCAGATCGGCCATCATGTGGCGGATGTTGGTGGCGTAAAGCGACGAGGACTGTGCCGCCATCCGGCTCGGGAAGTCGGTATAGCCGATGATGGTTACGCCATTGTCGGTCACGATCTTCTCGTCAGCCACGGTCAGCTTGCAGTTGCCGCCCTTCTCCGCCGCCAGATCGACGATCACCGAACCCGGCTTCATCGCCTCGACCATGTCCTTGGTCCACAGCTCCGGCGCCTCGCGGTTGGGGATCAGCGCCGTAGTGATCACGATGTCCACTTCTGGCGCCAGCTCGCGGAACTTGGCCAGCTGCGCTTCGCGGAACTCGTCGGACTGCACCGAAGCATAGCCGCCGGTCGAGGCGCCGTCCTGCTGCTCTTCCTCGAAGTCGAGATAGACGAACTCGGCCCCCATCGACTCAACCTGCTCGGCCACTTCGGGGCGCACGTCGAACGCATAGGTGATCGCACCGAGACTGGTCGAGGTGCCGATCGCGGCAAGACCCGCAACCCCGGCGCCGACAACCAGAACCTTGGCCGGTGGGACCTTGCCCGCCGCCGTGATCTGGCCCGTGAAGAACCGGCCGAAATTGTTCCCGGCCTCGATCACCGCCCGGTAACCCGCAATGTTCGCCATCGACGACAGCGCGTCCATCTTCTGGGCCCGGCTGATCCGGGGAACCATCTCCATGGCGATCACGTTGGCCCCCTTCGCCTTCGCCGCCTCCATGCCAGGCTCGTTGCCAGCAGGGTTGAAGAACGAAATCAGCGTCTTTTCCTTCGTCAGACGCTTCAGCTCCGTCTCGTTCGGCTGACGCACCTTCGCAATGATGTCCGAAGCCTTCCAAAGACCCGCCGCCGTCTTGATGATCTCAACCCCGGCAGCCGTATAAGCCGCGTCCGAAAAACCCGCAGCAGCTCCGGCCCCAGCCTCAATCGCGCACTCATAGCCAAGCTTCTGCAACTGAATCGCAGACTCAGGCGTCATCGCAACGCGAGACTCGCCCGAAAATGTCTCTCTAGGTGTCCCTATCTTCAACCTTCTTGTCCCCCTTTGTTGTCGGTGTGGCGGTCAACAGGATTGAAGTCCGCCACCAGGGATGCATCGATAGCACGGGCAAACCATTGGGTGAGGGCCGGTCCTGGTTCTGGTGCGTCCGAGATATTGGCGAATGAGGTGTTGACCATTTTCGCAGGCGCCCAGACCGCCAGCCGGCTGGACTTTATGCAGTGTTCCAGCTCGGTTCGGGACCGAACGATTTGTACTCGCGGTTCGCAGTCTGCCAAGCGCCAGGCGTTTTGCTCTATCGCCAGAAACTGGATTTGGCGGATCACTTCGTCACTGCCGGCTGGGGCGTTGAAGTTGGCCGGCAATCCGACCGTCAACACGACCGGTAGGCCTGAAGACTTGAGAGAACGGAGCAACCCGTTGAGCTCTGGATGCGCCAGATCCTTGTTTGAAAGCTCAACAATCTGCGGCAGCAATTCGGTGCAGGCCGTTTCCGATCCGGTGTTCATGTCGCGTCGTCGCTCGATTTCAACACCCATTTCAAACGGGCCGCGGTCAAGTTTCCGAATTGCCAGCGACAGTTTCTGCGCTTCGGGGAAACGGAAAATGTGGGTCGCTATCCGTTCGGCCAGCGTTTCAAGCAGGTCGACACGTTCCTGTTGCAATGAGATATCGACGGCAGAAACGAGCGCGTCGTAACTCAGGATTGCATCGACGTCATCGGTTATCGCGGCGCAAGTTGATGCCACCTCGACGCCTATGTCGAACTTCAGTCTTTGGGTGACCCCGCGCTCTTCATCGAAAGCGCCAATTTCGATTTCACGGACAAAGTTGTTCAACGTCAGCCGGTCGATGCGGTCTGAACGTGAAGAGGTCGGTTCGATCGATCGGATGGTGGTATTCATGTTGGGGTTCTGCCCGTCATGTTTAAGCAAGGGTCATGGGGCCGGGCCGCATTAGGAACGGCCCGGCAAAAACGCAGGTGGTTTATTCGGCTGGCTCCAAACCTGTCTCCGGACCAGCCGCAGTTTTTGTGTCTGCGCCCTGCTTGGATTTGAACAGAATGCCGGCAACGATTGACATCCCGGCGGCGCCAAAGGACAGAAGCGCGCCCATTTTTGCTGCGTCCTGAACCGCGCCAGCCGGAAAGGCGACCGAAGCGACGAAAAGCGAAACAGTGAAGCCGATGGCGGCGACGCACCCCAATACGAACAGATCGGATTGCTTCATGCCTTCGGGAAGACCGAGCTTTAGCGTCTTGGCCGCGAAACTGCCCATCAGCCAGATGCCCAGCGGCTTTCCGATCAACAGCCCGGCGAGAACCATTGTCGTGGCTGCGCCGACCGATGAGAACTCTACTCCTGCATTCATCAGGCCGAAACCGAACAGGATGAACTCGACCGGGCGTTTCAGGCTGTGCTCGGAGACGTTGAGCAGATCGTTCTGGTGCACTTCTTCCGCCGCGAAGATACCGTAATCGACATCTGCATGTGGCATGGCCGGAATAATCGGTAGCAGGCCGAGAGCAGGATGGATGCCCGCCTTGTGAAAGGCGAACCAGCTGACGGCTCCGGCGATCAGATAAGGCCACCATGACAGTTTCTTGCGAACCCATGTCGAGTTCGGGCGATCCTGTTTACCGCGGTCCATCCTGCGGGGAAGTTTGTTAAACAGCAGATAGACCAAAACAGCTGCCGCGATTGAAACCAGAAGCCATTCCGGAGCCAGCTCTCCTTGCGGATAGAAAATGGCAAGAATCACAAGGCCGACCGCGTCATCTGCGATTGCGAGCAAAAGTAGAAAGCCAACCGCCGGGTGGCCTGCGCCGAAAACAATGCGACCGATGAGGTACGAAAAGGCGATATCCGTCGCCGTGGGAATTGCCCAACCATTGGCGAGAATGGCGAACTTGCCAACAGCAAATGCCCCCAGCAGGTAGATGGTCACTGGACCGATCATGCCTCCGGCTGTTGCGATCAACGGCGTCAGCGCCTTTTTTCCTCGCAGAGAACCGTTCTTAAGTGCCACCGCTTCCCAAACTTCCTTGCCGGCCACGGCGAAAAAGAAAGCCATCAACAAATCGTTAACCAGAAAGTGCAATGTAAAGGATCGGGAAACATGGCCATGTCCGTCATCGTGCAGATGCCCGATTGGCCCGCCGTGGAACAGTTCGAAATGAACCAGATGGTGGTAACTCTCGGGTGATGTGTTGGCCCAGAACAGGGCGGTCAACGCACCCGCAATAAGCAGTATGGAATACTCCTCAACAAAGTCCCAGATTTTGGACATGATATCCTCTCGGTTGGCTAGCAGTCTGATTGTTTTTGGGGGGATCAGGGTTGAAGCAGGATTTTCCCGTGGTGTTTTCCTGCTTCCATCATGTGGTGCGCGTCCGCTGCCTGTGACATTGGAAGGACCGCATGAGTGACACAGCGCAGAGCGCCGTTGTCAAAAAGGGGCCAGACAGTCTTTCGCAGATCCTGCGCAACTTCTGACTTGAATGATTCCGGCCGCGATCGGAGCGTGGAGCCGGTATATTGAATGCGTTTCAGCATGAATGGCATCAGGTCGATCTCGACCTTTGAGCCAAGATTGAAAGCAAGCTGGATGATGCGCGCATCATGGCGGGATGCTTTGACGTTGCGCGCTACATAATCGCCACCGATGATGTCCAGAATGATATCGGCGCCACCGGCTTCGCGGCAGACAGGTACAAAATCACTTTCACGAAAGTTGATCGTCTTACTGGCACCCAGAGACTCCGCGAAAGCTGCAGCGCTGTCGGATTCGACGGTCGTAAGGACATTGAGTCCCATGGCTGCGCCCAACTGGATCGCCGTGGACCCAATGCCCCCCGAACCGCCATGGACGAGGAAGTTGCCCCCATCGGGCATCTTCTGGCCCAAGAACACGTTGCTCCAGACGGTAAAGAAAGTCTCCGGGAGGCCCGCAGCGTCGGTTTCGTCGATACCAGTCGGAACCGGCAAGCAATGACCCGCGTTCACGGCGACGTATTCGGCATATCCGCCGCCGTTTGTCAGGGCGCACACCCTGTCACCCGGCTTCCACAGGGTTTGATCGCTGCCTGCCGAAACCACTTCGCCCGAAACTTCGAGCCCCAATAGATCAGAGGCACCCTTGGGGGGCGGATAGTGGCCGCGGCGTTGCACAAGGTCTGGCCCATTGACGCCGGCGGCTGTCACCCGGATCAGGATTTCGTCCTGCCCCGGTTGGGGAACCGGGCGCGAGCCCGGGACGAGAACCTCGGGCCCGCCGGCGCCGTTCATTTCTACAACGTTCATTGTCTCGGGCAGTCGCGTCACGGTCATTCTCTGTTTTGGTTCAGGTTTCTGTTTTTGCCCGCTTTACGGCGGCCACCACGTCGTCGGCATTCTTGGCAATTGTTGCCCCAGCTGCGGTCAAGGATGCGATCTTCTCGTCAGCGGTTCCTCCGCCGAGCACTGACAGAGTTCCGGCATGACCCATCCGGCGCCCTTGGGGGGCGTGACGGCCAACAACCAGAGCCACGACAGGTTTCCCGTAGTCGACGGAGCGTAAATAGTCCGCGGCTTCCTCTTCTGCGCGGCCCCCGATCTCTCCGATCAGGACGACAGATTCTGTTTCAGGATCCTCCTTGAACCGCTTGAGGCATTCCACGAAGTCCACACCATGGAGGGCATCACCTCCAACACCCACAGTGGTCGACTGCCCCATTCCGGCCTTGCTGAACTGGGCAAGCACTTCTGAGGTCAATGAGGCCGACCGGGAAGCGATGCCGACAGTGCCTGGCGTGGCATTGCCTGTCGGCATGACGCCAATCTTGCATTGCTCAGGAGTCAGGATGCCTTGCGAATTCGGCCCGATGAGGATCGTGTCGGAGTTCTGCAGCGCTTGCTTGACGCGGCTCATATCATGCTGCGGGACCCGTTCGGTCACGCACACCACGACACCAATTCCGGCCTCTATGGCTTCGATCATGGCATCTCCTGCGCGGGGCGCCGGCACGATGACCAAGCTGGCATTGGCGCCGGTTTCGTCCATGGCTTCCTTAACGGAGTTGAACATGGGCAGATCGAGATGACGTGTGCCGCCCTTGCCAGGGCGGACGCCTCCGACGTAGGTGGAGCCGTACCGCACGGCCTGATCCGTATAGAAAGTTCCGGCCCGACCAGTCATGCCCTGAACGATGACACGGGTATCGGAATCAACGAAAATCGACATTTCTCGGCCCTCCTATTTCGCGACCTCTACGGCGCGGTTGATTGCAGCGGACATGGTGTTGAACGGTTCAACCGGAACTTTACGGTCTTTCAGAATCCTTATACCCCACTCGGCGTTCTGGCCTGATACATGGGCCACAACCGGCAACTCCCGATCCGAGCGTGAGAAGGCGAAGTTGACGCCTTCGGCCACAGTGTCGGCCGAGGTCATGCCGCCGCCATGGATGTTCAACAGGATGACCCGGACATTCGGATCCTGAAGCAGAAGCTCCACGCCCTTTGCCACGTCAAAGCTTGTGGCGGTCGTTCTGATATCCATGAAGTTTGCGGGTTTGCCGCCGGCGTCGACGATCATGTCCAACGTGGCAAGGCCGAGACCTGCGCCGTTGGCGATGACACCAACATTGCCGTCGAGTTTGACAAGATTGATATTGTTCTTCTGAGCTTCCAACTCGCTTTCGCGAGTTGCCAGATCCGACGCCATGGATTCAAACTCGGGACGCCGGAAGGATGCGTTACTGTCGAGAACGATCTTTGCATCAATCACCATCCAACGGTCGTCCGAAGTTTTAGCGAATGGGTTGATCTCCAGCAGGATCATGTCGTTTTCGACAAAGGCTTTCCGAGCTGCGAACAGGCTATCGATTGCCTGTGGGGCCGCGATGTCAACGCTTTCGAGGAACTCGGCAAGCTGGGAACGGGTATCGGGAGTGTCAGGGGCGAAAGGGAAAGTCCGGACCGTGCCTTCATCCATTCGGGCGCGTTGCTCGAATTCAACGCCGCCCTCGGACGAGGCGAGTAGAATGGGAGAGCCCGTCTTGGGATCAATTGCGATAGCCACGAAGTAGCTCTTTGCGATATCGATTGCCGCTTCGATATACACCGATTCAACGGTTTCGCCGGCGCTGGATGTCTGCTCGGTTACAAGGTTCGAGCCGAGTAGTTTTTTTGTCTCCTCCGCCACCGAGGACGGTGTGGCAGCAAATTTGACGCCCCCGGCAAGACCGCGACCGCCTGCGGGAATTTGCGCTTTCACGACGTATTTGCGGGAATCGATTTCTCTGCAGCGCGCTTCGGCCTCTTCGGCGGTGCGCGCAACTCGTCCATCCGGCATTGCCATACCGTATTGGGACAGAAGCTCTTTGGATTTGTGCTCTGAGATAAACATGGCAGCTCTCCTCCCCAACTACTTGGTATCTGGTATACCACATAGAAGACTGCTGTCAACGACGACGGTTGCTGGCCCAGTGATCCGACCCGCGCTAAGCTGCCAGAGCGCAAATGCAGAGGGATTGCCGTGATATCGTTGAGAGAGCTTGAATTCATTTCTTCGCTTGCGCGTCGAAAACACTTTGCCCGAGCCGCAGAGGACTGCGGTGTTTCCCAACCGGCCTTTTCGATGCGAATTCGGAAGATCGAAGAACAGCTTGGGGCAGCGATTGTCAAAAGAGGAAACAGGTTTCAGGGCTTCACCGCCGAGGGTGAAACCCTTGTGCGGCATGCCCGTAAAATCATGGATGATCTGAAAGTCATGGAGCAGGAAATCAGATCGGAGCGGGGTGAGGTGACCGGATTGCTCTCGGTCGGGGTCATTCCGACGGCGGCAATCTTTGCGGCACGTGCCATCCGACGCCTTCAGGGTTTGTATCCTGGAATCCGGGTCCGACTGGAAACGGCGACCTCGCTGGCCATCCAGCAGGGGCTGGAGGACGGAAGATTCGAGGCGGGCTTTACCTATGGCGAAGGCGTATCCCGCGACATGCTGCGCGCCGATCCATTGTATCAGGAAGCCTACTATCTCCTCGCACCAGTGAGTCTGATACCTCAGGGCAAGAGCGAGATCAGTTGGGCCGAAGCAGCGGAGCTTCCGCTTAGTCTGCTGGAACCCAATATGCAAAACCGAAGGATACTCGACAAAGTTTTTCGCGATGCGGGCCTGGTTCCCGATGTTGTGTCGGAAACCAGCGAGTTTACCGCCTCAATGGTTTTGGCTGCCGAAGGAGCGTCAGCAACAATCGTTCCGAAAGTTCACGCCGAAACATTTGGCGTTTTGGACGGAGCCGTTGCGTTGCCCTTGGTAAATCCGAAACTGGAAAAGGAAGTCTGCCTGGTTGCGCAGATGCGCGACCCAAGCCTTCCTACAGTTGCGGCGTTGCGAAAGGTCTGCCTTACAGTGCAATAAGATTTGCTTATCGCGCCATCAGTAATTTGTAATTGACGTTCAGCACTTCTGATATCCATGCTTGTGAGGTAATGGCACCGCTCGTGGACTAGGGAGAGCTAGATGGCACCGCTGGACGATCAAAAGGGCATCTGGAAAAAGAAGGGTACAGGGAAGAGTTCCAAGACTCCCAAAGGGCGCCAGGTCGATGACCGGGCCTTGCAGGAAGTCCAGAATCTGCTGGGTGACAAGCCACGCCGGCGCGACTTGCTCATCGAGTTTCTGCATTTGGTTCAAGATGCTTATGGGCACCTTTCTGCCGCACACATTTCGGCGCTGGCGCATGAGCTTAGGCTGGCTCAATCCGAAGTCTACGAAGTGGCCACGTTCTACGCTCACTTCGACGTCGTCGCCGAGGGCGATGCCCCGCCACCCGCACTGACCATCCGGGTCTGCGATTCGCTTTCGTGCGAGTTGGCAGGTGCCGAGCAGCTGCGAACAGCATTGGAAGGCGGGCTGGATGCCAGCGAGGTTCGGGTTCTTCGCGCGCCTTGCATGGGTCGTTGTGATACGGCGCCGGTTCTGGAACTGGGGCATAATCACATTGACCACGCCACACCGGAAAAGGTGCATGCGGCCATTGCTGCGGGTGATACTCATGCTCACCTGCCCAAGTATGAAGGCTTTGATGCCTACCTTGCCGCCGGAGGCTATGCCGCTTTGACGGATCTGCGCGCCAACGGAAACTGGGAGGCTGTGCAGGAAACTGTTCTGTCGAGCGGTTTGCGTGGTTTGGGCGGCGCGGGTTTCCCATCAGGCAAAAAGTGGGGTTTCGTTCGCATGAACGAGGGTCCTCGCTATCTTGCGGTCAATGGGGACGAGGGTGAGCCGGGCACCTTTAAGGACCGCTACTATCTGGAGCGCACCCCCCACCTGTTCCTCGAAGGAATGCTGATTGCCGGATGGGCTGTCGAGGCAGAAACATGTTTCATTTACCTGCGCGACGAATACCCGGCGGTTCGCGAGATCCTGCAAACTGAAATTGCAGCCCTTGAGGCCGCTGGGATCGTCGAACCGGGATATATCGACCTGCGCCGCGGAGCAGGGGCATATATCTGCGGCGAAGAAAGCGCGATGATCGAGTCGATCGAAGGTAAGCGCGGATTGCCGCGGCATCGCCCCCCATTTGTCGCTCAGGTCGGGGTGTTCAACAGACCCACCCTGGTTCACAACATCGAAACCCTGCATTGGGTTGCCCGCATCATGCGTGAGGGCCCCGAAATCCTGTCCGCGGTCGAGCACAACGGTCGCAAGGGGCTTCGCAGCTATTCCGTTTCGGGCCGGGTCAAGAACCCTGGCGTTCACGAATTGCCCGCCGGATCGACGATACCCGAGATCATCGAGGCTGCCGGCGGGATGCTGGATGGTCACGTGTTCAAGGCCTACCAGCCGGGCGGTCCGTCGTCAGGTCTCCTCCCTGCGACTTTGGACGACGTTCCGCTCGACTTTGATACCCTGCAACCGCATGGAACCTTTATTGGGTCTGCTGCGGTAGTAATCCTGTCCGACAAGGACAGCGCCAAGGATGCGGCGCTGAACATGCTGCGGTTTTTCGAAGACGAAAGCTGCGGCCAGTGCACCCCTTGCCGATCCGGGTGCGAAAAGGCCGTGAAACTGATGCAGGCCGACAATTGGGATCAGGAACTGCTTGAAGACCTATGCCAGGTGATGGCGGACGCCTCGATCTGCGGTCTGGGGCAGGCAGCTCCCAACCCAATTCGACTGACGATGAAGCATTTCCCGGAGGAGATCTGATATGCCCGACGGAGCACAAGTAAACATGGTGACCTTTACCCTCAACGGCGATGAGGTGACGGTCCCCGAAGGTTATACGATCTGGGAGGCGGCAAACGGTAAAGGGTTTGTCATACCCCATCTGTGCCACAAGCCGGCCAAGGGCTACCGCCCTGACGGAAATTGCCGGGCCTGCATGGTCGAGGTCGAAGGTGAACGGACGCTGGTTGCATCCTGCATCCGCCCCGTATCTGACGGAATGGTGGTGGCAACTGACAGTGACCGGGCGCGTAAATCCCGCGAGATGGTCATGGAGTTGCTTGTCGCGGACCAGCCTGAGATCAAGCACGATGCATCCTCGCACTTTCAGGACATGGCCGATCTGAACGGTGTCAGCGAAAGTCGCTTTCCGAGTAAGGATCCCTCCCATGTTCCGATCTTGGATGACAGCCATGTCGCCATGCGGGTCAACCTTGATGCCTGCATTAACTGCAACCTGTGTGTCCGCGCGTGCCGCGAGGTGCAGGTCAATGATGTAATCGGAATGGCAGGGCGTGGCAGCACCTCAAAAATCATCTTTGATCAGGATGATCCGATGGGTGGGTCGTCTTGCGTGGCTTGCGGCGAATGCGTTCAGGCCTGCCCGACCGGAGCCCTGATGCCGGCCACTGTTCTGGACGATACACAGGCTGGTGACAGCAAGGACTTTGATCGGGAAGTCGAGAGCGTGTGCCCCTATTGCGGTGTAGGCTGTCAGATCAAGTTCAAGATCAAGGATGACAAGATCAAGTATGTTGAGGGTATAGATGGCCCCGCTAACGAAAACCGTCTGTGCGTCAAGGGTCGGTTCGGTTTCGATTACATCCACCATCCTCACCGTTTGACCAAGCCTTTGATCCGGCGAGAAGATGCACCGCCAAAGGGTCTGAACGTCGATCCGGGCAACCTAATGACGCACTTCCGCGAAGCCAGTTGGGATGAGGCGCTCGACTTTGCCGCCGGCGGCATGGCCAAATTGCGCGACCAGAAGGGAACCTATGTTGCCGGTTTCGGATCGGCCAAATGCTCGAACGAAGAAGCATATCTGTTCCAGAAGCTGATCCGGCAGGGCTTTGGGCACAACAACGTAGATCACTGCACCCGGTTGTGCCATGCCTCATCGGTCGCGGCATTGCTGGAAAATGTCGGTTCGGGCGCGGTTTCGGCGACGTTCAACGAAATCGAGAACTCGGACGTGGCGATCGTCATCGGGTGTAATCCGATCGAGAACCACCCTGTGGCAGCCACCTATTTCAAGCAGTTCGCCAAGCGTGGCGGAAAGCTGATCGTGATGGACCCGCGTGGTCAGGGGCTCAAGAGATTTGCCAGCCACATGCTGCAGTTTAAAGCGGGCGGCGATGTTTCGATGCTGAACGCGATCATGAACGTGATCGTCGAAGAAGAGCTCTACGACACGACCTATATCGACAAGTTCACCGAAAACTGGGAAGAGATGAAGGCCCATCTCAAGGATTTCACGCCCGAAAAGATGGCGCCTGTTTGCGGCATTGAGCCTGACGTTCTTAGGGATGTGGCAAGGACATTTGCCAATGCAAAAGCCGGCCTGATCTTCTGGGGCATGGGGATTTCTCAGCACGTTCACGGCACCGATAATTCGCGTTGTCTGATCTCGCTGGCGCTCATGACCGGCAATGTCGGGCGTCCGGGCGCTGGCTTGCACCCATTGCGTGGGCAAAACAACGTGCAAGGCGCGTCGGATGCGGGGCTGATCCCCATGTTCCTGCCCGACTACCAGAGCGTCACGGATGACGGCGTGCGTTCCGCCTTTACCGAGGTCTGGAAATCAGGTGACTTCTCGAATGAGAAGGGCCTGACCGTCGTTGAAATCATGGATGCAATCCATAATGACGATATCCGAAGCATGTATATTCTCGGTGAAAATCCAGCGATGTCCGATCCGGATGCCGAACATGCCAGAGATGCGCTTGCCAAGCTGGAGCATCTGGTTGTTCAGGACATCTTTCTGACGGAAACCGCGAACTACGCGGATGTGATCCTGCCGTCATCGGCGTGGTATGAAAAATCGGGAACGGTAACGAACACCAACCGACAGGTCCAAATGGGCCGCCCCGTCTGCCCCCCACCGGGAGAAGCCAAGGAAGATTGGTGGATCGAAGTGGAGCTTGCTAAGCGACTGGGTCTCGACTGGACTTACACCCATCCATCTCAGGTTTTCGCCGAGATGAAGCTGAACATGGGGTCGCTCGACAACATCACATGGGAACGCCTTGAGGGTACCGCGGTCACCTATCCGTCGCTCAGCCCCGAAGATCCCGGGCAGGCGATTGTTTTTGGCGACGGGTTCCCGCGCCAGGATGGACGCGCCCGATTTACTCCGGCCAACGTGATCCCGCCGGACGAAACTCCAGACGCAGAGTTCCCGTTTGTTCTGATCACAGGCAGACAACTGGAACATTGGCACACTGGATCGATGACGCGCCGCAGCAAGGTTCTTGATGCCGTCGAGCCCGAGGCAAACTGTTCGCTTCACCCGAGAACTCTCAGAGAGCTGGGGGCTGCACCTGGAGATTATCTGCGCTTAACAACCCGGCGCGGGTCGGTCACGGTGATGGCGCGGGCTGACCGCGCGGTGGCCGAGAACAATGTGTTCCTACCTTTCGCGTATGTCGAAGCGGCCGCAAACATTTTGACAAATCCGGCACTTGACCCATATGGCAAGATCCCCGAGTTTAAGTTCTCGGCGGTTCATGTCGAAAAGGCGGGGGATATTGCCGCAGAATAGGTGCAGCCGGGAACATTCGGTTCGACCAAGCATGGTGGAACCCGTTAGTCTCGCTAGGTGCAAATTAACGCGCGGCTAGGAGCGGGTTCCGATCATGTCCGATATCTGGCAGGGGCTGGTGCAGGCGGTCATTCTGATCGTGTCATTTGACCCCGACCTCGTGGAAATCACCTTGCGGTCGCTGCATGTGACCGTAAGTGCGCTTGTCATCGCTTCGCTTATTGCATTCCCGATCGCGGGTCTGCTGTCCGTGCGGCGGTTTCGTATGCGCAGGACGACAATTGCGGTTATGAACGCGCTGATGGGGCTTCCGCCTGTAGTGGTCGGTCTGTTCGTGTACCTTTTGCTGTCCCGGTCGGGGCCGCTCGGCGTGTTTGGGCTGCTGTTCACGCCAACTGCAATGATAATCGCTCAGGTCATAATCATTGTTCCGCTCATTGCCTCGATAGCGCATCAATCGCTGCGTGAAATCTGGTCTGACTATCACGATCTGCTTCTGTCTCTAAACACCACACAATCGCAGAGGGTTCGGGCAATCCTGTGGGACAGTCGAAGGGCGCTGTTAACCGCATCGTTGGCAGGTTTCGGGCGGGCCATCGGCGAGGTTGGCGCCATCATGATCGTTGGTGGCAATATAGACCATACGACACGCGTGCTGACGACTGCTATCGCCTTGGAAACCAGCAAGGGTGAACTTGCATTGGCTCTGGCGCTGGGCTTTGTGCTGATCGGCATGGCAATCGCAGTCAATCTGGCAATCCACCGTCTCACCCAGACAGAAACAGAGGGGCGTTGGTGATGGGCCTGATGCCTTTGAAGGTGCGTGGCGCGGTCTCGCGCAGACAAGGCAAGGTGCTCGTCGGGCCGGTCGATCTCGATTTTGAGGCAACGGGTGTAACAATTGTTATCGGGCCAAACGGGGCGGGCAAAACTTCGCTTCTGAGGTTGCTGCATGGGATCCAGCGGCTCAGTGCCGGAACTATCGAATGGTCGTGTGGGATAGAGGAGGCCCGCCAAAAACAGGGTTTTGTGTTTCAGTCACCGGTGATGATGAGGCGCACTGTGCGGGACAATATTGCCTATCCTCTGCTTGTAGCCGGCGAAACCAGGAAACGAGCAAGGCTGGTCGCCGAAGAATGGGCGGGACGAGTAGGAATTGGTGAAATGTTGAACCAACAGGCGGCGGTTCTATCTGGCGGCGAGCGGCAGAAACTTGCCTTGGCCCGCGCCTTTACACGCAATCCCGAAGTTCTGTTTCTAGATGAGCCTTGTGCCTCTCTGGATGGTCGATCAACACGAGAGATCGAGGCGCTTTTACATGAGGCAACGGCAAGAGGAACGCGGCTTATCATGTCGACCCACGACATGGGGCAGGCAAAGAGGCTTGCAAGCGAAGTGGTCTTTCTGGTGGACGGAAAGGTGCACGAAGCCGCTCCGGCCACGCAGTTCTTCGACTCGCCAAAGAGTTCGAAAGCCGCGGCTTTCCTAAATGGAGACATTGTTGACTGACCGCCATTCGAGCGTGTCAGCAGTGCAGTGACCATTCTGGAGTGAGGGACAGCGCAGAGTGTCAAAAGCCCTCAGAGGCTGGTACGAGATACCTGGTCGTTTTGGGGTCAAAAGCTCTGGAAACGAAGCAGGTCAAAAATGCAGTAGGAAAAAATCGGGAACCGCCGGACGGCATCGGCGCCGTTATTTCGTGCCGTGCAGACAAGGAAGGACGTTACATCCAACGGTTCCCTAGGTCCGGCCGCCAAAGTGGGGAGCTACAAAAGGCGGCCGGTGATGTTTCAAATCATCCGATGGCTTTGAGCATGGCCTGACCCAATCCGGCCGGGCTGTCGGAAACGACGATACCGGCGGACCGCATGGCTTCGATTTTGTCTTCGGCGCCGCCTTTGCCGCCTGAGATCACGGCACCGGCGTGGCCCATGGTACGACCGGGAGGTGCGGTGCGGCCAGCAATGAAACCAGCTACCGGTTTGGAGCGCCCTTTTTTGGCTTCGTCAGCCAGAAACTGAGCTGCATCTTCTTCGGCCGAGCCGCCAATTTCACCGATCATAATGATCGACTTGGTATCTTCATCTGCAAGGAACAGCTCGAGGACGTCGATGAATTCGGTGCCCTTGACCGGGTCACCCCCGATGCCGATCGCCGACGTCTGGCCCAAACCTGCAACCGTTGTCTGGTAGACGGCTTCATATGTCAGTGTTCCCGACCGCGAAACCACGCCGACGGATCCTTTCTTGAATATCGAACCGGGCATGATGCCGATCTTGCACTCATCAGCTGTCATCATGCCGGGAGAGTTCGGCCCGACCAGGCGCGAGTTCGAATTCCGCAGCTTTTCAGCAACCCGCACCATGTCCTGAACCGGCACACCTTCGGTGATACATGAGATCAGCTCGATTCCGGCGTCGACCGCTTCTTCGATCGCGGCGGCGGCTCCGGCAGGGGGCACATAGATCACCGAAGCCGTTGCTCCTGTGGCCTCTGCGGCTTCGCCAACGGTGGCATAGATGGGGAGTTCCTGCCCCGATGCGGCTGTCCATTTAGTGCCGCCCTTTTTAGGGTGAATACCCGCGACCATCTGGGTGTTTGCATAGGCAAGTGCCTGTTCCGTGTGAAAGGTTCCGGTCTTTCCGGTCAGGCCTTGCACAATGATCTTTGTGTCTTTGTTCAGCAGGATCGACATGTCTTTTATCCTTTCACCGCTTTAACGATTTTCTGGGCGGCATCGTCCAGATCGTCGGCGGCGATCACGTTCAGACCGCTTTCGTTGATGATCTTCTTGCCGTCTTCGACTTTGGTACCTTCGAGGCGAACGACCAGCGGAACCGGTAGCCCCACTTGTTTGACCGCTTCGACGACACCTTCGGCGATCACGTCACACCGCATGATCCCACCAAAGATGTTGACCAGAATGCCTTTGACGTTGTCATCGGCGGTGATGATCTTGAACGCCTCAGTTACCTTTTCGGTCGTCGCCCCTCCGCCGACGTCAAGGAAGTTCGCCGGTTCGGCGCCATACAGCTTGATGATGTCCATGGTCGCCATGGCAAGGCCCGCGCCATTGACCATGCATCCGATCTCGCCATCGAGGGCGATATAGGACAGGTCGAACTTGGACGCCTGGATTTCCTTTTCGTCCTCTTCGGTCAGATCGCGCAGTTCCTGCACGTCCGGATGGCGGAACAGGGCATTGTTGTCGAAGGAGACCTTGGCATCAAGCACCTGCATGTCGTTCGATTCAGTGACGATCAGCGGGTTGATCTCCAGCAGGCTCATGTCCTTTTCAACGAATGCTTTGTAAAGGTTCTTGAACAGATCGACGGCCTGTTCCTTTGCAGAGCCCGAAAGCTTCAGCGCGTCCGCCAGCTTTGTTGCATCTGCGTCGGTGCAACCAGCGGACGGTACGATATCCACAGTGTGGATCAACTCGGGGGTCTCTTCAGCGACTGTTTCGATATCCATCCCGCCTTCGGTCGACGCAACGAATGACGTCATCCCCGTTTCGCGGTTGACCAGAAGCGAGAGATACAACTCGCGGTCAATGGCTGCTCCCGATTCAATATAGAGCCGGTTTACCTGTTTGCCGGCCGGGCCGGTTTGTTTGGTTACAAGCGTGTTGCCGAACATCTCCTTGATGTTGGCCATTGCCTCTTCGGCCGAAAAGGAAACGCGCACGCCGCCTTTTGCGTCTTCGGGAAGTTCTTTGAATTTACCCTTGCCGCGTCCGCCGGCATGAATCTGGCTTTTGACGACCCAGACAGGTCCGGGCAGGGCGCCTATTGCGGATTCAGCTTCGTCGAGTGATGTGATCGGCACGCCGGATGCCACCGGTGCGCCATAGTCGCGAAGAAGCGCCTTCGCCTGGTACTCATGGATGTTCACGCTGTTCCTCCCTAGCATGATGCGATCAGCGGATCGCTTTGGGTTTTTGAGTAAGTGCTGAGTTCGCTGCCTATTTGATCAGAGGCAGGATTTTCTTGAAGGCCGGCGTGCCGGCCTTTCCTAGCCATTCGAACACCACCATTTCGGTTGTTACGATTCCCGCGCCGCAAGCGTTAAGCCGTGCTATGCAGGCCTGTTCACTCTCAAGCGTCCGCGATGCGGTTGCATCTGACACGACGAAAACCTCATAACCTTCTTCGATCAGGCTCGCTGCCGTCTGAACGACACAGATATGAGCTTCCATTCCGGCAAGAACGGCCTGTTTCCGGCCAAAGCCTCTGAAGTGGGTTGCGAACTCCGGATCCTCCATGCACGAAAAATGCATCTTGCTTAGAATCGCGGTGTCCTGTGACGGGGTGAGTTCTGGTACTGTCATGCCCAATCCCGCAGGATACTGCTCTGTCATGATCACGGGAACATCAAGCTCTTCGGCGCAGGCCAGCAGGGTTCTGGTATTCCGAATCGTGCGTGCCGGTGCCTGCATTGCGGGAACTAGCCGTTCCTGCATGTCGATGATGACCAAAGCGGAATCTTTCGCGCGTATAAGCATGAGAGCCATCCTCGAAATTGGTTAAATCCCGTCAAAACAAGATCTGTGGTATGCCAAATACCACGGAGAAATATTTCCCGCAAGTTGGAAATTTCCTGGTGTTCCAGATGGCAGAGAATCTGTGAGGTTGCTGGAAAATCAATTCGACTGATTCGTGCTGCGATGCGGAAAAATCCGACTAGGTCCCAGGTTGTTCCCTCGCAGCCATCGAGATGACAGCATGAAAAAATAAATAAAAAACAAGGTGATAGTGTTGAAATGGGGCCGAGGGGTGATTGGCTGGGAAAATTTGGCGTCCAAAAAAACTATTGTTGCTAAACTATGTTCTTAGCAGGGGCAAAGTACGCGTATTTTGCGTTTGCGGCGACGAAAGTTACAAAAATCAATTGCCCGGCAAAAATTGCTGGTCTATGGTATACCACATAAATCAGCAGAGTCGCCGCTGATCGCTGGCATGTTGGAGATGCGAATGAAACTGCGACCGATTGCGACGAACTTCACGCTGAAGGATCACGTCTACGAACGGCTTCGGGAAGCGATTACCGAGATGGACATCTATAGTGCAGATGCGGATCTCCGATTGGACGAGCGTTCACTGGCCGAACAGCTGAACATTTCACGCACTCCTTTGCGTGATGCTATCGCCCGCCTCGAAGCAGATGGGCTGGTTACAGTTGTTCCACGCAAGGGCGTCTACGTTCAGCGCAAGAGTCTCTCGGAAGTTCTGGAAATGATCATTGCGTGGGCTGCACTGGAATCGATGGCGGCGCGTCTTGCCGCAGAGCGTGCGACCGATACTGAAATCGCGTCATTGCGCAAAATAGCATCCAAGTACGATGATGAGCTGTCGCCGACCAGAATTGCCGAATATTCCGATGACAATCTGCGGTTTCACCTTCGGATCCTCGAAATCTCCCAGTGCGCGCTGCTGAAAACAATGGCCGAAGGCCTGTTCCTGCACATGCAGGCGGTTCGGTGGCGTGCAATGGGCGAGGCAGACCGGGTCAAGCGGTCAGTGGTCGACCATGCCGAAATTATCGAGGCCATCGAGGCCAGAGATCCTGATGATGCGGCGCTGCGTGTGCGTGAGCATACGATGCGCCTTTACGAGCACGTTCAGAAAACCTGGACCCGACTAGAACTAACCAGCAACCAAGCATAGCCGAACAAGTTTCCGAAAGGGCAACTTCACGCCGGCGCAATTTAAATTGGAGGAAGGAAATGGCTGTAGCCACTGCAACAACATCGTCAAACGAAAAGGCGAGCGTTGCTCCTGGGAGCCAAACGGATGGCTTTCATCTGCTGATTGATGCGCTCAGGCTGAATGGGATCGAGACGATCTACAATGTGCCTGGAATTCCGATTACTGACCTCGGCCGCTACGCTCAGGCACAAGGTATGCGGGTTCTTTCGTTCCGTCACGAACAGCACGCAGGCTACGCTGCTGCGGCAGCGGGTTTCCTGACGAAGAAACCGGGTGTTTGTATGACTGTGTCTGCGCCGGGCTTCCTCAATGGTCTTACCGCTTTGGCGCACGCGACAACCAACTGCTGGCCGATGATCCTGATATCCGGTTCGTCCGAACGCGAGATCGTAGACCTCCAGAGGGGCGACTACGAAGAGATGGACCAGCTGGCCATCGCGCGTCCGCATTGCAAGGCGGCCTATCGGATCCTTCATGCCGAGGACATCGGACTGGGTGTTGCCCGTGCAATCCGTGCTGCTCTGACTGGCCGTCCCGGTGGTGTGTATCTGGACGTTCCAGGCGCTTTGCTTGGCCAGGTCATGGATGCCGCTGAAGGGCAGAAATCCCTTATTGAAGTGGTGGACCCTTCGCCGGCATCGGTTCCCGGTCCTGACGCAGTGTCGCGCGCGGTCGAGGTGCTCAAGTCGGCCAAGAAGCCACTGATCATCCTCGGAAAGGGCGCTGCTTATGCCCAGTGTGACGACAAGGTGCGCCAGCTGGTTGAAACTCTTGGTTTCCCATATCTGCCTATGTCAATGGCCAAAGGTCTACTGCCGGATACCCATCCGCAGTGTTCTTCGGCGGCTCGCTCGCTGGTCCTAAAAGACTCCGACTGTGTCTTCCTTATCGGTGCTCGCCTCAACTGGCTTCTGAGTCACGGTCAGGGCAAATCCTGGGGAGAGAAGGGCGCGAAGAAGTTCGTTCAGATCGACATTGAGCCCAGCGAGATGGACTCGAACCAGAAGATCTCGGCGCCGCTGATCGGGGATATCGAAAGCTGTGCCACAGCGTTGCTCGACGCGATTGGCGACAATTGGCAGAAGCCCAGCGAAGAATGGACCGGTGCTGTTCGCGACAAGGTCGAGGGCAACATCGCAAAAATGGCGCCTCGACTGCAGAACAACAATGTTCCGATGAATTATCAGGGCGCACTTGGCGCGCTGAAGCGGGCGATTGCCGAAAACCCCGATACGATCGTTGTCAACGAAGGGGCAAATGCCCTCGACCAAGCGCGTTCGATCGTCGACATTCACAAGCCGCGCAAGCGTCTCGACGTCGGAACTTGGGGGATCATGGGCATCGGCATGGGCAGCGCTGTGGCTGCCGCCGTTGAAACCGGCAATCAGGTTCTCGCGATCGAGGGCGACAGTGCTTTTGGTTTCTGTGGGATGGAGATCGAAACGGTCTGCCGCTACAACCTGCCGGTCTGCATCGTGATCATGAACAACAACGGCATCTACCGGGGTGACGGTGAGAACTGGTCCGGCGGCGAGGATCCTGCAACGACCGTGTTTGTCGAAGATTCCCGCTACGACATGATGATGCAGGCCTTTGGTGGTGTCGGGGTGCACGTCACTTCGCCCGACGAGCTCAAGCAGGCGGTCGACGCCGCATTTGCAAGCCGAAAACCCACTTTGATCAACGCCGTGATCGACCCGGCAGCGGGCAAGGAAAGCGGCAATATCGGCAACCTGAACCCGTCTTCGGTTGTGGCGCAAGAGCGCTACCCGCAGGCCAAGAAAATCAAGTAATCTGGGAGAGGTAAGATGAAAGCTCTTGAAGGCGTCAAGATCCTCGATTTCACGCATGTTCAGTCGGGGCCGACCTGTACCCAGCTACTGGCTTGGTTCGGTGCAGATGTAATCAAGGTGGAGCGTCCCGGTGTTGGTGACGCTACCCGAAAGCAGCTTGTAGACGTTCCCGGCGCGGATTCGCTCTACTTCACGATGCTGAACCACAATAAGCGGTCGATCGAGTTGAATTCAAAGCACGAGACCGGCAAGGAAGTTCTGACCCGGTTGATCGAAGAATGCGATGTGATGGTCGAGAACTTTGCCCCCGGCGCGCTGGATCGTATGGGCTTCACCTGGGAGCGCATTCAGGAGATCAACCCAAAGATGATCCTGGCCTCGGTCAAGGGGTTTGGCCCGGGTAAGTACGAAGACTGCAAGGTCTACGAAAACGTTGCGCAATGCGCTGGCGGTTCGGCCTCGACCACGGGTTTCCTTGACGGTCCTCCAATTGTGACGGGTGCGCAGATCGGAGACAGCGGAACCGGGCTGCATCTGGCCTTGGGCATCGTGACCGCACTCTTTCAGGCTGCCCGGACGGGCAAGGGCCAGAAAGTTTTGGCGCCGATGCAGGATGGCGTGATCAACCTTTGCCGAGTGAAGCTGCGCGACCAGCAGCGTCTCGCGGCCGGTCCGCTCAAGGAGTACTCGCAGTATGGCGCCGGCATCGAATTCGGAGACGCAACACCGCGCGCTGGCAACGACTCCGGTGGCGGTCAGCCCGGTCGCATTCTCAAGTGCAAGGGCTGGGAAACTGACCCCAACGCATACACGTATTTCATTACTCAGGCAGCCGTCTGGGACAAAGTATGCGATGTGATCGGTGAGCCGGGTTGGAAGGACAAGGAAGGCTACAAGACACCGCCGGAACGTCTGAATAAGCTTGATGCGATTTTTGAGCGCATCGAACAGTGGACGATGACCAAGACCAAGTTCGAAGTCATGGATATCTGCAATCCGTTGGACATTCCTGTTGGCCCGATCCTTTCGACCAAGGAAATCATGGAAGATGATGGCCTGCGCGCCACCGGAACCATTGTCGACGTCGATCACCCCGAACGCGGCCGTTACACCTCGGTTGGTTGCCCGATCAAGCTTTCGGAAAGCCCGGTCGAAGTCACACGCTCCCCGTTGCTGGGCGAGCATACGACGGAAATCCTGCAGCAGGTTCTCGGTTATGACGGCGAGGATCTGGCCCGTGTCATCGACTCTGGCGCGGTCGGGCAGGTGAACAAAGAAGCTGCCGAATAAACCAAATCTTGACGGAGATGCCGCGAAGAAGCGGCCTCCGATCAATGGGAGGAAAAAATGCGACTAATCGTGATGGGGCAGCAAGCCTTCGGGAAAGATGTGCTTGAAAAGCTCCTGGATACCGGAACCGATGAAGTGGTGGCCGTGTATTGTGAGCCCGACAAAGAGGGAAAGCCGGTCGACCCGATCAAGGATTTTGCTCTGGAGAAAGGGTTGCCGGTTCATCAACCCGCAAATTTTGATGACCAGGCAGCATTGGATCAACTGGCAAGTTTCAATGCCGATCTGATGGTCATGGCGTTCGTTAATGTCTTCGTGCCGGAAGCTGCACGGGATACACCAACCCATGGATCCATCTGCTTCCATCCGTCTCTGCTGCCCTTGCATCGGGGGCCGTCGGCAGTGAATTGGCCAATCATCATGGGATCCACTAAATCAGGGTATTCTTGGTTCTATCCGTCGGATGGCCTCGATGAAGGTGACAGCCTTTTGCAGTGGGAATGCGAGATCGGTCCAAACGACACTGTGATCGATCTCTACTTCAAGAAGATCTACCCGCATGCGGTCGATAGCGTGCTGACAGTCTGTGACCTTTTCCGCAACGGGAATCCGCCAAGGATTGTACCGGACGAAAGCCAGGCGACGTACGAACGGCGCTGCAACAAGAACCACGCCCGGATCGAATGGCATCGGCCTGTTGGCCAGGTTTACAACCTGATCCGCGGCACAAACCCTGCTCCAGGAGCATGGACAACTCTCGACGGCGTTGAAGTCGGCGTTTTCGATTGCGTCCCGGTTCCGGGCGATGGGATCTCGGGCCGCGTCCGGGAAATCACCGATGAAGGCGTGTCCGTCCAATGTGTCGGCGGTCGCATCCTCATTAAAAGAGTACGTCCGGCCGGAGAAGGAAAGATCTCTGCTTCGGAATGGGCAGCGTCCGTTGGGCTGGAACCCGGCGCCACGCTCGGCAAATAATCGTCACCTTTAACACCGGAAGAATAACCATGTCTGACATTGAAATTGCCCGCGCCGCAAAAAAGAAACCGATCCAGGAAATCGGCGCAAAGCTCAACATTCCTAACGAGCATCTGCTTCCCTTTGGCCACGACAAGGCCAAGGTTTCCGAAGAGTTCATCAAGGCTCAGCAGGACAAGAAGGACGGACACCTGATCTTGGTGACCGCCATTAACCCGACACCTGCCGGCGAAGGCAAAACAACCACGACCGTGGGTCTGGGTGATGGTCTGAACGCCATTGGCAAGAACGCGGCGATCTGTATCCGAGAAGCATCGCTTGGGCCCTGTTTCGGTATGAAGGGGGGCGCTGCCGGCGGCGGATATGCTCAGGTTGTACCGATGGAGGATATGAACCTTCATTTCACTGGCGATTTCCACGCGATCACAAGCGCTCACAACCTGCTGGCCGCAATGCTGGACAATCACATCTACTGGGGCAATGAGCAGCAGATCGACATCCGCCGCGTCGCTTACCGACGCGTGATGGATATGAACGATCGCGCCTTGCGCCAGATCGTCTGTAACCTTGGCGGTGTTGCCAACGGTTTCCCGCGCGAGGCCGGCTTTGACATCACCGTGGCTTCGGAAGTCATGGCCATCCTCTGTCTGGCCAATGACCTTGCGGATCTGGAAAAGCGTCTTGGCGATATCATCGTCGCCTACCGTCGCGACCGCAGCCCGGTCTACTGCCGTGATATAAAGGCAGACGGCGCGATGACCGTTCTGCTGCAACAGGCCATGCAGCCGAACCTTGTGCAGACGCTCGAAAACAATCCGGCCTTTGTGCATGGCGGCCCGTTCGCCAACATCGCGCATGGCTGTAACTCGGTCGTCGCAACGACAACGGCGCTGAAACTGGCCGACTATGTTGTGACCGAGGCGGGCTTTGGGGCCGATCTCGGCGCTGAAAAGTTCATGGACATCAAGTGTCGCAAGGCAGGTCTCAAGCCTGAGGCCGTGGTCATCGTTGCGACCGTGCGCGCCATGAAGATGAACGGTGGCGTGGCCAAGAACGACTTGGGCGAGGAAAACGTCGATGCGGTCGAAAAGGGTTGCCCGAACCTCGGTCGCCATATTGAAAACCTCAAGCAGTTCGGTGTTCCGACCGTCGTCGCGATCAACCACTTTGTCACCGACACCGATGCTGAGGTGCAGGCGATCAAGGACTATGTCGCCGGTCAGGGCTCCGAGGCGGTTCTTTGCAAGCACTGGGCCGAAGGTTCGAAGGGAACCATCGACCTCGCCAACAAGGTGGTCGAGATTGTCGAAAGCGGAGCTGCCCAGTATGCACCTCTGTATCCTGACGAAATGCCGCTGTTCCAGAAGATCGAAACCATCGCCAAGCGCATCTATCGCGCAGACGAGGTTCTGGCTGATGCCAAGATCCGCAAGCAGCTGAAGGATTGGGAAGACCAGGGATACGGCAATCTGCCGGTCTGCATGGCCAAGACGCAGTACTCTTTCACCACGGATCCCAACCGCCGCGGTGCTCCGGACGGCCACAGCCTGCCGGTTCGCGAAGTGCGGTTGAGTGCAGGCGCAGGATTTATCGTGGTGATCTGCGGTGAGATCATGACCATGCCGGGTCTGCCAAGAGTCCCGTCGGCGGAAGCGATCTGCATCAACGACGATGGCCTGATTGACGGATTGTTCTGATGGCCAGCAGCACGCTTCATACAATCATGATGCCTGTTCGCGGTGACGGCAGGGGGCCTGTGCTCTTTGCCCACGCCGCGGCGCTGGCCAAGCGCTTTGGTGCACATATCAAGGTTGTGCACTGCCACCCAAAGGCCGAGGACATGATGCCTTATGGCGTCGTTATCCCGGGTTTTCTGCGCAAGCAGATTGAAGAGGCTACTCAGCGAAGCGCGGATACGGAAGAAAACTTCATCCACGACAAGTTCTCGGCGGACGCTGTAAAACATGGCGTCCCCGAACAAGATCCCGAGTTGAACACGGCCACCGCCAAGTTCTACGAATACGAAGGAAAACAGGTGGACGCGGTGCGTCACTTCGGGCGACTGTCCGATCTCATCTGTGTTGCCAAACCGAGCAAAGAAGAAGATCTGGGTTTCAATACATTGAAATCAGCCCTGTTTTCGTCCGGAAGGCCGGTGCTGGTTTGTTCGGACAGCGACAATATCCCGCTCAATCTGGGACACCACGTAGCAGTAGGGTGGAATGGCTCTCTGGAAGCAAGCCGGGCTGTTGCGATGGCGATGCCGCTCATCGAAACGGCCGAAGCGGTAACGATCCTGACCGGCGGCAAGTCCGAGCATTCGGCGACGGCAGAAGAGTTCAGCGACTACCTCGCGCGCCGCGGCGTCGACTCTCAAATCGTGCAGTTTGCTGCCACTGGCAATGTCGGCCGGCAGTTGCTCGCCAAGTGTAGCGAGGTTGGCGCCGATATGTTGGTCATGGGCGCATACCACGACAGTTACGAGCGGGAATCTCTGCTGGGAGGCAACTCGGCAACCATTGTTGCCGAAGCGAAAATCCCGGTTGTGATGGTCCACTGACAGTAAGCAATGAACTTAAGAAGAGGAGGAGATCTTAGTTCCAATTCCGTTTTGACAACCATGTCACCTCGGCAATCAGCCAGGCACATCATGGTGGAAGCTAACCGAATTTGGCCAAAAATGGCCGTTCCTAGGGAGGACAATATGAAACTTTGGAAAACTCTGACGATGACAGCAGCAGCGCTGGCAATCAGCGCTCCGGCAGCGATGGCGGAATGGCAACCGCGTAAGCCGGTAGAGTTCATTATCATGGCAGGAACCGGAGGCGGCGCCGACCAGATCGCTCGCTTGCTTCAGGGTCTTATCCAAAAGAAAGGATTGAGCCCCAGGCCGTTTATTCCGATCAACAAGCCCGGTGGATCCGGCGCCGAAGCCCTGTCGTATATCAAGGGCAAGGAAGGCGACAACCACACGCTGCTGGTCGCTCTGAACAGCTTCTACACCACTCCGATCATTCAGGAAGAACTGGCAATCGACGTCACCTCGTTCGCACCGATCGGACGTATGGCGATGGACACGTTCCTTCTCTGGGTGAACACCGAACGTGACGACATCACCGATCTCGATAGTTATGTTGCAACGGTGAAGGGTGCCGACGGCACCTGGAAAGTCGGTGGCACCGGTTCGGGCCAGGAAGACTCGATCCTGACGGCGATGATGGAAAAAGAACTGGGATACAACGTAACCTATATCCCGTTCCCAGGTGGCGGCACGGTTGCCAAGAACCTTGTCGGCAACCAGATCGACTCGACCGTGAACAACCCGTCTGAGCAGATGGAATTCTGGCGCGCCGGAAACTCCAAGCCGCTCGTGCAGTTTAACGGCACACGTACGGCGCCGTTCGAGGACGTGCCGACTGCAAAAGAACTGGGTGTGGACATCGAGTACTACATGCAGCGTTCGATCTCCGGTCCGGCCGGAATGGATCCCGAAGCGGTGGCCTGGTATCAGAACCTGTTCAAGGAACTGTTCGACAGCCAGGAGTGGCAGGACTACTGCACCTCGGATGGTCTGACCTGTGACGAGTGGATCTCGGGTGACGATCTTGCAGCGTTCCACGACTCGCAGCTCAAGCGTCATGTTGAGCTGATCGAAGCCGTCGGCGCCGACGCGATCATGTCGAAGTAACCAAACCAATGTCTCCGGTCGGGAACGCCCCGACCGGAGAGTCACAGAAATACGGCCCGGATGTCACCGGGGCGGTTTCGCCAGAAATCGCAATGGCTGAAATCTACCGGTTGCCAGCGGAACACCGTTTTTATCCGGGTGTGGAGGAATATCATGTCTGTTCGTACAGCTGAGTTGATCATGGGGGTGTTTTTGTTGCTCGCCTCCTTTGGGCTGATGTGGAACGTAATAAGCGATGATCTGACCATCGGTTGGGTCGAAGGGCGTGGCCCAGGAGCGGGCATGTGGCCGTTCTGGCTGGCCACAGGTATGGCGCTTGCGTCGGTCTGGACAATCGTGCGCTGGTTTCAGGGCACAACACCTGAATCGCGCAACGAAGAGCCGTATATCGATCCGGAAACTGTGTTCATGGTCGGGATCACCATTGCTGCGATCTTCTTCCTGCTCGTGCTGACCAACATTATCGGTCTCTATTTCTCGATGATGCTGTTCCTCCTGTTTTACGTAAAAGGGATCGGACGGCATAGCTGGCCTCTGACGTTGTCAGTCGTCTTCGGTATGCCGGTCGCGATCTACATGCTCTTTGAAGTCGCACTAAACAAATACCTGCCGCGTGGGTTGCCGTTCTTCGAGAACATCTTCCTGCATATCGACGATTTCCGCTACGCGATCATGTCGTGAAGCCGGTCAGTCAGTAATCAACAGGGATAGTTCCAATGGACTCCATTTTAAGTTTGCTGGGCGCCGGGCTTCTCCAGTCGTTCGAGCCGCTCAACCTCGCGATGATCTTCTTTGGCTGCTTTGCCGGGTTGTTCATCGGTGCCATGCCCGGCCTCGGATCGGTCAACGGCGTTGCAATCCTCCTTCCGGTCACCTTTCTGGTGCCGCCAACCGCCGCTATCATCTTTCTTGCCGCGTTGTATTACGGTGCTATGTATGGCGGCGCGGTGAGCTCGATTACTCTGGGTATTCCGGGTGCCTCGACCGCCGTTGCCACCGTGTTCGATGGCCGACCGATGGCCCAATCCGGACGAGCGGACCAGGCCCTGATGGCTGCGGCGATCGCCTCGTTCATCGGTGGCACGATCTCGGTCATCCTGTTCACCGGCTTTGCGCCGCCGCTGGCGGAGTTCGCACTGAAATTCGGCCCGCAGGAAGAGTTTGCCCTCATGCTTCTGGCATTTGCGACTTTCATCGGGTTGGGCGGCGATGACATTCCGAAAACCATCTTTTCGATCATGGTTGGCCTTGTATTGGCTGCCGTCGGGTTCGACATCATCTCCGGTCAGCCGCGCCTGATCTTTGGCGGACTTGTCGAATTCCAGCGTGGTATCCCCTTCCTGGTTCTTGCTATCGGCATCTACGGGATCGGTGAGATGATCTGGACGCTCGAGCATACCAAGGGCAAAATCCAGATGCACAAGGTCGAAGTAGGCTTCAAGAAGATCATCAACAATCTGGCTCAGGTTAAGAAATACCTGCCGGTTTCGACGATGGGTTCCGTGCTGGGCTTCTTTGTGGGCACCTTGCCCGCGGCCGGCGCAACCCCTGCATCGCTGATGTCTTACGGGCTGGCCAAGAGCTTCTCCAAGGATGGCGACAGCTTTGGCAAGGGCAATGTGGCGGGTGTCGCTGCACCGGAAGCCGCCAACAATGCGGCATCCACCGGCTCTATGCTGCCGATGCTGACACTTGGTATTCCTGGTTCGCCGACTACCGCGATCCTGCTGGGTGGCATGATCATCTGGGGTCTGCGCCCTGGTCCATTGCTCTTCGCTGAGAGCCCGGATTTCGTCTGGGGCCTGATCGGCTCGATGTATGTCGCGAACTTCATGACCGTTGTTCTCAACATCGCGCTGATCCCGGTCTTCATCCGAGTTCTGGCAATGCCCTTCAGCGTTCTGGCTCCGATCATCTTCATCCTCTGTGTTGTCGGTGTCTTCGCAACGACCGACCGGATGTTCGACACCTACCTGATGCTGGGTCTGGGTATCGCGGGCTATCTTCTGCGCAAGCTCAACTACCCGGTTGCTCCGGCGGTTCTGGCTATCGTTCTTGGGCCCCTCACCGAGCGTTCGATGCGTCAGTCGCTGATTTCCAGCCAGGGTGATCCGATGACCTTCCTTGAGCGCCCGATCTCGCTGATCTGCATCCTGATCGCTATCGGTCTGGTCAGCTATCCGCTGGTCTCGAAGATGCTGAAAAAACGCAAGGAAGTTGAAACCGCCTAAATCCTGATTTCCGTGGCGAACAAGACTGGGGGCCTTCGGGCCCCCAACTTTTTTCGTGAAGAGGTTTCAACTTTCGTAGCGGGTGCTGCCCCTTCGGAATTCGTCCATAGGAAGTTCGACAAATAGCGGTTGGTGGGCCCGTTGGGTGCATGCCTGCCGGGGGCAAAGCTGGCAGTTGATACCGATCGGCGCATAAAGCTTGGGGTCCTCGAAATTGTAGCTGGATGCGTAGCGTAGCCGGTGCGCGTACCTTGCTTCGCACCCAAGGGCCAGTGTCAGCCTTCTGTCTTGTGTCTCTTCACTGAACACGGGGCGGTGCACCGTCCGACTGATAGTAAAATATCTCTCACCATCGGGCATCTCCACAAATTGAGGCATCACAACTCCGGGGGTGTAGAATGCGGTGTGAATGTTCCAGACCGGGCAGGAGCCTCCGTATTCCGCAAGATGAAAGGATGTCGAGTTGAAGCGCTTGATGACATTCCCGGCCTTGTCAATTCGGAGAAAGAAAAACGGGACCCCCCGTGCGCCTTCTCGCTGAAGGGTCGTAAGTCTTTGACAAACCTGCTCATAAGAGGTGCTGAACGCCGCCGCGATGCGATCAATATCATAGGATGTTGCCTCTGCCTCCTTGAGGAACCGGTCGTAAGGCATGAGAAAGGCAGCGGCAAAATAGTTTGCCAGTTCTACTCTCAGGCGCGACGGGGCATGAAGCGGCCCGATGCCACTCCGGTCAGCAATTTCCGTAAGCAGTTCGGGATATTCCACGAGGCAGAGAACATGTGCCAGCTGAAACACCCGATTAGCCGTGTTCAATGCCTGTGACAGATGCACCTCACGGGTCCGTTCATCATAGAACCGAAGCGCATCACCCAATTGATCAATCCGGCGAACGGAAATGGTAATGTTGTGATCTTTGCTCAGCCGCTGGCGCAACTCGTAGAACCTGTCCTCCGGTGAGGTATACGCCCCTCGCCATGCTTGTTCCGCGGCTTGTTCCAGCTCGGGGAAATGGTTCTCGTGGTCACGGAAAAAATCGTGAATCACGGTTTCCGGAGAGCTTTTCAGAAGCTCATCTGTCGAACTGTCACCGGCAAGCTGGAGAATCCTTTCCAGAGCGTTTCGGTGCGCGCCATGCAGCTGCAAGAAATAGTCGACCAGCCGGGGTGCATGGTCGATGGCGCCACGGATTTCCTGAAGGTCCGGTCGATCTCCGGTGAAAAGGGGATCCAGAACCGTATTTCGCAGGTCTGCGACCCGCCGGGCGCTTTCGTCTTTTGTCAGTTCGCGCCAATCCAGAGCATAAGCTTCGGCAATAGACATGAGCATCTGGACGGACAGGCTGCGCTGGTTGTTCTCAAGCAGGTTAATGTAGCTGGCACTGACACCAAGTGTGCGCGCCATTTCTGCTTGCGTCTGTTTCTGCTCGCGCCGAAGTTGGCGAAGGCGCGGTCCAATCAGGGTCTTGGGCAATATGGCAATCCTTACAGCATTACAATTTCATACCATGTAATATTTACTATACACACATTGACCTGTTTTCCCTTACGGAAACGCAGTTTTGTAACTATATTATTGTTAGTGATTGGGCTTTGCCCGGAATGAACAAAGGAAGAATTCATCATGGCATACAAGATTGTAATCCTTGGCGCCTCGTACGGGTCGTTGCTTGGCACAAAGCTGTTGATGGCAGGTCAGGATGTCACGCTTGTATGTAGGCAGGCGACCGCCGATCTGATCAATGCGGAAGGGACCGAAGTTCGCATCAAGCTGCGTGACGAGGCGGAGCATCGGTCTTTCAACTCAAACGATCTTCCTGGAAATCTTGACGCAAAGACGCCTGAGCAGGTGAACCCGGACGACTATGACATGGTCGCGCTCGCGATGTCGGAGCCGCAGTATTGCAACGACTCTATCGTGGCTCTTCTGGGCAAGATCGCAGCGTCGAAAAAGCCTTGCCTTTCGATCATGAACATGCCGCCTCTGCCATACCTGCGTCGGATCAAGGGATTGGACGCCAGTGGTCTGGAAGACTGTTTTACCTGCCCCTCGGCCTGGAGCGGGTTTGAACCTGGTGTTGTCACACTCTGTAGTCCCGACCCGCAGGCGTATCGGGTACCCGAAGAAGGCCCGAACACACTGCATGTCGGTTTGCCGACAAACTTCAAGGCAGCACCGTTCGAGTCGGACGAGCACAATGCCATCCTGCGTGACCTTGAAGCGGGAATCGACCAGGTTCGTGTCGATGGAAAGGAAGTTCCGGTCAAGCTTCGGGTGTTCGACTCGCTCTTCGTTCCGTTCGCCAAATGGAGCATGCTGCTGACTGGAAACTACCGTTGTGTCCTGTCTGACGGAGCCCGCCCGATTAAAGAGGCTGTTCACGAAGACGTAAATCTGTCGGAACGGATTTACGAAATGGTCAACGAGATCGTGGGCAAGCTCGGTGCGGATGCAAAGGACGCGGTGCCATTTGAGAAATATGCAAATGCTGCCAACGGTCTGCTGAAACCGTCATCGGCGGCTCGTGCGATCGAAGGTGGAGCCGACAGGATTGAACGCGTGGATATGCTGGTCAACCTGATCGCCGATCAGGTCGGTTTGTCTGCCTCGGAGCTCAGCGGGGTCGTCGAGACCGTCAACGCGCGGTTGGAGGCCAATCGGAAAAGCGCCGCTTGATGTGACGCAAAAAAGCCGTCGGTCGGGTATCCCGGCCGACGGTGCAAATCCGTGTGACTTCTAGGCCGAAGTCAGAGAGTGCGGAAGTTCTCAGATCTGGCAGCCGCATAACCGACGATCTGGTCGCGAGTCAGGCCCATATCTGCAAGTTGCCGATCGCTTGCATGCGAAAGGTTCTCCACGTCACGCGCCAACCGGTTCGATGCGATGATGGATTGAAAGAAGCCGTCAATGACGCGCAGTGGCGCAAGCGCCGCGCTTGCAAAGTGGACGGAGCGTGGGGCGTTGAAACTTGCTTCGGTGTTCTGTGCCATAGACTTAGCTTCCTCAGGCTTGACTATCGGACGCTAAGTATACTGCGTTGCAGCATTATCAATGTGCCGATTCCGCAAAGCCGCATTGCAGTCAGGGCATAGCTGGCGATTGAACCGAAGTTTTGCAGGTAAACTGGTGACTTGTCAGATCTGCTCAATGGCGCTTTTCTTGCGCAAACAGGCGCAGTCCGGGGGCAAAAAGAGTGTACAGTATTCGTCTATTCGCCAGCCGCCGCTCCAGATCGTTCGAATGGATCTACCTTCGGCTGGAATCGTTTATGGTCGGGCTGGATCCGTTGTTCCGGCGGATTGGATATCAACGCGTCGAGCGGGTTGTGGCGCCGGTTGAACGGGTGACGAAATCGCTTTTGTTTGACTGCCGGATGTGCGGCCAATGTGTGCTGTCTTCGACAGGCATGTCATGCCCGATGAACTGTCCGAAATCCATTCGAAATGGCCCCTGCGGTGGCGTCCGGCCGGGAGGCTTCTGCGAAGTCAAATCCGAGATGAGATGTGTGTGGGTCATGGCTTGGGACGGGGCTGCAAGAATGCGCAATGGTGATCAGATCAGAACAGTTCTACCGCCGGTCGATCACTCGCTAAAGGGATCGTCCGCATGGCTCCGGGCATCGCGGGAAAAGGCAGAGAGCTTGCGAGCCTCCAAGGATGCGCCGCGCAGCACGATGGCGAACGTCTTTTCCGGCGCGCGTCGCACCGAACCGACAACAACCCCACTTGCCGCCGAACCGACATCGGACAATCGGAAGGAAGACGGAAAGAATGTCTGAGCAGAAGGCCGCACCACCGAAGGAGATGGGGTATCGGGCCGGCAGCCGGTTGGAAAGGGTTCTGCGTGCTGGAAAGTTTGCCATTACAGCCGAATTGAACCCACCGGACAGCTCCGATCCTCAGGACGTTTTTGAGGCAGCCCGGCCTTTGTCAGAGATATCTGACGCAATAAATGCAACGGATGCGTCGGGCGCCAACTGCCATATGTCGTCTCTTGGCATATCAGCATTGTTGCTCAGGGCCGGTTACGAAGCGGTCATGCAGGTCTCCTGTCGGGACCGAAATCGAATTGCAATCCAAGGCGATGTTCTTGGAGCGGCAGCGCTGGGCGTGCGCAACATCCTGTGCCTGTCCGGAGATGATGTCTCGGTTGGTGATCAGCCCGGAGCGAAACCGGTATTTGATTTCGACTCCATCTCGCTTCTGCGGACACTGCGGAACATGCGTGACGAGGGGCAATTTCTGTCGGGGCGCAAGATTGATCACCCTCCGAAACTGTTCCTTGGTGCCGTCGAAAACCCGTGTGTCGATCCATTGAAATGGCGACCGGACCGCTTGATGAAAAAGGCGGAGGCGGGCGCCGATTTCATCCAGACAAACCACATCTTCGACATACCCCGGTTCAAGGCATTCATGACTCGGGTTCGGGATCTCGGCCTTGATGAGCGGTTGTATATCCTGGCGGGCACCGGTCCGCTTGTCTCGGCACGGACGGCCCGTTGGATGAAGAACAGAGTTCCGGGTATCCACATCCCCGAAAGCGTCATCGCAAGGATCGAACAGGCAAAAGATCCAGAGGAAGAAGGCAAGTTAATCTGTATCGAACTCCTGCAGGAGTTACAGGAAATCCAGGGTGTTTCGGGCGTTCATGTCATGGCGTATCGGCGCGAGAACATGGTGTCCGAAATTGTTCAGAATTCTGGAATTCTGAAACGCCGATCCGGCAAAACGGATCGGCGTATGGATGCCGGGAAGGATTGAAGGCAAACGGGATTAGGCGCTGGTCCTCTTACAGAAGTCCTTCGTTTCGCAGGATTTCCCGCAGGTTTGCTTCGGGCCGTGGGCCAATGTGCTGGATGACTTCACGGGCACAGACGCATCCGATGCGCGCGCAGGTCTCGAGATCGCGGCCGGTTGCCAGCCCGAACAGGAATCCGGCCGCAAATTGATCTCCGGCGCCGGTTGCGTCCACCGGAACAATCTTTTCTACCGGCAGGTCAATCCGATTATCCCCGCTCAAGACTGAAACACCGTCACCGGATCGTGTGCAAACGACCAGCGGGCAGATCGCAGCGGTTTTGGCCAGTGCAGCTTCCAGATCGTCGGTTTCGAACAGCGATTTGATCTCGTCTTCGTTGCCAATGACAAAATCCAGCTCGTTTTCGATCAGCGACAGAAAGTCCGCCCTGTGGCGTTCAACGCAGAACGGATCTGAAATGGCGATGCCAATTTTGCCTCCGCCCAAATGGCAGTCGCGAGCGGCTTCCAGAAAGGCCGATTTTCCCTTATCCTTGTCGAACAGATAGCCTTCGAGGAACATGATACCGGTGTTCCCGGCAACGGATTTGGGCACGTCGGTCGAGCTCAGTTCCGAGGAAATCCCCAGATAGGTGTTCATCGAACGCTCTCCGTCCGGAGAGACGAAAATCATCGACCGCGAGGTTGGCAACTCGCCACCTTCAATTGGTGGATTTACAAAGTCGACACCGTCTTCGTTCATCGCATCAGCATAGAAATGTCCCAAGGCATCATCATGGACGCGCCCGATAAAGGCAGCCTCGAGACCAAGCGCGCCGGCTCCCGCTATGGTGTTAGCAACCGAGCCACCCGGGGTCTGTACTCTTTCGCCCATTGCGGCATAAAGGACTTCGCCGCGCTCACGCTCGATCAGTTGCATGATGCCCTTCTCGATTCCCATTATCTCGAGGAAGTTGTCGTCACACTGGCTGATCACATCGACAACGGCGTTCCCGATCCCAACGAGTTGATAGGTTTTCATAGGTTCTTTTCCTCGAATTTGCACAGGTCGCGGATAAGGCAGGTGCCGCATAGCGGTTTTCGCGCTTTGCAGTGATATCGGCCATGAAGGATCAGCCAGTGATGCGCGTGTAACTGGAAGTCGACAGGAATATTGTCCTCTATCGCGCGTTCTACCGTTTCGACATCTTTGCCGGGACAGATCCCGGACCGGTTGCCGACCCGAAAAATATGGGTATCGACAGCCTGCGCCGGATAGCGCCACCACATGTTCAGAACGACGTTCGCAGTCTTGCGACCAACACCGGGCAGGGATTGGAGTGCCGCACGGGAGTTCGGGACGATCCCGTCATAATCCTCCACAAGGATGCGCGACAGCTTGATGACATTCTTCGCCTTTTGGCGAAACAACCCGATTGTCTTGATGTGCTCGATCAGGCCTTCTTCGCCCAGACCCAGCATTTTTTGCGGCGTATCCGCGATCTTGAACAGGTCTTTGGTGGCCTTGTTCACACCAGCGTCGGTGGCCTGCGCCGACAGAGCGACGGCGACGACCAAGGTGTATACGTTCACATGGTCGAGTTCCCCCTTGGGTTCGGGGTCAGCTTCCTGAAAGCGCGCGAAGATCTCGCGGATCGTATGGTAATCGAGTTGCTTTGCCATCTCGCTTCCTATGCCTGCGCTGCGCGGTCTGCACAAGATGCAACGTCTGTCACTGAGCAGGCGTTGCGCCGATGCTGTATCCCGGCCACGCACGGAGAAGGGTTGTGGAAGCCGCAAGAAACGGGTCGCAAGGCAGTCGGGAGGGGCATAGATTATTCCTGTCTGAGATTGGAGGCGAACATGAATGTTCAAAACAGCGAACAGGGTTACCACTACGGTGTCATGCGCCGGGCCATCGAATTGATTGACGAAGGCGGCGAAGGCCTCTCGCTCGAAGAACTGGCTTGTGAAATGCACATGAGCCCGGCCCATTTTCAGCGTCTCTTCTCACGTTGGGTCGGGGTGTCACCAAAGAAGTTCCAGCAGTATCTGACACTCGGCCACGCGAAATCCATGCTCAGCGAACGGTTCACCACACTCGAAGCCGCGCATGGGGCCGGGCTTTCGGGAAGTGGAAGGTTGCACGATCTGTTCCTGAGATGGGAAGCCATGAGCCCTGGCGAATACGCCCGAAAAGGCGAAGGGCTCACTATCTACTGGGGTTGGTTCGACAGCCCCTTCGGGCCGGCGCTGGTTATGGGAACTGACAAGGGCATATGTGGTATTGGTTTCGCCTCGGAATCAAGTCAGCCCGACGCGATGGAGGATCTGGCGGGTCGTTGGCCTCGGGCCCAGTTTGTCGAGGACCCGGAAAAACTGCGGACATGGGCAGAAGCTGCATTTGGGACCACAAGGGCCTCCGGGCCAATTCCGCTTTATCTGATCGGTGCCCCCTTTCAGATCAAGGTTTGGGAAGCGTTGCTTCAAATTCCTTTGGGGAACGTCACGACCTACTCTGAAATTGCGGATACCGTCGATGCACCGCGGGCTGTGCGGGCCGTTGGCACAGCCGTCGGACGCAACCCGATCAGCTGGCTGATCCCATGCCACCGCGCCTTGCGAAAGACCGGTGGACTGGGCGGATACCATTGGGGGCTGCCGGTGAAGCGCGCGATGCTGGCCTATGAAGCCGCCAAGGCTGATGCCTGAGGTCACGGATCGGCAATGGACCGCCGGACCCACGCAAATGTAACTTGAGGCTTTTTTCTGCAACCGTGATATAGTGAGATCAATTCAAGCCCGGGAAAACGGGCATTTTCGAGCAGAAGGTGATCTCATGGCGATCTCAAAAACCATCATTGCGGCTTCGTCTGCCGTGTTTCTTCTTGGCGCGTGCACCAACCCCGCGTCGCTTACGGCGACATCCGTAGGAGAGGATCCGTACAAGAAAACCAAAGAGGGTGCTCTTGTCGGAGGCGTTCTCGGGGCCGGTATTGGGGCCCTGACTGGAACCAACACGGCGACGGCCGCTTTGGCCGGTGCTGCGGTTGGCGCAATTGCCGGAGGAGCAATTGGTGCCCAATTGGACAAGCAGGCGGCCGAGCTTCGGCAGGAGCTGTCCAATGATGGGATTTCCATCACCAATGCAGGGGATCGCATGATCGTGTCAGTTCCCAATGACATTACCTTTGCCACCGACAGCGCAGAAGTGAATCCGGCGTTGCGGTCCGATCTAGATCGTGTTGCTGCGAACCTTCTGAAGTATCCTGACAACACAGTGCAGGTTATCGGGCACACGGACAGCGACGGCGAGGCTGGTTATAACCAAAGCCTGTCCGAGCGCCGGGCGAATTCGGTGGCCGATATCCTACAAACCGGCGGTGTCCCATATACACGTCTGACCACTGCTGGCCGGGGTGAAGATGCGCCGATTGCCTCCAACCTGACGGATGACGGCAAGGCGCAAAATCGTCGGGTCGAGATTGTGGTGTTCCCGAACGAGGCCTGAGCCTTGCGATAGAATTCAGAATGTAGCGCGCAGCCTTCGCATGGACGAACACTGGCTGCGCGTGCAGGGGGCTTTCTCTTTTGCCACGGTTTCCTAGGGTGCGCTTGGAATGCACACGATGAGGACCTCAAGATGTCTGACCCCGTTCTTTTGGGTATTTCCGGCGCGCTGCGCCAGCCTTCGACGAACCGGAAACTCCTGCGCGAGGCCGTGCGGCTGTTTGGGACCTGCGCCTATGTCGAGGCCGATCTGAACCTGCCGCTTTACGACGGAGATGCCGAGAGCGAGTCGGGTATTCCCAAGGCGGTGCAAAAGCTGGCAGATCAGGTTGCGAATGCCGATGCGGTGGTTATCTCGACCCCGGAATACAACAAGGCGCCCCCGGGCGTTTTGAAGAATGCGCTTGATTGGATCAGCCGGACCGATGGATCGCCGTGGAAAGACAAACCTGTCGCGGTGATGTCGGCAGCCGCGGGCCGCGCAGGCGGTGAGCAGGCGCAATCTCTGCTGCGGTTGTTCCTCATGCCGTTCCAGCCACGTCTTCTGACCGGACCGGCCGTTCACCTTGCCGGCAGCGGCAAGGCGTTTGCAGAAGACGACAGGCTGCTCAGCGATCGTTACGAGGCGTCCGTTGCTGCGTTGATGAAAAAGCTGCATGCTGAAATCGGAATAACGAGCTGATTGCAACGGCTGCGCGGTTGTCGGAGTGGTGACAGCCCTCTAGGGTTCAGCCTATGGAACCTGAACGGCCCAGCGAAATTCAGTTCGACCACTTGGACCCTGCCCGCGCCGTAGCGTTTCAGGTGGCCATGGGGGAAACTCCCGCAATTGAAATCGGATCTGATCTGCCGCCGTTCTTTCACCAGCTGTACTTCTGGAGCCCCCGCCCGCCGTCCAAACTCGGACGGGACGGCCACCCAGAAACCGGTCAAGGATTGATCCCGGATCTGGGATTGCCTCGCCGGATGTGGGCCGGCGGGCAACTCCGGTTTGATAAGCCATTGCGAGCTGGCATCCCGGCAGAGCGATGTTCGATCTTGCAGGAGGTAACACGAAAATCAGGGCGGACCGGGCCGTTGGCATTTGTCACCCTGCGCCACGAGTTCCGTCAGGAGGATCGTCTATGCCTGACGGAATGGCAGGACCTTGTATACCGTCAAGATCCTGATCCGAACGCGCCTCTTCCTGTTCCTCCACCGGCGCGAACGGATGAGACCGACTGTGAAAACGTGTCATACGATAGCACGTTTCTATTCCGCTACTCTGCCCTGACCTTCAACGGGCACAGGATCCACTATGATCTTGATTATGCACGCGACGTGGAAGGTTATGCAGGGTTGGTCGTGCATGGCCCGCTATTGGCGCAGCAGCTGATGCTGATGGCCAGAAACCTGTTGGGGCCATTGCGTGAGTTCGCGTTTCGGGCGTCCTCGCCGCTGATGCATTTTGAAACGGCTGAATTGTGCCGCAATGGACAGGAATTCTGGGTACGAGGCCCGGGCGGGCGGCAATGCATGCAGGCAAAGGCGTCGCCTGCCTAGAGGTTGTCTTCGACGCGAAAGCCTTCGGGAATTTCATCGTTGCCTTCAAGGATCAGGTCCGCCATGACTTCGGCAACTTTCGGAGCCATTCCAAAGCCGATCTTGAACCCGCCATTGGCGATGAAATGTCCGGTCTGTCCGGGCCACGCCCCTAACATGGGAGCGCGGGACCGGGACCGGGGCCGAACGCCAGCCCACCGTTCGATAACTTCGGCTCCGTGCAGGATTGGCATGGCACGCATGGCCCGCTCGATTACATCGTCCAATGCTTCGTCGGTGCCTTTGGAGTCTTTGAAATCGCGTTCGGAGGTTGAGCCGATCGCCAGCGTTCCGTCCGCGTGTGGTATCAGATGCAGCGAGTCAGCGAACAACTGAGGAACATCTCCTGCGTCAAACCGCAACAGGGCGGCCTGACCTTTGACGCCGTTGCCCAGAGGCCGGCCAAATGCCTTGTTCAACTCCTCCAGCCCCGCGAAACCCTTGGCATGTACAACAGCGCCTTGGTCAGGTGCATCGGACACGACTTCGACACCTCGCACAGACAGCGCCGAAACCAGCGCGGAACAGGCACGGCGGGGATGCATCCGTGCACTCAAAGAATCGTGGATGACAAAGCCGGACGCGCTGGGCGGCACCCAGGCGCCCAGTTCAGACAATTGCCGAACTGTCCAAGCCGCATGCCCCTGCCACAGTTTCTGAGCGGAAGCTTCGCGTTTTCGAGCCATCTCAAGTGCTCGGGCATCCGGAATCGGTTGCAAGCGTCCAAGCCGTCCATATCCGGGAGACACGCCGCCCGCGGCCTCGACCCCCTTCCAGAAGCTCTCGGCCATGACAAGGCTATCGAACTGAAAGGCTTTCTTGGCATTCCAATTTTCCGGCACATGAGGGGCCAATGCGCCCACGAGTCCGCCACTGGCTCCCGCCCCGGGGCCGTGCGGGTCTACAACCCGGACCTCCGCGCCGCGCTGGGCGCAGATCCAAGCGATCGACAGGCCGAAAATCCCGGCACCGCGTACTGTCACATCCACCATTGCCATTCTCCGTCGGTTTCTTCAGTGTCGCGTCGTTGCAGCCGGACGGATCATCGCATGACAGAGAGGCAGGCGAAACTCAACTGGACCGAAGAACAGGTCCCGGTTTCCGACCGGTTCGACGATCCCTATTTTTCTTTGCAGAACGGGCTTGCGGAAACCCGGCATGTTTTTCTGGCTGGAAACGATTTGCCTGCGCGGTTTGTGCCGGGGTTTCAGGTGGCGGAACTGGGCTTTGGGACCGGGCTGAATCTGCTGGCCACCTGGGCCGAGTGGGAAAGATCTGGACAGACGACGCCCCTGCGGTTCACCAGTTTCGAGGCATTCCCGATGTCCCCCACCGATATGGAGCGCGCGCTGGAGGCCTTTCCAGAGCTATCGCCCTGGGCCGATCGGTTCCTGGCAGCTTGGCCGGGGCAGGGGATCTGCAATCTGGATACATTGCATGCAGAAGTGATCATCGGCGACGCCCGTGTGTCGTTGTCGGGATGGACAGGCAAGGCAGATGCTTGGTTTCTGGACGGGTTTTCACCGGCCAAGAATCCCGAGCTTTGGGAAGAAGGGTTGATGGAAGAGGTGGCACGGCACACGACACCGCAGGGCACGGCCGCGACTTACACTGCGGCCGGCTTTGTGAGACGTGGGCTGGAGGCCGCAGGATTCACGATAACCCGCACGCCCGGTTTCGGGCGCAAGCGGCACATGACACGGGCCGCGTTCTTGGCCCGATAGGGACCGGAACCAGATGTCGGATGCTTCGGTGACGCGGGAACAGTCAAACAATGTCCCAATGGGCATTCTGCTGATGCTGGCAGCCACAATCGTATTTGCCTTGCAAGACGGAATTTCTCGCCATCTGGCCGGAACCTACAACACCTACATGGTGGTGATGATCCGGTATTGGTTCTTTGCAGTCTTTGTCGTGGCTCTGGCGGCACGATCCTCGGGTGGATTGCGACGTGCCGCTTATACGAGACAGCCGTTTCTACAGATTCTGCGCGGGTTGCTTTTGGCAGGTGAGATTTGCGTTGCCGTTTATGGCTTTACCATCCTTGGCCTGATCGAAAGTCAGGCTGTTTTCATTTGCTACCCGCTTCTTGTCGCGGCGCTCAGTGGCCCGGTACTGGGAGAAAAGGTTGGCTGGCGTCGATGGATGGCCATCGGGGTTGGATGCATCGGCGTTTTGATCATCCTGCAGCCGGGCATGGGCGTGTTTCATCCGGCGGCCATCATCCCGCTGATTTCAGCGTTGATGTTCGCACTTTACGGACTGCTGACCCGATATGTCGCGCGGCAGGACGATTCCACAACCAGCTTTTTCTGGACCGGTATTGCCGGCGCGGTGATGATGACCGCGATCGGCGTCTGGTTCTGGGAGCCGATGAGCGCGTCGGACTGGAAGTGGATGTCTTTGTTATGCCTTACCGGCGCGTTGGGGCATTGGCTACTGATCAAGTGCTACGAGGTGGCCGAGGCCAGTGCCGTGCAGCCCTTTGCCTACTTCCATCTGCTCTGGGCGTCCATTCTTGGAATCACGCTGTTCGACGAGAACCTGCGCAATGCTGTCGTCGTGGGATCCGGTCTGATTGTCGCGGCGGGGCTGTTTACCCTATGGCGCGAACGAATAAAGAGTTGACCCGGTCAACTCCTGCGAGAAGGGAACGGGCAGGGGTTTCTTTTCAAGGCGAGCCCGATAGATCGGCAGGCTTTCGGTCACGCGCATCACGTAGTTTCGGGTTTCATTGAAAGGAATGTGTTCGATCCAGTCGACGATGTCCATTCCGCCCTCAGACCCGGAACTGCGCGGATCACCAAACCTCTGCATCCAGGAAATTGGTCGCCGCGGACCCGCGTTGTAGCCGGCCGACATCATCACCACATTGCCCCGAAAATCGCCGGCGAGCCCGGCCAGATAATTGGCCCCCAGCTTGGCGTTGTATTTCCAGTCCCCGATCAGCCGGTCGGTACTGTGCCCGCCGAGAATGCCCAGATCCGTTGCAACCAGCTTGGCCGTTGCCGGCATGACTTGCATCAGACCCCGCGCGCCTGCGCCGCTGATCACGACCGGATCAAATTCACTTTCCCGTCGGGCAATGGCAAGGCTCATTTCCGGAGCCATCGGCAGATCCATTTTCGCCAATGGGTGTAACGGGAAATAGGCATTTGGGATCACCACACCCGTGCGAGCAGCTCGTTTGGCAATCATCACGGCCAGATGGGGTTGGTTCATATCAAGAACCATGTCACCAAGGCGCTGGGCCGGTTCCGGCTGTAGCCCTTCGACCAAATGGGTCAGAAACCGTTCGGCGAGGTCCAATTCGCTCGCCTCCAGCAGGAGCAGACCCGCCTGCAGCACAGTCGACCCCATGAAACTCTCGGTCTTCCAGCTGTCTGGCTGCCGAGGCTGCATGAGTTTCGGATCGAATGGCCGTCCGATCCGCTCGGCTGCCAGAAGCCCATAGTATGACGTCTGAAACTCGGCCGCGAGCGCATATCCGGCCTGTGCTTTGTCAATGTCTCCCATCGCCTCGTATGCGCGACCGATCCAGTATCCGGCCCGTCCCTTCGAGATCGGAGAAGCGACCGCGGTTTCAAAACGTTCGAAATGCTGCACTGCGGTTGCCGGATCATCCAGTTTGCGAAGAGCGACAAAGCCCGCAATCCACTCCAGATCGGCAAAGGCATAGCCGGCCTCTGGTGTCAGATGGTGGTGCGCCGCGATCTTGTAGGCTGTCTGTGAGTCACCGTCCCGCATCTTTTGGCGGGCAAGGTTGCGGCGGCGCTGCGCCCATGCCTGAGGTTCACCCAGCGCTTCAGGTGATTTCGACCGGCTCAGCATCAGCTCTACTGCGCTATCGTCAAAGCCCTTTCTGTCGCGCCATACAAACCGGTCATGCGCCAGCCCGGGCGATGTTTTGAGCCCAGCAGGAACCGCAGCGATCCGGTCGTCAACACCCGGCGCCAGATCCTGCAGCGCCAATCGCGCTTCGGCCAGTTTGCGATGGCCATCGCTGACCAGCGGCACCATACGGCGCCCGCTGACCTTGTGACCGTCCCACAGTAGCCGGTCCAATCGGGCCTCGTGATGTGGCGCCAGCAGTTTTCGGTATTTCTTCAGGTATTCCGATTGCAAACCGCTACCCATTGGCATTGTGCGCCAAGCTTTGACCAGTTCGGCGTGCGCGTCACCCTCGTTTCCCTTGGCCAACAAGGCCGCAGCAAAGTTCAGTGCGCCTTCAGCGGTCTTCGGCGGGTTGCCATCGTAAAATTGCAGAACTCTGTCCGGATCTGCATTGGTGAAAGATGGTTCACTCTTGCGCCGCAACCAGTCCAGCCCCGGCCAGTCCGGCCGCCGATCCAGAAACACGAGCACGTCGCCCGATGATCCTTTGCCTGCACGCAGCCAATGCCAAACTACGATGTCCCGTGTGACCGAGCCGCGCTCGCCGGCCACCCTTAAGGCCTCGGTCCAGTTGTCTCTGCGCATCTCGGTCACGGCTGCGCGAAGGTTGTCCGCAGAATCGGCCTCAACGGCACTCGACGTGAATGCGGTCGAGAAAATCAATGCCGCAAGCAGGGCAAGTATGCGTGTCATCCCTTGCATTTCCCAACGAACCAAGGCTACAGCCTGTCACGATAATCCGACTCCCGCCGGGATCAACACACAATCTTTGGTCGGGGGCTCATTCGGCGGGCTTGTGCCCGCAGCACTGCAACCAAGGGAGCGCACCCATGTTCAAAGGCTCTATGCCGGCCCTCGTCACCCCGTTTCGAAACGGTGAGCTGGATTTGGAGACGCTCAAACACCTTGTCGAATGGCAGATTGACGAAGGGTCGACGGGTCTCGTGCCGGTTGGAACCACCGGCGAAAGCCCGACACTGACCCACGAAGAACACGAAACCGTGGTCGAAGAGGTGGTCAAGGCCGCAGCCGGCCGGGTTCCGGTGATCGCTGGCGCAGGGTCCAACAATACAATTGAAGCTATCCGCTTTGTGCAGTTCGCCGAGCGGGTCGGTGCCGATGCGGCACTTGTGGTGACACCTTACTACAACAAGCCAACCCAGCGCGGCATGGTCGCCCATTTCACCGCCCTCCATGATTGCGGCGATCTGCCGATCATCATTTACAACATTCCCGGCCGTTCGATTGTCGATATGACACCTGAGACAATGGGAGAGCTGGCCAAGCTGCCACGGATTGCAGGCGTAAAGGACGCGACCGGTGATATCACTCGTGTCTCTCAGCAGCGCGCCAGCTGCGGCGCGGACTTCGTCCAGCTGTCAGGCGAAGATGCATCTGCCCTGGGCTTCAATGCACATGGCGGGGTGGGCTGCATTTCTGTGACCGCGAATGTTGCGCCCAAGCTTTGTGCCGAGTTCCAGCAAGCCACTCTTGCCGGCGACTATGCAAAGGCGCTTGAGTATCAGGACAAGCTGATGCCGTTGCACGAAGCGATCTTTATCGAGCCGGGGTTGGTGAGCGCAAAGTACGCCCTGTCGCGCCTTGGCTTGTGCAGCGAAGAAGTCAGATTGCCGCTGACCGGCCTCGAAGACAGCACAAAGGCTGCCATTGACGCCGCAATGGCACATGCAGGGCTTCTCTGACCTCAGGTTGGAATCGATTCAGGATCCCGCAAAAAAAGGGCGGCCTCCGAACTGGAGCGCCGCCTTTTCTTCTTCGGGCCTTGCGGAAAGTACCCGCTGTTCCGAGCCAATAGCGGGTTCAACGCTTTCCGTAGTACAGCCCCACGACATGTTCGGCTTCGGCAAAGAACAACCAGCGGGACACTGCCACACCGATCAGATGCGAAAGCACGGCTAGGGCAGCCAGCAGATGATGGAAGGGCAGCAAGAGCAGGGCAACGGGAACCGCAAAAGCAAATACCCATGCGATGACCCGTAGCTTCTGAGCGTGTTTTCGGCCGACAACGAATACAAACTCACGCAGTAAATAGTTGGACCCTGTATGCGGCGGCTCGAAAGCAGAAACCGAGCCGCGCGCTCCAAGCCCTGTTGCCGTTCCGAGATCCGTGCCTGAACGCGCCAGCGCCTTGTCGCCGAGCACCCAGTATGCAAGCTGCACCAATGCAGCAATGGTCAACAAGAGTGTCGCAAGTTGGACCTGCCCGGCCAGCAATGCCCCACCAGCAAGGCTGAAGGACAGGAATACAACCGGGGTTAAGCCCATGTTCCAGCGCGGAATTGTCTTTAGCTGTGTATAGATCATCGAGGTGGTGAAAACCGTTGCGAGGCTCAGTGCACTGCCGATCGCGCCCAGAACAGGCCAGCGGGTTCCAAAAAAAACAGGCCCGAGAGCATAAAGCGCAAGGATCAGTAGTGCCGCGACAGCGCAAACGCCTTCACGGCTGAGCCAGCTTGTTTTCCACTGGGTCATGGCCCGCCATGCGCGCTCGGGGTGGCCAAGGTGAAAGGTCGATGCCAGCAATCCGATCACGGCCAGCCCGAATCCGATGGCAAAAAAGGCGAACGCCACGAACCCGGATACGGATGGCAGCCCAAGCCCCAGGAAGAACAGCAGCCCGAACCCGAGCCCCGACAATGTGGTAAATACGATGACGGAAGGAGCAGGGTGCATCAGTCGGACCCTCCAGGCAGCTGGTCAAGCGCCTTGTCGAGCCAGCGCATGAACCCACCCGGTTCTTCGGCCACAGGAGCCAACAACGGAGCCAGAACGTCAATTTGCTCGTCAATTGTGTCCTTGGGACGCGGTGGGAGATATTTGTTGACGGGTTTCGTTCCCATTTCGGGCATCAAATCCATGCCACCGCGTTCCGCTACCAGCTGTGAAACGTCGCTTTGGGGGTCGCCGAGATCTCCGAAATGCCGGGCACCGGCCGGGCAGGTGCGCACGCAGGACGGAATGCGATCCACTTCTGGCAGGTTTTCGTTATAAATCCGGTCGACACAGAGCGTGCACTTTTTCATGACACCTTCGGCCAGATCCATCTCCCGCGCTCCGTAGGGGCAGGACCACGCGCACAGGCCGCAGCCGATGCAATGGTCTTCGTTGACCAGAACAATCCCGTCTTCGCTTCGTTTATAGCTTGCTCCTGTCGGGCAGACCGTGACGCAGGGCGCGTCTTCGCAATGCAGGCAGGACTTCGGAAAATGAACCAGCTGCGCCGGCCCAGTCCCGGGCTGGACATGATAGCTGTGAACCCGGTTCAGAAATGTGCCGGAGGGGTCCGCGCCATAGGGATCCTGATCGCTAAGTGGCGCTCCGTAGTTCTCGGTGTTCCAGCCTTTGCAGGAAATGACGCAGGCATGGCATCCGACGCAAGTATCGAGATCGATCACCAGACCCATCTTGCGATCGGTCGAATTTGGGAGTTCGGTCATGTCGGTGAACCTCGTCCGTTTGCGTGGGTGGGGGCGCTGCCCCCGTCGCGGCAGGCCGCGACCCCCCTGGAGTATTTTTTAAAAAGATGAAGAGGCTGGCTCATTTCCCGACCTTCCATTTCAGATCTTTCGGGCCAGTGCCCACCGGCGATTTGAGGGCGCTGAAAGTGGGCTGGCTTTCTGGGAGTTCGCCCGGCGCGGCGGTCTTTTCGATCTTCACCTTAAGATCGAACCATGCTGCCTGCCCGGTGATCGGATCCGAATTGGCCCAACGCATACCGTCGCCTTTGGGAGGAAGCAGCTCGTGAATTAGGTGGTTCAACAGAAACCCTTTGGTGGCCTCCGGAGCGTTTTCGTCCAGTGCCCAGGCCCCCTTGCGCTTGCCGATCGCATTCCACGTCCAGACCGTGTTGTCGTTGAGCGCCGCCATTTCCATAACTGGCACGACTATTTCGCCGTGCGGCGAGGTGACTTTGGCCCAGTCTCCATCCGCCAGCCGGTGTTCACGCATCAACTTGGTCGGGACATAGAGCGGGTTGCGGCCGTGAAGTTGTCTGAGCCAGGCATTCTGAGTTCCCCATGAGTGATACATGGCCATGGGTCTCTGGGTGAGGGCGTTTACGGTAAAGCCGTCATTGCCGGTTTGGTCGGTCTCGTACCAGAACGGGAGTGGATCCATCGCTGTCTTGAGGCGATCACGCAGGTGTTCCGGGGGCTGACGGTCACCATGACCTTCGGCGGCCAGCTGGAACTTGCGGACCGGCTCAGCATAGAGCTGAAACAGGTAGGGTTGCGGGCTATCATACAGTCCCATTCCCACGGCCCAGTCCTGGTAAGCCATGTTCCACGGTTTGAAAAAATCCGCGCCTTCCGGGATGTGTTCAACAAAAAAGCCGCCGTTTTCAATATAGCGGTCCAGTTGGTCCGGATTCACCGCGCCACGTCCGGTTTCGGATCCATCCCCACGAAACCCGGCGAGAGGGCCGATGCCGGGCTTGCGTTCGTGGTTCACGATGTAATCCGCGTAGTCTTTCCACTTGGGCGTTCCGTCCTCGTGCACGAAGCCGGGCAAGTTCATTCGGTTGGCAAGTTCGATCAGAACCGATTGGAAACCACGCACGTCACGGTCCGGTTCCACCACGGGCCACCGGATGGCGTCGGCAGCGGCATCGGCCTCGCAGATCGGTCGGTCGAGCAGCGAGATACAATCGTGCCGTTCAAGATATGTCGTGTCGGGCAGGATCAGATCTGCATAGGCAACCATTTCCGAGGAGTATGCGTCCGAATAGATGATCCGCGGGATGACGTATTTCCCATCATCGTTGCGGGCGGTCAGCATCTCCATCACGCCCTTCGTGTTCATCGAGGAATTCCATGACATGTTGGCCATGTACATGAACAACGTGTCGATCCGGTAAGGGTCTCCGGCCGCGGCATTCGAGATCACCATGTGCATGAGCCCATGCACCGACATCGGATTCTCCCAGCTGAAGGCCTTGTCGATCCGCTTGGCCTTGCCGTCGTCGTCTAACTGCAAGTCCTGCGGTCCGCGGGGGAAGCCCAGGTGAGGCCCGTCCAACGGCCTGCCCGGTCGACCGTGGCCGTGTGGAGTAGGATGAACCTCGACAGGTTTAGGATAGGGCGGCTTGAATCGGAAGCCTCCCGGGACTTCGACCGACCCCAGCAATATCTGTAGCACGTGCAGCGCGCGGCAGGTTTGGAACCCGTTGGCGTGGGCAGAGATGCCGCGCATCGCATGGAAACTGACCGGTCGACCCACCATCTTGCTGTGAGTTTCGCCTCGGAAGTCGGTCCATTCCTGATCCAGCTCGATGGCTTCGTCAAATGCGACTCGGGCGATTTCACCTGCGATGGTCCGGATGCGATCGGCAGGGATGCCGCAACGGTCGGCCACCGCTTCGGGGGCGTATTCGTTGCTGAGGTATTTTTCAGCCATCTGATGGAAAACTGTGCGGTGCGTGACGCCATCCCGTTCCAATACAGCCGACAGGTCCGGGCGCACTCCGGGCTGGTCGAAAGGTGCAGTTTGGCCGGTCTTTCGGTCGATCACCAGCGGTTTGCCGTCGCCATCCCTCAGAAACAGACCTCTTTCCGGTCCCTCGGTGGCATTCAACAAAACGGGAGCGTTGGTGTATCTGCTCAGGTAATCAAGATCGATTTTCCCGGCTTTCATCAACACGTGGATCATCGAAAGAATAAAGAGTCCGTCCGTGCCCGGCGTGATGCCGACCCAGTCATCGGCAACGGCATTGTAGCCGGATCGGATCGGGTTAACCCCAATGACTCGCGCACCACGTTTCTTGATCTTGCCAAGCCCGATTTTGATCGGGTTGCTGTCGTGGTCTTCGGCAACGCCGAACAACATGAACAGCTTTGTGCGTTCCCAATCCGGCTGTCCGAACTCCCAAAAGGCTCCGCCCATCGTATAGATCCCGCCGGCGGCCATGTTGACCGAACAGAACCCGCCATGAGCTGCGTAATTCGGGGTGCCAAAATTCTGCGCCCAGAATGAAGTGAAGCTCTGACTTTGATCCCGGCCCGTGAAAAAGGCCAGCTTATGTGGAGCGGTTTCGTGCAGTTCGTTCAGCCAGCCAACAGCCGTACTGATCGCCTCGTCCCAGGAGATCTCCTGAAATTCGCCCGAACCGCGCGGCCCGACGCGCTTCAAAGGCGCGCGCAGGCGCGATGGCGCGTTGTGCTGCATGATCCCGGCGCTGCCTTTGGCGCAAAGGACGCCCTGATTGACCGGGTGGTCCCGGTTGCCTTCGATATAGGCAACTTTGCCGTCCTTCATGTGCACGTTGATGCCGCACCGGCAGGCACACATGTAGCAGGTCGTCTTTCGCACTTCGTCCGACACTGGTGGAGACAGGTCGAGCTTTGGTTCTGAATGTGCCATGGCGGTCCTTGTCAGTATCGGAGATGTTTCTGGTGAAGGGTTCGATTTGTGTCAGCGGCTTGCAAGCGGCACGTAATCCCGCAACTGCGGCCCGTTATAAAGGGTCAGGGGGCGGATCAGGATATTCTGGCGCTGTTGTTCGATGCATTGAATCACCCAGCCGGGCATTCTGCCGATGGCAAAAATCGGGACGTACAAATCCATCGGGATGCCGTGCAACTGGTAGATCACGCCTGAATAGAAATCGACATTCACGTTCAGCCCATGGCGAGAGTAGGGCTGCATCGCTTCGACAACGGCTTGAAGGATTTCATACCATTCAGGCGCCCCCATTTCCTCACCAAGTTTGCGGACCCCGTCGCGCATATGGCGGGCGCGGGGATCTTCCTTGCGGTAAACCCTGTGGCCAAAACCCGTGACCGCTTCGCGTGCCTTGCGCTTTGCCTTGACATAGGCGGCTGCATTCTCCGGCTCGCCTATCTCGTGAACCATCTTCATGACGTCTTCAGCAGCCCCTCCGTGGGCGGGGCCGGCCAGAGTGCTGAGCGCTGTCACGATAGCGCCGTGCAAATTGGCCTCGGTTCCGACCGTCACGCGAGCAGCAAAGCTCGAGGCATTCGACCCGTGTTCAGCATGAAGTATGAAATCCACATCAGCGAGACGCGCGGCGTCCTTGCTCGGCTTCTGCCCCTTCAACATCCACAGCCAGTTCGCGGCATGGCTCAGGGAGGGATCCGCCGGCACAGGGTCGCGCCCGTTGCGGATTGCCTCGTGGGCAGCGATGATCATCGGGACCTGACTGGTGAGGCGGATGCCGTTCTCAACGAACGCGTCTTCGCCTGTTTGTTGACTGTCCGGCTCCAGAGCGGCCAACGCGGAAACCGATGTGCGCAGAACATCCATCGGGTGGCCATCCTTGCAGGCTGCAATGATGTCAAAGACTGAGTCGGGAAGGGTGCGGCTTTCCTTGAGACGCGTGTCAAAGTCGGCCAACTCATCCGCGTTCGGCAATTCCCCATAGATCAGCAGATAGGCGACCTCTTCGAACGTCGATTGGGTGGCCAGATCATGGATCGAGTAGCCCCGATAGCTCAGCTCACCTTTGCCGCCATCAATGTCGCTGACCGCGGAACGTTCGAAATACACGCCTTTCAGGCCGCGGTTGATCTTGACGTTTTCGCTCATTGCTGGCTCCTTCTCCCGAACCGAGAGGATAATATGTCAGTATTGGATAATGCGCGGCGGGCCGCAGAGGAACGGCAAGCCAGAATAGTCTTTCCCGAAATCGAAGTCCCACGTGTCGCGGAAGCGGTTGGAAGACTGAGGCGGGAAGGGCTTTGCGTTCCTGTGGAACTGCGTGCACCTGGAGGCGAACTGGCGGCTGCTCTGGCCGAATTGCGGGGGCTGAAGCCGGCCATTGCCCGCCGGATGGTCTCCCGACCGTTGTTCCGGGCCGCCGCCATGGTGGCATTGGGAGAGGCGGACACAATGGTTGCCGGAGCCGAAGTGCCGACGCGACGGGTGATCGAGGCCGCCAGTATCGCACTTGGCCTGGCAGACGGGGTATCCAAATCCTCGTCATTTTTTCTGATGGTCTTCCCGGATGGGCGCGAGATGATTTTTGCCGATTGTGCTGTCAACGTGGCGCCGGATGCCGATGTTCTGACCGATATCGCCAAATCATCCGCAGATACGGCCCGGGCTCTGCTTGGTGAGGCGCGGGTTGCCTTGCTGTCATTCTCAACTGGAAGCTCCGGCGAAGGCGACAGCGTCAAGGTGGTTCGACAGGTTGCGAAACGCACGGGCTTTGCCGGGCCTTTGCAGGCAGATGCAGCTCTGAACCCGGTGGTGGCACGGACCAAAGGCGTGGAGCCGATTGACCCGAACGTTTTGGTGTTTCCCTCTCTGGACGCAGGCAACATCGCGTACAAGCTCTGTCGAGAACTGGCCGGTGCCCAGGCAATCGGGCCATTTCTGCAAGGTTTCCGCAGACCGGTATGCGATCTGAGCCGGGGTGCCAGCGCGCAGGATATCGTGGACGCAACTATTCTGACTGCAGCGCAGGTCTGACCGGACCGCAGGTCGGTTAAAGCCGAAGGGGGCACCGGATCAACCGGTGCCCCGAATCTGACGCTATGCAGGTAATGCCGAGGCATCAAACCTGCTGCGGCTGCATGTCGTCCTTGCTGATTCCTGCGACGCTGACTGGTTTTTTCATCGCATCGCGGCGGAAGGGTTCGCCAAGTTCCTGATTGATCAGGGCTTCGATCAGCGTTGTGATCCCGTTCTTCTGATCCTTGACGGCCTGATCCAGCGCGGCAGTGAGTTCGTCCATCGTGCGGGCTACAACGCCCTTGAGTCCGCAGGCATTGGCGATACCGGCATAGGATACTTCGGTGTCCAGCTCGGTTCCGACAAAGTTGTCGTCGAACCACAGGGTCGAATTTCGCTTCTCCGCACCCCATTGGTAATTGCGGAACACGATCTGTGTAATTGCCGGCCATTCTTCGCGGCCGATTGCGGTCAGTTCGTTCACCGCGATGCCAAACGCGCCGTCACCAGCAAATCCCACGACGGGTACGTCGGGGCAACCAATCTTTGCGCCCATGATCGCAGGCAAGCCGTAACCGCAGGGGCCGAACAGGCCCGGTGCAAGATATTTGCGTCCATCTTCAAAGCTTGGATAGGCGTTTCCGATGGCGCAATTGTTGCCGATGTCCGACGAGATGATTGCCTCTTTGGGTAGGGCCGACTGAATTGCGCGCCACGCCATGCGCGGGCTCATCCAGTCTGGCTTGTCGGCGCGCGCGCGTTCGTTCCAGCTGGTGCCGGGATCATCGTCTTCATGATCCATCGACGAAAGCTGCTGTGCCCAGCGGGATTTCTTTTCGGCAATTGCGGCCTTGCGCTCTGCGCGGCCCGCATCGCCCGCGGTATCCGACAGTTGAGCGAGGATACCGTTTGCAACCTTCGCAGCATCCCCGACGATTCCAACGGAAACCGGTTTGGTCAGACCGATCCGGTCAGGATTGATGTCCACCTGGATGATCTTGGCGTCGGCGGGCCAGTACTCCATGCCATAACCGGGAAGGGTCGAAAACGGGTTCAACCGCGTTCCTAGGCAGAGAACCACGTCGGCGTTGCTGATCAGTTCCATTCCGGCTTTTGACCCGTTGTAGCCCAGCGGGCCAGCAAAGAGCGGATGCGAGCCGGGGAAGGCGTCATTGTGCTGATAGCCAACGCACACAGGTGCATCGAGCCGCTCTGCGAGCGCCTTGGAAGCGTCGATGCCACCGTTCGACAGAACCACGCCCGCACCGTTCAGGATGACCGGGTTTTTGGCGTCCGACAGCAAGGCGGCGGCATCGGCAACGGCTTGCTCGCCGCCCGATGGCCGCTCAAACTCGACAACGGCCGGCAGGTTCACGTCGATCACCTGGGTCCACATATCGCGCGGTATGTTCAGTTGAGCCGGAGCGGAGGCCCGCTTGGCATTCATGATGACCCGGTTGAGAACTTCGCACACGCGGGTCGGATCTCGGACTTCTTCCTGATAGGCGACCATGTCCTCGAACAGTTTCATCTGTTCGACTTCTTGGAAACCGCCTTGTCCGATGGTTTTGTTGGCCGCCTGCGGCGTCACGAGAAGCAACGGGGTATGGTTCCAGTAGGCAGTTTTGACTGCGGTAACAAAGTTGGTGATCCCCGGACCGTTCTGGGCAATCATCATCGACATCTTGCCGGTGGCGCGTGTATATCCGTCAGCCATCATCCCCGCGCTGCCTTCATGGGCGCAATCCCAGAAGTTTATGCCAGCCGCCGGAAAAAGGTCAGAAATCGGCATCATCGCTGATCCGATGATCCCAAATGCATGTTCAATCCCATGCATTTGCAGGGTTTTTACGAACGCCTCTTCCGTGGTCATTTTCATGGGAGTATCTCCGGCAAGCATATGAAAAAGAACCGGCGCTACGTCTCCGTTGGGCCGGGGTCGCTATCCGGTTTAGGCGGTGGAAACTAGCCGCGTTAGGGCCAGTGTTCGCAACTGGCTAGGTCCAGTTCGTCGCGCCCTTTTCCATCGTTTCTGCGATAAGCCGTATACCGGCGGGAATCTTGGCGGTGGGGATCGAGGAATACCCAAGCCTATAGAAATTCTGAGGACGTTTCGGACCTGCGAAAAACTGCTCGCCCGGCTCAATCAGAACGCTTTTGTCGCGCATAGTATGCGCAAGCTGGGTTGTATCGGTGCCTTCCGGTGCCTGCATCCACAGAGAGGATCCGCCATATACACCTCGCCCGGCGATGGACAGCCCGTATTGCTCGACTGCCTCTTCGAGAGCTTTTCGCCGGCGGTGCAGGGTTGTGGACATTCGCCGGATCTGCGTGTCGTAGTGACCCAATGACAAAAAATATGCGACGGTTCGCTGAATGTGTCCGGGCGGGTGTCGCAGCACCAGTGCCCTCAGGGCGCGGGCCTCGCGGATGAACGCTTCGGACCCCACGACATATCCCAGCCGAAGTCCGGGAAACAGAGATTTGGAAAAGCTGCCGACATAGATCACGCGCCCGTCACGGTCCATTGACTTTAGCGCGGGTGATGGGGCCCCGAGAAATGAGAGTTCGAATTCGTAGTCGTCCTCGACGATGATCGCATCGATCTCCCTGGCTCGATCAAGCAGTTGCTTGCGTCGGTTCAGAGGCATGGTTCCCGTTGTCGGGCTCTGATGGCTGGGCGTTGTAAAGATGACGTCTGTTTCGTCTGAGATTTCCTTCGGCGGAAGTCCGTCCGCGTCTACTTTGACCGGCTGCAGATTGCATTGGGACTGCTCCAGAAGATCTCGCAGCGCATAGTAGCAGGGGTCTTCGATCGTTGCGGTCCGCTGCCGGTTCAAAAGGACCCGCGAGGTCAGCCACAGCGCATTCTGAGCCCCGAGAGTAATGAGAATTTCCTGAGGACGGGCGGAGATCCCCCGGCGCGGCAAAGAATGCCGGGCAATGAACTCTACCAGCAACGGGTCATCCCGGTCGAAATAGTCCGAGGTCATCGAAGTGAAATCGCGCTGACCCAGTGCGCGCAACGCGCAAAGTCGCCAGTTGGCATGGTCAAAAAGCGTCGGATCGGCCTGACCGTAGATGAACGGGTACCTATAGGAATGCCAGTCGCCCGGTTTGCGCAGGATGTCTCCCCCGGTAAATCGGCGCGCAATTGCGCTGCTCCAATCCACGGTCTCTTCGCCCTGCGGTAGCGGATCATATGCCGGGGGAACAGGAGCGTTCTCCGAAACATAGTATCCGGATCGCCCTCGTGAGGTCAGGTAATCATTGGCCAGAAGCTCGGTATAGGCCAGCGTTACGGTGATCCTACTGACCCCCAGATGCGTCGCCAATTTTCGCGACGAGGGCAGCTTCTCTCCGACGTGGAAACGGCCTGACAGAATGCCCTCGGCAATCATTTGCTGGATCTGTGCCTGCAACGTGCCTTGTGCATCGGGCTTGAGAAAAAAGGTGTCGACCGAGATAACCATTGCCGCACCTTAGGGTGGACTTAAGTGGCGCACAATCTGGACTTAGTCGTGGAGCCGAATTTTCTGGTTGCAATATTCTCAAAGAAACTATAAATCTAGTTTAGTAGTTTTGAGGGGCTTGGCATGGACTGGGAAATAGCGGCTTCCGGATTTTCCGCAATGGGATCCGAAGCACGGCTTCGTGTGTTGAAGATTCTGGTTCGGGCCGGTGACGACGGACTTACCGTGGGCGAAATTCAGGAGCGCACTGGGATTGCGCCTTCGACACTTGCCCATCATCTCAAGTTTCTTGCGGCCGGTGGCGTGGTCAAACAGGAAAAGGTTGGGCGCAGCACCCTGAACCGGGCGAGCTATGACAATCTGCGTGACCTTGCCGACTTTATCCTCGGTGAATGCTGTGCCGATGTCGGGGACAGTGTAAAACGGAAGGCAGCGAACGATGGCTGACGTAACTCAGGATCCGGGCCGGTTCAGGAACTTTGCCGCGGACGCCCTGAAAACGCCTTGGGCGGTAATCGCAGGGATACTTGTTGCAGTTGCAGTGCTCGATCCGGGCAACCTCGGCTCTACGATCGAGTTTGCAGCCCGTGCTCTGGCGCATACCGGGCAATACATCCTGTTTGCAGTTTTGCTGCTGTCATATCTCAAGGCTACCGGAGCCGAGGTCATGGTCGCCCGCGCATTCGAAGGGCGGGAGACACGGATGATATTTCTCGCTGCCCTCTTTGGTGGACTGGCGCCTTTCTGTTCGTGCGAAGTCATCCCTTTCATTGCCGGTCTGCTGGCTCTGGGCGCACCCTTGTCGGCGGTCATGGCCTTTTGGCTAAGCTCGCCTCTGATCGACCCGCCCACGCTGCTGATCACCGCCGGTGCCTTGGGCTGGCCGTTTGCTATCGGCAAGGCTGTCGCGGCCGTCGGGCTTGGTCTGTTCGGAGGTTTCATTGTGAAAGCCCTTATGGGTCACGGGGCGTTTGCCTCTCCGCTGAGGCAATACAAGCCGGCCGGTTGCTGCGGCTGCGCACCCAAGCTGGATGGAAAACCCAAATGGCGTTTCTGGACCGAGCCGGAACGTCGCGCGCAGTTTCGCTCGGAATTTGTGAGCAATGGATTGTTTTTGCTGAAATGGCTGGCTTTGGCTTATGTTCTGGAGGCATTGTTGATACAATACGTTCCAGCGGACCTGATCGCGACTGTTGTTGGCGGAGAAGGGATCGTTCCGATTGCCACGGCGGCCTTTGTAGGGATGCCGGCTTATCTGAACTCATACGTCGCACCGCCTCTGCTGGCGGGTCTGATGGAACAGGGAATGAGTTCCGGCGCGGCGATGGCGTTTATGATCGCTGGTTCGGTCAGTTCAATTCCCGCTATGGCGGCTGTATGGTCGCTAGTAAAGCCGCGTGTTTTTGCGGTCTATCTGGGGCTTGGGGTAAGCGGTGCCATTCTCGCAGGGCTTTTGTTCCAGATAATCTGAGACACCGGCGGGTCTGACTGGGATGGAAGACGACCCGCCAAAGGGCTCCCGAAACGGAGCTCTTCCGGCCTCCACCCTCCGGATTACCGGAGTGTGGGGGCCGATTTTTTTATGGTGTCTTTGGGACAGCCTTTCCGCGAACGACAAGGCCGGCGTCCCAACCGGGGCGCCGACCTGTGTCAGTGTTTCAACCAACGCAACCGCGTCAGGCGCTGAAGACGCGACCCAATGCGCCGTCGACCGCGTCAGTGATCTGGTCGATATCGTCGGCCGTTGCAATCAAGGCTGGCGAGAAGCATAGCGAGTTGTTCCGGCCCGGAATCGAACGGTTGGTCACGCCGATGATCACGCCCTGATTCATACAGTCTGCTGCGACGGCCTGAACGAGTTTCTCGTTCACCGGCTCCTTGCTGTCACGATCTGCAACAAGCTCGGCTCCGAGGAACAGACCTTTGCCGCGAACATCTCCGATGACCTTGTGCTTTTCCTGTAGCGCGCGAAGGTTGTCCAACATCCGTGCGCCCATATCCGTGCAGTTCTGCAGCAGGTTTTCATCTTCGATGATTCGCATGTTCTCGATCGCGGCAGCCGGACCGGCGGTGCACCCGCCAAAGGTTGAGATATCGCGGAAATAGTTCATCGGATCCTCGGCATCGTCTTTGAACAACTCAAAGACTTCCTCTGTTGTCACCATGCAGGCGATGGCCGCATAACCCGATGCGACACCTTTTGCCATGGTCACGAAGTCAGGCTTGACGCCGTACTGCTGGTATCCAAACCAGGTGCCGGTGCGGCCCACGCCGCAAACGACTTCGTCGATGTGCAGAAGCACTTCGTATTTCTTGCAGATCTCCTGAACCCGTTCCCAGTAACCTGCCGGTGCTTCGATGACTCCGCCACCCGCAGTCACGGGCTCAAGGCAAAGTGCACCCACTGTGTCCGGACCTTCCCGCAGGATGACCTCTTCGATTGCGTCTGCAGCGGCCTGACCAAAGGCTTCGCCGGACAGATGCTCAAGCCCCAATTCGTGCTTGCGATACTCCATGCAGTGGGGAACACGAACGAAATCGGGTGCAAACGGGCCATATTGTGCGTTGCGCTCATCTTGTCCACCAGCGGACATCGCCGCCAGAGTGGAGCCGTGATAGTCGCGGTCGCGATACAGGATCTTAGTCTTTTTGCCGCCGTATTTCTTGTGGGCGATCTGGCGAACCATCTTAAAGGCCTTTTCATTGGCCTCGGAACCCGAGTTTGTATAGTATACCCGGCTCATGCCCGGCATCTTTTCGGTCAGCTTTTCGGCAAAGATTGCGCCCGGGATCGATCCAGCGGTCTGAGCGAAATAGCACAGCTTCATCAGCTGGTCATAAACCGCCTTGCAGATGCTCTCGCGACCATAGCCGACGTTCACGGTCCAGACACCGCCAGAAACGGCATCAAGATGCTCTTTGCCCTTTTGGTCCCAAACGCGCATGCCTTTGCCTTCCACAATGATGCGCGGATCATTTGCCTCGAAGGGTTTGTGCTGAATCAGGTGATGCCAGATATGCGCCCGGTCCGCTTCGACAATGCGGCTCATATCATTCTCGTTGAACGTGCCGTCCATGGCGTGTCCTTTCAAAGTCTCGACTAACCGTTTCAGGAATCCGGTCGCAGTACGACCGGTGAATTGCGAACAGAACATCTGGAAATGTCGATCTGGAGTAGCGCCAGATTTTGTCGTCATTTAGCGCCAGCTTTTGTGCGGCATGTCTCAAGTTGGAATGTGACCAGTCGGTTGCTGCCTTGCGGGCCGCCTAAGAGCAATTTTGCCGACGGGTTCGGTACGCGGCGGCGTTCTCGGATTTCTGGGGATCTCAGAGCGCAGTTTGGTCAACTCGGTATCGCATCCATACACAGTAGGGCGTGGCTCCTTGGAAAAGGCAGCGCCAGCCTGCCTTCCAAATCCAATCAGGCTGGACTTAAATTTGGCGGAAAACTGGATGTATCATCCGGGGCGTTCAAATCGTCAGTCTTTGACGGGACAGTCAACAAACCTGCACGGGAGGATGAAATCAGACACCGGGCGCGCCGAAAACAGTTGCGCTGACCCGTTGTGACATTGCAGCCTGAACAAGTGGGCCGACGAAAACGTCGATGCCTTCTTCTTTGCGCAGACGAACCTGCCCAAAATGGGCGGTGAAACACATGGATCAGCCTAAAAAAACCGGGCGATCAGAAATCAACCAACTGGGAGCTAAATATGATGAAAACTCGCATCAAGGGCATTGTGGCCGGGGTTGCAGCCCTGATGGCGGCTCAAGGGGCCGCTGCACAAGATGAAATCACGGTTGCCTATTTCCTCGAATGGCCGATGCCGTTCCAGTACGCCAAAGTGAACGGTGAATATGACGAAGCGCTTGGCATGAAAGTGAACTGGGTGAGCTTCGACACCGGCACCGCGATGAGCGCGGCAATGGCATCGGGTGATGTCCAGATCGCCGTCAGCCAGGGCGTACCTCCTTTCGTGGTCGCGGCAAGTGCCGGTCAGGACCTTCAGATCGTCGATGTGGCCGTCAGCTATTCAGACAATGACAACTGCGTTGTTCGCGCCGATCTAGAGATTGACAAGTCGAGCGCTGGCGAACTTGCCGGCAAGAAAGTTGCCGTTCCGCTAGGAACTGCTGCGCATTATGGCTTCCTCAAGCAGATGAGTCATTTCGGTGTTGATCTTGGTTCGCTCGAAGTCGTCGACATGGCACCCGCAGAAGGCGCCGCTGCTCTTAGCCAAGGCTCGGTCGACATGGCGTGCGGCTGGGGCGGTGCTCTGCGTCGCATGAGAGAGCACGGCAATGTGTTGCTGACCGGTGCGGAAAAGGAAGAACTGGGCATCCTCGTCTTTGACGTGACTTCGGTTCCGGCTTCGTTCGCCGCGGAACAGGGCGACGTTCTGGCCAAGTTCCTCAAGGTAACCGCGGATGCAAACGCCAAGTGGAACAGCGGTGATCACACTGCGGAAATGCTGCCGGTGATCGCCAAGGATTCCGGTATGGACGAAGCCGATACCGAAGCCACGATCGGCACATTCGTGTTCCCGGGCGTGGGTGACCAGCTTTCAGACAAGTGGCTGGGCGGTGGTGCTCAGGAGTTCATGAAAGGCGTTGCTGACGTGTTTGTTCAGGCTGGCAGCATCGATGCCGCACTGGACAGCTATGAGAACGCAGTGAACGCCGCACCGCTGACCTCTGCCAAGGGCATGTAACTGACTAACCGACTGATAGGCGGGCGGCAAACGTCGCCCGCCGCAAGCATCCTCTCGCCCAATCTCTCCGCAATACAAGCCGGCTCGCCCGCGCGCAGGAGGGGTGTATCAAACCGGAAAGGGACCGATGTCGGGACTTTCAATAGAAAATCTTTCGATGCGTTTCGATCTGCCGAATGGCACGTCGGTACAGGCACTGAAAGATGTATCGCTCCATCTCAAGGAGGGGGAGTTGATGAGTGTGCTGGGCCCGTCAGGCTGCGGCAAAACCACTTTGCTGAACATCGTGGCAGGTTTTCTGGCGCCCACCGAGGGCAAGCTTGTCATGAACGGTCATACGGTGACCGGTCCTGACGCAGAACGCGGCATGGTTTTCCAGCAGGGCGCGTTGTTCGAGTGGATGAGTGTTCGTGAGAACGTGGGGTTTGGACCTTCGATGAAGGGGATGGCAAAGGCCGAAAAGAAACAGATCGTCGATCACCTGTTGGAAGTTGTCGGCTTGCAGGACTTCAAGGAAAAGGCGGTTTATGAGCTTTCCGGCGGCATGCAGCAGCGTGTTGCGCTGGCCCGTTGCCTTGCAAATGACCCGGATGTCATCCTGATGGACGAACCGCTTGGCGCTCTGGATGCTCTGACCCGCGAAAAGATGCAGTCGCTGGTCCTCAAGTTGTGGAAAGAAACCGGCAAGACGATCATCCTGATCACGCACTCGGTCGAAGAGGCCCTGTTGTTGGGCGAGCGCCTTCTGGTCATGGCTCCGCGCCCGGGCCGTATCCACAAGGAATATCGTCTTCCCTTTGCCGATCTTGGCGTTGGTGAGGATCTGCGCGAAGTCAAAAAGCACCCGGAATTCAATGTCAGGCGCGAAGAGATTCTTGGCATGATCTGGGATATGGAAGAAGAAATCATGGGCCGCACGGAGGAAGCGTCATGAGCAGTTTCGTTCCCTTCCTGATCTATATCGGTATCTTCATCGCCTCTTATCTGGTCGTTCACTACATTGTCCGACACTCAACGATAACCGGCTTCAATTCGCTCAAGACCGTTACCTTTGGTGACGAGAGCGCAGTCACGTCCGATCGCTGGGCCAGTATCATTTCGGTGATTACGATCTTTGTCCTATGGGGCATGTTCACGGGTTCGGTTCTGTTGCCGAAATTCCTGCATATGCCCGGCCCGTTCATCGGTGAGGCGTCGTTTGAATACACGGCCGAAACCCCCGACGGTCAAAAGGATACCGCAACAGTCACAGTTCTGGTTCACCCGGTCGATCAGAAAGTTGATGCGCCCGAAGTGGATCCCGGCGACGGCTGGGCAAAAAATGACAGCGCGGCGATCGGCGCATGGCGGTCCGGGTTGATCCGGGTCGACAAGAATGACGAACTGGGCCGCGATGCCGGCGCAACAGTGACCGAAGTAAACGGCCGGCCAATCGCCCCCGGTGAAAGTGTCCAGACAGAGTTCGGTCGGGTCGGGATGTCACCGAAGGGCACGCTGAACTTCGAGCCTGCAAAAGGCTGGCAGATGGAAGCGATCTGGCTTCCGCCGCCGGAAGATGTCGCCAAGCGTTTCGTCGAGATTGCCTCGCAGGGTTTCCGGGGATCCACGCTCTGGGAACATATCGGATATTCTCTAATGCGCGTAATCGTCGGCTTTTTCCTTGGGGCGCTCGTCGGAATTCCACTTGGATACGCAATGGGTCTGTCGGACTGGTTCCGTGGATGGTTCGACCCGATCGTCGAATTCATGCGTCCGGTGCCTCCATTGGCTCTGATCCCTCTGGTCATCATCTGGGCGGGTATCGGCGAAGCCGGCAAGATCATCCTTCTGTTCCTTGCGGCGCTTTGGATCATGGCAATCGCGGCTCGGTCCGGTGTGTCCGGGGTCAAGATCTCAAAAGTTCACGCCGCATACTCGTTAGGTGCCAACAAGCGGCAGATAATGCGTTACGTGATCGTGCCGAACTCGTTGCCGGAAATCTTTACCGGAGCCCGGGTGGCAATGGGGGTCTGTTGGGGCACCGTTGTGGCCGCAGAGCTGGTCGCGGCTGAAAAGGGTGCCGGCATGATGATCATGACTGCTGCCAAGTTCCAGAATACCGATATCGTTATCATGGGTATCATCATGATCGGCGTCATCGGATTTGGCATCGACATACTGATGCGCTGGGCGGAGCGGATGCTGGTGCCTTGGAAAGGCCGGGGATAAGCAGCCTTTGCTGACAAGAAACAGACGGGGCGGTCTTTGGGCCGCCCCTCTTTCGTTTCAGGATTTGATTACTTAAAAATTTCCAGTTTCAGGTTTTCGGATGCTCCCAGCCACATTGCGTGATCGCTGTGGTCGGCCAGATGATCTCCTGTCTCGGGGTGAACCAGTATCGTCAACCCGGCGCGCTCAAGCATCAACCAAGGCACGATTTTAGAGAATTGTCCCGGCTCGAACGCTAGTTGACAACTGCCTTTTGGGTGCGGTCCGACGGCTTTGTCGTGCATGCGACCAAGCCTTAGCGGAAAACGGGCAGCAGCTGTCTCGCACAGGGAGAGCGCTTTCGCTCTCGTCTGAGTGTCAAAGTAGACATGGGCATGATAGCCGGTCACTCGGTCCATTCGCGTTCTCCGGTTTCCTGGGTGCTCAAGAACATAGTTGTTCAGATATGCCGTGGAACCCGCAAAGGCCAACAGACTCTGTGCGTTGTTGCGCCGGTGGCGTCAGGCTTGCTGCTCGAGATCCGGGTGTGCGGCGGTAAATGCCGGGTGATCGGCACAGGCAGCTTCGACAGCAAGAATACGCGGCAGGTCAGATATTTTGACCTCCCAGCGGTGGGCATTGTAGAGCTGAGGGAGCAGACAGATATCGGCCAGCCCGGGTTTGTCTCCCGTGCAATAGGGTGCTTGGTCAAAGTTCCCCAATAGCGTTTCAAAAGCTTGAAGGCCGGGGCGAATGAAGTGCCGCATCCAGTCCCCGGGCATGCCTTCGGCGCCATCGCTCAGTTTGGTTGCATGTTGTGCAACCCTGAGATTGCAGACGGGGTGAATATCAACGGCAATCGATTGAGCGAGTGCCTGAACATGCGCCCGTGCTGCCGGATCCTTTGGCAACAGGCCCAGTTCTCGCGTCTGGTCGAGATAGTCGAGAATTGCCAGAGACTGGGTGAAAACACGCCCGTCAATCTCCAGCACCGGAACCAGACCCTGCGGGTTCCGGGCCAAGTGCGCTGGCGATCTTTGTTCGGCCTTGGTGAGATCGATGGTGACTTTGCGGTAGTCGATCCCCGCGAGGTTCAGGGCAATCCGCAGCCGGTAGCTGGCCGACGACCTGCGGTAGTCATAGAGAACCGTTTCGTCCATATCCGCACCTTTGAATGAAAGGGCAACCGGCGGCAGGCCAGTTGCCCTTTGTTTCCGTCCGCTCAGGTCAGACGTTACTAAGTTCCTTGGCATGCAGCCAGTCTGCGTGTTTGGGCGCCTTCTTGGTCTTGGACCATTCTTCCAGCATGTCCCACTTTACTTCATTAAGCTTGGCAAGCATGGCTTCTTCGCCGGGGTCCGGACAAGCCAGTTCGACCCGGTGGCCATTCGGGTCGAAGAAGTAGATCGAGTGAAAGATCGAATGGTCTGTGACGCCAAGCACTTCGACACCGTTCGCTTCCAGATGCTCCTTAAACTCGATGAGCGTATCGCGGTCCTTCACCTTGAAGGCAATGTGCTGCACCCAGATCGGAGTGTTGGGGTCACGACCCATCTCGGGTTTGGTAGGCAATTCGAAGAAGGCCAGAACATTGCCGTCGCCCGCATCCATGAAGATGTGCATGTAGGGATCAGGCTCATGAGTCGACGGGACATGGTCTTCGGCAATCGCCAAAATGAAATCCATGTTGAGCATCTTGTTGTACCACTCAACGGTTTCTTTGGCATCCTTGCAGCGATATGCAACGTGGTGGATCTTTTCCAGTTTCATAGGGTTACTCCTCCTTCAGGGCGGCGGCCTTGAGTGCCTGGCTCAGCACCTCGCGGTCTCCGATGTGGTTGGCCAAAACCAGAACCAGGCGGGCGTTCAGCGCGTCGCTGTCCGATTTTTCAAGCCCGTCATGGGTAGACAGAAGTTCGGCATAGAAATCGTCGGGTGTATCGATATTAGGGGTCAGGATCAGATCGGCCATATGCCTTACTCCTTGCCGGTGGCCCGGCGGATCGCGTGCCGGAATTGGTTTTCGTCAAAGCTCGGGCGGCGGGCCGCGACGTGCTGATCCGGGCGGATCAGATAGACGGCGCTGTCGCTGTCGCCGAGGTAACGTTCCTTGAGCGCCATGGTCGGGTCGTCCTTGACCGAAAGCGCAAGGCGAGTGACCTCGACCCCGTCTTCCTCGATCAGGTCGGGCGCATCGGCATCGATCGTAAGAAGGGTGAAACGATCCGCAAGTTTCGGCAGCAGGAACCCGTCGGCAATGGGGACATCCGGGCAGGGCGAGCCGGGACGAGTCCGTCGCGGTCCGCCAAGCGCGTCGGCCGAGTTCAGCGGTGAGCCATCGTAGGTGCATGGCACGCTCAGGCGGCCCGAATTCACCAGCGGGCGGGCAAATGCATAATGTTCCGACAGGTCCAGAACGGCATCGCGCATCAAGCGGGACATATCCGATTTTGGGGTGATGAAATCGGTCGAGCGGGAAGAGTTGAGAATATTTTCATCTGCGCCGTGGACCCGCTCATAGTCATAGCTGTCGAGCAAACTTTCAGGGGCGTTGCCGTCGAGAACAAGCTTGAGTTTCCAGACAAGGTTATCTGTGTCCTGAAGCCCGGAATTGGCTCCACGGGCGCCAAATGGCGAAACCTGGTGCGCGGCATCCCCGGCAAAGATCACGCGGCCTTGGCGGAACTGTTCCATGCGGCGGCACTGGAACGTGTAGATCGAGACCCATTCGAGTTCGAATTTCACGTCGTCGCCCAGCATCGCCTTCAGGCGCGGGATGACATTTTCGGGGCGCTTTTCGCGCTCCTTGTCAATGTCCCAGCCCAATTGCAGATCAATCCGCCAGACGCCATCAGGCTGCTTGTGCAGTAGGGCCGACTGCCCCCTGTTGAAGGGCGGGTCGAACCAGAACCAGCGCTCGGTGGGGAAATCCGCCTCCATGATCACATCTGCGATCAGGAAATTGTCTTCAAAGACGCGGCCGACAAAGTCGAGCCCAAGCATGGCGCGGACCGGAGATCCGGCGCCGTCGCATGCGATGAGCCAATCGGCTTCCAGAGTGTAGGACCCTTCGGGTGTTTCGACTTCGACCTTTACATGGTCATCGTGGGTGCCGACGGCCTCGACCTTGTTGCGGCCGCGAATTTCAATGGGGGCGCCTTCGGCCTGCAATTCGCGGACCCGGTTCACCATGTATTCTTCGAAATAATACTGTTGCAGATTGATGAACGCGGGCCGCTGATGACCCGCTTCGGGGAGCAGGTTGAATTCGTAGACCTGTCGGTCATCGAAGAACACTTTTCCGATGTTCCACTCCACCCCCTTGTCCACCATCGGCTGACCGCATCCCAGACGATCAAGGATCTCAAGCGGGCGCTTTGCGTAACACACGGCGCGTGAACCGAAGCTGACTTTGTCATTGTCATCCAACACCAGCACTTGGATCCCCTGCTGGGCAAGGTCTATGGCCGCCGCCAACCCGATCGGGCCGGCGCCGACAACGATCACTTTGTGACGAGCTGGCGTTGATGCGTCCTGATCGGGGCTGTGTTCATAGCCGTATAGAGGGACTTCAAAAATCTTGTTCACGGGCTCTTCCTCCCCAGTGTCGCGCTCAAGGCGCACCTTCCTTGTTCCCCGGCACAACAAGCCGGGGGCTACAGTCATCTTCTCATTCAATCCATCAGGGCAACACGATCTGGATCAAGTTTGCCCCGCCGCGGAAAAGCGCCTCGGATCTCAGCTCTGAAGCGCCTCCCACATCTCAAGATCGCGCTGAGCGGTCCAGATCCGCGGTGTGTCGATGCCACGTGCCTCGTCATAGGCGCGGGCAACATTGAACGGCAGGCAGTGCTCGTAAATGGCGTAGTCTGCAAATTTCGGATCGCACTCAGCGCGTACCGCGTCCCACGCCTCTTTGAGAGAGCCTCCTCGCGCGGCGACCTGGGCGGCGGGACGATAGGTAGAGGCAACAAAATCGCGGGTGTTTTCAATTGCGGCGTTAACCATTTCCTTGCCGACAAGCGCATCACCACGACCCGGAGCAATCGCATCCACATCGTACGCGCTGATCTTATCGAGGGTCTGGCCCCAGTCACCAAAATGGCCGTCTCCGCAGTAGCAGGCCGAATGATATTCCACGATATCGCCGGTGAACATCACATTCTGATCCGGCACATGGATCACCGAGTCTCCCGCTGTATGCGCGCGACCGATCTGCCGGATATCGACCCTGCGGTTTCCGAGGTAGATCGTCATGCTGTCGGAAAAGGTTGTCGTGGGCCAGGTCAGACCCGGAATGCTCTCATGTCCCTCGAAGAGTCGCGGGAACCGCTGGAACTCGCTGTCCCAATCTTCTTGACCACGCTCGACCACCATGGCGCGTGCCGCGTCCGACATGATGATCTGCTGTGCGCCGAAGGCCGAAGCCCCCAATACACGCACGGCGTGGTAGTGGGTCAAAACCACGTGTGAGATCGGTTTGTCGGTTACACTTCGGACGCATTCGATCACCTTGTTCGCCAGGCGTGGCGTTGCCTGAGCTTCGACGATCATGACACTGTCATCACCGATGATTACACCCGAATTCGGGTCGCCCTCGGCGGTAAAGGCAAAGAGGCCGTCACCGACTTCGGTAAACGAGATTTTCTTTTCGGTCATGTCACCTTGCGAGGCAAAAGCTTTGGCCATGGGTCTATCCTTGTGACGTTGCGCCGGTTGCGAGGTCGGGACGCCTCCGGCGGGAGTATTTGAAAAAAGATGAAATTGAGGGTCTCATCTTTCGTATGGGTCTTTGAGCGCGGGCAGGGCGGTACCGACACAATCGCCGAAGCCGATCGTATAGCCGTCTCCCTTCGCGGCGCCTTTCAGGGTCAGAGTGTCGCCGTCCTCGATGAAGGAACGCGTTTCGCCGCTGTCGAGCTCGATAGGTTCCTTGCCTCCCCAGCTGAGTTCCAGCAGAGAGCCGCGCTCGGGCTTGGTCGCGCCCGAGATGGTGCCGGAGCCAAGCAAGTCACCTGCGTTCATCGGGCACCCGGAGGTGCTGTGATGCGCCAGCTGTTGCGCGGCGGAATAGTACATTTCGTTATAGTTGGTCCGGGCAATTGTTGTCGGTGCCTTGCCCTCGGGCGCCATGGTCACCTCAAGCTCGATGTCATAGAGCATCGGGCCGCAGTCCTTGATGTGATCCAACAGTTCGAACTCGCGTTCCGGAGCGTTTGTCCGGAAGGGTTCCAGTGCCGGTTTGGTCACAATCCATGGCGAGATCGAGGTGGCGGTCGCCTTGGCCTGGAATGGCCCCAGCGGTTGATATTCCCAGGCCTGGATATCGCGGGCAGACCAATCGTTCAGCAGAACATACCCAAAGATGTGATCGTCGGCTTCCTGAACCGTGATAGGGCCGTCCGAGGGTGTTCCGACGATCGCACCCATTTCCAACTCGATATCGAACCGCGCGCAGGGCGCCCAGCGGGGCAGGGCGTCGTTGGGTCCTTTCAGCTGACCCCAGGGGCGGCGGATATCGGTGCCGGAGACCACCACCGAGGAGGCGCGGCCGTTATAACCGATCGGGATATGCAGCCAGTTCGGCGGCAGCGCGTTTTCCGGTCCGCGGAACATGGTGCCCACGTTGAACGCATGGTTCCGGCCTGCATAGAAATCGGTATATTCGCTGACCGCGAAAGGCATGTGCAGTTCAGCCTCGACCATCGGTACCAGTAGTGGTTCGACCCTGTCCTGTTCGGCAGAACCTTCGGCCAGTAAAACTGTCAGCCGGTCGCGCAGGGCGGCCCAGACGGCCGGCCCTTCTTCCATCAGTTCGTTCCAGAACGGCACATCGAACAGGGGTTCATCGGCGAGCGATATGAGGCCCTCTGCCTCGGCGGCGGTGACATCAAGGATCATGTCTCCGATGGCCACACCGCAATGCGGGTCGATGCTGTCGGTCGAAAAGACCCCGTAAGGCAGATTGTTCAGTGGAAAAGGGTGGTTGGCGTCGTTTGCCGAAGCAACCCATGATTTCAAAAGCGGCATTCTTGTCTCCAAACCTTGTCAGTCGGGGGTGCGGGGGTTCTGGTGACCCTCGAGGACAATCCAGTGATTTCCTGCACCCTATTTCTTGCCGGGTGTCCCGTCGAACTTCTTTTCAATATCGCTCCAGCAGTCGATATAGTCGTCCTGCAGGGGCGCCTCTTGCGCGGCAAAGGCTGTCAGGTGCTGCGGGAACCGGGTTTCAAACATGAAGGACATGGTGTTTTCCAATTTGTCCGGCCCGAGATTAGAATTCGACGCCCCTTCGAAGGCATTCTTGTCCGGCCCGTGTGGTAGCATCATGTTGTGCAGGCTCATGCCGCCGGGGACAAAGCCCTGCGGCTTGGCATCATACTGGCCATAAATATTGCCCATAAGTTCGGACATGATGTTCTTGTGATACCACGGCGGTCGGAAGGTATCTTCGGCAACCATCCAGCGTTCGCGGAACAGCACGAAGTCGATATTCGCGGTGCCGGGCACGCCCGACGGCGCGGTCAGCACGGTAAAGATCGACGGGTCCGGATGGTCGAACAGGATTGCGCCCACCGGGCAATAGGTACGCAGGTCGTATTTGTAAGGCGCGTAATTGCCATGCCATGCCACCACGTCGAGCGGGCTGTGACCGATTTCGGTCGTATGGAACTGTCCGCACCATTTCACGGTGATGGTCGACGGGGTTTCGCGGTCTTCAAAGGCGGCAACGGGTGCTTTGAAGTCGCGGGGATTGGCCATGCAGTTGGCCCCAATCGGACCACGGCCGGGCAGTTCGAACTTCTGGCCGTAGTTCTCGCAGACGAACCCGCGGCAGGGGCCTTCGAGAACTTCGACCCGATACACCAGACCGCGCGGAATGATCGCGATCTCCTTGGGTTCCAGGTCGATGATGCCCAGTTCCGTGGCAAAGCGGAGACGGCCCTCCTGCGGCACGATCAGCAATTCGCTGTCGGCGGAAAAGAAATAGTCATCCACCATGGATTCGGTAACGAGGTAGATATGGCTGGCCATGCCAACCTGCGTATTCACATCGCCGGCCGTGGTCATGGTGTGCATGCCGGTGATCCAGGTCAGGCCGTCCGGCGTTTCCACCGGGTCCCAGCGATACTGGCCGAGTGAAATCACGTCCGGATCGACACATGGGGCCGATTTCCAGTAGGGCAAATCGATCTTTTTATAGCGATGTGAGTGTTTCACCGACGGCCGGATTCGATAGCACCAGGTCCGCTCGGGCGGGTTCGCGGTGAAGGCCGTGCCGGAGAGCTGTTCACCATACAGTCCATAGTTACATTTTTGCGGACTATTCATTCCTTGCGGCAGGGCACCCGGCAGAGCCTCGGTTTCGAAGTCATTGGCAAATCCGGGCATGTAGCCTTCGGTTGTGCCCGTGGCGCTGCTGGCTTGGGTGAATTTGTGCGGGTCGGTTGGACGATTCATCGCGCGTTCCTCCGTTTCTGGTTGCTGAATAATAGTTGTTTTTGTAACTAACAAGCAGGGGAGATTGACTTATGAGCCAGAAAGATGACTTCGACCTGCGAAATTTCCTGCCATTCCTGTTGAATCAGGCGGCTGAGGAAAGCTCGCTGGAATTCCAGCGGGTCTATAAGAATCGGTATGGAATGCTGCGGACGGAATGGCGGGTGCTGTTTCATCTGGGCATTTTCGGAGAGATGACCGCCAAGGAAATTGGCACGCGCGCCAAGATCCACAAAACCAAGATTTCGCGTGCGGTGCAAAAGCTGGAAGAACGCCGGTACCTGACCCGTGAGCGCGACGAGAATGATCGTCGCGTGGAGCGACTGGCTCTGACGCAGGCTGGTCGTGCGGCTTACAACGAATTGCGGGGTATTGCCGAACAGTACGACAACCGGTTGGCAGCTCACTTCACGACGGGAGAAGCAGCATTGTTGCGTATGATGTTGCGCCGTCTGGCAGGATTAGAGTGATGCCACTGGCAAAAACCTAGTCGCGACCCCAAATCGGAAGGCAGTTAACCGGAGCATGAAATGAGACAGAACGCGCCATCCTTGCAAAACATCGACAGTCTGGCTTCGTGGTTGATGGCGCGTGGTCTGGAAGGCGCCAGCCAGAAGGAAGTTCTTGACGGCTATTGCAGCCACTTGGTCGACATGGGCGTGCCGTTGATGCGCTTGCACGCCGCACAAAGCGCCTTTCATCCAAATTACGGTGGCACCGGTTACAGCTGGAGCAGCGATCAGGGCATATCCTTGGAAAACTATGTGCATACAGATTCGCCGCAGGAACGATGGCTGGCCAGCCCACTATATGTGATCCTGACCAGCGAGAGCGATGAGCTGCGTGAACGTTTGGTCGACAGCAACACGCCCAGCCGGTTCCCGTTTCTGAACGAACTCCGGGATCGGGGGGCGACGGATTACTTCGCCATGGGTGTTCTGATGGAAAAACATGGCGGCGGCGATTGGGTGGTCGACCCCAACAACGCCCCCGAAGGTGTGCTGTTGTCATGGGCGAGCAATGCACCCGACGGATTCCGAGATCAGGATCTCGACTTGATCCGGCAGAGCATTCCCTATTTGGGCCTTGCGCTAAAATCTGCAGCCAATCGCCGGATGGCCGAGGATCTTCTTGGTGTTTATCTGGGTCGGGATGCTGGGCGGCGGGTGTTTTCCGGTGAGATCAGACGAGGTTCGCTTCAGCAAATTGACGCGGTGATCTGGAACTTTGATCTCGAGGGCTTCACCACTCTGGCCGAACGTATTCCGGGCCCAGACATGATCGCAATGCTAAATGACTACTTCGGTGTGGTCGTGGACGTCGTGCAGCAAAAGGGTGGAAACATCCTTAAGTTCATGGGCGACGGATTGATGGCGATGTTTGACGTTGGTGAGCTGCATGAAGATGCGCACGCTGCATTGGAGGCCGTCGTTCTTCTCAGGGAACGTATGGCGGAAAAGAACGAAGAAAGGCGCGCTGCTGGTCTGGAAGTTGCAGAATATACTCTGGCACTGCATGCAGGAGAAATCCTGTACGGGAACATAGGCGCTGCATCTCGTCTAGATTTTACGGTGATCGGCCCTGCGGTGAATCAGACTGCGCGTATTTCCGGAATGCACAAGGCCTTGGGACAAAAGCTCATCCTGTCGGACGAAGTCGCCAACGCGGCCCGTCCCTGCAAATTCGATCTGGTTTCGCTGGGACGATATATGCTGCGCGGCGTTCCCGAGCCGAAAGAGCTATTTACTCTTTTCGGGTGATCAGAAGTCGATTTCGACGTCCGGCAGGTTCAGTGCCTTCATCATTTCGCGCAATTCCTGCCGTGCGGCCACGTTCGAGATGTTCAGTTGCTTGACGCCGATATCCTTGAGATCAAGCAATGTCAGCCCTCGGGGAAACAGCTCGCGAAACACCACACGCTCGGAAAATCCGGGTGCGATGCGGAAGCCAATGCGCTTGGACAGCATCGTGATAGCGCGTTCCATCTTTTCCTTATTAACCATGCGCTGGGTGCCGACCCGGTTGCGAATGACAATCCAGTCGATAGGTTTCAACCCGGCCTGCGCTCTCAACTGGCGGGCATTCCAGACCATTTCGGAATAGACCGAAGGGCCAAGAATTGTTTCGCCTTTCGCATCGATACGAGCCAGCAGATCAAAATCCACGAAACTGTCATTGAGAGGCGTGATCAGCGTATCGGCCAGCGAATGCGCAACCTGACTGAGACGGGTGTGTGAGCCGGGGCAGTCAATCAGGATAAAGTCGCTGTCGGCTTCCAGATTAGCGACGGCGGCAGACAGGCGGTGGTCATAGATGTTCTCGCCGGGCTTCAGTTGTGACGGGTCGATTTCGGGCAGGTCGTGTGTTTCGGGTGAAGGTAATTCAAGGCCACTCTTGGCGAGGAAATCCTTGCGGTTTTCGGCGTATCGACCAAGGCTGCGTTGCCGCAGGTCGAGGTCAAGCGTGTTAACCTTCTTGCCCATCCGCGAAAGAGCCGTGGCCACATGCATCGAGACAGTGGATTTTCCCGCACCACCTTTCTCGTTTCCGACCACGATAATATGCGCCATTGCCCGATCCTCTTACCTGCCGCGCAGCGGCACCGTTTTCCGGCCACTATATGTTGTGGGGGTTTGTAAGGGAAGGGAGTTTGCTGGCCCGATCACCCAAAATACTGTGCGTGTTGCGAGGTGGGCTCGAAGTGGGTTTTTGGTGTGATTGGCAGGGCGGCAATTTGGGGCGGCCGTGGACTGTTGCCAATTTCTCAGATCCCGGCCTACAGGGCCGGGGCCAAGCAGTCGGGCGAGAGCTATCGGATGCAAAACTGAAAAGGCCGCCCTTCAGGACGGCCTTTGAACAGTCGGAAGGGGTAGGATCAGAAACCCAGACCTTCGTACTTTTTCTTGAATTTGGAAACGCGACCACCGGTATCCAACAGGCGCGCGCCACCGCCGGTCCAGGCAGGGTGCACCGAAGGATCGATGTCCAGCGACAGCTGGTCGCCTTCCTTGCCCCAGGTCGATTTCATTTCGACCACGGTGCCATCGGTCATCTTGACGTTGATGATGTGGTAATCGGGGTGGGTGTCTTTTTTCATGGTTCCGGTCCTTACGCCTCGGCGCCCGCTTTGGGCTTGTAGTTGGTGACCTCTGCGATCCGGGCGGACTTGCCCCGACGCGAACGCAGATAATACAGCTTGGCGCGGCGGACGCGGCCACGGCGGACAACGGTGATGCTGTCGATGTTGGTCGAGTAAAGCGGGAAGACACGTTCCACGCCTTCACCGAAGGAGATCTTGCGCACGGTGAACGAACCGGCAATGCCGTTGCCGTTCTTACGCGCGATGCAGACACCTTCGTAGTTCTGCACACGGGTGCGCGACCCTTCGGTCACTTTGAAGCCGACACGGATTGTGTCACCGGCTTTGAAATCGGGGATATCTTTCCCCAGGGCGGAAATCTGTTCCGCCTCGAGCTGTGCGATCAGGTCCATCGCAATTCTCCTATCTGCTCGTGGTTGGTCCACGAAGTTTTGATGCACCTAAGAGCTCTTGGTCTTCACCGGGTCCTGCCAGATGCAGCCCGCCAGAGATCAGGTTGTCTGTTCCTTGTTTCTGTCCAGCCAGCCGCCTGTCGAACCGAAGAAGGTTCTGCGGATACCTGCAAAACAGAAAGAGCCCGGAGCCGCAAAACGATTCCGAACGGCGGACGTATAGTGCGGGCTGCAACATTGATCAAGCCCCGAGTGTGGCGGCCATGTATTGCGCCGCTCAATCATGGACTGCACCAATGGCGCCCGGTCCGACCTATCCGGAGATATAGTGCTCCAGCTGTTCGATGACGAATTTCTGGTCGCTTATGATGCTCTTTACCAGATCGCCGATCGAGACTACGCCGACCAGTTGATTTCCTTCAAGAACCGGAAGGTGACGAACTGCTTTATCGGTCATGACGGCCATGCACTCTTCTACCGTCTGGTCAGGGGTGGCGCAGACGACACGCTCAGCCATGATCTCGCCGACCCGGGTGTCGGGCGAGGACCGGCCTTTCAGGAACACATTCCTGGCGTAGTGCCTTTCGGTGAAAATGCCGGAAAGCTGTGTTCCGTTCATAACGAGGACTGATCCCACGTTGTGATCGGCCATCTTCGTGATCGCCTCCAAGACTGTATCTTCCGGTCGGACAGTGATCACCTCTGCCCCCTTTTCGTGAATGAGTTGCCGGACTGTGGTCATCATTCTCCTCCTTTCATTGGAAGAACTGAAAGACAACGTAGCCACAGTGGCATTCAAAGGCGCGGCATCACCATGATTCAGATCACATGGTGCAGGCGGAAACGGCCGCAATCCAATCCGTCTGATTGATTTTCGTTCCAATAAGCAGCTGTATCGGGCAGGTTTTTGGCGTCAGCTCTGTTCCTGATCCTCTGAAGATCTGCGATGGGCCTCCCAAAGGTCCGGGCGGCGTTCGCGTGTGATCTCTTCGCTCTTTTCCCGCCGCCACTGGTCAATCTTCCCGTGATGTCCGGACATCAGAACTTCGGGAATCGGCCGGCCTTTCCATTCGGCGGGCCGGGTATATTGGGGATGTTCCAGCAAACCGGATGAAAAGCTCTCTTCTTCGGTCGATGCCTGGTTGCCAAGGACGCCAGGAATCAGCCGCACAGTTGCGTCGATCAGCGCCTGTGCCGCAATCTCACCGCCCGTCATGACAAAATCGCCGAGTGAAACTTCCTGAATTCCGTAGTGCTCCAAAACCCGTTCATCCACGCCCTCGAACCGTCCGCACAGCAAGGTGACACCATCTGCGCGTGCAAGGTTGCGCATCAGGTTCTGATCCATTCGTTTGCCACGTGGCGAAAGATAAATTAGGGGCCAGTTGCCGGTGACGCCTTCCATCGCATGGTCGATGGCATTGCCTAGAACGTCAGCCCGCAAAACCATACCGGCGCCGCCGCCTGCAGGGGTGTCGTCCACATTGCGATGCTTGCCAATCCCGAATTTGCGCAGCTCGATTGTTTCGAGCTGCCAGAGCCCTTCCTGCAAGGCTTTGCCGGTCAGGCTTTCGCCAAGGACACCGGGAAATGCTTCGGGGAACAGGGTCAGGATCTTGGCCTTCCAGACTCCGTGCAGATCCGGTGTAGGGGTAATGAGTTCGCGCGGTTTCAGGGTCGGGCGGATGGTCTTGCGACCCAGGGACCGATTGGGGGCGTCGTCTGTCACGAAATGCTCTCCTGCGCGGGCTTTGATGAGGCTGTATTGCGTCGTGGTCGGCTTTTTCGTTGCCGGAAGTGAGGCAACAGGACCGATTCTTGCCCAAAGGCCGTTTCAGAACAATCCTTCGGGCGGGTCGGCAATGATGCGGCCCGCCTTCAAATCGACCGTTGGCACAGCTGCCAGTGTAAAGGGCAACAGCACCGTGCCCTTGATGCCGGGCCCGTGAAGCTCCAAAAGGTCCGTGGCCCCGTGGTTCTGCACGGATTTCACCCGGCCAAGAACAGTGCCACCGGTATCGAAAACCTCCAGCCCGATCAGGTCTGTGTGATAGTATTCATCGTCGGGCAGCGACGGCAGTTGATCCCGTCTGGCAAACAGGCGGAGGCCCTTGATCGCGTCGGCCTGCTCTTTGGTTTCGACCCCGCCCAGCCGCGCAGCAAAACCGTTCTTGATCGAACCCGTCAGGACCAACGGATAGCTTTCGGTTCCATCCTCGTTGCTAAGAGGAGAATAGGATTCAATATCTTCGGGTATAGCGCAGAAGCTCTTCAGTCGCACTTCTCCGCGGACACCAAAAGCGCCCGCTACTGCGCCAACGCAAACCAGATCGCTCATCTTTGCCCTCCTTCACATAACTTGGACACGACCCTGCCGCCGGCATCAAGGCACCTGTCGTTATGCGCATTTCGCTCAAACAGAACCCCGAGTACAAATGCACCGGCGGTGAACATGGCAAGTCGGACTAATCTGAACATGGGTCAACGCGCCTCGATCATCAGTTTGTCCGCCCGTGTTTCCCAGCCGGAGAGTTGCAGTTCCGGTGTGTCCGAACTGTCTTGGGGCCAGCCGATACAAAAATATCCGACAAGTTCCCAGCCCTCTGGCACACCAAGATCTTGGGTCAGCCGGACCGGATCAAGGATCGATACCCAACCCAGCCCCAGTCCTTCGGCACGCAGGCGGAGCCAGAACAGGGTGATGGCGCAGACCACGGAGTAGCGGCGTATCTCTGGCATGGTCCGCGCGCCCAGTCCGTGGCCTTTGACTGTGCCTTCATCGCAGAACACGGCCAGTTGCACCGGGGCTTCGCGCATGCCCGAAAGCTTGAGGCCGGCATAGGCGGCCGCGGTTTCGCCAGAGCATCCCTTCAGCGCCGCGGCATTGGCGATCTCATAGTTTTCCAGTGCAGACGCCCGGGCCTGTTTGCTGTCCACGCGGACAAGGCGCCAGGGTTCGCTCAGTCCCACAGACGGGGCGGTATGAAATGCAGCGAGGCAGCGCACAAGCGCTGCCTAGTCAACCGGATCAGTTCGGAACCGGCGCACATCGCGCCGGAGACGCAACAACTGGTCAAGCTGCGTGCAGAACTCCTCGGGAAAGGTCTGATCCTGCACGCCCGGCCTGCTTATTCTTCAGCTGCAACAGCTTCTTCGGCAGGCGCTGCATCGGCTTCGGCAGCCTTGGCTGCTTTTTCTTCTGCGCGCTCTTTGGCCTTGGTGCCGGGTTCACCCTTTTTCAGGTTTTGACGTTCGGCTTTTTCGCGAACACCGGCCGCTTCGAGGAAACGTGCGATCCGGTCGGTGGGCTGTGCGCCCTGATCGAGCCAGTACTGGATACGCTCCATGTTCATCTTGATGCGCTCTTCGGAATCCTTCGGCAGCAGCGGGTTGTAGGTGCCGAGCTTTTCGATGAAACGGCCGTCACGCGGCATGCGCGAGTCGGCAGCAACAATGCGGTAGAAGGGGCGCTTTTTCGAGCCGCCGCGGGCCAAACGAATTTTCATTGCCATTGTTCAGTTCTCCTATGATGGCATAACACCGCTGGTGTGTTTTCTGTGGGGCCGGTCGATGTCCGGTTATTCCTGGTGCTTTTTGTGGTGTCTGATGACTTCCTGAATGATGAAGTTCAGAAAAGCCTTGGCGAAATCGGGATCCAGGTTGGCCCGCTTTGCCAAATCTTCAAGCCGGGCGATCTGCGCGGCTTCGCGTGCGGGATCGGACGGGGGAAGGTCATGTGTCGCTTTCAGTCTGCCGACGGCCTGTGTGTGCTTGAACCGCTCGCCCAGAGTGTAGACGAGGATAGCATCCAGCCGGTCGATGCTGTCGCGATGTTCTTTCAGCAGCTCCGCTGCCCGGGTCACGGCATCAGTCAATGGCCCATCCTTTCGGTTTGAACAGCGGATCCTGATAGTGGCCGATTTCCATTTCGATCCCATGCGCAAGCTGGGTTCCCTCAAGTTCGGCCGGAGAAGGATGGCGATAGACCGCGTCATTGCCGTCGATTGTGGCCGCCGAATGATCTTTCTTGGCGCCCAACCGTTCTGCGAGCCTGATAGAATCCAGATTTTTCGGGTCGATATAGCTGACCGCGCCATCCCAGCCGAGTTGGGTATAGAAATAGCGCCTTGCCGCATCGACGGCTTCAAGCGCATAGCCATGACCCGCGGCATCCGGCCAGATGACCCAGGCCAGTTCCTTTTCCGGCCATTTTGCGGGCATCCAGCCGCCAGCCATGCCATAGGTCTCGTCGGTGACCTTGTCGTGGATCATCCACATGCCATATCCGCGAATCTGCCAATGCCCGATTTCAGCGGCGTAGAGCATCCAGCTCTCATAGGCATTAAGCGGCCCCCCCATGAAGCGGGCCCGGTAGCTGGTAAAGGTTGCTCGAAAGTCCGGATAATCCTCGGCCTCGGGGCCGCGCAGCACCAGCCGCTTCGTTTCAAGTATGGGAATGTTGCGGGGCATCAGGCATAGGCCTCCATGCCACCGTTCACCAGTGCGTCCGGGGCCGGGTGCCGCCAGACGTGCATGGTTCCGAAAGCGGAATGTTCAAAAGTAGTCTCGAATGCCGCGCCAAGCCGCCGGGCGACAGCCTGGCTTGCGGTGTTCGCGGGATCGATCAGGCTTATGGCCGTCGGCCATTGTAATACGTCATAGGCATAACTGCGGGCCGCCATCGCGGCCTCGGTCGCATAGCCATTGCCGGTGGCATCGTTCATAAGGGTCCAACCGATTTCCGGCTCCGGCCAGCCTTCCGGGCTCCACAATCCGACATGGCCGAGATAGGTCCCGGTTTCACGGCTCTCGACACCCCAGAACCCATATCCACGCAACATCCAGTGGCCAAGCATCATCGCGAGGGCACGCCATGTTTCGTCAGGGTGTTTGGGTCCACCGACAAAACGTGACGCATCCGACGCGAAAAATTCCGCCTCGGCCGGGAAATCGGCCTCGCACGGCGCCCGCAGGATCAGGCGGGATGTTTCAAGGGTGGGTATCGAGAAGCTCATCGGTTTACTTCTTTTTCCCAAATCCACTGAGACCCGGCGGCAGGCCCATTCCGCCACCCAGTCCGGGCAATCCGCCCGGCATACCTTTTCCACCCCCCATGGCTTTGGCGGCCTGTTCCAGCGCTTTGGGATCCATCCCCTTGGCCATCTCGGCCATATCCGCCGGAGCGCCGCCCTTGCCGAACATGCCCTTCATGGCCTGCTTCAGCATCTTGCCTTTGCCCATCTTGCCCATCTTTTTCATCACGTCGGACATCTGGCGCTGCATTTTCAACAGCTTGTTGAGGTCAGAGACTTCCATACCGGCACCTGCTGCAATGCGTTTCTTCCGACTGGCTTGCAACAGCGACGGGTTCGCGCGTTCGCGCTTGGTCATGGACTGGATCAGAGCGATCTGACGCTTGAGAACCTTGTCATCCATGCCGGATTCTTCGACTTGTTTGGCCATTTTTCCCATGCCGGGCATCATCTGCATCATGCCTTGCATACCGCCCATCTGGAGCATCTGTTCCAGCTGCATCTTGAGGTCGTTCATGTTGAACTGACCCTTGGCCATGCGCTTCATCATGCGCTCGGCCTGCTCCATCTCGATGGTTTCCTGAGCCTTCTCGACCAGCGATACGATGTCGCCCATGCCCAGAATTCGGCCAGCGATCCTGTCCGGCTCGAAAGTTTCGAGCGCATCCATCTTTTCGCCCAGACCCACAAAGCGGATCGGCTTGCCGGTTACGGCCCGCATCGACAAAGCGGCACCGCCACGGCCATCACCGTCCATTCGGGTCAGAACCACTCCGGAGATTCCGATCTTTGCATCGAACTCTTCAGCGACTTCGACCGCGACCTGCCCGGTCAAGCCATCGACCACCAGCAGGGTTTCGCGCGGTTCGACGACGTTGCGGACGTCCTCGACCTCTTGCATCAGGACTTCGTCGATATGTAGGCGACCCGCAGTATCGAGCATGTAGACATCATATCCGCCCAGAGATGCCTGCTGCTTGGCGCGCCGGGCAATGTCGACCGGCTTCTGACCCGGAACGATAGGGAGGGTATCGACTCCGATCTGGGTGCCCAGCACCGCAAGCTGGTCCATCGCTGCGGGACGGTAGACGTCAAGCGAGGCCATCAGGACCTTCTTGCCTTCTTTCTCTTTCAGGCGTTTGGCGAGTTTGCCGGTTGTGGTTGTTTTGCCGCCACCCTGCAGACCCACCATCAGTATGGGGGCCGGCGGATTGTCGATCTTCAGATTTCCGGGATCTTCCTCGCCACGAAGCGTGTCAGCCAATGCATCGTGAACGATCTTGACCACCTGCTGGCCGGGTGTCACCGACTTGGTCACGGCCTGGCCGGTGGCCTGCTCCTGAACTTTCTTGATGAACTCACGGGCAACGGTGAGCGAGACGTCCGCCTCCAGCAGAGCCACGCGAACTTCGCGCAGGGCGGTTTTGACGTCCTCTTCGGAAAGCGCGCCCTGCTTCGTCAGACGGTCAAAGACGCCAGAGAGGCGTTCGGATAAATTTTCAAACATGCCTCGGCCTCCTGTGCCGGTTACTTGCGTGGCGCTTCCAAGGTAGGAAGCTGGGGTTCCAATCTCAATCGCCTGTCCAGATCCAGACGCGCAAGGGTTCGCGCTCGCGGCCTGCCAAACGGTTTTGCCCCCACGGGCGCAACGCGCTGGTGGAGGGCGATCCCTGAGCGACTCAAGGGACCGGAAGATGTGATACTTCCGGGTTTTGCGGGCTCGGTATCCCTCTTGATCGTCAGAGTCAAGGTTTCGCGGCTTGCGAACTTGTTTCAACTGCGGCTAGAGCCCGTGTAACCTGCAATCCACTAATAGGGTCCCGCGATGGATGCGTCGTCAAATTACCAGGATAGTCTGCCAATCAGTTCAGACGCCCTGTTGGACAGACTGAAAAATTGGGGTCTCAGGTATCGTCTGCATGAACATGTGCCCCTGCGGACCGTTGAGGAGTCTAAGGCCGTCGAGAACCAGTTTATGGTTCCGGGTGAAAAGGCGCTGCGGATCAAGAACCTGTATTTGAGAGACAAGAAGAAGCGGAATTATCTTGTGACGCTGGAACAAAGCCATGAGATCGACCTGAAGGAACTGGGCCGCAAGCTGGGCGCAGGGAGTCTGTCCTTTGGATCTGCGGAGAGGCTCATGCAGAACCTTGGTATCCGCCCTGGTGCCGTTTCGCCGATGGCGATGATCAACGGGGTGAAGAACGAAGTGCGGTTTTTCATGGATATCGCCGCGCGGGATGCCGAGGTGATCTATATGCACCCGCTGGTCAACGACCGCACCGTCGCGATGTCGCGGCAGGATGTGCTGGAATTCTTTGACCGGATCGACTGCCAGGTGACGTGGCTGCCTTAGTCGGGGATGGGACCACGCCAAGGAGCACGATCCCGGTTTCTGTATCAGGCCGCCAGTTCACCAAGTGCTGACTTTGCCGATTTCAGTGCGGCTTCGGGGTCAATGGAGGTCTGCTCTGCGGCAATGATCTCAACGTCTGTAATGCCGATGAAGCCCAGAACGTGTCGGGCATAGGTAGAAGCGAAATCAGCCTTGGAGCCCAGCGGCATGCCGCCGGACGCCACCGCCAGTATGGCGCGTTTGCCCTTCAGCAACCCATTCGGACCATTCTCGGTGTATGCAAAGGTCAGTCCCGCGCGGGCCACCAAATCAACCCAGGCTTTGAATGCTGCGGGGACCGAGAAGTTGTAGACTGGCAGGCCAATGACGATCGTGTCGGCCTCTGACAGCTCCCGCACCAGAGTGTCGGACAGGGCCAGCGTGTCTCGTTGTTCGGCAGATCTCTGGTCGGCCGGGGTGAAATTGGCATCCACCCATGCTTCGTTGATCAATGGCAGCGGAGCAGCCAGATCCCGGCGGATAACGCGGGAGGCGTCCAGCTTCGCAACAATCTCGTCGGACAGGGCCCGGGTTGCGGAATTCTTGCGGCGGGCGGAAGCGTCGATGTGCAGGATGGTGCGGGGCATTGGTCGGGTTTCCTTCGATTGGGCAAAGTGATGTGATGATCAAAGAAATAGCCATTGCAAAATTGAACACAACTCAACTATAAAAACATTTATTGTTGGAAAATGCACATACCTCGAGGGCTGGAATGGACAATTGGGACGAGGTTCGGACTGCTTTTCAAGTGGCTCGGATGGGAACCGTAAGCGGAGCCGCAGAAGTTCTTGGCGTTCATCATGCCACTGTGATCCGTCATATTGATGCAATCGAAGGGCGACTGGGGGTCAAGCTGTTTCAGCGTCATGCCCGCGGATATACCCCGACCGAAGCCGGAGACGACCTGTTGCGGGTCGCGCAGGCTACCGAGGATCAATTCAATCAGCTCGTCGGGCGATTGAAGGGACAAGGTGACGATGTTTCGGGCGAACTTGTTGTCACCTCTTTGGGATCCTTTGCGCCGCTGCTCGCGCCGGCATTGGCAGAGTTTCAGAAGATGCACCCGGATCTGATCGTCCGCTATCTGACCAGTGACAGGGTGTTTCGGCTGGAATATGGCGAGGCTCATGTCGCCGTGCGGGCGGGTGCTGCGCCTGACCAGCCGGACAATGTGGTGCAACCCTTCCTCACTCAGCGGATCGGCCTCTATGCCAGTAAGGATTACGTAGAGCGTTTCGGTACACCGCGCGATCTCGCCGATTTCCCGAACCACCGTTTTGTCGGCAACGACGACGAAAACAGCCGCGCGCCGTTCAGCCGCTGGCTCAGGCAGAATGTGCCTGCCAATGCGATCACCTTTCGCTGCACAAACGGGTTTTCCATGCAGGAAGCTGTGTTGGCGGGGGCTGGGATCGGATTTATGGCCCGCTGGGAGGCACAGCGCCACGACAGCCTCGTGGAAATCATGCCGCCCGAGGATGATTGGGCAGGTGCACTGTGGTTGGTCACCCATGTAGACTTGCATCGCACCACTAAGGTCCAGACTTTCCTGAAGTTCATAAAGGAGCGTGCAAAGGACTGGCGCGAATGAGTCCGCAGGCGCAGGGCCATCTGGCAATGCTGCTTTTTTCGGCGCTCGTGGCAGGTTCATTCTCGCTCGGATCGATGGTCGCGAATGAGATTTCCCCGGCCGCACTCAATGCTGTTCGCTTCGCCCTTGCAGCGGTGGTGATCGGGATCGCAGCCGTGACCACGACGGGGGTGTCTCGGTCTGCCTTCGCTGCCCCGTGGCGCTACTTTGTTCTCGGTGGGCTCTTCGCCGCTTACTTCGTATTGATGTTTGAGGGCCTGAAAACGGCAGCGCCTGTCAGCGCGGCAGCGGTCTTTACATTGACACCCGTGATGGCTGCAGTCGCTGGTTGGTTCTTGCTGCGTCAGGTGACGTCGCCCCGAATGGCCATCGCATTGGCCATCGGAGGCGCAGGTGCACTATGGGTGATCTTTCGCGCTGACTGGTCCGCATTTCAGGCATTCGAAATCGGAAAGGGCGAGATCATCTATTTCTGGGGCTGCGCCGCGCATGCAATCTATACGCCGATGGTACGAAAGCTAAACCGCGGAGAGCCGGCCGTTGTGTTCACGCTGGGCATGTTGCTGGCCGGCTGTACCATCCTGATCGTTTATGGCTGGTCGGATCTTCGCGAAACCGACTGGTTGGCGCTGCCGCCTATCGTCTGGATCGGCCTGGGATACCTAGCGGTCTTTGCCAGCGCTGCAACGTTTGTTCTGTTGCAATTCGCGACCTTGCGCCTGCCATCGGCGAAAGTGATGGCCTACACTTATCTGACGCCCTCGTGGGTGATCCTGTGGGAGATTGCCCTTGGTCGCGGCGCGCCAACCGGTTTGGTTCTGGTCGGCATCGCAATGACCGTGTTGGCCCTTATCCTTTTGCTTGAGGAGGGGCCGGAGGGTCCGAACACGTCACAACAGGCAGGTTCGAACTGAGCAAAGCCTTCGATTCCGCACCCTGCTGTTCAGATGTCCTGATCGGCCTCGGGCAGTTCCACTTCGAGGAACCGCTCGAAGGCATCAAGGTTGACGGGTTCGAACTGGCCAAATCCCTGCATCCATACCGAAGCCGCACGCAAAGCGTCTGGCTCCAGTTTGCACCATTTCACACGTCCTCGTTTCTCCTGAGCTATCAGCCCGGCTCTGGTCAGGATCACGAGGTGTTTGGAAATCGCAGCAAGCGACATCTCGAAAGGTTCTGCAACATCGGTGACAGCCATGTCGTCCTCCAGCAACATCGCCAGAATGGCGCGCCGGGTCGGATCGGCAAGCGCCGCAAACACCAGATCGAGTCTCTCTGTCATGCCAAGCCCCTTGCCCTGTTGAGATCCGATCGTCAACCGATTGGTTGAATATGCAATTCTTGCTGGAATCCCGAATTTGACGCCTGCGACCGAATGATCCGGGGTCCTAGAGTCTGGAAAAAGTAATTTAAAAACAAACAGTTAATTGGTTCTTCCTAGATCGCTCAATGCCGTTGACTCTGATCGCACACGCCCTTAGCACCATGCCCAAGACAGCGCGAAGGGAAACCGTTGACCGAACACGACCAAAAGCAGCGCCTGACGCAGCTGGAGGAACGGATTTCGGCGGCGCGGAAACTGCAGGAGCCTGCTCCACGCGCAGATGAGCATTATTCTCAGGCACAGCTGGCCTGGCGGATGGTGATCGAACTTGTTGCCGGTCTCGGGATCGGCTTCGGCATCGGATACGGGCTGGACAGCCTGCTCGGGACAATCCCGATCTTCCTGGTGCTATTTGTATTTTTGGGTCTCGCGGCCGGGGTGAAAACAATGCTCCGAAGCGCGCAGGAGGCTCAGGAGAAGAAAATGGCCGACGAAGAAGATCGCGCGGCCGAGAGAGACGAGAGGGACTAGACGTGGCAAGCGAAGCGCACGGTGCAGAAGAAGGTGGTCTGGTATTTCACCCGATGGACCAGTTCATTGTGAAGCCGCTCTTTGGCGGGGACACAATAGCCTGGTACACGCCCACTAACGTCACCCTGTGGATGGCTCTGGCCGTTCTGGCGATTTTTGCTTTGCTGGTGCTTGGAACCTCCAAGCGCGCAATCGTTCCTTCGCGCATCCAGTCCATAGGCGAACTGGCCTATGGCTTCATCTACAAGATGGTCGAAGACATCTGCGGTAAGGACGGGGTCAAATATTTTCCGTATGTCATGACATTGTTCATGTTCATCGTCATGGCGAACTTTCTTGGCCTGATCCCCACTTCCTTCACCACCACTTCGCACATCGCAGTTACCGCAGTCATGGCTTTTGCCGTGTTCATCAGCGTTACCGTGCTGGGTTTCGTCAAGAACGGCTCCGCTTTCCTTGGCCTGTTCTGGGTCTCGAGCGCGCCACTGCCGCTGCGCCCGGTTCTGGCAATCATCGAGTTGATTTCCTACTTCGTACGTCCGGTCAGCCACTCCATTCGTCTGGCGGGTAACGTCATGGCCGGTCACGCGGTGATCAAGGTTTTTGCCGGTTTCGCCGCAGTTACCGCGATCGCGCCGCTGTCGATCCTGTCGATCACGGCAATCTACGGTCTCGAAGTCCTCGTGGCCTTCATACAGGCCTACGTGTTCACCATTCTGACCTGCGTATATCTGAAGGATGCGCTGCATCCGAGCCACTAAGGTCAAACCTCACGCGGCGGAGGAGGTCCTCCGCCTGCAACCTCAATCGCATATTCCATCGTAAGGAGACAAAGACATGGAAGGCAATATCGCAGAACTCGGTCAATTCGTCGGTGCCGGCCTGGCAGCTATCGGTTCGGGTGCCGCCGCTATCGGTGTGGGCCACGTCGCAGGCAACTTCCTCGCCGGCGCACTGCGCAACCCCTCGGCCGCTGCTTCGCAGACTGCCACCCTGTTCATCGGCATCGCATTCGCAGAAGCACTGGGCATCTTCTCGTTCCTGGTCGCTCTGCTGCTGATGTTCGCCGTCTAAGACCTTCGGGAACCGACATCCTTACGGTTGGGCAGGGCAGGTAACCCTGCGCTGCCCGATGTAAGCTAAGTTTCCAAGGAGACCGACATGGCAACTGAGACCAAGGAATCCGCAAGCGCCTGCGTCGACTCGTTCGGCAGCGCAATCGGTATGCCCCAGCTCTGCGGCGAGTGGATGGGCAATCAGATTTTCTGGCTCGTGGTCACGCTTGTCGTGATCTACCTGATCCTGTCGCGCGTTGCGCTTCCCCGTATCGGGGCTGTGCTGGCCGAGCGTCAGGGTACGATTACTAATGATATTGCCGCAGCCGAGGACCTGAAGGCCAAGGCGGTCGAGGCCGAAGAGGCCTATAACCGTGCTCTGGCCGAAGCGCGTGCCGAGGCACAGCGTATTGCAGCCGAGGCCCGCGCCGAGATTCAGGCGGACGTAGACGTCGCTATCGCCAAGGCAGACGAAGAGATCGCCGAAAAAGCATCCGAGTCGGAGAAGGCCATCGCCGATATCCGCGCCGGAGCTCTGGAAAGCATCAAGACCGTTGCCTCCGACACGGCGGCCGAGCTTGTGAACGCTCTTGGCGGCAAGGCCGACGAAACTGCATTGACCGGTGCCGTCGCTAACCGGGTGAAAGGATAAGACCATGCGCAATACTCTCGCACTTGTCCTGACATTCGCGGCGGCCAGCCCCGCACTGGCAGCCAGCGGACCGTTCTTCTCGCTGAAGAACACCGACTTCGTCGTTCTGTTGGCGTTCCTGCTGTTCCTGGGCGTTCTGGTCTATTTCAAGGTTCCCAAGATGATCGGCGGCGCGCTGGATAACCGCGCCGAAGGCATCAAGTCGGAACTTGATGAAGCCCGCGCCCTGCGTGAAGAAGCGCAGACCCTTCTTGCCTCTTACGAGCGCAAGCAGATGGAAGTTAAAGAGCAGGCCAAAGGCATCGTTGCAGCCGCCAAGGAAGACGCAGTTGCTGCGGCCGAGCAGGCCAAGGTGGATTTGCAGGCCTCGATTGCGCGCCGTCTGGCTGCAGCTCAGGATCAGATCGCTTCTGCCGAAGCTTCTGCGATTAAAGAGGTGCGCGATCGTGCCGTAACGATCGCGGTCGAAGCCGCAGGCGAAGTTCTCGCCAAACAAATGACTGCCGCCGAAGCAAACAAGCTCATCGACGCAGCCATTGGCGACGTTGACAGCAAGCTTCACTGACAAGAGCTACCGGGCGATTGAGGCCGGCCGTTCCAGAAGAAAATGCAAGAGGCTCCAACTGGAGCCTCTTTCTCTTTTTGGCGCCTGTGCTGAATTGGCGAAGGTGTCTGAGTTAAAATTTGATCCGGGCTCGTTTGTTGATTTCTGGCAGGCTCACAGCTAACCATTTGAGCATGAGATCGGTAAGGTTCGTATCGCTTGAGTTTTCCCTGACTGCAGTGGTTCACGCTCTTGTTGTTTCAGTTCTGGCATGGGTGTTCTGCGCCACCCCAAATCAAGCCAGTGCGCAGGGAGGGTTTCTGGATCAATTTGTCGATCCGGAAGACAATCATGTCGACGTTTCCACATTTTTGGATAACGGCGGTTTCGTCCCGGTACCGATCATCATCACCGAGCCTGCCGTGGGCGGTGGTGCGGGATTGGCGGCGGTTTTCCTGAAACTCCCCGAGGCAGGAAGCAACAACGATCCCACCCGCACGATCTTTGGTTTTGCCGGGACCGGCAACAATTCGAAAATCGGGTTTGGGGCAAGGTTCGGCAGCGCCTTTGACGGTGATCTCAAATACCGGGCAGTTGTTGGCGGGGGATCTATCAACCTCGATTTCTTTCCCTTGGGGATTCCTCAGGGACTTTCGTTTAACAACGAGGCCATTTTTGCAAATGCCGAAGCACGATACCGTTTGGGTGAAAGCGAGTTTTTCCTCGGGCCCACGCTGACCGCGATACAGACAACGGTCAGCCCAAATCTGGGTGGCGGCACCCCTCTGCCACCTGCGCTCAGCCGCGACATTAAGATGAATGCGCTCGGGCTGTCGCTGCACTTTGACAACAGGGATAATCCGTTCACACCGCGCAACGGGCTGAACGCAAGCGCCAAAGTCCGCAGGTTTGATCAGGCAATCGGTAGCGATGTCGATTATACTGCAACCGATCTCTTCGCGGCCTATTTCCATTCCCCGAACGACAAATGGACGTTGTCTGGAATGGTTCTGGGTTCTGGGACAAACGGTGACACGCCGTTCTTTATGGAACCGTCCATCAATATCCGCGGCGTTCCCTTCAACCGGTATCAGGGCGATCGTGTGATCTCGACCGAGTTTGAAGTTCGCCGGCAGCTTTCACCCAGATGGGCGATGGTCGGGTTTGCCGGCTATGGCAAGGCAACGTCAGACGGTGCTCCGGACATTTCCGCCGACAGCGAGGCAGCCACTTTTGGGGCCGGCATTCGATACAAACTGGCCCGAAAATACGGGCTTGATGTTGGGATTGATATTGCACGGGGGCCGGAGGACACGGTGGTGTATCTCCAGTTTGGTCACGCCTGGGCCATGAACATGGACTAAGAAATTCCGGACGTCTGCAAATCGGATTTCCGTTGCCCGGTCTTTGGATTAATCACCCTCAGGATTTTCCAACCTCGTGCTCCAGCCGCTGCCGGGCAATGCTTTCATGCCGTTCTGCTGTGCGCAGGTCATTGAGCGAACTCTCAACGAAACTCAGATGCGCCTCGACCGCAGCCTTGGCTGCTTTGGGGTTGCGGGACTGCAGGGCGTCATTGATCGCACGGTGCTGGTCAAGAAGCGCATCGCGTGTGGTTCGCTGACGGAACATGATCTGGCGATTGTAGAACACGCCTTCCCGCAAGAGTTCAAACATCGAGCGCATCATGTGCAACATGACGACGTTGTGACTGGCTTCGATTATGGCTGTGTGAAACTCGGCATCCAGCCGGGCCTCTTCCTGAGCGTTGCGGCGGCCATGCGCTGCGACCATCTTGTCGAAAATCGCCTGAACCACTTTCAGATCGCTGTCGGACCCCAATCGGGCCGCCCGTTCCGCCGCCAGCCCTTCCATATCCCGGCGAAAAGACAAGTAGTCGAAAACGGCCTCGTCATGAGTGCCGAAAAGCCGGATCAATGCGGGCGAAAAGGCCGAACCCAGAACTTCGGCCACAAAGATACCGGACCCGGCACGAGTGGTCAGCAGGCCCTGGTCCTGCAGTTCCGAAATGGCATCGCGCAGCGAAGGCCGGGAGACTCCAAGCCGCTCCGAAAGCTCCCGTTCAGAAGGAAGACGCTCCCCCGGCCGAAGGATGCCGCGCAGGATCAAGAGCTCGATCTGACGGACGACGGATGTCGAGAGTTTTTCGGACTGAACTTTTTGGAACGGCATCTCGCCCTCGGGTTGATTGGTCAATTTATATGACCGGAGAGAGGCGGGCTCAAGTGAGAGTTGGAGGAATGCGTTTTGAGGCTAGGGTTCCGGCATATATGAAAGGAATTGTTAACGGTTTGCCGCGCAGCTTGGAGGCCATGCAAAAAGCTTGTGCAATCCTTCTGCTTCTAGCGTCTTGTGGGACGGCCACGCCATATTTCAGGGGCCAGTCCGCAACACGGGTGGCAATTGACGGAAGTGTATTCGAAGTGCGGGTGCGGCGAAGTCTTGCGGAAGCCGTTCGTATCAATCCTCAGTATGCCCCGCGTCTGGGACCGATCGCTCCCCGTGCGGCTTTTGCCATGTCCCAGGTCAGCGGGTGTCGGGTCACCGGTGTCCTCGGAGATCAGGCAGTGGTAACCGGCGTGCTCGATTGTGGCGATCGCCCAGCCGGATGGGCCCTGCCGGCTGCTGCATTGAACTTCGATTGTCTGGAAACGGACCAATGGGTGAACGAAGGTCCCGGGCCAGATTACCAGAACTTCGAATGCTCAGCGTTTTGATGCCATGAGGCCCATATCTTGGGGATAACTTTGCCGAAATGTCCATATGCAGCGGTAACCGCGTTGACTCCGCGGGCAGGTCAGCGCCAAAATGATGGCTACGACATGGAATCACCTCGGATCTCGGCTTGCGCTTTTCGAAACTCAGACTGACCGGCTTCAAAAGCTTCGTTGATCCTACCGACCTGATCATTGCCGAGGGGCTGACCGGGGTGGTGGGGCCGAACGGCTGCGGCAAGTCCAATCTGCTCGAAGCGCTGCGTTGGGTTATGGGGGAAACCCGGGCCAAGACCATGCGCGGATCGGGTATGGAAGACGTTATCTTTGCCGGCGCAGCGACCCGTCCCGCCCGAAACTTTGCCGAAGTTTCACTCAGTATCGACAACGCCGACCGTCTGGCTCCTTCGGGTTTCAACGACTCTGATATGTTGGAAATTGTACGTCGGATCACGCGTGACGCCGGGAGCGCTTACAAGGCGAACACCAAGGATGTACGAGCGCGCGACGTGCAGATGCTGTTTGCCGACGCGTCAACCGGCGCGCATTCTCCTTCGCTCGTGGGGCAGGGCAAAATTGCCGAGCTGATTAACGCAAAACCCAAATCGCGCCGCCGCATTCTAGAAGAGGCGGCCGGAATTTCCGGCCTTTACCAGCGCCGGCACGAGGCAGAGCTGAAGCTAAAGGCCACCGAGGCCAATTTGCTCCGGGTAGACGACGTGTTGGAACAGCAAGCTGCACAGTTGGCTCAGTTGGCCCGACAGGCGCGGCAGGCAGCGCGATATCGAGAGATCGGTGAGTTGTTGCGTCGCGCCGAAGGTATGCTGCTCTATCGACGTTGGCGCGAAGCAGACGAAGCGCGACTGTCCGCCGAAGCAATACTCCGCGAACGGATCAGCAATGCCGGACAGGCCGAATCCGCCGCGCGTGTGGCGTCTGCCAAGCGGGGCGAAATCGAAGAAGCGCTGCCGCCACTTCGGGAAGAAGAAGCAATTGCAGCAGCTGTTTTGCAGCGCTTGCAGGTGCAGCGGGATGCCCTTTCCGACCAGGAAGTCAACGCACAGCAGGCCATCCAGACATTGGTTCGGCGGATCGACCAGCTTGGCAAGGACATCGAACGTGAGACCGGGCTCAACAATGATGCCGGTGAGACCATCGAACGTCTGGAGTGGGAAGCCCGGGAACTGTCGAAAGCCGGAGAGGGTCACGAGGACAAGCTGGACGAAGCGGCCGAATTGGCCCGAGAGTCCGCCACAGTATTGCAAGATCGCGAGGGGCGTCTCGCGCAGGTGACCGAAGACGTCGCAAGATTGGCGGCGCGCCACCAATCAGCGCAACGTTTGCTGGAGGACAGCCGCAAGACGCTTGAGAGGTCCGAGGCCGAAGAAACCCGCGCCCGGTCAGCCGTTGACGAAGCCCGGGAAACCCTGACCCGTTCCAGTGAGACTTATGAAGCGGCGCTGGCCGCCGAAGAAGAAGCGCGGGAACGTGCGGAAGAGGCCGAGGAAGCCCTGGCACTCGCCGATGAAACCCGCACGGAAACCCAATCTCTCGAGGCCGAGGCAAGAGCGCAACGATCCGAGGCCGAAGGAGAGCTGGGCGCTTTGCGGGCCGAAGTGGCCGCGCTTGCCAAGCTGGTTGCCCGCGATACTGCCGAGGGAGGGCAGGTCATGGATGACCTCCGTGTTGCCTCCGGCTATGAAAAGGCACTGGGCGCGGCCTTAGGTGACGATCTGCGGTCACCTCTGGTCGGGATGGATGGCCCGTCTGGCTGGGTATCCGTTCCGGGATATGACGCAGATCAGCCGCTTCCGGACGGGGTTGTACCTCTGGCTTTGCATGTGTCCGGGCCAGACACGCTCGCCCGCCGCGTTGCGCAGATCGGCGTAGTCGAAGCGGATCAGGGCGAGCGTCTGCAATCCAGTTTGAAACCGGGTCAGCGACTGGTCACGCGCGAGGGCGATCTGTGGCGATGGGACGGGTACCGGACCTGGGCAGAAGACGCGCCGAGCGCTGCCGCATTGCGGCTGGAGCAGTTGAACCGTCTTGAGACCCTAAAGCAGGAACAGGAACGTGTCGGTGCACAGGCCGACGGGACCAAGGCTGCGCATGAAGCGCTGACCAGAAAACTGGCCGAAGTCACCGAAGCAGATAAGGCAGCCCGGGATGCCCGACGCGCCGCGGATCAGCGGGTGGCAGATTCAGCCCGAGCGCTTAGCCGGGCGGAGTCGGAACGTACATTGGCCGAAGGCAGGCTTGAAACGTTGAGCCTGGCTGTGAACAGGCATCACGAGGACGCGCTTGCCGCTCGGGCCCAGTTGCGGGAAGCCGAAGCAGGGATGGCCGAACTGGGTGATCTCGATGCCGCGCGCGAAGCTGTCGAAGACATCAAACAGACCGTAGAGGCGGCCCGGATCACGATGATGACCCGCCGGTCTTCGCATGATGAGTTGCGCCGAGAGGCCGAAGCTCGCATCAAGCGGTCACAACAGGTGACCAAGGATCTGAGCGGTTGGCGACACCGTCTGGAAACAGCGGAAAAGAGGATTGCCGAACTGGCAGAACGCAAAGAGCAGTCAGAAGCGGAATTGGAAGAAGCGGCTGCAGTCCCGGCGGAACTGGCGGAAGAACGTGAAGCGCTCTCGGCTTCGATCGAAGAGGCGGAAACACGGCGAGCCAAGGCGTCTGACGCGTTGTCTCTGGCCGAGATGGCGCAGCGCGAAGCCGCGTTGGCAGAACGTGATGCCGAACGAAACGCATCAGATGCCCGCGAAGCCCGTGCGGCAGCGGAAGCTCGGTGCGAAGCGGCGCGCGAAACGGTCACCGCAGCGGCCGAACGTATCGCCGAAGAACATCAATCTACGCCGAACCAGCTATTGAACCAGTTGGATGCTGATCCCGACCAGATGCCGGATTCCGAAACGCTGGAGGCAGAGGTGAACCGCCACAAGCGCCAGCGGGATGCGATGGGCGCTGTGAATCTACGGGCAGAGGAAGATGCCCGCGAAGTGCGTGAAGAACACGAGGAACTGCTGCGCGAGAAATCCGATCTCGAAGAAGCTATCAAGACTCTTCGGAACGGGATTGCCAGTCTGAACCGAGAGGGCCGCGAACGGCTTCTGACGGCGTTCGAACAGGTCAATCGCAACTTTGCGATGTTGTTCAAACATCTCTTTGGTGGCGGTGAAGCCAACCTCGTGATGGTTGAAAGCGAAGACCCGCTGGATGCCGGTCTGGAAATCATGTGCCAACCTCCGGGTAAAAAGCTCTCGACACTCAGCCTGCTATCGGGCGGGGAACAGACCCTGACGGCATTGGCATTGATCTTTGCGGTGTTTCTGGCCAACCCGGCACCTATCTGCGTTCTTGACGAGGTCGACGCCCCGCTGGATGACGCCAATGTGACCCGGTTCTGCGATCTGCTCGACGAGATGTGCCGCCAGACCGATACGCGCTTCCTGATCATCACCCACCATGCCGTGACGATGGCCCGAATGGATCGCCTGTTCGGTGTGACCATGCAGGAGCAGGGGGTGTCGCAGCTGGTTTCGGTCGACCTGAAGAAGGCGGAGGCGCTGGTTGCATAGTCACCGGATCCGGCCTTTCGTTTTAGCGAAACTGCGATCGTGTTTTGAATTGAGTTTCTGCAATTTGCGAACCGGTATGGTCTTCCTGTTGCTCGGTTTGTCTGGCCTGGCAAATGCAGAAGAGCCCGGTATTCTGCCGTCTGACGTGCCGCTGACTTTGGAAGAACTCCAACGACTTTTCTCTGCGGGTTCATTTGGACACAACGCCGAAGGTAATGCACAGGTGTCAGATGATCCCTCTGCCCTTTACCTGCTGCCAGAGCAGCAGGGTGTAGGGTTGGGCGGGGTCGAGCTCATGCCGGACGGCAGGGTTTGTCTTAAAAATCGCAACGGGAAACCCCGTTGTGATCTTTATGTCCGCAACAACGGGGTGACATTTCGGATCGGGGAAAGCGGTTTCCGGCTTCCGATCCGGACGGAGTTTACTGTCCGACCCTAAAGCCGAGTGTCACAGCCGCGACAAAAGCTCGGCCGTCGGCCATGCGTCGGCGGGCAAACCCAGACGTTGCTGCTCGGCCTGAACAGCGGCCCGTGTTCCGGCACCAAGGATTCCATCGATCTTGCCGACATCGTGGCCCCTGTTCTGCAGTTTTGTCTGCAGGGATTTCATCTGCTTGCCGGAAAGGCCAGCGTCGGGTTTCCCTGCGTCGTAAATCTCCGCACCCTCCAGTCGGGTGGCGAAATAGGCGGCGGTCAGGACATAAACAAAGCTCTGGTTCCATTCGAAATAGACATCGAAATTCGGAAAGGCCAGAAAGGCCGGGCCGTTGCGGCCTTGCGGTAGAATGAGTGACGCTGGCAGGCTTGATGGAAGCGACCCTTGGCGCGATTTGACACCCATTGATTCCCATTCCGGGACCGGGCGCAGTTTGCCAGGGCCACTGAGGGACCAATCCATTGCATCAGGAACGGATACCTCCTGCAACCAGGGTTGATCGGCACGCCAGCCCAGCTCGGACAACATCTTTGCACCGGACATCAGCGCATCGGGGGCCGATGTCTTGAGCTGGACCTGCCCATCACCATCGCCATCAACGCCGTTTTCGAGAATATCTCTGGGCAGCATCTGAACCATGCCAATCTCGCCCGCCCACGCCCCTGTGGTGCGGGAGGGATCGAAGTCGCCTTGTTCAAAAAGCTCGATCGCGGCGAAGATTTGCGGTCGAAACAGATCGGGGCGTCGGCAATCATGGGCCAAGGTCACCAGCGCATTGCGGGTGTTGAAATCCCCCTGAAAGGCACCGTAATCGGTCTCGAAAGCCCAGAAGGCGAGCAAGACCCCACGTGATATCCCAAATTCCTTTTCAACCCTATCGAACACAGAATCATACTTTCGTGCCATCGAGCGGCCCCGGTCAATCCGGTTCTGGGAAATCAGTCGGCGTGAAAACTCGATGAAGGGTTTCTGGAAAACTCCCTGTGAACGGTCTGCTTTCAGGACCTTTGCGTCTTGCGACACGCCTTTGAAAAACGCGTCAACATTGGCTGCGTCATGTCCCTTTGCCACGGCTTCGGATTTCAGATCGCCCACAAACCCGCGGAAACTTCCGCCGCATTGGGCATCGGCGCTGGCTGCCAAGGCGGACAAGGCCAACGCAAGAACCGGGCGATGGTAACGCATGAAAATTTTCCTCTCACAGTAACAATTGAATAGCGGCTGTTGTTAAAACCAACCCAAACATCAATGCCCAGACTTGCCAAAGCATTGTGACGGAACGCTCGATTTCGGCAGGGCCAATATCCCGGTTTGCAGTACCGTTCACCCACGACAGATCCTTCTTCTCGCCGTGATAGCTGCGGGGCCCGGCCAAAGCGATGTCCAGTGCGCGGGCCATAGCTGCCTCGGGCCAGCCGGCATTGGGGGACTTGTGACGCCGGGCATCGGTTGTGATTTCATTCCAGCGTGGCATCTGGCCACCCAGAAGGGCAATCATAAAACCGGTTGCGCGGGCGGGGATCACATTGAGCAAATCGTCCAGCCTGGCTGCGGCCCAGCCAAATTCCTCGTAACGCGCATTGCGATACCCAACTATACTGTCGGCCGTGTTCACCACCTTATAGACGAAAAGCCCTGGTAACCCTCCGACCAGAAACCAGAATGCAGGGGCGACAACACCATCAGAGAGGTTTTCAGATGCGCTTTCGATCGCGGCCCGGGCAACTTCAGGCTCGGTCATTTCGCTGCAATCCCGCGAAACAATGAGGGCCACGCTGCTCCGCGCCTCTGCAAGCGATGACCGCAAAGAAGTGGCAACATCCGAAACATGTTGCACAAGCGATCTCTGTGCCAGCAGAATCGCAGCACACAGAATTTCCGCCAATGGGCCAATCTGATCAAGGATTGAACCCAAAGCGATGGCCCCGAGAAGCAGAAAAACAACAGCCACAACACCCGACTGGCGGCGGTTGGTCCCTTTGTTCATTCGGCGATCCAGAAATCCGACGAAATCGCCGAACAACACAGCCGGGTGCCGCAGACGGTTCCAGAGCCAGTCCGGCTCGCCAAAGACCGCATCCATCAGCATCGCAAAACACAGGACAAGCGCAGCGGTCACAGCGCCGCCTCAAGCCGGTCCCATCCTTCCTCTGGCGGAAGTCCGAGACGAATGAACTGCGTGGAGTATGGGAAGGTGCGGGTCCAGATATGCTTTGTAGCCAGCCGGTTTTGCCATTCTGCAGCATCATTTACTGTGAATAGCCGGAATAGATCAGTTCCACCGGCTAACGAGGCCCCTTGTGATAGCAATAGTCTATCCAGGCGGAAGGCATCTTCTTTCAAACGTGCACGGGTTGCCTGGGCCCATTCATAGTCCTCAAGTGCCTGAGCCCCGGTTCGAAGGGCGGGTCCGGACACGGCCCACGGGCCTGTCAGATCGCGCAAGCGTCCGATCAATGCCTCCGGTCCGATTGCAAAACCGAGGCGGAGCCCGGCAAGGCCCCAGAACTTTCCAAAACTCTTAAGGACAACGACATTCGGTCGGCTGGTTTCGGAGACAAAAGAGGCCTCTGGAACCGTATCGCAAAAGCTCTCGTCGATTATAGTCAGGCCAGTTTCGATCTTGCCGGCGTCCCAAATTCGGCCATCTGGGTTGTTCGGGTGGACCAGAATACGGGCATCCGCCGGCGGAGCGTCGCAGATCGTCCAGCCCTGTGAAGCGAAAGCGGCGGCGTGCTCGTTATATGTCGGGCGAGTAATCGCGACCTTGCCTTTGGGAGCCAGCGCGGGCAGTCGAGCGATTAAGGCCGAAGCACCGGGGGTCGCCAGAATCGCAGCATCGTCGGGAACGTTCCAGAACTTGCGGGCCGCCATCTCTATACGGTTCTGCGCTTTCTGGTCCGGAAGCGCAATCCAGTCATCGGCCGTGAATTCTGGCAACGGATAGGGCCGGGGGTTGATACCGGTGGACAGATCCAACCAACTGTCACGCGTACCTCCAAAGCGGTTGACGGCGGCGTCGATTCCGCCTCCATGGTCTCGCGCCGGCTTGTCGGTCAACTCCATGTATCGCTCGTCCTTAAGAATGGCAGGGTTGTGCCGCCTTCAAGCGGATTTTTGCCGCTGAGACAAGCCGCCAAGGTGCGCAAGCGATCGGTCTCGGTCATTGTTAAGTATTTGTTAAGGTAATCGGCAGATCACCGAAAAAGGGGAGAGGCGCGAAAAAACACCCAGCAAATCTCGCGCCGCAGCTCGAAAATGAAAGTTCTGATTGTCGAAAGCAACCCGGATCTGGGCAAGCTGTGGCAGCGCCATCTGGAACGGCAAGGGTCGGACGTAACCCTTGTTCCCAGTCAGGAGGCCGCAATCTTGGCGCTGTATGGCACCGAGTTCGAGATCATCGTACTCGATCTGGTTCTTGATCAGGGGAGTGCACTGGCAGTTGCAGATTTCGCCAGCTACCGCCGCCCCGAAGCGCGCGTGATCTTTGTCACCAATACCAGCTTTTTCTCGGACGGATCCATCTTTGCGCACAGTCCGAACGCCTGCGCATACGTCCAAAGCGAAACCCCGCCCGAGGATCTTGCCGCGATGGTGGAGCACTACGCGGCGCTGCGCTGATCTCTTCCGTGCGGCTCCTGATAGTCAATCAGCGGGTTTATCGGGATGATCCGGTTCGGATTGATGCTGTCGTGACTGAAATGATAGTGCCTGACGATATGCGCCATTCCCACGGTTTCAGCGACCCCGGGCCACTGATACAGCTCACGAGTGTAAGCCCATAGGTTTGGAAAATCGATCAACCGCTTTCGGTTGCACTTGAAATGCAGGTGGTAGACCGGATCAAACCTCAGCAGCGTCGTGAACAGCCGCCAATCGGCTTCGGTTATCTGGGTTCCCATAAGGTATCGCTGATGCGAGAGACGGTCTTCGAGCCAGTCGAGGGTATCGAACAGAGGGCGCACCGCCGCGTCATACGCTTTCTGAGTCGTGGAAAATCCGCATTTGTAGACGCCATTGTTCACGGAATCATAAATCCGTGCGTTTACAGTTTCTATCGCGTCTCTCATTTCTGCGGGCCAATAGTCATCCCGGTTACCGGTCAATTCGTCGAAGGCCGAGTTGAACATTCGAATGATCTCGGAGCTTTCATTGGAAACGATGGTCTCGCGCTTCCTGTCCCAAAGGATCGGAACCGTAACCCGGCCCGAGTAATTTGGATCGGCCTTTGTATAGACTTGATGAGCATGGGTCAGGCCGAAGAGCGTATCACCGGTCGCTCCGTTGGCGTCTTTCTCGAAGGTCCAGCCTTGGTCAAGCATGTCGGGATGCACGACCGAGACCGTTATATGATCTCTCAAGCTCTTGAGTTCGCGAAAGATTAGAGTGCGATGTGCCCACGGGCAAGCAAGGCTGACATAGAGGTGATAGCGTCCGCTTCCCACCTCAAATCCGCCTTTGCCTGAAGGCCCGGGAGCTCCGTCCGCTGTGATCCAGTTGCGGAATTGCGCGGCTGACCGCTTGAAAGCGCCATCATGTGAATCGGTGTCATACCACTGGTCATGCCAGATGCCGTCGACGAGAAGCCCCATGTCTTACCCCATAATCTGTGTTCCCGGAAAGATAGGGTGGGGCAGGCTGTGCGCCTATTCCAATCGCCGCGCAGGTTCTCTGCGCCGCTGCACATGCACGGTGAGGATTCCATGCAACGTCTTGAAATTGGAAACAATCTGTAGCTGTTCTGTTGCTTGTAATTTCCTTGCTCTGGTTAAGCATGAGAAGTCTGCTGCCGGGAGTTTTTTTATGACGACCTATATTTCGAAGGATATTCGCGAAGGGCTTGATGCCGCTCGAATCGCCAGCCTGAAAAAGGCCAGCCGGCTACGGGTCGAGGCGGGGGATGAGTATTTCCGCGTGTTGCGCCTGTGGCGCGACGGGTTTGCCGTCGAAGCCGAAACCACGCCTCGGTTGCGCGGATTGGTGGATCTCTATGACGGGTCCCATCACCTCTATCAATGCCTGATCATGGCGGCAGAAGAAGAGCGGGGCGAGATGATCTACGAATTCAAACGCTCCACTGCGGCAGCCGACAAGGCACCGCTTGATTTCTACCGCTCGCCCGATGCGCCTATCGCGCTGCTGGGCAAGGACAAGTGAGGGGGCGGGCAATTTTCCGGCGAACCTGGGCGTGCCCCGCGCTCTGGTTCTGCCCGGCCTCCTCGATGTCGCTTACTGAAGATCCCCGAAAGCTGCTGCCAGCCGCTCACAGGCTTCCTCGATCCGGGACCGTTGCGTTCCCAGATTGAAACGCAGGAAGTTCTGTCCTCCGGTTCCGAACGTGGTTCCGTGGTTGACCGCGATTTTGGCCTGCTGTTCGACGCGCGTGGTGAACTCTGACCGGGTCATTCCGGTCCCGGAAAAGTCGACCCATGCAAGATAGGTGGCGGCCATCTCCATCGATTTCACTCCGGGAATGGCAGCAATCGCCTTGTCAAAGAACTGCCGGTTGCCATCGAGATATTCAATCTGCGCGTCCACCCATTCTGCCCCTTCCGGTGAGTAAGACGCTGTGGTCGCAATTTGCCCGACCGAGTTCGGAGCAAGGCTGAGTGCTGCCATGCGCTTGGCAAATTGCCCGCGAAGTTCGGGGTCGGGGATGATCACCTGCCCGGTATGAAGCCCGGCTATGTTGAATGTCTTAGAGGGGGCGGTGAGCATGAGCAGCCGATCAGAGATCTCCGGGGCCGCGTTCTGCATGGGGATATGCGTGTGCCCTGGATAGACGAGATCATGGTGAATTTCATCGGATAGCAGCAGCAGGTCATGGCGCTTGGCAAAATCAGCGACGGCTTGCAGCTCCTCCTGCGACCAGACGCGGCCACTGGGATTGTGGGGCGAGCAAAGAATGACCATTTTTTCGCTGCCGGTCATCTGTTCGTCATAGGTTTCAAAATCCAGTTCGTAGCGGCCGTCGTTGTTCGCCAACACGCATTCTACAACCTCACGGCCAGAAGCGCGGATCACTTTGGCAAAGGCATGGTAGACTGGCGTGAACAGAACAATTCCGTCTCCGGGCTTTGTGAAGGTGTCGAGGCACATTCCCACCCCATTGACCAACCCGGTGGTGGTAAAGATTGCGTCGCCTTCCACCTGCCAGTCGTGGCGGGTGCGCATCCACCAGCGGATTGCATCCTTGTAGGTTTTGTCACAGTTGACGTAACCGAAGATTCCGTGATCCACCATCTCGCGCATGGCCTTCAGAACGGGCGGTGGGGCCATGAAATCGGTGTCGGCAACCCACATGGCCAATCCATTCTCAGTGGGTACGCCATAGATCGGCTCCATCATGTCCCATTTGGAGGATTGGGTGCCGCGTCGGTCGATGATCTCGTCGAAATTCATGGGTCTTCTCCGCTAGAACGTTCGCGAAGCTACCCCCTTTTTCGGCATGTGCAAGAGGGGGCGTTGCGGCGCGAGGGGTGATGGCATACATCAAGGCCATGAAACGAACGATCCTGATCCATCCTGATCCCCGCCTGAAAAAGGTCTGCGCGCCGGTGGCTGATGTCACCGATGATTTGCGCAAGCTGGCAGATGACATGCTGGAGACAATGTATGACGCACCTGGCATCGGTCTGGCCGCACCGCAAATTGGCGTGCTGGATCGTCTGATCGTGCTGGATTGCGTCAAGGAAGAAAACGAAACCCCGCGTCCGCTGGTCATGTTCAACCCACAGGTATTGGCTTCGTCAGACGATACCAATGTCTATGAGGAGGGGTGCCTGTCGATACCGGACCAGTATGCCGAGGTTACCCGCCCCAAAACGGTTGAAGTCGAATGGCTGGACCGTAACGGAGCGGTGCAGCGCGAAACTTTTGACGGGCTTTGGGCCACCTGCGTGCAGCACGAGATCGACCATCTCGACGGAAAGCTGTTCATCGACTATCTCAAGCCGCTCAAGCGCCAGATGATTACCCGCAAGATGCAGAAGCTCAAGCGGGAGCGAGCCCGGGCGTGAGTGTTCTGCCTATCCTGAAATGGCCCGATGCACGCCTGTCGCAGAAATGCGCACCGGTGGAAAATGAGCGGTTGGAGGATCTGGTTTTGGACATGTTCGACACCATGTATGCCGCGCAAGGCCGAGGGCTGGCCGCTCCACAGGTTGGGGTGATGAAACGACTTTTTGTCATGGATTGCACCTGGAAAGAAGGCGAGCATTCCCCGTTGGCGATGATCAACCCGGCTATCATGGCGGCCGAACGAGTGCCGGAGACAATGGAAGAGGGTTGCCTGTCGATCCCTGGTCTGTTGATCCCTGTTGAACGTCCCAAAGCAGTGACTGTCCAGTGGACCGCACCAGAAGGTGATATTCACATGGCTGATTTTGACGGGTTCGAGGCACGTTGCATTCAGCATGAATTCGATCATCTGAACGGTGTCGTGACGTTTGATCACCTTGACGAAGTTGCGCGCGATACGGCTGAAACCAAGTATCGGGAGGTCATTCCATGACCGTCCGCACCTGTTTGCCATGGCCTGACAAGCGGCTGCGCAGCGAGGCCGCACCCGTGAAAGAGGTCACGGATGACATTCTGCAGATCTGGAAAGACATGATCGACACGATGGAGGCGATGCCGGGTGTGGGACTCGCGGCGCCGCAAATCGGTGTCATGCTGCGCCTTGCGGTCGTGGATGGGTCTACTGAACGTGGCCGTGTTGTCCGGTTGGCGAATCCGGAGATCCTGCACCGCTCTGTCGAGCTTCGCGAACATGAAGAAGCCAGCCCAAATCTTCCGGGTGTTTCGGCCAAGGTCAAACGCCCGCGCGCTGTCACAGTGCGCTACGTCAATGAGCGGGGTGCAGAGAAAATCCGGGATTTCGTCGGGATCGAGGCGACCAGCGTGCAGCATCAGATCGACCATCTCAACGGTCGGATGTATTTCGACAATATCTCCAAGGTTAAGCGCGATATGCTGTTGCGCAAGGCCAGAAAGCTGGTGGGCTGATCCGTGCGCATAGTATTTATGGGAACTCCGGATTTTTCGGTGCCGGTGCTCGATGCTTTGGTCAACGCCGGGCACGAGATTGCCGCCGTCTACTGTCAGCCGCCTCGCCCCGCTGGTCGTGGCAAGAAGGACCGACCGACCCCAGTTCACGCACGTGCCAAGGCGCTTGGTCTGGAAGTTCGCCATCCTGAAACACTGAAGGCCCCCGAAACACAGGCTGAGTTCGCACAGCTGCAGGCAGAAGTCGCCGTGGTCGTGGCCTACGGCCTGATACTGCCGCAGGCTGTTCTGGATGCGCCTGAACGCGGCTGTCTGAACATTCATGCAAGCCTGTTGCCGCGTTGGCGCGGCGCGGCGCCAATTCACCGGGCCATCATGGCCGGCGATACCGAAACCGGAATCTGCGTTATGCAAATGGAAGCGGGTCTGGATACCGGCCCGGTTCTGCTGCAGCGGTCCACTCCGATCGAAAAAGAGGAAACAACAGCTCAGTTGCATGACCGACTTTCCGCGCTTGGTGCCGAAACGATCGTAGAAGCTCTAGGTTGCCTGCCGCAATTGGTTCCGCAATCTCAGCCGGACGACGGGGTTACCTACGCAGCCAAGATCGACAAGTCCGAAGCGAAGGTGGACTGGACCCGACCGGCGATAGAGGTCGACCGCCAGATACGGGGCCTGTCTCCCTTTCCCGGAGCATGGACCGAGATTGACGGGGAGCGCGTGAAGCTCTTGGGGTCTCGTTTGAGCGAAGGGCAGGGGCAACCCGGAGAAGTTCTGGATGGCGCGCTCACTGTGGCTTGCGGTTCAGGGGCGGTCTCTCTTACCCGCTTGCAACGGGCAGGCAAAGGCGCGCAGGATGCAGGTGTGTTCCTGCGCGGTCGGCCAGTGGCCAAAGGCGCACGGCTCTGACAGGAGATACGTCATGTTCTTGGTGTTGATGGGAACGGTGGTGATCGCTGGTATCGTTGGCTACCTGTCGGAAAAATCCGGTTTCACCCAGAACGGTTACCTCTCATCAATCATTATCTGCGTAGGCGGTGCGTTCCTGTTTTTCTTCATGCGCCTGATGTTTGGTTGGGGTTTCGGGTCCCCGGGTATGAACGCAATCGTTTCCTCGGTCGGGGCATTGATAATCGTGCCGTTCCACTGGAGAAAGTGAAATGTCTGTTATTGCGTTGATCATCATAGGGGCCGCGGCAGGGTTTCTGGCTACGCGGCTGATGCGGATCGAGGCGGATATTCCCACCACAATGCTCATCGGTATCGTAGGCGCGTTGATCGGGGGTCTGATCCTGCGCACCCTGACCACGATCATGGGTGGGCTGGCCGGATTTGTCGGTGCGGTTCTGGGGGCGCTGCTTGTAATCTGGCTCTGGCAGAGATACCGCGGAAGGTAGCCCGGGGTCGCGTCAAACAGGTTCGGTGTCAGATTTTGTAAGGTTTCATCCCTGCTCGCGCCAGTTCGTCTGCTCGCTCGTTCTCCGGATGGCCTGCATGGCCCTTTACCCACTCCCAGGTGACGTCGTGGCGGCGCTGGGCTTCGTCGAGTCGCTGCCATAGCTCGACGTTTTTTACCGGTTTCTTGGCAGCAGTTTTCCAGCCGTTCTTTTTCCAACCAAAGATCCAGCCAGTTACGCCGTTCTTAACATAGGCGCTGTCGGTTACCACGGTGATTTTCGAAGGGCGCCCCAGCGTTTCCAGGGCATTGATCGCGGCCAGAAGTTCCATCCGGTTGTTGGTGGTTTCCGCTTCGCCGCCTTTTAGCTCGCGCTCTTTTACAACGGTTTCACCATCGAGTGCGCGGAGCAGAACACCCCAACCCCCAGGCCCGGGATTTCCCGAGCATGCGCCATCTGTGTAGGCAAACAGCTCAGGCACGGTCGGCAACTCTTGCGAATATTGAAATCCAGTCGGACACCGATCCATCCAACCCGGTTCCGCGGCCGGTAACCCGTTCGACTACAAAGAATCCCGCGTCCTTCAAAATCGCCTCCAATTCGTCTTGTTTGTAGTAGCTGTAATAGCGGCCCAGCCTGTCGGGGCCCTCACCAGACCCAAGTTTCATTCCGATGAAGAAGATGCCGCTGGGTTTCAATGCCTGTCTGATTGCGCTCAGATGGCTCGGAAACTCATTGGCTGGCGCATGAAGCAAACTGAAATTTGCCCATATCCCATCATAGGACGCGCCTCCTCGGATGTCATCGAAGCTTGCCAAACGGGCGGTGACACCGGCGTGCAGACCGGCAAGCTTTATCATTTCCGGCGAGGCGTCGATTGCATCAACTGACAGACCGGCCCGCGCCATTGCCGCGGCTGAAACTCCGGGACCGCAGCCCAGATCCAGAACGCTGCCCTGTGGCGGAATCTGAGCAATAAACTTCGCGAGGCGGGGATCCTCGGCATTATGGGCGTCGGTCAACTCGGCGTAGCGACCGGCTTCGCGGTTGTAGACGTTGATCGTGTTTCTGTCGCTCATGGGGGTTGCCAGGAAATCACGCGGGTTGCCGCAAGACGCGGGGCACTTTGAACTCAACATTCTCTTCAGCGGTTTCTACCAATTCGACCGTGACGTCGAAACGGTCGCGAAATGCCTGAATGACTTCGTTCACCAGAATTTCGGGGGCCGAAGCACCAGCTGTGATCGCCACCGATCCGATCCCCTCCAGCGCCCGCCAGTCGATGTTCTCGGCACGTTGCACCAGTTGCGCATAGTTGCACCCAGCCTTGGAGGCGACTTCGACAAGCCGGCGTGAATTGGACGAGTTCGGCGCGCCGACAACCAAGAGCGCATCCGACATTGGCGCCACCGCCTTTACCGCCTCCTGACGGTTGGTGGTGGCGTAGCAAATGTCTTCCTTGTGCGGGCCAACGATGTTGGGAAACCGTTTCTGCAGGGCCAAGACTATGTCTTTGGTATCATCGACCGAAAGCGTGGTCTGCGTCACAAAAGCGATACGATCCGGGTCACGCACCTGCGCATTGGCCACGTCTTCGACAGTCTCCACCAACAGCACTTCGCCATCAGGTAACTGACCCATTGTGCCTACGGTTTCAGGGTGGCCTTTATGGCCGATCATGATCATTTGCAGGCCAGCTTCGGCGTGGCGTTGGGCTTCGATGTGAACCTTTGAGACCAACGGGCAGGTGGCGTCGACATAGACCATATCACGCCGTTTTGCTTCAGCCGGAACTGATTTCGGAACGCCATGAGCGGAAAAGATCACTGGGCGGTCATCGGGGCAGTTCTCAAGTTCTTCGACAAAAACGGCACCCTTGTTTCGCAACCCGTCTACAACGTATTTGTTGTGCACGATCTCATGGCGGACATAGACCGGGGCCCCCCATTTTTCGAGCGCCATTTCCACGATCTTGATTGCGCGATCCACTCCTGCGCAAAAGCCCCGTGGCGCCGCAAGGTAAAGAGTCAGGGGATGTTTCGTCATGTCGCGTCTCCTTGCTGGGAGAGGTAATTCTTTGTGACCGCCGGGTCCAGCCCATTACCGGCTCACGCACATGTAACTGGACCGGTCCCAAAGAACGTTGCCAAAAGCGAAGAACAATCAGTCGGGTGTCACATGAGATATGTTTTAGTGGTTTCAGGATTTGCGGTGATCGCGGCCGTGACTTGGTATCTATTGCGCGAAACAGCCCCAGCAGGGGTACTCTCATACCAGAATTCCAAAGTCGTCAGCCGGGGGCATGCTCTTTATGACGAATTTTGCGCCAGCTGCCATGGTCAAGACCTTGAGGGGGAGCCGAACTGGCGGCAAATGGACGAAGACGGGTATCTGCCTGCACCGCCGCATGATGCAAGCGGACACACCTGGCACCATCCGGACGAACAATTGGTGCGCATTACCTCCTATGGGTCCGAGGCGATCATAGGGGGCGGATACAAAAGCCGGATGCCCGGGTTCGCGGATCAAATGTCACGCGAAGACATTGTCGCGGTACTTTCCTTCATCAAAAGCACATGGCCGCAGAGTATCATAGAGCGCCACAACAGCATCAATCTCAGCGCGGCGGACGGGTGATCACCGGTGATCACCATTGGGTGCCATAGCTGTGTGCGAATGCCTGAAATGAAAACAGGCGCCTCGACGGCGCCTGTTTGAGTTACTTGCCTGCTGCAACAGCGACGTTCCGTTCTGTGGGAACCTCGCGCGGAGGTCGCCCGATGACATCCCGGAGCTCTTCGAGCTCGATGAAGTTGTCTGCCTGGCGGCGCAACTCGTCCGAGATCATGGGCGGCTGGCTGCGAATGGTCGACACGACCGAGACCCGCACGCCTTGGCGTTGAAGGCTGGCGACGAGAGGGCGGAAATCGCCGTCTCCCGAAAACAGCACAATGTGATCCACCCGCGGGGCCAGTTCCATAGCATCGACGGTCAGTTCGATATCCATGTTGCCTTTGACCTTACGGCGACCCATGCTGTCGGTGTATTCCTTGGCTGGCTTTGTCACCATGGTGAATCCGTTGTAATGCAACCAATCTACCAAGGGTCTGATGGGAGAGTATTCATCATTCTCAAGCAGCGCAGTGTAGTAGAATGCCCGCAGCATCTTGCCGCGACGCATGAATTCCTGACGCAGAAGCTTGTAGTCGATGTCAAATCCCAGTGCCTTGGCGGCGGCATATAGATTCGATCCGTCGATGAACAGCGCGAGCCGTTCGTCTTTGTAAAACATCAATCTGTCCTTCCGGTGTGACCGTTCCGCCTCGGTGTTCCGTGAGTGTGAAATAATAATTGGCGTAACTATGAGTCTAAAATAAGGGAAATGAGATGTATCGCAAGTCTCGTCACGAAAAGTTTCCGGGCCAAATATGAGCGAATTTCAGCCACTTTCAGCAATTGCACTGGGTGGAAACCTACCATCAGATGCAGGTCCGCCGGAATTGACACTGCGTCAGGCGCTTTTGGATCTCGAGGCAAGCGGGCTTAAGCTGCACGCTGTCAGCCGTTTTTTTTCAACACCTTGCTTCCCTGCAGGTGCCGGTCCGGACTACGTGAACGCAGTGACCTTGGTTCAGGGCGAGCAGTCGCCAGAAGAGCTTTTGGATATCCTGCATACAATTGAACACAAGCATGGAAGGGCTCGCAAACAACGTTGGGGAATGCGCACGTTGGATCTCGACATTTTGTTCTTTGGCGATGCCGTTCTGCCGGATCCGCAGGTTCAGGCGCAATGGCGGGACCTCCCCTCCGAACAACAATTGACGGACATTCCGGGTCAATTGATCCTGCCGCACCCTCGTCTTCAGGACCGGGCCTTCGTTCTGGTGCCGCTTTGTGATGTGGCACCGAACTGGGTGCATCCACTGCTTGGCAAAAGTGCCGCCGAGATGTGCGCAGCGCTACAGGAAGAAGACATAGCGGCCGTGCACCCTTTATGATGCCCATTGCACCTTGCGGCAGAGCAGCAATTTCGCGCTTGTCAAGGCGGGGATTCGCGCGTAAGAACACGCTTTCTGGACAAGGTTTCACTTTGGAGAGTTCCCAATGGCCCGCGTGACGGTTGAAGATTGCGTTGACAAGGTACCAAACCGGTTCGAACTGGTGATGTTGGCTGCCCACCGGGCACGCGAGATCTCTGCCGGTGCGCAGATCACAGTGGACCGTGACAACGACAAGAACCCTGTCGTTTCGCTGCGCGAGATTGCTGACGAGACCCAGAGTGCCGACGATCTGCGCGAGCGTCTGATCGAAAGCAACCAGACCCAGATTGAGATTGACGAGCCCGAAGAAGACCAGATGGCGCTTCTCATGGGAGCAGAATCCGACAAGCCGGCAGATGACGATATGTCCGAAGAGAAGCTCCTGCGCGCGTTGATGGAGGCTCAGGGCCAGGGGTAACCCTAACTCGCGAGGGTGCGGACCGGATGATATCTGCCGAAGACCTGATTGCGCTGGTCCGAAACTACAACCCGAAATCGAATACGGAAAGACTCGCCAAAGCTTATCAGTTTGGCGAGCAGATGCACGATGGGCAGTTCCGCCATTCCGGAGAGCCCTATTTTTCCCATCCCGTAGCTGTTGCCGCCATTCTGACCGAGCAGCGGCTGGACGATGCCACAATCATCACCGCTCTATTGCATGATACGATTGAAGACACCAAGGCGTCGTACGGTCAGGTGAAAGACCTGTTCGGCGACGAGGTGGCCATGTTGGTCGATGGCGTCACCAAGCTGACCAATCTTCAACTGTCCAGCCGCGAAACCAAGCAGGCCGAGAACTTCCGCAAGCTGTTCATGGCAATGTCCAAGGACCTGCGCGTCATCCTCGTCAAACTTGCCGACCGTCTTCACAATATGCGGACGATCAAGGCAATGCGTCCGGAAAAGCAGGCGCAAAAGGCAAGAGAGACAATGGACATCTATGCTCCGTTGGCAGGCCGAATGGGGATGCAATGGATGCGCGAAGAGCTGGAAGATCTGGCCTTTCGCGTTCTCAACCCGGAGGGACGACAATCGATCATCCGCCGGTTCATTACGCTGCAAAGGGAAACCGGCGATGTGATCCACCGGATCACTGGTGACATGCGGTCCGAACTTGAAAAGGCAGGCATCGAGGCCGAGGTTTTTGGACGAGCCAAGAAACCCTATTCAATCTGGCGCAAGATGCAGGAGAAGGATCAGGGATTCTCCCGTCTTTCGGACATTTATGGTTTCCGGATCATCACCACCTCTGAAGAAGACTGCTATCGAGCTCTGGGTGCGATCCATCAGCGATGGCGTGCTGTGCCGGGGCGGTTCAAGGATTATATCAGCCAGCCGAAATCGAACGGATACCGATCCATTCATACCACGGTGTCCGGCCGGGACGGCAAACGGGTCGAGGTACAGATCCGAACGCGCCAGATGCATGACGTAGCCGAAACCGGTGTTGCGGCGCACTGGTCTTATCGGGACGGTGTCCGCAGCCACAACCCGTTTGCAGTCGATCCGGCCAAATGGATCGCCAACCTGACCGAGCAATTCGACAGTGAGGAAGATCACGAGGACTTCCTCGAGGCCGTGAAGCTCGAGATGTACTCAGATCAGGTGTTCTGCTTTACGCCCAAAGGCGACGTGGTCAAACTACCGCGTGGCGCGACACCGATCGATTTTGCCTATGCCATCCACACCCGGATCGGCCACGCATGTGTGGGCGCCAAGGTCGACGGTATCAGGGTCCCACTGTGGACCCGCCTCAAGAATGGCCAGTCCGTTGGAATCATAACCGCCGAAGGTCAGACCCCGCAGGTCACGTGGCTGGAAATTGCGGTAACGGGCAAAGCTCGTACCGCCATCCGTCGGGCGCTGCGCGAAGTGGACCGTGAGCGGTTTATCAAACTCGGACAGGAGCTGGCACGCGCGGGTTTTGAGCATGTTGGCCGGAAATCTACCGACAAAGCTCTGGAAGCCGCTGCCAAGAATCTGCGGTTGAAAGACCGCGAGGAACTTCTGGCTCGTCTGGGAAGCGCGGAGTTGACTGCGCATGATGTGGTACAGGCCGTATATCCCGAGCTGGCTCCGGATAAAGGGGATGCCGTTTCGCCGCGTCGGGCAGTGATAGGTCTGGACCCGGGGCAGTCTTTCGAACGCGCACCCTGCTGCCAGCCGATCCCCGGAGAGAGGATCGTCGGAATCACCTATCGCGGTAAGGGCGTCGTGGTCCATGCCATTGATTGCGAACGGCTCAGTGACTACGAAGACCAGCTGGATCGCTGGGTAGACCTGCACTGGCATTCCGGCACCCATCCCGCTGCCTACGGAGTGACGCTGGACCTTACAATCGGCAATGATGCCGGTGTACTGGGGCGTATTTGCACATTGATCGGAGAGAAGAAGGCCAATATCTCAGATCTGGAGTTTGTTGACAGAAAGCCCGATTTCTTCAGGCTCATGATCGACGTTGAGCTGCGGGATGTGGAGCAATTGCACTCGTTGATGCTGTCTCTGGAAGCAGAAAGCGACGTGGCGGCAGTGAGCCGGCACCGAGGATCAGCAAAGGCAGGGGTTTCGGCCTAGTCGTGGCCGGTGGTGGGGAAGGACGATCACGTTGGTATTCAAGCGCCGTGACCGCCGTTCTTTCCTGCGTATCACGTCGGAGTTGTTTTACCCACGTGGCGGTTGGACCCGCGCATTTCATTATGTGAAGCACCGGGTCAGGCGACTGCCGGATTCGCCGCAGAGAATTGCTCGGGGAATTTGGGCGGGTGTTTTCACCAGTTTCTCCCCCCTTTTTGGCCTGCATTTCCTAGTGGCGGGCGTCATTGCCAAAATGATGCGCGGCAACATTATCGCAGCCCTCATGTCGACTTTTTTTGGCAATCCCATCACGTTTGTATTCATTGCCGCCGTGTCGATGCATACCGGGCATTTCTTGTTGGGAACCGAGTTCGAAGATGATGCTGCCTCTCTGGGGGAAAAGTTCAAGGAGGCGGGTGGTGATCTTTGGCACAACTTCAAAGCCAATTTCACGTCTGCGGAAACCGATTGGCACGGGCTAAGCCTCTTCTACAACGAGGTTTTCTTTCCATACCTCGTCGGCGGCTTGATCCCCGGCGCCATCGCGGCAACGATTTGTTACACACTGAGTCTGCCGCTGATTACGGCCTATCAGAACCGGCGACGGACCAAGATCAAGGCAAAGTTTGAAGCCATTCGAAAAAAGGCCGAAGCCGAGGCTGACCTTTCTGAAAAAGCGGACTAATGTCAGCACGAACGCGCAGAAGGAACAACCGCATGTCAGAAAGAGCCCTGCGTCTGGGTGTGAATATTGATCACGTTGCTACGGTGCGCAACGCGCGCGGGGGCGCCTATCCCGATCCGCTAAGAGCAGCTAAGCTTGCCGAGGAGGCCGGTGCCGACGGTATCACTGCCCATTTGCGTGAAGATCGCCGCCATATATCGGATGCTGACATCGACGGTTTGATGGAAGTGCTGACCGTGCCTCTGAATTTTGAGATGGCCGCGACAGATGAGATGCAGAAAATTGCGCTCAGGCACAAACCGCACGCAGTCTGCATTGTGCCGGAAAAGCGAGAAGAGCGAACCACCGAAGGTGGGCTTGAAGTTGCAAGAGATGAAAACCGGCTCGCGCATTTCATTGCGCCGTTGCGTGAAGCAGGGTGCCGTGTGTCGATCTTTATCGCGGCAGACAAGGCACAGATCGAAGCCGCCCACCGCATTGGTGCCGAAGTCATCGAGCTTCATACCGGTGCCTATTGTGACGCCCACGCGGAAGGACGGTTCGATGATCGCGACCGGGAATTGGCGGCTCTGCGCGAGATGTCGAGCTTTGCCCACGGGTTGGGATTGGAAGTCCATGCTGGCCACGGTTTGACATACGAAACGGTGCAGCCGATCGCGGCCTTTTCCGAGGTGAAAGAACTCAATATCGGTCATTTCCTGATTGGCGAGTCCATCTTTCGCGGATTGACCCCTGCGATCACCGAAATGCGCCGCCTCATGGATGAAGCGCGAGGATAAAATGATCAGACCTGTTCTTGTTTTGGCCGCTGCCTTGTCGATCTCGGCTCCGGCTCAATCGCAAACGCTCGGGCTGTGCAAAGACTCTTGGATCGGGCTTTCTCAAATTGGCGACTCGATAGTCGGCGGACGCAACTATGCCAACGGAAACGTGAAGCTTGGCGTGGTCGATACCGGAGGAGAACCGGTTTGCTGTTCGCAGCACCTTGTTGTGACAGTGCCGCATCCCGAGCGGAAGCGGCAGTGCTTTATCCTCTCGGCTAACGATCAGGCCGGATTTTGGGGAATCGATGTAAGCAAGATCATTTCGGAATACGATCCGGCAAAGGGGTTGCTGCTCAGGGTTCCGGTTGCATCCTACGACCCTGATACCGGGGGAATAGACCGCAGCACCATCCGGGCAGTTCCCATGCGGATCAATCAGGCTACTGGCGTTGTGAAGCTGGAACAAAAACGCCTGAAGTCGTTTAAGAATTAGATCTAAAACCGGATAACTCCATGATCCTCGGCATCGGTACAGATCTGGCCAACATTGACCGCATTCAGGGAACACTCGACCGTTTCGGTGATCGTTTTCGCAATCGCGTGTTTACAGAAACCGAGCAGCGCAAGGCGGAGCGTCGAGCAGACACAGCCGGCACCTATGCCAAGCGATGGGCGGCCAAGGAGGCGTGTTCAAAGGCGCTGGGCACGGGATTGCGGATGGGGATCGCGTGGAAGGACATGGCCGTGTCGAACCTGCGCTCCGGTCAGCCGGTCATGCAGGTTACCGGCTGGGCCGAGGAGCGCCTCAACGAGATGACCCCGGAAGGATATGAGACGATTATTCACGTAACGCTGACCGATGATCACCCGTGGGCGCAGGCTTTTGTGGTGATCGAGGCGCGACCGGTCAGCGAGCCCGCAGCGGAATCTGCTCCGCTACCTTGACTTACCTCCGGCTGCCCCGCATGTAGCGCCCAACCTGACAGAACGGAGACCCGCATGGCCACCAAAGCCAAATCCGGAAACGCCATTTGGGAGACGATCAAAACCATCGTCTACGCGCTGCTGATTGCGGGTGTCTTCCGCACGCTGTTCTTTCAGCCGTTTTGGATTCCGTCGGGGTCGATGAAGGAAACTCTGCTCATCGGAGACTTCCTCTTTGTCAACAAAATGGCCTATGGCTATTCCTACGCATCCTGCCCCAGCCTGATCATACCCAGTGTCGGGTTGAACGTGGACGCCGAGGATATTTGCGGTTTCGCAAAGGGTGATAACACGCGCCTTCTGGCGTCCGATCCGGAACGCGGTGATGTGGTCGTTTTCCGCCACCCTGTATCAGGCCGTGATTTCATCAAGCGGCTGGTGGGCCTGCCGGGCGACAAGCTGCAGATCAAAGACGGTGTCCTGCATATTAACGATGCTCCGGTCGGCCTTGAGGACAACGGGGTGTTTGAAGAGATCGCGACAGCCCAGGGTCCGCAGGGCCTGCGACCGCGCTGCGAGAATGGGCCAGTTGGCGAAGGGGGCGTGTGCCAGAAATCCCGGCAGACCGAAACTTTGCCCAACGGTGTATCCTATTCCGTCCTGAATATTGCCAATCAGGGATCGGACCACACCGGTATCTATCAGGTGCCCGAAGGTCATTTCTTCTTTATGGGCGACAATCGAGACAATTCGGCTGACAGTCGTTTGCCTCAGGCCGCGGGTGGGGTTGGCTTTGTCCCCTTCGAAAACTTGATCGGTCGCGCCGACCGGATCATGTTCTCCTCGGCGGGTCGTTCCATGTTGTTTTTCTGGACCTGGCGTAGCGATCGTTTCTTCAAAGGTGTCGATTGAAGCTCTCCTCTGAACTGATCGAATTTCAGGCAAGACTCGGGTACGAGTTTCAACGGCCCGAGTTGCTGCTGCGGGCCCTGACGCACAGCTCGATTTCATCAACGACCCGGCCAGACAACCAACGGCTCGAATTCCTGGGTGATCGCGTTTTAGGCCTCGTGATGGCTACTGCCCTGCTCGAACATGACACCAAGGCCACCGAGGGTCAGTTAGCGCCTCGATTCAATGCCCTGGTGCGCAAGGAAACCTGCGCGGACGTTGCGCGAGATATCGATATCGGTTCGGTTCTTAAGATCGGGCGCTCGGAAATGATGTCAGGCGGTCGCCGAAAACAGGCACTGTTGGGAGACGCGATGGAGGCGGTTATTGCCGCAGTCTATCGCGACGACGGCTTCGAGGCTGCACGCGACATGATCCTTCGCCTTTGGGGCGATCGGATCAGCAGCGTCGAGGCTGATGCCCGCGATGCAAAGACCGCGCTGCAGGAATGGGCTCAGGCTCGGGGGCAGAAACCACCTGTTTATGAAACGGTTTCCCGGTCCGGCCCTGATCATGCCCCCGTTTTCACAATTGTGGCGCGAATGCAGAATGGAAACGAGGCGCAGGCCAGTGCCGGCGCCAAACGGCAGGCCGAGCAGGCCGCCGCTGCGGCCCTATTGGCGCAACTGGAGGCATCAACATGACCAAGGCAGGTTTCATCGCCCTGATCGGAGAACCCAACGCCGGTAAATCCACCCTGTTGAATCTGATGGTCGGGGCCAAGGTGTCGATCGTGACGCATAAGGTGCAAACCACAAGAGCGCGGATCAGGGGCGTGGCGATCGAGGGTGACAGCCAGCTGGTGTTCGTCGACACACCGGGCCTGTTTAGGCCGCGGCGTCGATTGGATCGTGCAATGGTCGCTGCCGCTTGGGGCGGTGCGGCCGACGCTGATGTGATCGTGCTGATGGTAGAGGCCCATCGGGGCCTTACCGAAGGTGTGGAGCGAATTCTGGAAGGATTGTCCGAAGTCGCCTCGGGCCGAAACGTCGCGCTTGCGATCAACAAGATCGACAAAGTGCAGGCAGAAGATTTGCTTGGCCTCGCGAAAGCGCTCAATGATCGTTACGAGTTTGCCGAAACGTTCATGATTTCGGCCGAGCGCGGTCACGGCGTCGATGATCTGCGCAAATGGTTGGCCGGGCAGGTCCCGGACGGTCCGTGGCTGTATCCGGAAGATCAGATTGCCGATCTGCCGATGCGGATGATCGCGGCCGAAATGACCCGCGAAAAACTGACACTTCGGCTTCATCAAGAACTGCCCTATCAATTGACGGTCGAAACCGAGAGCTGGGAAGAGCGAAAAGATGGTTCGGCGCGGATCGAGCAGATCATTTATGTCGTCCGCGATGGCCACAAGGGTATCGTTTTGGGCAAGAAAGGCGAGACCATCAAGGCGGTTTCGCAATCCGCCCGTGCCGAACTGGAGGAATTTCTCGGCCGTAAGGTGCACTTGTTCCTGCAGGTCAAGGTGCGCCCGAACTGGCTGGAGGAGGCCGAGCGATATTCGGAAATGGGCCTCGATTTCAAAGACGGCGCGTGATCCATGTCGCGGCCCGAACCTTCCTGCGACGGGGGCCTCTTTCAGGCCAGGCCGCGCCAGCAAACACTTCGGAATGTGGGTCTCGTATGAACCGTCTGACTACCGAGTTCTGGGTTCAGGCCTATCTCGCACGACTGCGATTTCAGGAGATTCCTGCCTTTGTCGTTGCTCACGGCGATGACACCGCCGGCGCAGTTCTGGTAAAGCTCAACACGCTTGACGGTCAGGCGACGGCATGCCATCGGAGCTATGATCTGATGAGTGGCGACCGGCGATGGGTCGAGTTGTCTTCTGGTGATGAGGCTCACGTTGACGCTTCGATCACCCGCCAGCGGGAGTTTGATCCCGACTTGTGGGTAATCGAAGTCGAAGATCGTCACGGCCGGCATCTTCTGGGCGAAGACGGTCTCGAATAGGTTACCATCCGCCGCTTTTGTTCAGGATATCATGACCGGTCGCATTGGGCGCCCCGCCGGCAAAATCCCGCACTTTGGCAGCGAAGTCCGCAAAATAGGGTTGAGCCTGCACATGCTCCAGGGTTTCGGCTTTGTCCCAGCGTCCCCAGTGGATACGGGTCTTGCCGTCGTCGGCGACAGCAACCTGATAGACAAACTTTCCGGCAATCTCGGGGTCGTTGTCGATTGCGACAATGAATGCGCCTGTGGCCGCCTGCCATTCCCCTTCATCGCCGCTGTAATCGTAGGTTATAGTGATACCGCGCATTGGCCTCTCCTAACTTAACGAAATAGTTAAACATCCTGCCCGGCAACCTTTGTGAAGTCAAGGATCTCGCTTGAAGCACCGGCAACCTTGCTGTCTGTTGGAGCTGCTGACGGCTGCGCGGGGAAGTAACTTGGATTGGCGAGACCACGGAATTTTGCTGACCGCGCGCCGGCACGGGGAAACCTCTGCCATCATTGACGTATTTACCGAACAGCACGGGCGGCATGCAGGCGTGGTACGCGGGGGCACAAGCCGCAAGATTGCTCCGATCCTGCAACCGGGCGCACAGCTGGATGTGTCATGGCGAGCCAGGCTCGAAGAACATCTCGGCGCATTTCAGGTCGAACCATTGCGCAGCCGTGCCGCGGCTGCATTTTCCAGTCGTCTGTCTCTTGCTGGTTTGAACTCTGTCACCTCGCTGTTGGCATATTGCCTCCCCGAGCGCGAGCCGCATCCGGATCTATACCGAAAAACTGAACCCTTGATGGATCTTCTGGGTCAGGAGGAGATCTGGCCCCTGGCCTATCTCAACTGGGAGCTTGCCCTGCTAGAGGAGATGGGGTTCGGGCTCGACCTGAGCTCCTGTGCTGTCACCGGAGCCACTGACGGGTTAGTCTATGTGTCACCTAAATCCGGCCGGGCGGTGTCGCTGGAAGGCGCGGGTGATTGGGCTGATCGCTTGCTGCCTCTCCCAGCCTGTATGCGTGGAGAAGGCCCGGCACCGGACACCGAAATTCTCGAAGGGTTGAAGACAACCGGGTTCTTTCTGGAGCAGAAGCTGGCGTCGTCACTTGGCAATCACCCTCTACCGGGTGCGCGTGGTCAGTTGATTGACCGCCTTACTCGCCGGCTTTGAACAGCATTTCATGTCCAGCGTCATTGCGCAGGATCAGGACGTTACCTGAGACTTCGGACTGGGTCATTGCCATTAGGGCAGCAAAGTAAGCTCCCTCTGCTTCAAGGCTTGGGCAACTGGCGCTTGTCGCCACGAGGTCTGAAACTTCGAACCAGGGATAGGGGGCCGTTTGCGCCGCCGAGAAGCTGTTGCACGGGCCTTTCCCGGATATCTTCCCGCCATCTTCAAATTGCAGGCTCGCGTCAGCCGAAAAGGAGGTGTTGTCCAGACTTTGCAACTGCCATGTAGGTCCGGCGGCGCCATAGGCGGCAACGGTTTCGTCGCTCTCGCAGGTCGACAATCCAATCAAGGGCAGAAAAATAAGCAATCGCATGGCGGCACGTTAGCGAGCCAGAATGGATGCGCAAGTCACACCATACCGGGTCATGGTTTGCGCCGCCCTGTAGGGTCTGGATTCCAACCGCCCGGTTGGTCGGGCGGCCGAAGATTTGTGGCCGCGTCACCCGAGCAAGCGCCGGGCAATCACCTGAGCTTGAATTTCGGCAGCGCCTTCGAAAATGTTCAGGATCCGGGCATCGCAAAGCACGCGCGAAATCTTGTATTCCAGCGCAAACCCGTTGCCGCCGTGGATCTGCAACCCGTTATCCGCAGCTGCCCATGCAACCCGGGCGCCGAGCAATTTGGCCATGCCCGCCTCAAGATCGCAACGATGGCCGTGATCTTTTTCCCATGCCGAGAAATAGGTCAGTTGGCGCGCGATCATGATTTCGACAGCCATCATTGCGAGTTTTCCGGAAACCCGCGGGAATTCGATCAGTGATTTGCCGAATTGTTTGCGGTCTTGTGCGTATTGCATCGCGATATCAAGCGCAGACTGGGCGACCCCGATTGCGCGGGCCGCTGTCTGGATCCGGGCCGCTTCGAAGGTCTTCATCAGTTGTTTGAAGCCCTGACCCTCTGCCCCGCCCAACAGATTGTCGCCCTTGACGTGGAAACCGTCGAAACCAAGCTCATACTCCTTCATTCCTCGGTAGCCGAGAACCTCGATTTCACCGCCGGTCATACCTTCGGTCGGAAAGGGAGCCTCGTCGGTGCCCGGAGTTTTCTCGGCAAGGAACATCGACAGGCCCCGATGATCGGTCGTGTCGGGGTCGGTCCGGGCAAGCAGGGTCATGACATGGGTGCGCGCGGCGTGTGTGATCCATGTCTTGTTGCCCGTGACTTTGTAGTCGCCATTTTCGTCCTTGACGGCACGGGTGCGCAGGGAACCGAGATCCGAGCCGGTATTGGGTTCGGTGAACACCGCCGTCGGCAGGATTTCGGCGCTGGCGATCTTGGGCAGCCAATACGCCTTCTGTTCATCGGTGCCGCCCCCTTCGATCAGTTCGGCGGCAATTTCGCTGCGCGTTCCAAGCGAGCCCACACCGATGTAACCGCGCGACAATTCTTCTGAGACCACAACCATAGACGCCTTGGACAAGCCGAACCCGCCGTATTCTTCGGGGATGGTAAGGCCGAAAACACCCATCTCGGCGAGCTCTTCGATGATTTCCATCGGGATCAGTTCGTCATTGAGGTGCCAGTCATGCGCGTGTGGTTCGACCTTTTCCACGGCAAAGCGGCGGAACTGTTCGCGGATCATTTCCAGCTCGTCATCGAGGCCACATGCACCAAAGGTGATGTTGGCGGATTGCTCCTGCATGAGTTCGACAAGGCGGCTGCGCGCGGCCTGCGTGTTGCCACTTGCCATCAGGGTCTGAACCTCGGTGCAATGGAACGGAGACAGCGCATCCCACCCAAGGCCCAACTCTTGCAGCCGCAGGATTTCACCCTGGCTCATGGGGATGCCGCCCGCAATCTGATGGAGATACTCACCAAACGCAATCTGGTGGATCAGTTGCTCCAACTCGCCAAAATTGCCGTTGTCCTGAAGCTTTTCGGCCCATCGCTGCATCTGCTGGAGCGATTGGTTGTATGTGCCCAGCCATGACAAGCCATGTGCGGACGACTGATTGGCTTCGATCAGGTCTCCCGAGATCCGACCTTCGACGCTGACTTTTGCGCGAACGGCCTCCAGGGCGGTTTCAAAAACCTGCGCCACCGGGGCCAGAGCGGCGCCGGTTAGTGTCAGGAGGTCGGGCAAGATCGGGGAGTGGGTTGTCATCGTCAGGTCCTGTCCGTCGTGAGGCATGAATCGCTTCCTTTTCTGGTCGCTTGGTCTTAGCACTTTGCACATGCAGCGCAACAAAAATACGTTATGATGTGTCATTTAGATCAAAAGTTGCGCAAAAAATTTTGCGATGCGGCATAATACGATGGTGATAAGAGGGGATATGGAGAGCCTTCTGACACACATCTCGCCGCTGGAACTTATGCTGGCCTGCGCAATTGCCTTTTTGGCTGGCTCGGTCAAAGGCATGGTCGGCTTTGCCTTGCCGATGATCCTGATCTCGGGTCTGAGTACGTTCCTGCCCCCAGATCTAGCATTGGCCGGATTGATCTTACCAACGCTGGCGACAAACCTTATGCAAGCGTTGCGTCAGGGTGCGGCCGCGGCGTGGGAATCGATCGCCAAGTTTCGGGTTTTTCTGCTTGTGGGTCTGGTTTTCCTGCTTGCTTCTGCGCAGCTGGTTAGAGTTCTTTCCCCATCGGCACTTCTGCTAATGCTGGGGCTGCCGGTCACATTCTTTGCCCTCGTCCAGTTGTTCGGCCTGCGTCTTGAAATCAAAAACCCGTCGGCGCGAATAGAGGCGTTGATTGGGGCGGTCGCAGGGTTCGTTGGTGGCATGTCCGGTGTCTGGGGACCGCCGACCGTACTGTACCTGACTACCCTAAACACACCAAAATCCGAGCATCTGCGGGTTCAGGGGGTCATTTACGGTCTGGGCGCGGTTGCGTTGGCAGTGGCCCATATCGGATCGGGAGTGCTGTCGGAGGAGTCGGCACCTCTGTCGTTTGCCCTGCTCCTGCCTGCGATTGGCGGTATGTGGCTGGGCGGCCGTTTCCACGATCGGATTGATCAACAAACCTTTCGCCGGGCCACATTGATTGTACTGACAGTCGCGGGGTTGAACCTTGTGCGGCGCGGTCTTCTGATGATGTAGCCGAGCCCCGGAAACATCCGGATCAAAATGTCTCGACAAAAAAGCCCCCTGCATTTGGCAAAGGGCTTGATTGGTTGAGACTTTTGGTAGCAAGTCAGCCGATGGCTACCGCTTTAACGTCTTCGTCGATATAGGGCAGGTACTGTTCGAAGTTGTTTGCGAACATTTGAACCAGTTTGGTTGCCTGTGCATCATATCCGGCCTGATCGTCCCATGTCCGGCGCGGATCCAGCAGAACTTCGGCAACACCGGGAACTTCAACCGGAACATCAAAGCCAAAATTCGGATCCTTGCGGAATTCGGCCTCGGCAAGCGATCCATCGAGCGCAGCGGTGAGCAGGGCACGTGTCGCCTTGATTGGCATGCGGGATCCCGTGCCATAAGCGCCTCCGGTCCAACCGGTGTTCACCAGCCAGCATGTCGCGCCGTGCTGAGCGATCTTCTCGCGCAGCAGGTTGCCATAGACTTCGGGGCGCCGCGGCATGAAGGGCGCGCCGAAACAAGTGGAGAACGTTGGCTCGGGCTCGGTCACACCGCGTTCGGTTCCGGCCACTTTTGATGTAAAGCCCGAAAGGAAATGGTACATCGCCTGAGCCGGCGTCAATCTGGCGATCGGAGGCAGAACACCAAACGCATCACAGGTTAGCATGATGATGTTCTTGGGGTGTCCGCCCATCGCGCTGCTCGATGCGTTCGAAATGTATTCGAGCGGATAGGCACACCGCATGTTGGCAGTAAGCGAGTCGTCGTCGAAATCCAGCTCTTTGGTCTCGGGGTCAAACACCATGTTTTCAATCACTGTGCCGAACTTCGAGGTGGTGGCATAGATTTCGGGCTCGGCCTCGGGGTTGAGGTTGATGGTCTTTGCGTAGCAACCGCCTTCGAAGTTGAAGGTGCCGCGATCCGACCAGCCATGTTCGTCATCACCGATGAGGGTCCGGGCGGGGTCCGCCGAAAGAGTTGTTTTACCTGTTCCCGACAGGCCAAAGAAAACCGCTGCATCCACCGGGTTGCCGGTTGCGTGGTTGGCCGAACAATGCATCGGCATGATGCCTTTCTCGGGCAGCAGGTAGTTCAGCAGGGTGAATACAGATTTTTTGTTTTCACCTGCGTATTCGGTGCCGCCGATCAAGATCACCTTGCGGTCGAAATTCATTGCGATCACGGTTTCCGAGCGGCAGTTGTGCTTTTCGGGATTGGCCTTGAAGCTTGGGCAGTTGATGACAGTGAAGTCCGCAACGAACCCATCCAGATCCTCGCGATCCGGACGGCGCAGCATGTGACGGATGAACAGGTTGTGCCAAGCCAGCTCGGTTACCATCCGCATATTGATCGAATGCGCCGGATCAGCGCCTCCGACGAGGTCCTGAACGAAATAATCGCGGCCCTTCATGTGCTCGATCATGTCGGCATGGAGGGCATCGAATCCCTCAGGCGTCATCGCAGTGTTGTTTTCCCACCAGATGCTGTCGGCGATGCTGTCGGTATTTACAACATGCTTGTCCTTGGGCGAGCGGCCGGTGAATTTTCCGGTCGATACCAAAAAGGCCCCGCCATTGCCCAATGTGCCTTCGCCGCGCTTGAGCGCCTCTTCGATCAGCGCGGATTCCATGAGGTTGTAATAGACATTGCCCAGACCCGTGATGCCCTGATCTTCCAGGCGAAACTCTGGGTTAACCCGTCCAGATGTCATGTTCTTCTTCTCCTGTGGCGGTGCGATTTTATCCGGCTTCGGCACATCGCACCTGCGGGGCTTTCGTCCGGCTCATCTGCCGGTGAGCGCGGTCTTATCACGAGCCTTTGGGGCATGAACAGGACGGTTTGGCGCAGTTAGCGCCACCAAGGCGATGTTTTGCATAAGCGTGCAGAATGAGACGACCCAGCGGCGTCAAATTCACCTGTCGGCAATGTTTTTTTGTCCCAATTGCAACGGTAAGGGCCCCTGATTCGCAGTTAAGGATTGATTCGGTCCTTCAAAAAAGCGATGTATGGGAAAAAAATAAGGCAGTAACGAGCAGTATAGGGGCACACCTTATGTCAAAGATTGCATTGGTGGACGATGACAGGAATATCCTGACATCGGTTTCCATGACTCTCGAAGCCGAAGGCTTTGAGGTCGAGACTTATAATGATGGACAGGCCGCGCTCGACGCTTTCAACAAGAAGCTGCCGGACATGGCCGTGCTCGACATAAAGATGCCGCGCATGGACGGGATGGACCTGTTGCAGCGTCTTCGACAGAAAACCCAGATGCCGGTGATTTTCCTGACCTCGAAAGATGATGAAATCGACGAGGTTTTGGGATTGCGCATGGGCGCTGACGACTACGTGAAAAAACCATTCTCGCAGCGTTTGCTTGTCGAGAGGATCCGAGCCCTGCTGCGTAGGCAGGAGGCAGTTTCCGGTGACGTGACCGGAACGACCCCGGAAACAAAGGTCATGGAGCGTGGCCATCTGCGGATGGATCCGTTGCGCCATTCGGTGAGCTGGAAGGGCAAGGACGTTTCGTTGACGGTTACCGAGTTCCTGCTACTGCAGGCTCTGGCGCAGAGACCGGGGTTTGTCAAAAGCCGTGACCAGCTGATGGACGTGGCCTATGACGATCAGGTTTATGTGGACGACCGCACCATCGACAGCCATATCAAACGCCTGCGCAAGAAGATGCGTAGCGCGGACACCGATTTCGCAGCGATTGAGACGCTCTATGGGATCGGTTACAGGTACAACGAAGAGTAACACCCTGCGAAACGGGCTCGATCAAGAAAGGGACAGCGTGCGGGATACCGGCACTACACAGGCGCATCGCAGTGGTGATGTTGTGCTGGGTGACGATTGGGTTGCCCCGCAGAGCACTGTTGCCGAAGAGCTGCGGGCTAAGCGTGCGAGACGCAGTTTCTTTTCGCTGCGCGGCTCGCCTCTGACGCGCAAGATCATTACCTTCAATCTGATCGCGCTGATCATCCTCGTTTCGGGTATTCTCTACCTCAATGACTCGCGGGATAGCCTGGTTCGGCAACGCGCCGGTGCATTGATGGCCGAAGCCAGCCTGATCGCCGACGTATTTGAGGCGCAACTTCCTGCCGGTGGACCGGTGAACCTCACCACCGGCGATGGTGTGGATGTACGCGAAACACTCGAAGCCCTCAGCCTGCGCCGGGGGGTTGAGGTGCTCGTGTTTGACACAACGCAGGCACTGGTCGACCGAACTACGGGCACACGGCCGGATCTGGGTGATACAGCATCTGAAAGCCAGACAATCATCAGCGACGCATTGCTGGCCTTGTGGAACGGCGTTTCGTCGATTTTCTCTCAGGTGGATACGGCGCCCGACATACCTCTGGAACAACAGTTGCAGCAATTGGTGTCTGCAGCGCTTGCAGGTGGCGATCAGGTCGAAGCTGCTTTGGAAACAGCTGGTGGAACTGTCTTTGTCGCCGCTCAGCCGATCATGCGGGACGGCGATCCGGTCGGAGTCGTAGCCGTTTCCAGCCCTTCTGGCGAAATCGATGCGGTTGTTCGGGACGAACGGGAAAGAGTATTGCAGATGTTCGTCGTCGCTTTGCTCGTTTCCGTTGGGCTCAGCCTTGTGCTGGCCTCCACGATTGCCAACCCCTTGGCCGATCTGGCCGAAGCCGCAGAATTGGGCCGTGACCGCAATGCCCGGCGTGCAACGCCGGGCCGTATCAGGATACCCGATCTATCAGCGCGTCCGGACGAAATCGGTCGGCTCAGCCGGGCGCTACGGGGCATGGTGAGTGCCCTTTACACGCGAATTGACAGCAACGAACAATTCGCCGCTGACGTCGCACATGAAATCAAGAATCCGCTGGCCAGTTTGCAATCCGCAGTTGGTACGCTCCGCATGATCAAGCGCGAGGATCAGCGTGAGAAACTGCTCGACGTGATCGAGCATGACGTGCGGCGGTTGGACCGGTTGGTGAGCGACATCTCCAACGCCTCACGGCTGGACGCAGAACTGGTCAAGGAGGAGGAAGAGCATTTCGATCTCCTGACCATGTTGTCCAACCTGAACCAGTATCTCGGTGAAGATGCCCGGGCCAAAGGCATCGATTACATCACAGACCTGCCGCCCGAACCAGTCATGATCGACGGGCTCGAGGCCCGATTGGCACAGGTATTCGTGAATCTCATCACAAACGCGATTTCCTTCTGTGAAGATGGCGACGCAATACGTGTATGGGCCAGAAAACGGGCAAACAGGGTTCTGGTGGTTGTCGAAGATACAGGCCCCGGCATTCCTGATGAGGCGCTGGCCAAGATCTTCAAGCGGTTTTACTCCCAGCGCCCCGAAGAGCATTTTGGTAACAACTCGGGCCTTGGGCTGGCAATTTCCAAGCAGATTGTCGAAGCACATGGCGGCGTGATCTGGGCCGAAAACATCCGTCCGACAGAGGCGGATATTACGTCTGAACCGCTGGGCGCCCGCTTTGTCGTGGGCCTGCCTGTCTAAGCCGTGACCGGCCCGGAGGCTGCCTGCCTGCATGCCAGCTGTGTCGCCCAAGACGGTCGTGGATTGTTGATTCTCGGGGCATCTGGCAGCGGCAAATCTGCACTGGCATTGGAACTGATGGCATACGGCGCCATGCTTGTCGCAGACGACCGGGTGATTGTTTCGTCCAAGCAAGGGCAATTGACTGCGGAACCTCCGGAAGCCCTACGTGGAATGATCGAAGCGCGTGGCGTCGGGCTTTTGAAAGCAACACCGGTTGCGCCTGTTTCCATCCATGCCGCCGTCGATCTTGATGTTGAGGAAGATCAACGGCTGCCGAAACCTCACAAAATCACGATTTTGGGCCAATCCCTGCCGTTGTTTCGCCGCGTGAAAAGCCCACATTATGCCGTAGCGTTGATGCAATACCTGAAAGCAGGACGGCAGATCATTCCATGACGGCCCATGACACTCATTCGCAAACCCAGCTTGTTCTGGTAACCGGACCGTCAGGCGCGGGCAGGTCGACATCGATCAACGTGCTGGAGGATCTGGGTTATGAGGCGATTGACAATCTCCCGCTCAGCCTGATGCCACGTCTTTTGGACGGACCCGGGCACACCGGTCCGCTCGCCTTGGGCGTTGATACCCGAAACCGTGATTTCTCAACTGCGGCGCTGCTGGAACTGATCCGAACGTTGTCGGAACGTCCCGACATTCAGCTCACGGTTCTGTATCTGGATTGTCGGCCCGGTGTCCTGCTGCGGCGTTATTCAGAAACCCGGCGGCGTCATCCGATGTCGCCCGCCGAAAGCCCGAGTATCGGGGTCCAGCGCGAACTCGATCTTCTGGCACCAATCCGCGATCAAGCCGACACGCTTATTGATACAACCGAGCTGAACGTTCACCAACTGCGCGTGGAAATCGAACGATGGTTCGCGTCGGAGAGCGGCCGTGGTCTGGCCCTGACAATCCAATCCTTTTCCTACAAGCGCGGCCTGCCGCGGGGCATCGACATGGTGTTCGACTGCCGTTTTTTGCGAAACCCGTATTGGGAGCCATCCTTGCGCCTGTTTGACGGACGGGATGCACAAGTGGCCGAGCATGTGGCAGCAGATCCGCGATTTGAGCCATTTTTTGAAAAGGTGCTGGATCTTACCAAAATGCTGCTGCCGGCCTATTCCGAAGAGGGTAAATGCCACCTTTCCTTGGCATTCGGGTGTACCGGGGGGCAACACCGATCTGTCATGCTTGCTGAAACCATGGCCAAGGCTCTTGCAGAAAGTGGTCAGCAAGTGTCAATAAGGCATCGCGAACTGGAACGTCGCACAGCTGAAAAGAGGCCGGATTGATCGGAATCGTGATCGTCGCGCATGGTGGGCTGGCAGGAGAATACCTGTCGGCCATCGAGCACGTTGTCGGTGTTCAACCCGGAATGGTTGCCATTGCGATTGAGGCCGATCATGACCGGGGTGAGAAGCAGGCGGAAATCTGTCGCGCCGCTGACTTGGTAGACACCGGCGACGGCGTCGTGGTGGTCACGGACCTGTTCGGCGGATCCCCTTCGAACCTTTCGCTGCGGGCATGTGCTCCGGACAACCGCCGCATTCTTTACGGGGCAAACCTTCCGATGCTGATAAAACTGGCCAAGAGCCGAGACCTGCCGGTGTCCGAAGCCGTTCGCTTCGCGATGGAAGCCGGAAAGAAGTACATTAATACGCAAAACATTTCCCCGGATACCTGATAGACGGATACCCATGACACAGCGCACGCTCAAAATCGTGAACGAAAAGGGGCTTCATGCCCGCGCTTCGGCTAAACTGGTCGAAGTGGTCGAGGGTTTCGACGCCAATGCGGAAATCTCACGCGACGGACTTTCTGCATCGGGTGACAGCATTATGGGGCTTTTGATGTTGGCAGCATCGAAGGGAACGACTATTGACGTTCAAACGTCCGGCCCAGATGCTGAGGCGCTCGCAGAGGCGCTGGAAACGCTGGTCGCGGACAAGTTCGGAGAGGGCTTCTGATACGGTCCGACCCGGAGCAGAAAACAGGACGAACAACGTGGCGGACACCGCGCAGAACAACAAGGCGCATGTGGCGGCTAAGCCCGACCAGGGCGAGATCTATGATCGCCGGACACTGACTTATGCGAACTCTTTCGATGACCCGTGGACGTCGTTTGCGATACGCGCGATCGAGTGGTGCACGGGCAAACTGACGATTCTTCGTATGGTCAGCGCGTTCGAGAAGCAGAACGACAAGTATCGTGGGCAAAAATTCTGGCGCGGCGCATTGAACACCATGGGCATCGATCTGCTCACGCCCGAAGAGCAGATCCGGAACATACCTGCGGATGGGCCGGTTGTTGTGGTGGCAAATCACCCGCACGGGATGGTCGACGGGATGATCTTTGCCGATCTCATTGGCCGGGTGCGTCTGGATTACCGGATCCTGACCCGGTCGGTGCTGACCGGGCTTGATGAGGCAGCTACCTCCTTCATGATCCCGGTGCCCTTCCCGCATGACCCCGAGGCGCAGCAGAAGATGCTGGAGATGCGTTCGAATGCCATGGACCATCTTAAAAATGGCGGGGTTGTGGCTCTGTTCCCTTCTGGGGTGGTCATGTCTTCGGATAGCTGGTTTGGCCCCGCAGTCGAACAGGAATGGAACGTGTTCACAGCGAAGATGATCCGCCGGTCAGGTGCCCGCGTGGTCCCAATCTTTTTCCCCGGTTCGAATTCCCGATGGTATCAGATCGCCAACCGCGTATCGCCAATCCTGCGACAGGGGTTGCTTCTGCACGAGATCGTGCGCTCCTGCAACAAGCCGCAAAGCCCGGTTATCGGTGAGCCGATATCGGACGCCGATATGGAACTTCTGGAGAAAGATCCGCGTGGGTTCATGGCGTGGTTGAGGGAGCACACGCTAGCGTTGGGCAAGCAAGAAGCCTCTTGAAACATCGCGATCCGAGCTGACCGATTGGAAGGCCGGGCCGGCGGACCGGCTCATTGATCTATCCTGATCACATGCCTGTTTGTTGGCGATGGGCGTCGTTTGGTCACCGGGTAGGAACCGGAATTTCTCCGCGATAGTCGTAAAATCCGCGCTGCGTCTTTCGACCCAGCCATCCCGCTTCGACATATTTCGTCAACAGCGGGCAGGGGCGGTATTTGGTGTCAGCCAGGCCGTCATGCAGAACGTTCATGATCGCCAAGCATGTATCCAACCCGATGAAATCAGCAAGCTCCAGTGGACCCATCGGGTGGTTGGCGCCCAGTTTCATCGACTGATCAATGGACTGCACACTGCCCACACCTTCGTACAAGGTGTAGACCGCCTCGTTGATCATCGGCATCAGGATCCGGTTCACGATGAAGGCCGGAAAATCCTCGGCACTGGCAGCCGTCTTGCCCAATCGGTCGACGACTTCCTTGCAGGCGTCATAGGTAGCTTCGTCAGTGGCAATACCGCGGATCAATTCGACCAGTTGCATCACAGGAACGGGGTTCATGAAATGGAAACCCATAAACCGCTCCGGGCGATCCGTGCGGCTGGCCAGTCGGGTGATCGAGATCGAAGACGTGTTCGAAGTCAGGATGGTGCTAGGCTTGAGATGCGGCTGAAGATCTTCGAAAATCGCCTGCTTGACGGTTTCCCGTTCGGTCGCGGCTTCGATCACAAGATCCGTGTCTCCGATATCCGGCAAGTTCAAAGTGGTCGAGATCCGGCCCATTGCGGCAGCAACATCCGCCTCAGATATCTTACCGCGCGACGCCTGACGATCGAGATTCTTTTGAATCAGGGTGGTTGCCGCGTCCAGCGACTGCTGATTGACGTCGTTCAGAACCACATCATATTCGGCCAGCGCCAACACATGGGCAATGCCATTGCCCATCTGTCCCGCTCCGATCACCCCGACTTTCTGAATGCCCATCAATCTGCCTTTCCTAGCAAGTTCGCCAGACCATATCGGTAGGCGGGTGACCGGGACAAGAGGGACCGACACCAACAGTTTGATGCAAATCCGCGCATTAGCCGAATCGCAACGCCTTGGCGCCACGCTAAGGGCGGGTGAAATCTGATGGTGGGTGATATGAGCTATCACAAGCATGGCGCTGTGGCGCCGGAACAGGAATATTGTGCCTACGGGAACTCCAAGCTTCGGTTTCGTGGTCCAAAACGATCGCTGACACAACCATATGTGGCGTTTGTCGGAGGAACGGAGACTTACGGAAAGTTTGTTGAGAGGCCATTCGTCGATCTGGTCGAGACTGAGTTGGGGCAAGTCTGCATCAACCTTGGCAGCGTCGACTCCGGATTGGATACCTTTGTGCAAGAGGCCGAGCTTCTTCGAATTGCACAGGGCGCAGAACTTGTGGTGTTGCAGATCCCTGCGGCGCAGAACCTGTCAAACCGCCTTTACCGCGTACATCCACGCCGGAATGACAGGTTTCTTGCAGCCTCTCCGAGCCTGAAGGCCATTTACCCGGAGGTCGACTTCACAGAGTTCCATTTTAACAAGCATATGCTTGGTGCATTGCGATCAGTTTCTGATGAAAGGTTCCAAGCCGTTCGCGAGGAATTGCGCGCGGCCTGGGTCAGCCGTATGCGCCTGTTGTTGCGGACAATTGACAACCGGACGGTTTTGCTCTGGCTAAAATACCAAGACGATCTGAATGGCACCGGCGCGTTGGGGGCCGATCCTCTATTGGTGCAGGAAGGCATGCTGGAAGAGCTGAAGTTCGATGCCTGCAAGTTGATCCGTTTTTCCGTTCGGGCTGCAGGCGAAAGCGGCGATCTCTCAAAAATGGTGTTTGGCCCAATGCAGGCCCCGGCCGCCAGTCATATCATTGGTCCTGCGACACACGCGGTTGTCGCCGATACTCTAGTGCAGGAATTGCGCCCCCTGCTGTAATGAAACAGGCCCGCCTGTGGCGGGCCTTTTCGCGATGCTTTGACGGAGTTGGATCAGCCGAGTTTTTCGGTCAGTTCCGGAACAGCCTGGAACAAGTCGGCAACCAGTCCGAAATCGGCAACCTGGAAGATAGGTGCTTCTTCGTCTTTGTTGATCGCGACAATGATTTTGCTGTCCTTCATGCCGGCGAGGTGCTGAATTGCACCCGAGATACCGACCGCGATATACAGTTCCGGCGCGACGACTTTACCGGTCTGACCAACCTGCCAGTCGTTGGGCGCATAGCCCGAGTCGACGGCGGCACGCGAGGCACCGACTGCGGCACCGAGCTTGTCAGCAAGGCCTTCGATCAATTTGAAGTCGTCTTCGGAACCAACACCGCGACCGCCGGAGACAACGACACCAGCCGAAGTCAGCTCGGGACGATCGCTTTCGGCGACCTTGTCTTCGACCCATTCCGACAGGCCGGGGTTGGCGCCAACCGACACGGTTTCGACCGAGGCAGAACCGCCTTCACCGGCCGCATCAAAGGTCGAGGTGCGGATGGTGACGACTTTCTTGGCGTCGCCTGACTTGACGGTCTGAACCGCGTTACCAGCGTAGATCGGGCGCTCGAAGGTCGAGCCGTCCACCACGCCAGATGCATCCGAGATCACCATGACGTCCAGCAGCGCTGCAACGCGCGGCATGACATTCTTGGCGTCGGTGGTGGCGGGTGCAACGATATGCTCGTAATCGCCTGCAAGGCTTACGATCAGGTCCGCTGTCGCTTCCGCCAGACGATGTCCCAGCGAGGCATCCTCGGCAACCAACACCTTGGCAACTCCGTCTAGCTTGGCAGCTGCATCACCGGCGGCCGCGGCGGATGCACCGGCACACAGAACGGTCACGTCGCCCATCTGCTTAGCGGCGGTCAATGCCTTGGCGGTGGCGTCGACAGCCAGCTCACCATTGTTCACTTCGGCAAGGAGAAGAACAGCCATTACACAGCCCCCGCTTCTTTCAGTTTCTCAACCAGCTCATCAACCGAGCCGACGATGATGCCGGCGGCACGTGCAGGCGGTTCCTCGGTCTTGACGACCTCAAGCCGTGGCGAGACATCGACGCCGTAGTCGGCAGCTGTCTTTTCATCCAGCGGCTTTTTCTTGGCCTTCATGATGTTCGGCAGCGAGGCATAGCGCGGTTCGTTCAGGCGCAGGTCGACTGTGACAATGGTCGGCATCTTGACCGAGATCGTCTGCAGACCGCCATCCACCTCACGCGTGACTTTTGCGGTATCACCTTCGATGTCCAGTTCAGACGCAAAGGTACCTTGCGACCATCCCAGCAACGCCGAAAGCATCTGGCCGGTGGCGTTCATGTCGTTGTCGATCGCCTGCTTGCCGCAGAGCACGACGCCCGGCTGCTCTTCCTCGACAACCTTGGCAAGGATCTTGGCAACCGCGAGCGGCTCGACATCGGTGTGGACGTCCTCGGCGGCGACCACGAGGATCGCGCGATCCGCACCCATCGCCAGAGCGGTGCGTAGCGTTTCCTGCGCCTGCTTCACGCCGATCGATACGACCACGACCTCTTCGGCTTTGCCGGCTTCTTTCAGACGGATGGCTTCTTCGACAGCGATCTCATCGAAGGGGTTCATCGACATTTTCACGTTAGCAAGATCGACTCCGCTTCCGTCCGCTTTGACGCGAACCTTCACGTTGTAGTCAATCACACGCTTGACAGGCACAAGTACCTTCATTCTGCGGTCTCTCCTTAACAAAACGGCAAGCCGCTCAGCGACTCTCCCTTACGCTCTCGACGTGTTGATACCGAACGGGACTTCCCGGCAACAGGGCAAAATCGTCACGTTATGTATCGCAGACGTCGCGTTTCGTCCCTTGACGCGTGATCTTTGCAAGAATGTTTCGCGCGACGACATCGACCGAGCCCGGTTTGCAATCGCCGCCGAAAAACGCCGCAGGGGCCAGCTGAACAGGATTCGCAAAGGCCTCAGCGGTCAGTGGTTTGCGCCCGGAACCCAAAGCACGTCATCGTTGCCGCCGTTGTTGGCTGTTCGAGCTGCTACAAAAAACCAATCGCTGAGGCGGTTGAGATACGTGATCGCCACTGGGTTGATTTCTTCTTGGGTGGACAATTCCACTGCCAGCCTTTCGGCTCGGCGGGCAACGGTGCGGCAGACGTGAAGATGCGCGGCCAGTGCTGATCCACCGGGCAGAATGAAGCTGCGCAAAGGTTCGAGATCGCGATTCATGCCATCGATTTCCTGCTCCAGCCGATCGACCTGATCGGATATCACGCGCAGGGGCGGGTATTCGGCCTCGGCGTCCTTGTCGAGATCAGGCCGGCACAGATCTGCACCAAGATCGAACAAATCGTTCTGGATCCGGGCAAGGGCTGCATTCAGATCATCTTTGGCGGCGAGCCGGGCGACACCGGCAAAGGAATTCAGTTCATCCACAGTGCCATAAGCCGCGACCCGAGCCGAAAACTTGGCAACGCGGTCGCCATTCCCAAGCGCGGTTTGTCCCTTGTCGCCGGTACGTGTGTAAATCTTGTTCAGGACCACCATTTTAAGAGACACCCTGATTGCGGAGATAGACAAAGAGAACGATCAGCACGACTGCGATGGCCTGCATGATGATCCGAAGGCGCATCATCTTGTTGCCGTACTTGGCGTTGAACTTGCCGCCTTGGGCGAAGCCGCCGACGCCGATCATCAGCACGACAACGACGGCAAGCATCGCCACGATCATCAGTATGAAAACTATGTTGGTCATTTTGCCGGTCCTTCCTGAGAATTCGGCGAGAGCATTTTCATTGCGTGTTCATGTGGAGACTTAGGGCGCCGCCCAGCATGTTCGAGCAACGGGCAGGGGCGGCGAATCTCCGGTCTTGCTGTCCGCTTTAGCGGCACCTGACGGCAAAGCGAACAGGAATTTTCGTCTCAGATGCGCGATAGGATCCGGTCGATTGCGCGGGTCGGTAGCACCCGTCGCAGGTAGCCGGCGACGTAAGCCGGTGTGGTGACGTAGTATCGCGGGCGTGGGCGCCGCGCCTCACAAGCGTGGGCAAGCCGTTTCGTGACAGATGACGGAGGCAGCTCGAACGGATCCGGCCCTGAACTGCCATAGAGTCGCTTGATAAGCGTTTCCTCGTACTTCGTGCGCAAGGCAGAGTTTTCCCAGTCGACGTAGCGTTCAAAGATCGGCAGTGCATTTTTTCGAAGCTTCGTCGAAACCGGGCCGGGTTCGATCAATGAAATCTGAATTCCGCTGCCTGCCAGTTCAAGGCGCAGCGTGTCCGTCAATCCTTCGATGGCATATTTCGTGGCGGCATACGCGCCACGCCACGGAAAAGCGACCAAGCCGAGAACCGATGAATTCTGCACGATTCGACCATGGCCCTGGGCCCGCATGACCGGGATCACCTGTCGGGTCAGCTCGTGCCATCCAAACACATTGGTTTCGAATATCGCCCGCAATCCCTCGAGTGGGATATCTTCGACTGCGCCGGGAAATCCATGGGCGCCGTTGTTGAACAACGCATCAAGTGTGCCGCCGGTGCTTTTCAGAACTTCGCCAAGACCGGAGGTGATCGTGTCCGGGTCGGTGTAGTCGATTCGAGGGCTTGCAAATCCCTGCGCCCTCAATCGGTCGCAATCGACCTGACTCCGGCAGGATGCAAAGACCGTCCATCCCCGTTCGCGCATCCCATGTGCCGCGTCGCGGCCGATGCCAGACGAGCATCCGGTAATTAGGATGGTTTTTTGCATGTGTCCTGCCCGATGGTGCATTGCCGTCGAACCAAGCTATGACCGCCAAACGTTCTTGAAGCAACGGGTTAGGGGCAGGTCAACGCACCTTCTTGCTGACAAGCGAGGAAGCGATCCAGCCAATCTGGCGCTCGGGCAGAACCCGCAGCCGCAGCCAGCCTGTGCCTGAATCTCCCAGAACTTCGACTTCCCGGCCGATGTTAAGTCGAGCCACGACCGGATAAATCGTGCCCGGCCCGTCGCGCATATTCACGCGAGTGCCTGTGACCTCTCGGATATCGGGCTCAGGCTCTGAGAGTTCTGTCGTGATAGCTGTGCTCTCAGATGTGCTTTCGGGCTCGGGATTCGTGGTTTCCAGCGACAGGGCGCCTTGTTCCAATGATGCCAGCCGAAAATTGGCCCCACCTTCCTGCGGGAAGAACTCCAGCCCCGAACTGAGACTGGCTCGGACCTGTGCCAAGCGGGCCGCCGCCTCGGCTTCGGTGATTTCTGGCTCCGGTTCGGGCTCGGCCTGAGCTTTGCGCACCTGATCGGTCCGGGATTTCAGAACCGGGCGGGCAACCAGAGTGTCCGCGCGAACCTGCACCAACTGCGCAGCAGGTTTTGGACGGGCGGGTGCGGTGGCTTGCTTTTCGGCGCTCGGTATTCGAATTCCACGCGGTTCAAAATCATTGCCGCCGCTAAGTTCGTAGAAACCCCAGCCCATGAAAACAAATGACAAAAATACATAGCGCTTGTGCATAGCGCCCTCCAATACAATCAACAATGCCGATAGATCAGCCGCAGAAACCCCACTGACAGAGTAGCATAAAGCGGCATTCAAGTCGAATGACGGGGAAGTTATCATAACTTCTCCCACCTGTAGTCATTCGGGCCGTCGTGTTGGAAAATTAGCGGTTCAGTGAGCCCTCTTGCTTTACCCCGCCGCACGGGCGGCGTATCACATCATCTATGACGGATATCGTAGACGACCCCAACATGGAGCCCTCGGACAACGGGGCAGAGATTGCCGAACCACTGCGCCGGGCGATTGGCGAGCGCTACCTGACATATGCGCTTTCAACGATCATGCACCGCGCATTGCCTGATGCCCGAGACGGATTAAAGCCGGTCCACAGGCGCATATTGTTCGCAATGCGTGAACTGCGACTCACCGCTGGGGGTGGTTTCCGCAAGTCCGCAAAGATCTCTGGCGACGTTATGGGCAACTATCACCCGCACGGGGACGCGGCGATTTACGACGCCATGGCGAGGCTCGCGCAAGACTTTAACGTGCGATACCCGCTGGTCGACGGGCAGGGCAATTTCGGAAACATCGACGGTGATAATCCGGCTGCCAGCCGATACACGGAAGCTCGGATGACCATCGTCGCCGAGGCGCTTCTGGAAGGGTTGAACGAAGACGCGGTTGATTTTCGTGATAACTACGACGGAACCCTTACGGAACCGGTGGTTCTGCCTGCGCAGTTTCCCAATTTGCTGGCCAATGGTTCCAGCGGAATTGCCGTCGGCATGGCAACCAACATTCCGCCGCACAATATTGCCGAGCTCTGCGATGCCTGTCTGCATCTGATCAAGACGCCTGACGCGCGAGATGACACGTTGTTGAATTACGTGCCGGGGCCTGATTTTCCGACCGGCGGTATCATCGTCGAACCCAAGGAGAGTATTGCGCAGGCCTACCGTACTGGTCGCGGCTCGTTCAGATTGCGCTGCAAATACGAGATTGAGGATCTCGGGCGGGGGCAGTGGCAGATTGTAGTCACCGAGATCCCCTACCAGGTGCAAAAATCCCGGTTGATCGAAAAGATCGCCGAACTGATCCAGACCAAGAAAGTGCCGATTCTTGCCGATATCCGGGATGAATCGGCTGACGACATTCGGATGGTTTTGGAACCGAGATCAAAGAACGTCGATCCGGATGTTCTGATGGGGATGCTCTATCGCAACTCGGATCTGGAAGTGCGTTTCTCACTGAATATGAACGTGCTGATCGACGGGGTAACCCCCAAGGTCTGTTCGTTGAAAGAGGTGCTGCGCGCTTTTCTGGATCACCGGCAAGAGGTCCTTCTGCGCCGGTCCCGGCACCGGCTTGGCAAGATCGACCACCGGCTTGAAGTTCTCGAAGGTTTTATCGTCGCGTTCCTGAATCTGGATCGAGTGATCGACATTATTCGGTATGACGAGGATCCAAAGGCGGCATTGATCCGCGAGGACTGGAGCCGCGACTATACCCGTGCACTGAACGAGGCTGACTATGTCTCGCCGCCGCCGGGTGAGGGTGAACTGTCCGAAGTGCAGGTGGACGCAATCCTCAACATGCGCCTGCGCAGCCTGCGCCGGCTCGAAGAAATGGAATTGGTCCGAGAACGCGATGCCCTGATGGAGGAGCGTGCAAACATCGAGGATCTTCTGGCCGATGACGGCCTGCAATGGACCCGCATTTCAGAGCAGTTGAAGGAAACCAAAAAGACCTTCGGCAAGGAATATGAAGGCGGCGCCCGGCGGTCCCGTTTCGCTGAGGCGGGCGAAGTTGAGGAAGTGCCTCTCGAAGCGATGATTGATCGTGAGCCGATCACGGTTGTCTGTTCGCAAATGGGCTGGATCCGCGCCATGACCGGACATATCGACCTCAAGCGCGAGTTGAAGTTCAAGGATGGTGACGGCCCGCGCTTCATCTTCCACGCAGAAACGACCGACCGGCTGCTGGTCTTCGGCACAAATGGCCGGCTTTACACGATCAGCGCCGCCAATTTGCCCGGTGGTCGCGGCATGGGGGAGCCGGTTCGCCTGATGGTCGATCTGCCGAACGAAGCCGAGATTGTGGACATTCTGATTCACAAACCGGATCGTAAGCTGCTGGTTGCGTCTTCGGCGGGTAACGGGTTCGTCGTGTCAGAATCCGATGTCGTTGCGCAGACCCGAACTGGTAAGCAGGTGCTCAATGTAAAGGGCGACGAGCGTGCAATCATTTGCAAGCCGGTTGCCGGCGACCATGTTGCCGTGGTTTCGGAGAACGGCAAGTTTCTTGTTTTCCCGGTTGCCGAACTGCCCGAAATGGGGCGCGGCAAGGGGGTGCGGCTCCAGAAATACAATATGGCACGCGGTCGGCAGGGAACGCTCGAATTGGATGGCGGGCTTTCGGATGTCACGACCTTTAATTGGGAAGAAGGGCTGAAATGGTCCATGGGCGGTGACAAGACCCGGCATGAACCTGACCTGTCCGATTGGCTGGGTAAACGTGCGGGGGTCGGAAAGAAGCCGCCATATGGTTTCCCGCGATCGAACAAGTTCAGCTGATCTGTTGCCGGCAGGTTCCGGTCGGTGGATAGATGCCAAGTCCGGACCGGCTGCTATTTGCACGCAGGCCCGCAGTGTTCTATGTCCTGTGCAAACAAGACCTGTCGAGACGTGACCATGATCCGAATTCTGACCCTGATGGCCGGCCTGTTTGCGCTGGTTGCCTGTTCTCCAACCCTGGTTAATGAACCCCCCGAGCAAATGGGCGCCTTCAAGTTGAGGGTGAACTACGTCTTCGCGGAAAAGGCGGTCAAAGGCCCGGTCTCTCGCAGCGCAACACCGCAGGAATGGGTCGCGGCAATCGAGAATGCGATGAACGTCCGGCTTGGCCGCTATGACGGCGCTCAGGAGTATGATCTTGGTGTCAGTCTCGAAGGTTACATGCTGGCGCCCGAAGGTGTGCCCGTGGTCTATAACCCCAAGAGCACGGCTGTGGTTCGGGTGACGGTTTACGATGTCGCGCAGAAAAAATACCTGGCTAAGGCTGTCCAGATGCAGGTTCTGGAGGACACAACCAGATCCAGCGCTGTCTTGGGCTCGGGGCATGCGCGCACCAAGGAAGAGCAGATGAGCGGGTTGTCTCTGAAGATCGCCGATCGGATCGAGGAGTGGCTGGCAGAGGAGCACAAGGAGAACGGCTGGTTCGATCCGGTCGAGTCACCGGGCTCGGAAATCGCCGACCAGAACAGTTGAGCCGGATATCTGCACGACATACTTGATTTTCCTCATGGAACCCAATATGTCGCGCGCGCAGTAGGAAACTGGTTCATACGGACCACTCAGTTCAAAAAGGGCGCCTAGAGAATGGCAAAGGAAAAGTTTGAGCGTACAAAACCGCACGTCAACATTGGCACGATTGGCCACGTTGACCACGGCAAGACGACGCTGACCGCGGCAATCACCAAGTATTTTGGCGACTTCAAGGCGTATGACCAGATTGACGGTGCGCCGGAAGAGAAGGCGCGCGGCATCACCATCTCGACGGCGCATGTTGAGTATGAGACCGACAACCGCCACTATGCGCATGTCGACTGCCCCGGCCACGCCGACTACGTCAAGAACATGATCACCGGTGCTGCCCAGATGGACGGCGCGATTCTGGTTGTGAACGCCGCTGACGGCCCGATGCCGCAGACCCGCGAGCACATCCTGCTGGGCCGCCAGGTTGGCATCCCGAAGATGGTTGTGTTCCTGAACAAAGTTGACCAGGTTGACGACGAAGAGCTTCTGGAACTGGTTGAGATGGAAGTTCGCGAACTGCTGTCCAGCTACGACTACCCCGGCGACGATATCCCGATCATCGCGGGTTCGGCTCTGGCGGCGATGGAAGGCAACAACCCGGAGATCGGCGAAGAGAAGATCAAGGAACTGATGGCGGCTGTTGATGACTACATCGACACCCCTGAGCGTGCTGTTGACCAGCCGTTCCTGATGCCGATCGAAGACGTGTTCTCGATCTCGGGCCGCGGCACCGTTGTGACCGGTCGTGTCGAGCGTGGCGTGATCAATGTTGGCGACGAGATTGAAATCGTTGGCATCCGCGACACCACCAAGACCACCTGCACCGGCGTGGAAATGTTCCGCAAGCTGCTGGACCGCGGCGAAGCGGGCGACAACATCGGCGCGCTGCTGCGTGGCGTTGACCGTGACGGTGTTGAGCGTGGTCAGGTTCTGTGTAAGCCGGGTTCGGTTACACCGCACACCAAGTTCGAAGCCGAAGCCTATATCCTGACCAAGGAAGAGGGCGGCCGTCACACCCCGTTCTTCGCGAACTACCGTCCACAGTTCTACTTCCGGACCACGGACGTGACCGGCACCGTGACCCTGGCCGAAGGCACCGAGATGGTTATGCCGGGCGACAACGTGTCGTTTGGCGTTGAGCTGATCGCGCCGATCGCCATGGAAAACGGCCTGCGCTTCGCCATCCGCGAAGGTGGCCGCACCGTCGGCGCTGGCGTGGTGTCGAAAATCGTCGAGTAAGGCGCGCTAGCGCGCCTGGTTGCGGCAGGCGATCTTCCAAAGGAAAATCTGCCGAGAGCAACACGGTGAGACAATTGGAAAGGCCGTCCCACACGGGGCGGCCTTTTCCTT
>NZ_JBNAGF010000013.1:0-151259 GCF_049801055.1 Primorskyibacter sp. S87 | reverse complement strand
GAACCGCTCCGTCAGGTCCTTGATCTCGGATGCCTCGAGCTTCGTCTTCCCGTCCAGGAAGCCGCTGCTGTCCACGAGATGCGAGGACTTCGTCGTCAGGTAATCGAGCTGGTTCATCAGCTGCGATTTGGTATGCGTGCCCCCGCCCCGGATCGCCTTGAAGACCGCTGCACGGTGACCGGCGGCGGCCCGCACGAGCTGCCTCTGCCGGGACGCCTGCAGCCCCTGCATCGAGCCCCGAATGCGGCTCCAACCGTCCCGGAAGATTTCACCGGTGACGTCATGGACGGCATCATTCAGCCGCATGGGCAAACTCCCTCAGAGCGGCAGTGGCGGCGAGCTGCATGGCATCCCGACGACGGCGCAGCAGCAGATCGATCTCGTCAGCGGAATCAAGGATGAACCGCGCCAGACCACGCATCTGCGCGAGGCGCAGTTCGGACAACTCTGCGTTCGGTGCGGAGCCTTCCCCCTGCCCCGCCCGGCTGGCTTTCATCATCTGCTTGGCGACCTGTACGACGCCGTTACCGACCTCGTGCAGGGAGGCCCGGTAACGTGCCATCTCAGCCGCCAGCTGCGCGTCCGGAACGAAGGTTCCCCCCGCCGCCTGGATCAGCCGCCGGACCCCCTCCGTGCGGGTCTCGATCCCCGCCGCGGCCAGGACCTCATCCAGCGCACTAAGCTCTTCGGGGGTCAGTTTCACGGTCACGGCGGCCGTGGCCACGGCCGCATCCTTCTGGCGATCTTCGTCCGCCTTCAACGTGTACTGGATGGCCCGCGGCGTGACCCCGAACCGCTCCGCGAGCTCAGACGTCCCCACACCTTCTCCGGCCTCACGGATAATCTCCGCCCGCTCCGTCTGTGTCAGTCTCCTGGTCCGGCTCATACGAAGAAAGCCCCCCTATTTCCTGCCACCTTCATTCAAGGTCGCCCTCATCATACGAAACTATATGTTGCGGTCAATACAATATTATTGTAGATTGCCCCCAGGCGACCTTGAATTCCGCTTCAAGCCGAGCACCGCAGGTGCGAGGCCCGGCCCGAAGGGCCCAGCAACACCGACCATCTCCAACCGCACCTCGGCCACCTGTTGTCATGCCCGCGCCCGAGGGTCTGGCCGAACACGGACCCGTGTTCGGACGGAAGCGAGGGGCGGCGCATCTCTTCACCGACGGGGCTGACGGACAGGGTCAAGGGCGGCCAGATTTGGCTTGGCCCAAATCTCTGCCGGAAAAACCGGCGGGCTTCAGCCCGACTGTTATTCCGGATGGCCCCCTTGAGGCTGGCCGGCAGACCTGTTCCAGGCGATCTCTGAAATCCCCCGTCAGGACCGTGCACGGTCCTGACACCTTATCGGGGACACCGGCCGAAAGCAGGGGTCCCCGGTCTTGGCGCAGCCTTCCCTGAGACAGGGAAAGGGCCGCCTCTAGGGCGGCCCATCCTCCTGGGAGGATTACTCCTGCGGTTCCTTGGAGCTCGGCGGGAACATCACCAGCTCCTGGACCGCGACGGGGAAGTCGAGCTTGAGGCTGAAGAACTCCGAGCCGTCCCCGTTGCGGGTGTTGCGGAACATCGCGCCGACGCGCTGGAAGCGGGTGCGCTCCTGACCTTCGTTGTCGGTGAACTTGACGGGAACGGTGGCGACGTAGTGGTTGGTCATTTGGGTCTCTCCTTTTTGCGATGGGGATCACCCGGCACGGGGGGCAAGGGAGGTCCGCAAACACAAATGCGGAGGGTCCGCGCGCCCCGCGCGTGGAAACCGTATTTGTGTTTGCCGGAGCGTGAGCGGAGGGCACGGACCGCCCGACCCCGTGCGATCCACATCTATGAGCAAAGAGGGGAGACCCGGATGTGCACCCCGCCCCTCAGCCGTTTTCGGTCCTGTCGAGTTATGTCAGACATGACCATGTCCGCGCCGCTCTCATCCAACGCGGCGGCGGGATGGTTCGCCCAAGCCCGATCGGCACGACCGCGATCGTCTGCCTCAAACTCGACTTCCCCGTCGCAGTCTCGCGATCCGGGGAGGTGATGCATCCGCGGGCCTGGCAGCAGCGTTGCCCGCCCGGACGGGTCGCCGCCATCGGGCGGCGCAGTCGATGCGCTGCGCCCGCCCCAGCGATCTGCACCCGCACGGCCGGATCGCGGGGTTTCAGGCGCGCATGAGGGCAACCCCGCCGGCAGGGGCCCGTCTTGACCGAACCAGTCACGGATCATCGTGTGATCAGACCGCAGTATTTTGTCCAGTTGGAAGGGCGAGCTGTCCAGCCGGGCCTCGGTTTGGCGGGGCTGACGAGATCATCTTATCGACTTGTTGCTCGACACTCATTTTGCGTCCAACTCGCCGAACTTTTCCAAATCGATGATCCGTTCGGGCGGAGTGGCGACCCGTTGCATCATGCAACAGTCAGTTCGCAGCTTGGCAATATCGAAGCTGGGGTTCGCTACCTTGAATGCCCAGCTGTTCAGGAAGACGCGTGCAATCCCAGGAATTTCGCCCATGCCGGTGATGTCAGAATAGCTGAAGTGCGGATGAGCACCTCGCACGAGTTCTTCGCCACCAATGCGGACATGTACGATGATGGGAACGGTTTCCGAGTGGAGCAGGTGAAGGCCCGATTGATCGCCGAACAACCGCTGCACGACATGCTGATCAAACTCAGAGCCGTGACTCAAATAGTGGTCGAAACCATTCGCGAGACCCGATCGAGATAGACTGAAATGAACTTGTCCTTCCCGTCGGCCTTGCTTGTTTTTCGGGCCGACATCTTCAAGTACCTCGGCAAGTTGGTGTTCTAGATGATGCCACTGAGGATGGGTCTTGAGAATTTCTGTGAGTCTTTGCCTGCGGTCTGCGGCCACCAATGGACGCAGACCAAGTTGCTGCACAGATAGGATTTCGTCCGGCAGCAAACGTGTACCATGGAAGACGCAGAATTCATGTGCTTGCAGCCAATCGTAAATCGCGTCTGACGCCGTTTCGATGTCCGTATGCCGAACCACGGAGTCGCCCGCATCCTCGATGAATTCAAAATTCGATGAAGCGAGGGTTTCGATCGCTTCCTTGCCTACCAGATCAACTGCCAGTTCGCGGAAAGACCCCTCCCAGGTCTCAAACTGATCGTAGTAAATAGTCATTTCTCTGGGGACCTGTGACAGTTGCCAACTGGCTTACCCGTCTAGCGTCTCAGGGGAATCTTGCAAACGGTGTCATCGGCGAAAAGCTGCATCTAGTGAGTTCGATACGTCCGCTTGGTCGCATTTAGAGGCCGACGTGAAAACGACAAAAGGGCCGCCCAAAGGCGACCCTCTCTCATTCACGCGTCTGCCGACTTCTTCGCCGGATCGGCGACCCGCATGACGGTGAGCCCCTTCGCCTCGGCCTTCTGCCCGAGGTTCAGCGCGACCCCGTTGCCACCGAAGAGCACAACTCCCGTCGCAGCAAACTTGTCGTCCAGCATCTCATCGTTGCATTTGAAGGGTGCCGCCCGCCCATGCGCGGACCAGCGCGGATCGAAGCGCGCCTGCGCGACGCCGCGCGCCCGAGCCCACCGGGCGGCGATCATCTCGGCCCCGTGCTTGCCACCCTTATGGCAGAGGAAGATCTCCTGGTTGCGGTTCTGCCGGATGCGTTCGCGAACCTTGTCGAGTGTCGAGAAGATGACGTCGATATCGGTCCAGTCGGTCGCCCCCGACACGATCAGGGGAACCCCCTCGACCTTCGACTTCGCGGCCGTTTCGCGATCATGCTGTTCCAGCAACTGCCGGGCCTCGAAGACCGCTCCGGTCTCCTGAGCGCGAGCGCTGGCGCGCGATCCCGCGGCCGGGATGAAGGCATGGCCGGTCTCGACCTCGTAGCATTCCGCCGCCGCCTCGCTCATCACCTCGATGGCCGCGACAATCTCGCGGACCTGCAGGAAGCGGGCCTGCGCCTCTTCGAGCGCGGTCTCGGCGATCTCCGATCCGTCGTGGGATTTTGCCAGGGCGCCGATCTTGTCGGCGGTGCGGTCGAGCTCCTTGCCGAGAGCGATCTTGCGGCGCTGCAGGATTGTGGCGAGCCCGTGCGCGAGCGGTTCGATCTCGGTCTCGAGACCGGTGCCGCGCAGCTGGCCGAGCAGGGCCTCGAAAGTCTCGCGGACGACGCTGTCGGTCAGGATGTGATCCTCGGGGATGGGCAGCTCCGCGTCTTTCTCCGTCAGGCCGAAAAGTTCGATGGTCTCGTAGGCGTTCGCGTTCTCGTAAGTCATGTTGGTGTCTCCAGATGTTCGGGGAACCACCACGGGAGTGTGGTGGCATGGCCGTACGTCTGGTTCACCGAATCTGTCCGGGTCAGGGACGGCGAAGCCGCCGGCGTGCCGGGCGCAAAAGTTTTCCGGGCGCATCGCCCACCACGGGCGCGTCATCGAAAACTGGACCGCCCTTTCGACCCGCGCCGCCTTCGCCGAAAAGTTTTGCGATCCTTGACGCGGGCTGATTTGGGGGCCATCCGGAGGATATGCTTCCGCACTCATGTGTGTGTTGTTGACGGTAGGTTTGCCCGACGCGAGCAGGCAAAGGGCGCGACCGGACGCGGGAGACGGATGGAGCGGCGGGATCGTTTTGCCCCGCAAAACAGACCGGAGCGCAATCCGGCGGAGCGGCCGGGGCGCGGCCTGCTCGCGAGACGGGCAAACCGGGATGCCAAGTGCTGCGCCGCGGTGAGGCCGCATGGCCGAATGCGCGACGGACCGCAGGGCCGTTCTCGCCTGCGACACGCGAAGCCGAGCGGGGGAGGCCGTCAGGCAGTGGGCGCTTCGGGCCAATTAATGCGATAAGGGTCTGAGAGTGTTACGCCCGGAAGAATGTGAACCCACCTGCAGAGGAGGCGGAAGTTGAAATATCTGATCCCGATCGTCGTGATCCTGCTGACATCACCAGCCATCGCGCAGGTGCAGATCCGGGACGCCGACACCATCGTCGTCTCCGGCACACCTGTGCGTCTGAATGGCGTCGATGCTCCCGAGCTCCGAACGCGGGCGGGCCGGGATGCCCGGCGCTGGATGGTGAACTACCTCGATGGCCGTTCGATAGAATGCGAGCTCAACGGCGAGCGGACCCATGACCGATGGGTGGGCATTTGTTACGCCGATGGTGAGGACATAGGCGCCGCGCTGATCGCGGCCGGTCACGCGCTCGATTGTCGGAGATATTCCGGAGGTCGGTATGCCCATCTGGAGACGCCGGCGGCGCGGTCGCGGATCAGGCGGGCGAGATACTGCTAGCGATACGACTGCCAGGGAGCTGCGCGACGTTCAGTGCGCGAATTTAATCCGACAACATCCCTGCCGCCCGCATGCTGAAGGCGTTCTTCTCCCGCCCGAAGCCGACGATGATGTGATCGTGGACCACGATCTCCATCACCTTGCAGGCCTCCACGATCTTGCGGGTGAGCTCGATGTCGGTCTGGCTCGGATGCGGATCGCCGGAGGGGTGGTTGTGGCAGAGGATGAGGGCAGAGGCATCGAGAACGAGGGCGGCGCGGAGCACCTCGCTGACATAGACCGGGACGTGATCGATGCTGCCGCGAGTCATGACCCTGTCGCGGATCAGCCTGTTCTTCCGGTCCAGAAGCAGCACCCGAAACACCTCGACCCGTTCATGAACGGCGTTCAGAGCCAGGTAGTCGGTCAGCATGGTCCAGGACTGCAGTGCGGAGGTCGAGCGGGCATGCCTGCGCAGGATGATGCGGGCGGCGTCGATGGTCGCGATCTCGGCTTCGGAGAAACCGGATGCGCCTCGTTCGGCGATCTTTTTGGGATCGTGCTGTATCATGTCGTTTCCAATCTTTTGAGAGGATCGCGGCCAGCGCCGCTCAGTTCATGCCTGCGATGACGAGGCCGGATTTCATGGTGGGGCGGCCACAGGCCTCGCAGAAGCCGGCGCGCTGGTCGGGTTCGAGATCGGCGGTGTGGTCGCAATCGGGTGCCATGCAGATCGCGGGCACGATGCTGCCCTGCGCATAGTCCTCCAGGAAGTCCACGACCTCTGCGTAGCCTTCGGCCTCGGCGAGCGTGACCAGCTTGGGATGGGTGAGATTGAACATGCGTCTAGTCCTACTGATGAGGTGATACGAAAAGAGGGGAGCCGCGTCACTGCGGCTCCCCTCGCGGGACCTGCCTCTTGGGGACAGGAGGCGCGGGCCGGTCGGAGACAGGACCGGCACCACCCCGTCAGGCCGTTTTGGGAGGAGGATCAGGCCTGCACGGGCGAAAGCGCCCCGGTTGCCCGGGGCGCCAGTTCTGTAGCAGTCGCTGCCTGTCAGCCGACCAGGGCGAGCCCGGCGTTGTCCGACCGGTCCTGGCCTGCACTCTCGACGAAGGGAATGATCGAGAAGGTCTGGCCGCCGCGCTGCTCCTCGTTCTGCACGGCGTTCACCCGCAGATCGCCATCGGGCGTGTTGATGAGGAGCGAGACATAGTCGTTGCCGGTCCGGTTGCTCTTCGCCATCCAGGCCGAGCCGACGCGGATCGGGTGGCCCTTGGGCGAGCTGACCTCGATCCGGTAGTCGGGATGGGTCTCCTCGGTCTTGAACTCGTTCTCGATGAGCATGAAGTCGAGGTCAAACATCATGTTGGCGATGTAACCGGCAAAGGCGTTGTCTGCATCCATCGCCGTCAACTCGCCCGAGATCGAACCGGACTTCATCGCACCGTTCGAGACCAGCGGGATGATCTCGAATTCACCGGTCATCGCTTCGCGTGCTTCCTTGGTCTGCACGGCGTTGACCCGGAAGGGCCCGAGGCCGACATCGATCTGCATCGAGATGTAATGGTTACCGGTGGTGTTGCCGGTCTCGTTCCAGGCCGTGCCGATGCGCACCTTGCGGCCCGACTTGTTCACCGCCGTCACATCATAGTCCGGGCTTCGCTCGGACATCTTCGTCCGAGTCTCGAGCTGGATGGCGATGTCAAACCGGGTCGAATGGATCATGCCGGAATAGGCGGTGGCTGCGGTTTCGGCATTCTTGGTCAGGGTTCCTGCGAACATAGGTCTTCTCCTTGGGTTTGCCGCTGCCCGGCACTTGGCCAGAGCACGCGGGATTGCTTTTCGACCCCTCATGGGATCGCAAAACCACAAAGCCCTCTTTCCTTTCTCTCCTGCCCGTCAGCCCGGCCCGGCGGTAGACGAGGTGTCCGACGTCGCCCCGCGCACCACCCTCCCCTGCGCTGTCGCGCCATCATGGCCCGGCTCCGATATGAAGAAGTCGGCCTCGGCTCCGTTCAGCCTACGGCCGCTCCGGTCGGTCAACCCGATCGTGCTGCCGTTCGGCACAAAGGTTATGAGGTATTGGCCAAGGCCGTCCCGATGCACCCGATACCCCTCATTCGCCCAGTGGACGGATTTGCCGGCATCCACGGCGAGCTTTATCTCCGCGACGTTCATCCGGATCTCCACTTCAGTATTGGTGTTGGAAACAAGAGAGGCCCGATCCGTGGATCGGGCCTCTGTGCAACCGCGATTGACCTACCAGTCGAAGACCTCGAGATAGGGGGCTGGCGGGACGTCTCGATCGAAGAGGACGTAGTCACACCCGGCATCCATCGCCAACGCCATGACCGCCTTGAAGGCGTCGCAGTCGACGCCTTCCGGCATGTCGGCGAGGGTTACAGGGACGGAGAACAGCCAGCCATACTCATTCTGCATGCTCGGCGATTTGGCAAAGAGCCCGTTCTCGATAGCCTGGACGGTTTATTCAGGCAGATGTGCGGTGCTGCAATCGTAGAACCTGCGAACGTTGCGCATCATGATCCCCTCGCCTCCATCCAGTCCTTGAGGCCGAGGATCGTCTTGCCCCCAGCCACCTCGGCCAGCCATTTCGTGCGCGGATCGCCGACGGGCTCATGCGCTTGCCGGTCGATCTGCCCGTTGGCCATCCAGGGCTCGGGCTGGATCCGTCCGAGCCAGTCGGCGAGGCTCGGAATGCGGCCCTGACAGTCTTCGCGGACATGCTGCTCGCCGATCCAGCGGATGGGAATCTCGCGCCCCGCCCCGTTGGTGAGGGAGAGCCCGAAGACACGTTCGGCCTCGAAGATGCCTTGCGTGTGATGGCGCAGAGCACGGTGGGTGAAGATGGCGAGATGCTCCTTTGAGGCATCGAACCAGTCGTGAACGGCCTGATAGTCGGATGGCGTTCCGCCATACTTCCGGGCGGAACTTTCGGCATGATGGAGGGGATGGGCCATGTCACAGGCCCTCATCGAAACTGTGGGAGCATTCAACGTAGCGGTCGGCATGATCGAGGGTGATGCTGTCGGCGATGACATCCCAGGTCAGCGTGCCGTAGCCGCCCTCGTTGTTCTCGAAGCCGGGATGCTGGTGATAGGCGACGGACCAGGCGAAGTCGCCAACCTTCGTGCAGAGTTCGTCAGGGAGCGCAATGCCTGCGGGCTGCACCGTTACGTCTTCGATATTGCCGGAATCGCCGTAGCCTTCGTATTCGGCGGTGACCTCGGTGATGCCGAGGCCTCGCAATTGCGGGAGCAGCTCGTTTCGGGTGGCCTTGTTGGCGGCTTCGCGCTCGGCCTGCCACTTTGCCATCGTCTCGGCAAAGGTGGTCTCGGAGTTGGTCATGGGTCTCGTCCTCTTGTCTGGGATTGGGGAAGGCGCCGAGGGGTCTGGAGACACGCCACGGCGGCGGAACGCGAGGGGGCAAAGCACCCTTCCGCGTTCCCCCGACCCAAGGCCCGCTTTTCCTTTCAGGCGGCGCGATCAGCCCTGGAGGCTGATCCGTCCGCCACGATCCGGCCGAGGATCGCAGCGGTATCGACGCCCTCCCCGTGGGGCACGAAGACCCGAAGCTGGAAGGCGATGATCTCGGTGAAACACCCCAGGGCCTTCAACCCGTCGATCGTGCCCCGGTCGGCCCCGTCGATCTCGAGACGGGCCGCGCCCGCGACCCGGCGGCGGGTGAGCGTGAGGCCGCGTCCCAGATCGACCGGCGCGGTGGATCCGAGCGCGGCCGTCAGCATGTCCCGCGGGGTTTTCGGGGTGCCGACCATGAACCGCGCACGCAGGGCCGCGGCGCCGTCCTCGCTGACGGTCCGGCCGATCATCGCTGTCTGTGCCTCAGGTGTGACGCGGTAGATGCGTTCGTTGCCCGAGGGGATATCCTTCCAGATCGGCAACAGCAGCCCGGTCAGCAGGTATAGCTTCGTCGTGGTCACCTTCGGCAGGCTGTTGGCCTCCTCGTCCCAGAGGCGGCGGAACTCGGGCTTTTCGATCTCTTCCCAGGCGGAGGCCTGGAACTTCCCTTCCTCGACATAGGTGGACCCGCTTGGCCGGGTCACCTTGCGCATGAGCGTGACGATCTCTTCGTCATACATCTGCATCGGACGCGAGGAGATCAGCGCCGCACGTCCCGAGGCACTGTTGATCATTGGCAGCTTGTCGGGGTTCCGGTCCAAAGCTTCTTCTGCGGAGAGGATATGGACGGGGTCCGTCACCTCCAGTCCGATGATCCGTGTCACCGCTCCGGAGCGCGGACAGGTCCAGAGATCCTCGGTCGAGACCTGCTCGATCCTCTCGCCGCGCAATGTCTCGACGCCGAGATCGAGTGTGCCTGCAGCCCGCGCCCGCTCGGTCTGATCGGCAATCCGGCTCATGAACTCGACAAAAAGTGCATTCTGCATGTGGATCGGCAGCGCCAGGACACGGTTGAGGAAGCGCTGGATCGGCGGCAACTCTTCCAGGAGCACGCCGTCCTGGTCGATCAGTCGAAGAGCTGTCCAATCGCTGAACTGTTCGTAGCTCATGGCCGCCGCGCGCCCGGCGGCGAGATCGGCGTAATAGCCTCGCAGCGCACCCCTTGCGATCGGGCTTTCGAGATTGTCCTCCTCGCGGAACATGCCCTGGGAGCCGGTCTCGCGCTGGCCCTTGGTGAGGGCGCCCAGCTGATCAAGCCGTCGGGCGATCGTGGAGGTGAAGCGTTTCTCGCCGTGCACATCCGAGGTGCAGACCCGGAAGAAAGGCGCGCTGACCTGAGCCGAACGATGCGTGCGGCCGAGCCCCTGGATCGCGGCATCGGCCCGCCAACCGGGCTCCAGCAGGTAGTGCCGTCGCCGTTTCTGGTTCTTGGCCGTTTGAGCGGCATGATAGGACCGGCCCGTCCCGCCGGCATCGGAGAAGATCAGGATGTCCTTCTCGCCATCCATGAAGGCCCGGGTTTCAGAAGAATTACTGCTGGCGGACCGCTTCTCGATGAAGAGGGCACCTTCGCTGGCTTTCAGGGGGCGGATGGAGCGCCCTGTCACCTCGGCCACGACCTCATCCCCGAAGGCCCAGAGGATCTGGTCCAGCGCCGAAGGGATCGGCGCCAGGGACATCAGCTCTATCATTGCCTCATCGCGCAAGGCCTCGGCCTCGCGGGAGACAACCAGGGCGCCATTCGCATCCCGCAGCGGCTCCGCGACCATGTTCCCGTCGATCTCCACGATCTTCTGGGCATGGATCGGGAAGGCCTGTTCGAGGTAGGAGAGCACATAATCCCGAGGCGTCAACGCCCCCTCGACCAGCTCGTCTTCGGGGTCCATCGCCTCGAGCCGTCGCTTCAACAGGCTCTCGCCCGTCGAGACCACCTGGATGACGCAGGCAAATCCCTCGGCCAAATCATCTTCAATGGCACGGATGACGGTCGGGGCTTTCATGCCCATCAGAAGGTGGTTGAAGAAGCGCTGCTTGGTGCTCTCGAAGCGGGATTTGGCCGAGGCCTTCGCGGCAGAGGCGTTCGTCTGACCGGAGGCATCATTGACCCCGGTCGCGGTCAGCGCCGCCTCGAGATTATGGTGGATCGTCCGGAATGCCCCGGCATAGGCGTCATAGATCTCGATCTGCGCCGGTGTCAGCGCATGTTCGAGCACGTCATATTCCACACCATCGAAGCTGAGCGCCCGCGCGGTGTAGAATCCGAGCGTTTTGAGGTCGCGCGCCACGACTTCCATCGCGGCAACGCCTCCGGCCTCCATTGCCGAGACAAAGCTCTCCCGGCTCGGGAAGGGATAGTCCGGACCCTGACCCCAGAGTCCGAGGCGGGAGGCATAGGCCAGGTTCTGCACGCTGGTGGCCCCGGTCGCCGAGACATAAAAGACCCGCGCCCGGGGCGTGGCGAGCTGCAGACGCAGCCCGGCGAGACCCTGCTGGGAGGGTTTGACCCCCCTGCCCGCGTCGGACCCCGCGGCGTTCTGCATGGCGTGGGCCTCATCAAAAGCCAGCACGCCGTCGAACCCGTCGCCCATCCAGCCCAGAACCTGGCTCAACCGGGTCATCCCGCATTTGCCTGCGGACCGGAGTGTCGCGTAGGTCACAAAAAGGATGCCATCGCCCATGGAGATAGGCTGGTCAGGCTTCCATTTGGAGAGCGGCTGGATGTCGGCGGGCGAGCCGCCGAGGTCGGTCCAGTCGCGGACTGCGTCCTCGATGAGCGTGGCGGATTTGGAGATCCAGACCGCCTTGCGCCGACCCGCGAGCCAGTTCGCCAGGATGAGCCCGGCGCATTCGCGGCCCTTGCCGCAGCCGGTGCCGTCGCCGAGGAAGTAACCGAGCCGATAGGCGTACGCCTCTGGATTATCATCGGCGCGGGTCATCCGGGACTGGTCTTCGTCGATCGTGAACCTGCCCGGCAGGTCGCGCCCGTGGGCGTCGTTTGCCATCAGGATGGTCTCGAGCTGGGCCTCGGAAAGATGACCCCCCTCGATCAGATGGCCAGGCAGCCGCAGGTCCGAGGCGGCTTCATTCGACGGAACCGGGGGCGCGACCGAGGCCATGGCAATACTCTCGACGAGCGGCGTGGGATGTTCCTGAGCCCCCGTGATCTCAATCCGCTGCGGGCGGTAGCGAGCGTAGATGTCCGAGACCGGGGTGTTTTCGCGGGGTGTGTCGAGGCAGGTGAAGGCCAGCGGGATGGCGGCATGCGATTTGGGTTTGGCAGACGCCGCTTGGGCGATTGGGCGCTGACGTGCAACAGGGACACCGACCCGGCGCGACCCAGTCCGAAACTGCGCACCGGTTTGGATCGAGGGAGTGGCAGTGCGGGTTGCGGCGATGTCATCGATGATTTGGCGCGCCGCGTCCAAATCGTCGACCATGGCACGGACGATCTCGATCTCCTCCTGCACCTTGTCGAAGACCATGAGCTGGGTTTCCACCGTGGTGCCGAGTTTGCGGTAAACGTGGACAGGGATCGTGAGCGCTAGGCGCGGCTTTGCGATGGCCGAGGCCCGTGACCAATGGGCCGCGTCCCGTTCCGGCGAAAATCCCATCGGCATGATTGCCACGAGACGCCCGCCCGGCGCGAGGCGCTTAGCCGCGGAGATCAGATGTTTCGCCGCGATGTGCCTGTCCCGCGAGCGATCGACCGAAGAGGCGAAGGGTGGGTTCATCACGATGACACCGGGAAGGTCGGGCACCGTCAGGAGATCATCAATATGTTCCGCGTCGAAGCCGGTCACCTGCGTGTCAATGGTCGCCTCGAGAAGCGCCCTGCGGAAGGGATCGATCTCGTTCAGCATCGGTTTGCCACCCGCGCGCACGGCAAAACCAGCCAGCGCGCCGGTCCCGGCGGAAGGTTCGAGGACGGTTTCGCCGGGGCGAATGGCGGCTGCGCGTATTACCAGTGCCGCAAAGGGCAGCGGCGTCGAGAACTGTTGCAGACGGATTTGCTGCTCGGAGCGCCGGGTCTCCGTCAGGAGCCGTGAGGCGAGCAATCTGGCCGTCGCGAGCACGTCCGAACCGCTGTCCTGCATGATCGTCGTCACCGTGGCGGCCTGCATCAGGTCATAGGCCATGCGCCAGGACCACGCGCCGCCGGCATCGCTGCCACCGAAAGTCTCGCGCATGATCCGAGCGAGCGATGAGCTCTTGAGCGGTTGCTTCTCAATCTCGCTGCCGATCAGGCGAATGGCCTGCAGAAGGTGAGGTTTCGATGGGAAATCGCGTGCGAGTGCCAGGCTTCGGTTGTCCATATCGTCTGTCCTTTGAGTCAGGTTGTGGGTCCGACAGGACAGAAAGCCGCCTCTGCGCTTTCAAACGCGCGGAGGCGGCTCAAGGCCGGACAGATGACGTCGCTGCCGGCGGTCAGGACCCCTTCCCGGCGAAAAATTCGGCCAGAACCGGACTCGCCGCACTCTTCGCCGAGCTGAGGAGTTCGGACCCGGCGAGCGAGGCTTTCGACAGACGCACGAGGTCGCCTGTCTCCTCGATGCGGTAGCAGCGACGCTTTTGCCCTCCGCGCCGGTAATGGGTGGCGGTCACGATCTGGCAGGTGCTGCCATCGGTCAGCGTTACCGGTGAGGCCAGTTTGATCTTGTCACCCTCGTCGTAGTCCGGGATTGCCGCCCAATCGCGGCAGCGCTGACGCCAAGCATGGGCATAGCTGTCGGGATCCTTCAACTCGGAGAGCAACACCAGAAGGCTGAGCGGCGCGCGGGACTCGACCGGGCCGACGCTCTCCTCCATGTCCTTGTAGCCCCAGCAGCCCTCGTCATAGCGGGTGAGGAAGACGGCGCCGAAGGTGATCGACCCGTCGGCATCGGTCACGTAGGTTCTGTCTTCAACCGGTCCGCCATCGATGTTGGTGAGCCTCAAAGCTGCATACCAGGTCGAGCCGACCTTGCAGGCCTTGAGCAACAATGTCTTGCGGGTATCCGTCTCGAAGGTGCAGAGCCGGGCGATTTCTGCCTTCTCCTCCGCGTAGGTTTTGACGCGGCGGTCGGTGTAGAAGAGCCAACCCACTATGCCGCCCTCCGGTCATCGATTTCGATGAGCGCATCGAGCGGCACGCGGTAAGGCAGCATATCGTCGAAATCCTCGCAATTGCCGCTATTCTGCACGAGGGCGTGGGTGTCGGTGGCGTCCTTCAGGATCACCCGGAACGTCCCGCCGAGACCGGAGGGCACGTCGTAGGTGCCGCCGATCAGGTAGTCAGCGGCGCGGCGCAGGAAAACGCAGATCGTGTGGCCATCGGTTGCCAGCCGGATAGTGTCGTGACCGCGGTCGATCAGCATCTGCACGTCATCGAGAATGTCGGTGTAGAACTGGCCCGTCAAATCGCGAAACGCCGCCTGCCGCGCCGCCATCCAATCCGGATCGCGGAACGGGTTGATGCCCTTGGCGAAGGCATATGTGGGATCGGCGCGTTCGGTGGTGACGATCCGCGTGGTCGAACCGTCGATGCCATTGGAGCGCAGATGCACACCAGTGCCGACGATCAGGATCAGGGCGGGTTTGCCCACCGGCCCGTTCCAGTTGGGAAGGAAGGTGGAGTAGCCGCGCGCATGCGCGATCTGCGCCGCGACGCTCGCGGCAGTGAAGCTAAGAAGGGACATGGGATTTACCTGTAAGATGGAGGGAAGGGTGCGACCCGCGCCGGACATGCCGAGCGGGCCGCCTGCTCGATCAGGCCGCTTTGGCGACCCCGGTTGCGTCTACGGGTGTCTCGGACTCGCCAGCATCAACCGGCTCGACACCTGCCGTCTGCATCATCGGAGGACACCAGGCCGCGACCGCCGCGCGCTGCGCCTCCGTCAGCGTGGCGAAAGGCTCCGCAAAGAGCTTTTCGCAGAATTCGACGACTTGCTTCTTGGTCGAAGAGGCCAATGTCACCGCCTCTTGTGCGAGCCCCAGCTCCTCGCCGAGAATCTTCAGAAGCCAGGCCTTCTTGAAGCGGTTGAAAAGCGCCGCATTCGGCGTCCAATGCGCCCGTATGTCCGGCATGATCTCGACTTCGAAGTCATGCATCAAGCTGTCGCGCTGCCTGTCCCGTGCGAAACAGGATTGCGTGGTCGCGGCCGTAGCGTAGGCGACGAGTTTCGCCTTCTCGCCCGCGTCAAGGGCCCGGAAGAGCGCAAACTGGTCGGCAGGGGACTTCGCGTCATCGGCCCAGGAGAGGTTGAGCGCGTCATGCGCTGCCGCCACCTGTTCGAGCGATGTGCCGTCGATCTCGTCCATCTTCGCGTGGGTGCGATACTCCTGTCGCGCGTCGACCTTGATCGCCTGGGTGACGCCCAAACCGCTGGTAAGCACATCCGTAACCAGCTTGAAGAGCGTGAGATCAAGCGTCGCCTCCGGGTGCTTGGCCATGGCCGCGCCGAGCGCCATTGCCCGTTCGGTCTTGAGATCCTCGGTGAGCGAGGCGGGATAGGTGATCTCATCGCCGTCTGCGGCGCCCTTGTCACTCGGTGCGCCGGTGCCTTTGCCAGACCGCTCTGTCTTGTCTTCAGGGCGCACCATCCCGACATGCAGGGAGATCTTGCCATGCGACCAGGACGCGATCACGCCGGAGCTGGCAAGATCCTCGGTGCTATAGGCCTCCCGGAGGTCCCGCGCCTCGGCTTCCAGCGCGTCCACGCGTTCGTAGAGTTCATTGTACGCCTCGTCCTCGAGTTCTTCGTTCTCCATCTCGTGTTCGAGTTTCTCAAGCTCGGCGGTGATCTCGTCGACGCGCCTCGAACCCTTCTCGTCGGGCTCGACCGGACCCGGATAGACCCGACCATAATCCGCCATGGCGGCATAGTCGTACTGAATGACCGCGTCGGCCCAGGCAAAGCCGATCTCTGCCCGAGCCTCTTCGGCGGCGGCGGCGAGTTTTTCCAGCAGGATCGTTTCGACCAGCGCGGAATCCTCGAGCACGGAATGCTCGTCCAGCAGATCGGCCGCGATGGCACCGCCGCGCGCCTCGTAGTCTTTACGCACGAAGGCCCCGATATCGTCGCTGACCTGGACACCGCGGGACTTCAGCGCGTTCCGCACGGTGTAGGCCTGGACATGGTTGTCCTCCTTGGTGAGCGCCTCGAAGACCTCGCGTTGCACCTCCTGGCTGGGATGATCGGCGAAAGCCTTCATCGTATCGAGCGTGATCGATTTGGCGCGGGCCGCGGCGCGGATGTCGGGATGGATGAGCCCATAGCGCAGACGGCCTTTGACAGCGGCGACCGTGGTACCGAAGGTCTTGGCGATGGTTTCCGGCGTCTGACCATCGACCTCCATCATCCGGGCGAAGGCCTCGAACTCGTCGATCGCGTTCATCGGGGCCTGGGTGATGTTTTCGGCGAGCGAGAGCGCGGTGGTCACATCACAATCTTCGGAGACCAGTCGGCAATCGATCTTCGTGCTGTTGGTGAAGCCCTTGGCGGCCTTGTCCGCAGCAAGTTCCAGCAGGGCCGCGTGTCGACGGCCACCGGCGAGCACCCCGAACTTGCCGTCGATCTTCTGGACGAGCAGCGGTTGCAGGAGGCCCAATACGGCGATGCTGGCCTTGAGATGCGCGATATTCTCGGAGGCGTAGGTCTCGGGGGAATTGGTCCGTACGTTTGCGGGATGGGCGACAAGATCGCCGATGGCGACGGTGGTGGGTTTGAACGACTGAGTCATGGCATGTCCTTCTCGACGTGATTGAGAGGGCCGCGAGTTTCCGTGCGACCGATCCCCGGATCCGGGAACCAACAGGACAAGAGGCCCACTTTCCCTTTCGGAGGGTCAGCGGGCCTGTCGGTGATGTAAGGTTGGGGTGCGGCCTGCCCTACCAGTCGCGCGCCATCATGATGGTAAGAACGCGCATGGTGGTTTCTGGATTGTCGGGAGCCTCGGCGCCGTAGCGGAAGTCGGAACCGGCCTCGTAGAGGTCAATTTTCCAGAACACAGTCTCGCCGCGGATCGTCACCGCCCCGAAATCGTGCCAGCCGTCAGGGTCATTGTCGGGCTCGAATGTATCGAACGCACCGGTGGCCTTCACGGCTTCCGTCACGAAACCATCGCCGGCCTCGATCAGGGACTGGGTCACGACGAGGCGGCCCTGGATCGCCTGATCCGGGGCGATGCCCAGACAGGCAAACCTGCGGAAGGCATCGTTATGGGCGGCGATGACGGTGGCGTTCGGTCGGGGATACTCTGCGGGTTCGGCATGGCTCATGGGGCTGTCCTTTCGGGATGTGTTGAAACCACCAGACCCAAAGCCAGCTTTTCCTTTCACACGCCCTACCAGCCCGGACAGCCTCGGACGTCATGCGGCCTGTTCCCCCTGCCCCGCCTCCGACACGGCGACGAGATAGTCGCAGGCGCGCTGCGCGTCCGCCGCATGTTTGAAGATCGCCCGCTTGTCTGAGCGGAGCACCCGGACCCAGTTGCTGAGATAGGCCGCATTCAGCTCCAGCGTATGCGCCGAAAACCCCAGCTTCTGACCCAAAAACACCGTACAGAGCTCGGCCACAATCTCTTCGCGGGCATATGCCGTGTTCCCGAACCGAGCGTCGCCATAGCTTCGGTTCAACCGATGCCGGGGTTTCGTCCAGTGACCCAGCTCATGACCCCAGACGGCGTAGAAATTCCGCGGGTTCTCGAAGAGCTCGATCGGGGGCATGTAAATCTTGTCGAGGTTCGGGACATAACATGCTTCCCGACCAGAGAAGCTGACATTGGCACCGATTGCCTCGAAGAAGCTCTGCATATGCGGGATCGGTGCGCGTTCGGGATGAACTTCCGGTTCGGCCGCAGCGGGATGGAAGCGAGGGTCCAACCCCTCGATCTGATCGGCGTTGAAGACGCGGTAGGATTTCATGAAGGGGATGGTTTTGGGGTCTTCGGTTTCCGCCTCCCCGCCGTGGGCGCTTTCGACCTGTTCGCGCTCGGCCGTTCCGTAGTAGACGACCACCGACGATTTCGAGCCCTTGATGACTTTCGCATCGAGCTCGTTCGCCTGCCTCAACGTCATCCAGTAAGGCGAGGCGTATCCGGCCATCATGGTGCGCATGGTCAGCAGGAAGTTGTTGACGCCCTGATAGGGTTCGCCGTTCTGACGGAGCGGCACGGAACTGCCGCCGACGGTCCAGGGCTTGCGCCAGGGCAGCACGCCCCGGTCGATGATCTTAATGAGTTCGTTGGTGATCGATGCCGCGGCGTCGAACTTTGGCTTGCTGGATTTGGCCATGATGATCTCCGATGTCTGGTAAGTGTGCAGACCCGGAGGTACCGTTGGGGAAACACCCTTGGTGGGGACGGCAGGGTCCGTCCAGAACCCTGCCAGACCCCCACCCCGTGACTCTGGATCCGGCAAAACCCAAAGCTTGCTTTTACTTTTTTCATATCACTGACACGAAGTGCCTTTCGGCATCCGTCCAGCGGAAGCCCAGAAATCTCGCCAAGCTGACGCTAAGACCCTTGAGCAAGACACCGAATTCGCTCATTCAGTGATCCCCACGTGCCTCGGTAGCTCAGCGGTTAGAGCTGACCGCTCATAACGGTTAGGTCGCAGGTTCGAATCCTGCCCGAGGCACCACGCGGACATGGTGGAATGGTAGACACCGGAGACTTAAAATCTCCTGCACAATCGAGCGTGCGGGTTTGAGTCCCGCTGTCCGCACCAGAATCGGCCCCGCAACGCTGCAGCACTTTTCGAACCCTCAAAAAGGCTGGCCAACAGGCGGCCTGCAAAGACGTTCAGGTCAATAGGAGGAGCCATTTTCGTTACCGTGCTCGGAGTAGTCCACGAGCATTGAGACTAAGGAAAGCAAGTATCCGTCGGGCTCTCAGACGAAGTAGCGAAATGAGGTCTCGCCCGGCTCAGCGTCTCCGAACTCGTCAAGGATGCCGCCGACTCGACGCGCGAACGACAAAGTCACGGGCCACTTCCCACGAATATCAGCCGTATTCCAATTCATGCGAGTGAGATTCAATACGTCTTGAGCAGCCTCAGTCTTACTACCACCTGACTGCATTCGGATTTCAAACGGCTGCGGAACATGAGGGCCAGGATACGTACCCAACTCGGGCATGAAGCCTGACGTGAATAAGAAGGAGGTACCAGAATTGATAGTGCAAAGTGTTCCGACATTCGGAGGATAGACCCCCAGCCTCAACAGACGCAAACTGCTCGGAACCAGCGTCACGAGATCAACAATGGGGATGTCAGTTAGTGCCGCCTTAATACCCGCAAGTTCGGCGGCATCGAAATATGTGGTCTTGTGCATTACCACTCGTACCGGTGGACCACCCGCACGCGTTGCATATTCCGCCACGATATCTTTTGAGAGATCGTATGCTTGCTCTTCGGAAAGGTGAACATTGCGGCTCTGATCGGGTGTGGCTGGTACGCCATCACCCCGGATTGCAAATCCTTCTCCCTCGCTCGAAAAAGCCTGCGCCAAACTGGATTGAACAATGTGGCGCTTGGTTGTTCTCAGGTGATGGAAAGATATTCCAACAAAGCACGTCTCAGGCCCCGTTTGGGGCAATCGCCATGGAACTCCACCCGCTTTGTAGTAGACACCAACTGAAAAGTTCCATGCTCTGGTTGCAGCATCTTGACCACGAGGCGTGTCCTCAAGAAGGTTCCGGGTGACCATTTGTATCGGAAGCTTGGCTCTGAGCGCACGCGCTTTAAGTGCATGGCGCAAGTCTCTCTTCAGAAAGTCCTCTTCCGTCTGCTCGACTTCTTCAAATAGATCAAACAAATCAAGTTGACCATTGGCCCGAGACTTTCGAATTATAGCTGCAGCTTTCTTTTCCTCGGTTGTCGCGCTTCGCTCTACAGAGTGGGACTTCTTTAGAACCTCGTCTGGCATCGCCATTATGACCAAGTCAGGTCGATTGGAGTCGCGAGCGGCAAGGCTATCCAATGCATCAGCGTAAGCGTCCAGCACCTGCTCGAAGCGGCGGAATGGATCACTGATTGCGAGCGCAGTGCCGAGTTTGTCGCCTACCCCGCCCTCGTCTAGCCGAACAGTCCAACTGTCTTTAGTCACCAGTGCGCTGTGGAACGTCTCTTCGAAACCAGGAAACATCCGTCTCAGTTGTGTTTCGCCTTCCAAAACTGGGATCGGGTTCATGCAGCGCTCTAACCAAGCCCTAGTGAGATCGATCATCCATTGCGGGCCAATTATTCCGACGCCAATCTTCTGCTTCCTTGAAGCCGACCCAAAATGGAGGTCGAATGGCCCCGCCTGTGCCAGTCCTACCTTGGGATCCGAAACCGAAAGAGCACCACCAAATTGAAGGTTTGGGGGCGCCAACTCTTTGACTGACAGCTCTAGCGTCATTGGCCATCGTCCCCACTATCATCATCGGGAACATCTTGTGCTGCATCAACGTCGTCAATCGCTGCAAGATCTTCCAACTCTTGATCAGCCTCCAAAACCCTCCGTTCCAGTTCGTCCTCAAGGGTTCGACCATCACCAAATGCTGTCGACTTATAAGCAATTCCGGGGAACGCACTGTTGAGTAGTACTGTTGGCGCATAATCCGAAAGCGTGTTCCTCGTATCAGGTTTCAAGGCAAACACACCTTCAGCCTCCTCGGACAAACATGCCATCCAGAAAGTCACATCGTGCATCACACTTGGATTAAAGTCTCGGGCAGCCCTTTTTGTCGAAAGAATATTTATTCTATCTCTTCCTAAGTACCGGCGATTGCCGTCGCGAGTGAAGACGTAACCCGGGTTGATAAAGAGACCCCAGTCAATCCCAAAGGCCATCAAGGAGTATGTGAAGGCCTTATGTTCGTAGTAGAGAAGATCGTCAGAATCTCGCCTTGTACGAGCCTTCACAATGGTTCTCGTAGCGCGCTTCACGCGTCCCTGATAAGTGATTTTTCTTTCAGGCTCGTCGGTTTTGGGGAAGTGCGCCCGGCGACGATCCTCGTCAACAACCAGGCCGATTGCCCTTAGGTGTTCGTTCAACAGCTCATGCAGTAGCCTACGCATGATGTTCAAACCATTTCCCTGCTCAAAGAGCTCTGGGATTGTCAGTTCTTCGATGTCTCCATCGTCAAATGGCGTTACATAGTCACTTGTGATCCGCTCCAGATCGTAAAAACTAAAGAAGCGCCCATCTTGGACATATCCTGGAGGAACTGGAAGATCTCCGGCGCTTTTCCGAAGCCCTGATGCTGATCGCGCGGATGTACCGGCGTGCCAAATCTTTTCCGGCAAACCAACAAATTCCAAAAGATTTGTCGTGAACCGTACTGTTTCAGACTGATCTGCTACCGCCGTGCGAGTAATTTCATCTACTGCTTCTGGTCGGGCAAAAATCAGTACCTTAAACGCAGAATTCTGCTCCATCGGATAGAAATGCACATCACCATTATTGTCGATTGTGTATTGAAGCATGTCGGCTAGGCCTGAGCCGCGCCTTTCCATTTCGTTGCTACCGTAAAAGAAACTCGAAATGACTGGGTTTCGATAGCCCTTCAAAACACCCCGCGAACCTCCGCGTACAAGGCTCTCAATCGACTCTGCGCCGGTCCGTAGCGCGACTTCATCTATGAGACCCCCTGGACTTACCGTTTCAATCTCAGTCGGTGAAATCCTGATTTCTATTGGCGCTTCAACCGCATAATCCCGATGCACTAGTGCATTCACAATCATTTCATGGATAGCCAACGGATGATAGGGAGTTACTTGGCGGGATTTTCCATCTTTCAAGAGAAACGGCGAATTGAGGAGAGCGATCGTCTCCTCAAGTGTGTTTAGCTGGTTCCAAAGAGTACCACCAATTTCTCGCTCAACCAAAAAAACGTCAGCCTCGCCGGTGTCGATGAGATCAGCGTCATCGCCGAAGGCTCCGCGCAGCCATGATTCCGGACCTACAATGGTTAATTTGACCATTGCCTGGGCGAGGCGCTTGTTAGGAGTTCGAGCGAACATGACCCAAGCAGCGAGCGTAGGCGCCGAACTTTCCGGATCACCTTCAGTTTGATGCAGGAGCTTCTTAACAACCGCGCGTTCTTTGACCCAATCAGAGTTAAAGCGCTCAGGATAAGGTTCGTAGTGCTTGTCGGCGTACTGCTTCAACCGCTGGAAAAGAACCTGTTCATCCAGATCTTCGAACCGCCCGGATTGAAAAGGGCGCATGTCCAAAGGAAGAGAACTCGGGGCGCTGACCGGCCCAAGTTGTTTCAAGGGAGTCTGCCGAGCAACGAGTTGCTCCAGCAGGTCCGTCTTCAATAGTTGATCGAAGCCATCAATTGGAACCCGATTGAAGTTTGAACCAATCTTGTCCGCAAAAGATTGTACCAGAGGCGAGAGGGATTCGCCTATGCTGCGCTTCATATCGCACCAGAAGACCCCGTTTTTGAACCCATTTGCATAGTCAATTTGGTTTTCAAGAAGGTCTTTCATGACCGATGGCTCCATTCCGCGATACCCAACTACAATCAATGGGTGATCACGCAAAAGAGGCTTGATATGCTCGACGGTCTCTTGGTCCAACTTCAATACATCTTCGGCCAAATTCTTGTCGGAGTAGTGCTCAACCGATCCATGGATGTGGATTAACTGCGGGTTTGCTGGCGACGTTTTGAACTGGACCCAATCCGACGCAGTGCGGATCTTGACCAAGAAGGGCGGCACTGCTTCAAGAACGGCCGCTCGATCAATGCAATGATCAAAGTTTGTCGTTAGAACCGTTGCAACCCAACCGTTGTCTAAAATCCGTGCTAGCGCCCGATACCCCTGTCCGGGCTTCACACCACGGCTGATAAGTTGCTCGAAGAACTCTCTTCGATCCTGTCCAATTCCCAAAAGGTTGTCGATCGCAACAGGGTATTGGTCGGGGAGACCAACCCCCCGTTTGAACCAAGACTGCTGTTCAAGCCAAGGTATCCAATCAGAATCAACGACGCCTGGGTCCATCGGAGACCGACCATGCGACTTACAGTATGCCCACTTCGCTGCGCGGTTCACTGTTTCACCGGCCGCTGGCACACCGGATGTAACGGAAGCCCCTGCTCCTAGCAACAGAACCGGCTGGCGGTGCTCGGCGAGCAGTGTTTGCAGGCGTCCAACCTCTGCATGTCTAATTGATGATAGAACCTTGCTGTCCATCTGCTCGAATCGTGTTGTTTTGGTTTTGTTAGTTTATTATGCGGAACAAATTCAGAACATGCTAGACTGTTCACTGTCGCAAACCATAGGGTCAGAATGTCTTAGTCACTTTCCTTTGAGTTCAGATTTTTTGCATTCGCGTCATGCACATGACTTTCGGCGCCCAATGAGCGATCAACCGGACAGCGCCCGCACTGTCTGGATCGGCATGAACAGGCGCAACGGCTGATCTGGCAACGGGGTAAAACCGAACGCCTCGTAGTATGCTTTTCGGCGCGCCACGATTTCGGGGTTTCCGCAGTCGAACACATCGAGAAGGACGGCACAGGTTCCAATTTCGTCTGAGACGCGCCCAATCCGGTTGAGCGCATCGGCAAGCAATGCGCTGCCCAAGCCCTTTACCTGCATCGTTTGATCGACGCCGATCATGGAAATGAATGCAGCTGGCAGCATGCCATGCCTTGGCGCCTTCCTGGCCAGCTCATCAGGCATGTCTTCCGCAACAACCGCATGCATGTTGATCCCGTAGAACCCAAGGGTTCTACGGTCATCGTCTAGCACGACCCAGATCCGGACGACATCAGCCTTGGACCCCTTCTTGGCCGTCAACTTCAGGTAATTGTCGATCTGGGGGACACCACAGGAAAAAGCCGTTCGATCCTGGCTCTTGGCATCGAACGGCTCGATTGTGAACTTGGCGTCTACGGCGGCGTCAGTCGGCATTCGCGATCAGCGTCTCGCGCAATGCAAAAGCCTGCTTCAGCCGATTATTCGGCTTCGGAGGATTTTCGAGCGCGCCAAAGAACGCAGCACGATCCGCCTCGCTCTCCAACGCCGTCAACTTATGAGCTTCAATCGTCGTCTGCGCGGCCTTGTATGCAGCGCTCACAACAAAGGAGCTTACCTCAACACCGCTCAAGGTTGCTGCGCGACTGATCGCATCCTTCACCGAAGGCTGTGTACGCGCTTCCAGCCGAGCGCTCTTGGGCTCGTCGACAGCGACAGTGCTATCCTCAAACGCCAACATGGTTGCCTCCTTGATCCGAAACGACGTCAAGCGGCAAGATGCCACTCACACGCAGCTATGTACGGCATATCGTCGTACATGTCAAGTGTACGGCGAATTTCCGTACGCTAAAACAAAGCCTGACTAACACGTTCTCTGGGCGAGAGGCAAACTCACTTTTCTCGAACGGTCGTACCCGGGTTCGCCTTGCCATGCTTTGCCGTCACGAAGCGCCCGGAAATTGCGCTCCGATAGCTGCCACCGGTAGAACCACTCTTGCCAGGCGCTTCTTTTACCGTCGTGCGCGGATGTGACTTCCCATAAGCCTTTGTCACGTACCGCCCCGATTTCGCGCCGCGATAGCTCCCGCCGTTGCCTTTGCCTGCCATCTGAATTCTCCTTCTCAAGTCTGGCGTGTTATTGGGTCCCTCCGAGGCGGAGGGCTGGTTGGGTTCCAAACAAACCGAAGAACCTCCGCTGGAGGCCTGCGGGTCTTCATTGCAAAATCCAGTAGCTCAGAACCGGAGGTGTTCTTCTGGTCAGATGACCGACAGCACTGGGCGTATTTCCCGAATGGATGTTCACATCCGCAAAACTCATCGTCGCCGAGTTCGAGCAGTCTCTCAGCTGCAATCGGCACAGATTGCCGGCCGGGCCATTTTCCGTATTTCTCGAGGTAGAGATGCCGCACGGCCCAGAGGCTATATAGGTCGAGCAGTCCGGTCACCGAACCGCCGGGAAGCCATGTCTTGTCTCGCGGCTCGAATGCGCAAATCGAGCCATCGGGAAAATTCGTATGCCTCGGCCCGATCCATGTTTTACTGACAGCAGTGGTCCAAAAGCCCCAGGCTTGAACCGGCCTTCTGGTGGTATAGGGAAGTTGAATGGCAAATGCGGCTCTTCTACCTAGGCCTTCGATCAGATCGCTCTCAGCGAAGAGCCACATCTGCCTTTCTTGAGGAAACGCGAGCAGACCCGGGTACGCGTCCCGGCATTCCCCTATGCCTTCCGCATAGCGAGACCGTAGTCCTGGCTGGACGAACGGTGCTCCGGAATCGGGCGCCCGGGATTGTCCGGTCGTCCCTTGCCCTCCGGCGGTCCGTTCCCACGGTCGGGTTGCGGATCGTGTCGATTGGTGCCGTGCATCAGCTATCTCCTGGCCCGAAGGTTTCAAGACAACCGAGGAGCTGTCGGGCCGAATGACCCCCCGATTGAACACGGTCGGCAGGATGCCAGCGTCGAGGCCCAAGCCGATGGCCTTCAGGTCGTCCTCGATGCTCTTCCTCATATTGAACCGCCCCATTTGCCGCAGTGTCTGTGCTTTACGGATTCGCAACAGCGTTGCTATAATGAAATCCTGAAACAACACATACGGGGCCAAAATGAAAATTGCAAGAGTCGAACACCATGCCTAGTGTGCAATTCGACGGGAACGGCTTCTACGCCGCGTTGGACGCGGTACGGGAGGAACGGAAGCTCACCTGGAGAAAGGTTGCAGAACAGTCGGGGGTGAGCGCTTCATCGCTCACGCGGATCTCGCAAGGGAAGAGACCGGATGTAGACAGCCTAGCATCTCTGTGCTCATGGGCGAAACTGAGCGCCGACGATTTCATGCGCGCGCACGACAGCAGTCAGAATGGCGAGCCCTCGTCGTTGACCAAAGCACTGATGTTGTTCCGCGCAGACCCAAACTTAGGAAAAGAACAGGCAGACGCTCTCGAGCGCATCATTCAATCCGCATATGAGGGCCTGAGGACGCACTGATGGCACTAAGGCGGGGCTTCAAGACCGATGCGGAATGGTACGCTCAGGATGTTCGACGCGAACTCGGCATCCCTGAAACCGGAAAACTGTGCCCATGGAGCCTCGCAAAACACCTTGAGCACATCGTTGTTGATCTTTCGTCATTCCAGAAAGAGCACCCACTCGACGTCGCACGCCTTCGGCAATGCACAGGCGCAAAGGGATTTTCTGCAGTCACCATTCACAAGGGTACTGCACGGCTTGTGATCTTGAACGATGGCCACGAGAAGCCACGTCAAACGGCGGATCTTGCTCACGAACTGGCACACGGACTCCTTCATCACGTCCCGCTGCCTTTGAGTGATGAAACTGGTGTACGCATGTTCAATGCCCGAGATGAAGAGGAGGCGCATTGGCTGGGACCAACCCTGTTGGTTCCAGGTCCCTCCGCCCACGCGATTGCGAGACAACGCCTTTCGATTGAAATGGCGGCAGCGCAGTATGGTGTGAGTAAGGAGTTAATGCGTATGCGGTTGAACATATCTGGCGCGTTTAAGCGTGCTAAAGCGGCAGGCTGGCGTTGACGTCTTATCACGTCCTCGCATAAACCTCCGCCTAGCTCGAGCTGTCTCGATCGAGGCTTTCAAATGCCTCGTATAAGGATAGGGATCGCCTGGGCAGGGTAGCCAACATCTCATCGACATCGAGCGCATATCGGTTCAGTAGGAAGGTGTCAGGTTTTCGGCGGATCTCGTAAAATTTCACCGTCGTGGGCCGATCTTCCAACGCCCTAACGACAGCATATTTGACTGCCAGCGGGCACCTCATCCCGAAGACAACCTCCTCCAATTCGATCGGAGAGTCCTGTGCACCACGTCGACCGATAAGCCGCCATTCTTTCTCGTAGCGCCAGTCCTGAGCTTTCTTCAGAAGCACAGCGTCGTCGACGACCTGGCGGGCGCCGCGATCACCATCTAACATCGCGAGAACCATACTGGCCGCGACCATACTGCTGCCACCGTACTTGATCTTGAAGACCTTGTTGGCGGCTTGTTCGGGCAGCGAGTACCCTATGGCGAGGCCTCGGTGCTGATCGCCGTAGTGGCTCCACATCAATGGACAATTATTGCGTTCGGCAAGGGACACGATGCCACCATCGTATCGACGGAGCAGTTCTTGCTGGATGGCTTGACCGAGAAGGAAGGCAACCGGGTTCTCCAATCGCAGATCGGGATCTGTCGCGTTGTACCGGATATTAGAAATGATCTGCTCCGCCTGACGCCGGCTAAGCTTTAAGATGTGATCACGTGTCTTCGGCCCCCTGTATCGTATCGTCGAAGCTGCCGCACTCAACTCGCCGTGCACGCGATGCTCGATCAGTTTGATCAGCATGGTTTCCAACTGATCTTCAGCCAAATCGATCTCGATGCTTGGCTTCGTGTCCAAAGGATCGTTGAAGGTACTGGGGTCAGCGAAATAGAGTTGGTCTTCGACCAAGCCGCTGAGCGTTCTGTCCGAAAACGCCCGATACTTGTAGAGTCGACGGGGGGTTTTCAACTACTTTCACCTCCTAGTTCGAGCTCCGGCAGGTCCCGTAAACTCTGCAGGTCGAACGTCACCAGAAACGTTTCGGTCGTCACGAAGGTATGCGGCGCTCCGGGACGCGGCGACCTGGGTCCGCTCGTAATCAGATCCTTGTAGCGCAGCCGGGCCAGCAGATCGCGGCTCACCTCCTTGCCGAAGATATCCGCCAGGCCCGCCCGGTCGATCGGCTGGTGATAGGCGATGGCGCAGAGCACCCCCATTTCCATCTCGGTGAAGGCCAGCGACTGCTCGCCGAGATCGGCCGCCGCCTTGATCGCCTCGGCGAACTGCGGTCGCGTCCGGAACATCCAGCCACCGGCTACCTGCGTGAGTTCATAGGGGCGGCCTCCCAACTCGGCCTGAATATCCTCGATCAACAACTCGACCGAGGCCCCCTGCCCCACCACGCGCGCCAGATCCTCGCGCCCGACCGGCGACGCACTTGCGAACAGAACCGCCTCGATCCGCCCCATCCATTCGCGCCAGCGCAACTCCGGCGGCAAGTCGTCCAGCTCCCGGTCAAAGGCAGCGCCGCCCTCATCCGCCGGTTTCCGTTTCCTGGTCGCTGTCGTCATGATGCGATCCCGTAGAGTCGGAAACTCGGCCGTCCGGTCAATTCCCGGGCCACGCCCAGCTCGACCAGCCGGTCGCAAAACCGCCGCGCGGCGCGATCGGTCATCGGAATCGAGGTCCCGCGAATTCTTGGAGACAGCACCGACGCCGGGGCCACGGCATCCTCGGTCAGGAACAGGTCAACCGCTGCATCTGACCCTTTCGCCCGCAGCTTCGGCGCAACGGTGCGAAGCGTGTACGCACGACGGGCAAGGTCCCGCGCCAACCGGATCGACTCTTCGATAGCCTCGAGGATTCGCACCTCGACTGCCAGATCGGCCCCCTGCCCTTCTGCAACTAGGTCTCGCAGCGCCGCCTTTGTCATCCGCTGCGCTAACACCGGCAGCAGGGTTCTCCGGTTTAGCGCCCGCGCCAGTACCAAATCCGACAGAAGGCAGGCGGTCCGTTCAGCCCGGTCGTCGACCTCGAGCACGGCGCGCAGAGTTGCGACGCAACCCGACAACGGACCATGGGTCCGTGCGCGTTCCAATCCCACGTCAAGCCATGCACCCACCTCGCCCGCGAAGTCCAGACCAACTAGGTCGACGATCTCACCAGTCCCGCTCACCCGAAGCCGCACGGCCTCGCGCCAGAAGGCCAGCAGATCGCCATCCGGGCCCCGCGCCTCGCCTGGCGGTGCTAGGTGATAGGCATCGCGGATGTCCGCCTCCCTCGCCAGCCGCCCTTCCAGTTTCGAGGTGACCGTCGCCGCACTCAGTGCCAGCCGGTTGGCGAGCAGTTTCACGGGCACACCATGCCTGGGATCACTGATCAGCTGATCGAGCACCGTCAGCGCCGCCCCCGACCGAAAGGCCACAGTTTCAAGGGTTTCGGCACGCCTGGAGGTGACCCAGCCCGGCAGCTGCGGTAGGGTGTTCAGGTCGTCAGAGATGGTGGCGGGCTGATATGTCATGCCACAACACTAGTCTCTCGCGGCGCTTTCGTCCACAATATGATGCGCAAACCGCCCCGCTATGTCGCGCGCAATTACGTCCAATAAGTTTGCATTATCGGACGTAAAAGAATATGCTCGGCGACATGTCAGAAAACACCGAGAAACCGACCTCAGAGCCGCCAATCGGGTCTTCGCCCAACGAGGACAGCGAGAGAGATGGTCCTGACGGCGAGGCCTTGAGCCTGCCGTCCTTTGTGGCTGGCTCGGGCACGCTCGATCGCCTGGTCGATACGGCACGCGACTATGCGCGCGCGGCGGCATCTGACAACACGCTGAAGGCTTATGCAAAGGACTGGGCGCATTTCGCGCGCTGGTGCCGGATGAAGGGCGCGGAGCCGCTGCCCCCCTCACCGGAGATGATCGGCCTGTACCTCGCGGATCTTGCGTCCGGGTCGGGCACCTCCCCTTCGCAGTCGGCGTCCCGACCCCTGTCGGTCAGCACCATCGATCGCCGCCTGTCCGGTCTCGCCTGGAATTACGCGCAGCGCGGCTTCACCCTTGATCGCAAGAACCGCCACATCGCCACCGTGCTGGCCGGGATCAAGCGTAAGCATGCGCGACCGCCGGTCCAGAAGGCCGCTATCCTCGCCGAGGACATCCTCGCGATGATAGCCACCCTGCCCTACGATCTGCGCGGGCTGCGAGATCGGGCAATCTTGCTGCTGGGCTATGCCGGAGGCCTGCGCCGCTCGGAAATCGTGAGCCTCGATGTACATAAAGATGACACGCCAGATTCCGGCGGATGGATTGAGATCATGGAGAAAGGCGCCCTCCTGACTCTCAACGCCAAGACCGGTTGGCGTGAAGTCGAGATCGGCCGCGGCTCCAAGGATCAGACCTGCCCCGTGCATGCTATTGAGCAATGGCTGCATTTCGCGAAGATCAATTTCGGCCCGGTCTTCGTCGGTACGTCGAGGGACGGCAAACGCGCTTCCGAAAACAGGCTGAACGACAAGCATGTCGCGCGCCTGATCAAGCGTACGGTATTGGACGCCGGCATCCGATCCGAGCTGACCGAAAAAGAGCGCCTGGCGCTGTTCTCCGGTCACAGCCTTCGCGCCGGGCTCGCCAGTTCGGCCGAAGTTGACGAACGCTACGTCCAGAAGCAGCTGGGGCATGCCTCGGCAGAGATGACCCGTCGCTACCAGCGCCGCCGCGATCGGTTCCGGGTGAACCTGACAAAGGCCGCCGGTCTCTGATTTTCTGCCCCATCACGCCGCCTGCCCGCTGAGCCTGCCATAGAAGCTGCGCTCGAGATGCAGCTCCCCTGCCCCGGCCTTCTCGACCATGCCGCGCAGATAGCCGCCCGGCGACGAAACTTCGCCCGCGCAATGCTTCTCGAAGACAAGCGCCAACGCCGCTGTCGCCACCTGTTTGCCCAGCCGGTCTTGCGCAACGTTCCAGGCATGCTCGGACACCCCGATCATCGGCCTGAGCTGCCCGGCAACCCTGTGCAGATCGCCCCAATCCTTTAGGAACCCGCCCATATTGCGCGCCCAGGATGCGAATTCGGGACAGGCTTGCATAACAGTAGGCAGATCCAGCGCCGCCCGCTTCTTACGCACCTCAGCAACCCATTCTTCCAGCTCCCTATCAACCTGATCTTCGGGTCGAGCATTGGGCACCACGGCCGCGACTTCCTCATTTTCTGAGGAATTACGAGTTACAGGATTAAGTTGGTTTGTAATTAGTATATGAGGGTCAGAAATGACCTCCCTGGGGTTCATTTCTTGAGTCTTCTCAGAAGCTTGTTCCTTGGTTTCAGGTGTGTTTTCCACAAGTTGGACGACATCGGTTGCTTTGAGATAGGCAGCTTCAACGCGTTCCTGAAGCTCCTTGAACCAGCCCAGCAGCCGTGCAAGCTGCTCTGAGGCTTCGTGACGGCGCGGAAGCCGGTCCAGAAGTTCCTCGAAAAGGCCTGTGAATTGCGTCCAGGGCCCGCGCAGCGCGCTGCTGACGGCCGCCTCGATCCGAGTGCGGATCATACGGCGTGCAACCGTGATCTGGCGCTTCAGGCGCTGACAGAGCTCGCGCTCGGCCTGCAAATCGGCATGGAGCTCCTCGAACTCCTCGACACGCGCCGACAGCGGCGACAAATCAAAGCCATAGGCTTCGATGATGCGCCCCTCGGCGTCCCTGCGGCCCCACCGCTTGCCGTTCGGGCTGTCCTGGAAGGAAATCACGCCGATTTCGGCCAGCCGCCGCGCATGCCGCTTGAGTGCGGAGAGCGAGAAGCCCGTCTGCTCCATCAGATAGGCGTTCGACGCCCAGACGATCGGGCGCTGCCCCTCGTCCCAGTCCTGGGCCTGCGTAAAGGCCCCGAGCGTGTCGAGGAGCATCATGTCTCCGGCCTTGAGGCCAATGTAGGCCCCCACCCGCTTCACGGCCACGAAGGCCCGCGTTTTGGGTACAGCCACCTGTTCACCGGCTTTGGCAAGCTGCTCTGCAATGCCAAGACCCGGTGTCGGCTTGCGCCAACCTGTATGTTTCATGGATAGTTCTCGCCTCCTCTGCTTGATGGAGGGCAAAAGAATCCCGTTCGCTCAGGAGCGATGCTGTTGACAGTGATTCGCCGGAGAACTATCGTGATAGCGACCAAACTAATATTGATAAGCTCTCAGGCCCTCAGCTTGGGGGCTTTTCTTTTGCCTTTATCTCAAAGCATATCCGCTCCTGTTTCTTACCTCGTTTGGATCGAAGACCACCGTCTCCGCGGCTCCTGCCTCTTACTTCGATCCGTGTTTCTCCAAATACTCAGCGATGACATCACTCAAACCTCTGAGAATGTCCTCGTCCAATGTTAACCCCGTGGCAGCGACCGAGAGCTTCCCGCCCTGCCCTGTGACACTCAATTTCCGCGAACCGATCTTTCGCTGTACCGTGAGTTTCTTTGGGCTTTGTGATTTCTTTTTTACAGGCTTGGACTGCTTCTCAGTCAGGTCACCAAGAACCTTTTCGAGGTCACGGTGGCTGAGATCGTAGACATCTTTGCACGCGTGCAAAATCTCAGCTCTAGCGGCATAGACAGCGCGACCACGTGATACCGCGCTGTTATGGACACCCACACGCTTGGCGAACTCGGTTGCGGTTATCTTCTCGTTCGGTTTGGCATCTTGTAGCCGCTCAAACATCTCGCCTATCGAAACCAGGCGCTCGAAAGCGCTGAGGTTTTCACGTTCCTCATTCTCCCGGAAGCGCATGAATAGCATCTCGAACTGCTCTTCACGGGAACCCCGAAGGGATTGTGGAACCAGAATGGCGCGGACAGGCAATCCCAAAGCTTCAAGGATCGCATGGCGTCGCCGACCCACGATCAACTGGAATGTCACGCCTTCTACGTTCTCGGGCTCACGTTCATCCGGTCGCCAATCAGGATCCGCTGGCCGAACATGAATGGGCGTATCTTGACCATTCTTCTCGATACTCTCTTTGAGCTTCTCAAATGCCTCTTGGTCGCGCCAATCTTCACGCCGGTCCGATCCAATCACGTCCACGATCTGAGACGGATCAATCTGTAACTCATGTCGACCCGCGAGAATGCGCTCCACGACCTGTGCGCGCTCAACGTGAAGCATCTGGCTGGCGTCTGAAAGCGCTCCGGCCTTCCAAGCACTGCCAGAGCCGCCCAGTCTTGGCTTAACCCCACCAACCAGTTTCGCTTCGTCTTCGTGAATCTGATCGCTTGCACCAGATCCAGGAGCCGCAGACACATCCTCATCTGGGCGCGTGGGCTTTTTCTTGAGGACCGAGCTGCTCAGTGTTCGCTTCATTCGGCTTCCTCCTCGAAATTGTAGAAGTTCTGCATCCAATCCTCGGCATAGCCACGCTCAAGACCAGGCCAGAGGCGTGAGACGATGGCGTCATTCACAGCGTCAGCATTCTCGATGAACCTGTTGATGCCTTTTCGCTTGCCTGGCGTATCTGGGTCGTACTCGTAGACGGATTGATAAACGTCCGACGCGTTCGAAATAGCATCAGAGCGAAGATAGAATACCGGCAGCACCTCATCTGGACAGTTTTCGAGCAGGTTGCCGACCTGTGTGAGATCTTGCTCATTTGTTCTCTGCACGATCGTGGGCAACAGCATATGTGCCGCACCGCCCATATCGATCCGATCCGTCGCGAAAATGTGGCGCAGCATAGTGAGGAGACCAGTCACAAAGGTGGACAAGGTCGCAATGTCGAACCCCTTCATCGTCTGCGGGATAATCAACGAAGTAGACGCCATCACATTGTTCAGCTGGAACAGTGTCAGCGCAGGCTGATAGTCGATAATGATGCAGTCCAAGGTCTCGTTGAGGGCACTTTCAAGCTTCGTTTGGTCGACCCTACCGTTGCTCACCAGTTCATTCGGACGGGTGACCGGTGGATTCCCCTCTTTCCAACGATCTATGGAGTCTCTTAGGAACCTGTAGAACCGCTTTTCCGGGGTGCCCGCTCGCAACAACCTCGCGATCTGAATTTCACCTTCTGAGGTTTCGCCATGCGCAGGTACTAGCCGCACGCCCGGCCAGGACGTTTTCTTGAAAAACCCGTCAAGCGTCTCCGCATCATAGTCAGTGTAGGGGATGGATTCGTCGGTCTGAAACAGCCCCGCGAAGTCAACCATCGTCGGAGTTTCGTCATCTGGCAAAGTTGGCATTTCTTCGCCGCCGACAAAATAGAGCGTGATCGTGCTCTGGGGGTCAGCGTCCATGACGCCGACTCGCATGCCGTAGTGCAGACTCAGGTACTGAGCGAAGTGCGCAGCACTAAGCGACTTCGCCGTTCCACCTTTCTGACTTGCAAACGAAATAACGGGCAAAGGATCGTCGGGTTTGCGCCAAGCAAGAAAATGCTCAGGCCGCTTTGCTGAGGCAGCCATCAAAGCCCGGATGTGCATCAGCTCCGTCAGGGTGAAAACACGCTCGCGCCCTACATGCTTGCCGGCAGGAAAATCCTCATTGTCCTTAGCGAACTTCGTCAGATGCTGATGGCTAATGTTCAGGAAGCGAGCACATTGGCGCATCGACCAAGAGCGCTTGATGCGCTCGCGCATCGTCAACTCCTTGTTGACCGAGACCATGGTCCGGCCAAGGCCCCGCTCGAGCTCTTGAAGGAACTGTTCTATACTGCCGCCCATTACACCGCTCTCATTTCGACTCTCTCACGGAATCGCTCCGAGTTGTAAATAGCACGGTTTTTGAGGAAATGTACAGATATTGTACGCCTACAGGATTTCCGGCGCACAATATGGGCTACACCGATTGAAAATACGGACAGCAACCTGAACCGCCGAGGTGATTTTGCACGCGTGCAAAAACCTCGGAGCCTGGTGCAGCCAGACCGCCGAAGCGGTCTGGCCCTTGGCTCAGGCGGCGTCTTTCGGGCCCCAGGGGATGACGGCCTGCAGGGACAGATCGTCCTGGTTCGCGGCCTTGCCGAGGTTGGCGTTGAAGCCGTGGTCACGGATGGTCAGCGTGTAGTAGTCGGCGCCGGTCTCCTTGTTCTGCTTCTTCCAGATGCCGCCGCACTCGACCAGCTTGCCGCGCGGGGAGCGGCCGAGGACGCGGTGCGTGGGGGCCATCGGGTTCGTACTCGCGACGGGTTCGACCGTGATGTCGAGGTCGAAGGTCAGGGTCGAGATGGAGCCTGTGCCCTTGGCGGTTTCGATGTCGGCGCTGGTGAATTTGATGCAGTTCGTGGTCATTGCTCTTCTCCTTGTTTGCGTTGCAATGATGGTCACCTTGCAGCTGGCCAAGGCCTGGCCACACCGAAGGCGAAGCGCAGCGGAGAGGGGCAGGCGCAGGTTTTTTTGGTGCGCGCGGAATGGCCCGCAGGGACAGGGGAAAAAGATCGGCGACAACCCTTGTGGGCGGGACGACAGCTGCGACCAGCATGTCATGCAACTCAGACATCGGGAGAAGTGCGGGGGGCCACGAAGGGAGATCAGACAACAGCCAACGCCAAGAACGCCGAAGGGGCCTCGCCAGACATGGCTGATCGTTCGATACAGACTACGATCCGTCGCAACGCAACACCGGCCCGCGTTCAGTTCCTCGGTCGAACAACCAGGGACCTCAAGCAGAAAGTGATCTGACAGGCTGGAGAAGTTGAAATGCCAGGGCGAGGACATGCGCATCTCTTCCCGACGGCTTCAATCCTGGCCGCGTTGCGAATTTCGAGGATGTCCCGTACGGCATCGCGAAACTGAGCAACGACGCATGCGACTCGGAAGATCAGGTAGAAGCTCCGGCCCGCTCCAATCCCGATACGTGTCGGCATAAGTGAAGAAGATAAGCAGTTGGACGGCGCAACACCGAACGTGGTCATCGAGGATGGCCTGCGCGATCTGCTCTCAGATGGCTATCTCATCGAGGTGATCTGCAACCAGACCGCCGAGAAACGCCATAACAGCTGGTATGGCTCCTGGGTCGTGCACATGGTGACGAAGGATGGTCAGGATGCGAAGATGCTTGTGACAAGCCGCAGCGTCTTCAAATTTCGCAAGTTCAAGACGAGCGTCGGATTGGTCAGTTTCCTGGCCGACATGGGTTGCCTCTCGGCGAATATCCCACTGACGGCCGGACGACGCGAGCGTCACGAGGCATCAGGAAGGCCCGCTACGGCGACCAGCTAGAAATCTCATCCGCACTCTCAGCAGTCTGACAGACCAAATCCCGCAGAACTGCGCACCTCTGCGAACTCATAGAGCGAACCGCACAAGGCGCTCCGACTGATGTCATGGGATAAACGGGGCCTCAGGCCCCGATCCTCTTGATACGGATCCCGAGCTTGCGGGCTTTGTCGACGATGTTCTCGGTGATGCCCGAACCGGGGGTGGCGATCAGACCCTGCGGCATGGTCTCGAGCATCTTGTCGTTGCGCTTGAAAGGGGCGGCCTTGCCGTGGCTTTTCCAGTCGGGCTTGAAGACCACCTGGGTGACACCGCGGGTATCTGCCCACCGAGCGGCGATCATCTCGGCGCCCTTGGGTGTGCCGCCGTGCAGGAGCACCATGTCGGGGTATTTGGCGTGGGTGGCGTCGAGGACGGACCAGATCAGATCGTAGGCTTGATAGTCCCCGCCCGAGAAAGCGATCCGCGTGCCTTCGGGGCAATGCACCTCGGTCTCTTTGCGGCGCTTGGCCGAGAGATAGGCCCGGCTGTCCACCACGGCGGAGGTCAGGCCGCGATGCGAGACCTTGGACCCGGTGCGGGGCAGCCAGGGCGAGCCGGTGGCGGCCGAGAAGTGGTCCACGGCCAGATCGCGCATCTGCTCGAAAGCGTCGCGATGGTCCCAGAGCTTGAGGCCGATCATCTGGAGGCGCTCGAGCTCGACCGAGGCGACCTCGGAGCCGTCCTGGATGGCTAGGCTTTCCCGGACCTCGAATTCGTTGTCCTCGAGAAGCTTCTGGATATGGGTCAGCCGGCGATGGAAAATCGAGGTCAGGGACCAGAGCATCTCTTCGAGATTGTCTTCCAACTGGCTGCCGGTGAGGAGGCCGATGGTGGTATCAAAGAGGGTCGCCATGGCGAGTTCGACCTCATCTGGCTGGGGCAGGGGACCTTGTTGCCAGATCAGGATCGTCCTCGCCCTGACGTAGGAAGACCCGCGGATGATAGCGGAGCGCGGGACCGAGGCGCGTGATGCCGCACCCTTGCAGATAGGTGGCGGCCAAGGTGCCAAGAACTGGCTTGCCAGCCGCAAAGAGCTTGCGCGCCCGCGCAATGCGTTTGCTGGAGGCAGTATCGTGGCGCTCAGCCCTTTGGGTTTCACGAGTTACGGCAGGGCAGGGGGCCTCGCCGAGAAAGGACCGGGCCTCCCTTAGCGTTTCCTTGAGTGTCACCGAACCAAGCCGTTCTTGCAGCAGGTCGATCAAGTCGCCAAATTCACCCGTCGCGAAATCTTGCCAGGACCCGGCCTTGCGCCCGCTTTCCGCCTGCAGTCGGATCGCGAGACTCTGTCCCTTTGCTCCCGATGTGTCACCGACCTGCCAATAATTGCCCTGCTTGCGTCCCTCGGGGAAATACTGGCGGCAGAAACTCTCGGCCTGGTCTGCAAGATCGGCCGAGAGGTCTGCGATGCTGCGCCGCGGGTTCATGCGGCAGCATCTGCGACGCTTGCGCCAACTGGATGCTCGGCGAGCACCCGCGCCAGCACGTCAGTACCGTCCACCGGGATGAACACCCGCGTCTTCCACTGGATAACCTCGGTGAAGCAGCCCATGGCTTTCAGTGCGGGCAGGGCCGCACCGGACGCGCCGATCAGCTCACACCTCGGCTGCCCCATGACGAGCGACCTGCGCAGCTGGTAACCGCCGAGGAGGTTCAGGGTCGTCCTGGCGTCCATCACGGCCGCGAGCTCCTCCTGCGGCGACATCTCGATCTGGCAGTCGAGCCCAAGGCGCGCGTAGACGTTCGAGCGCTGTTCCTGGCTGACCAGACGGCCGATGGCGCGTTCCCCGTCTTCGGTTTGCAGGCGATAGATGCGTATGTTGTCGGCAGGTAGCCGGTCCCAGATCGGCAGGAGAAGCCCGCAGATCAGCGTGATCTTCGAGGTGGTGAACTCCGGCACAGCGTCGACCTCGGTCTGCCAAAGGTGCTCGAACATCGCGTCATCGATCTCTTCCCAGTACGAGGTCAAAAACTCGCTGAGCGCGAGGATTTCGGTGGCCAGCCAGGACGTCACCTGGTCGATCTCGGCATTCAGCAGGTCGCCGACGATCTGTTGCGGCTCGTGCTGACGCTTCACCGCCGTGGTGATGATCTCATCGTAGGCGGCCTTCATGCCGTAGAGCTTCAGCTGGCTCATCGCGTCCAGCACCTGTGATCTTTCCATGGTTGGGTCTCCTGAGGCTGTCGTAGCGTTTGCAATCGGCCACGGGCTCGCAGGTCAGTCGCAACGCCTCCGGTGTATCGATGGTCAGCGGCGGTGGCGGCTCCCGATGCCGGGCCAGGATGTTGAGGACGACTGAGGCCGCGGGAACCCCTTCGTTCAGGGCTTCGGCACAGGCAGCGTCCACTGCATCCAGCCCATCGATCGGGATCATGCTGAGGATCTGGACCATCTGCCGGTCGCCGTTCGGCACCTTGCCAAGCTTGCGCTGCACGCGCCTGATCGCCGCCGGCAGGTCCCAGTCCTTGAAGGGGGCACCGTTCCGGAGGGCCCCAGGCTTGCGAGCCAGAACCGGAATGTAGTGCAGCGGGTCGTAGATGGCCTTGTCGCGCCCAAAGGCTCGGGCGTGCTGCCCCACGATCTTGCCGTCCTGCCAGAGCTCGACCCGCTCGGCATAGGCGCGGATCTCGACAGGACGACCAACCGCCCGGCCATCGACGGAGTAGCGGTTCTTGTCGAACCGGACGAGGCAGGTCTTCGAGACCGACGCCGGCACGGCATGGAAGCCGTCGAACGGACCCACGTAGGGCACGAGACTCGCGCGCTCGTCCTGGAACACATCCCAGATCGTTCGATCCCGAAGCTCCTGGTGCGGATTGGCTTTGGCCCAGGCAACGCAGCGATCCTCGAGCCAGGCGTTGAGCTCGGCGTGGCTCTTGAACCGCGGCCGGGGCACGAAGAACCGTCGCCGCACCACACCGACCTGGTTCTCGACCTGGCCCTTCTCCCAGCCCGAGGCCGGGGTGCATGCCACCGGATCGACCAGATAGTGCCCGCACATCTGCTGGAACCGGCGATTGTAGGCGCGGTCTCGGCCGACGAAGATCGTATCCACCGCCGTCTTCATGTTGTCGTAGATGCCCCGCGCGCAGGCTCCACCGAAGAAGGCAAAGGCCTTGTCGTGCGCGTCAAACACCATCTCCTGCGTCTCGCGCGGGTAGGCCCGCACGAACAGAATCCGGCTGTGGCAGAGGCGAACGTGGGCGACCTTCACGGTGATTGTCACGCCGTCGATCACCACGATCTCGTGGCTCCAGTCAAACTGGTAGGCTTCCCCCGGATCGAAGCTTAGCGGCACATAGGCCGCGGCAGATGCCACCTCTTCCTCCTTGGACCAGGAGGCCGCGTATCGCCGGACGGCATCATAGCCGCCATCATAACCTCGGGCCCGAAGTTCTTCCAAGATCCGAATGCGGGTCAGTCGCTCGCGCTTGGGCTTCCGCGCATTCACCGCCAGCATCTCGTCCAGCATGTCTTTCCAGGGCCCGATCTTCGGCTGCGGCTGAATGGTTCGCTCATAGGTGAGCTCCGTCGCACCCGACCGGATCACCTTGCGCACCGTGTTCCGAGATACCCGCAGCTCACGGCAGATCTGCTTGATCGACTTCTTGTCCTGAAAATACGCCCGCCGGATCTTCGCTATCGTCTCCACGACCAACATCCCACACTGCGCTCCCCGATGACCTCGGGGGCATCATCCACATCATTGTAAGGGGGTCATTTTTGGACGCCGATCACCCCTCTACAGGGTCAATTTTGCATGCCGGTTCACAGATGGTTCTCGGTCTGCTGTTCACTGGGCTACCGTTCACGTTCACGGCGCTTCTCGGCTTCTTGTCCCTTTCCGGGATGCTGATGAAGAATGCCATTGTGCTGGTGGAAGAAATCGATCAGCAACGCGCCGAAGGTGTCGAGGACTATCAGGCGGTGATCGATGGCTCGGTCAGCCGTTTGAGGCCCGTCGTGCTGGCTGCGGGCACAACGATTTTCGGTATGATTCCGCTCTTACCAGACGCCTTCTTCGCATCGATGGCCGCGACGATCATGGGTGGCCTCGCGTTCGCCTCGATCCTGACGCTGGTCGCGGTTCCGGTATTTTATGCACTGTTCTTCCGGATCAAGCCGCCCAAAAAAGAAAACGCTACTTCAGGTTCCCCAGCGACAGCCTGAACGCAGATGCAGTTATAAGCGCTTCTCTGAGCGCCCTCGACCCATCTTAAGGACGGTGTAGGCATATTCCGCCGCCTCAAGCGCGCCTTCGAGAAAACCGCCGAATGTCGGAGCCACTTCGGTGCCGCCAAAGACGAGCGCTTCGTCCCGCAGGCCTGAAAGAACGCACGGCTGGCCATAATTCGTGAGGGCACGAAATACAGCGGAACTGCGGCTGGCAGCAGGCCAGGCGCACTCCCGCTCCATGGTCTAGGCCTTCAAGGCATGGACCGAGGCCCAACTGCTACGCATTCCCGGCAAGGGCGATCTCGCGAAGGCCTTCCGCTATGGTCTCAGCTGCTGGCCGTCATTCGAGCTCTTCCTTGGAGATGGCCGCGTCGGCATCGACGACAACACCGCCGAGCGCGTCATGCGCCCGATCAGCATCGGGCGAAAAAACTGGCTTTTTGCAGGCTCCGACAGCGGTGGCGAAACGCTGTCCCGGGCGATGTCTCTTGTCGAGACAGCCAAGATGAACGGCCTCGATCGGCAAGCCTGGCTGGCCGAAATCCTCGACCGCATCCACAATCACATGACCAACCCGCTCAACGAACCGCTTCCATGGAACTGGACGCCAATGAACTGATCCATGGTAACAACCGGGCGGTTACGTTTTCGGGGAGGTGATTACCTTTGAATCTTGAGATCCGACTTCGCCTTTGCTAGGAATCGAACAACCATTAGAAAATTAGCAAAGTCGAAAGTGCAGATGTCTGGACCCCTTGATCAACTGAAGATTATAGAACTTGGTCACGTAATTGCCGGACCACTTGCGGCAGCTTTACTCTCGGATTTTGGTGCAGATGTCATCAAGATCGAAGCCCCCAACCGGACGGATATGATGCGCGACCTTGGACCCAAGGCAGAGGATGGGGTGGGCGTCTGGTGGAAGACTTTGGGCCGTAACAAGAAAACACTAGGTCTGGACTGGAAGTCCGACGAGGGCCGGGACATCCTGCGAAAGTTGGTCGAAGATGCCGACGTGCTGATCGAGAATTTCCGACCGGGTGTGCTGGAACGTGCCGGTGTTGGGCCAGACGTCTTGCACGATTGGAACCCGGACTTGGTTGTCTTGCGGGTTTCAGGTTACGGACAGGACGGTCCGATGCGCGACCTGCCAGCGTTTGGGCGTGCTGCGGAGGCCATGAGTGGATTAGCGCATCTGACCGGTTTTCCCGACGGGCCGCCGATGCACCCCGGCTTTCCGGCGGCTGACAGCACGACAGGGCTAATGGGCGCTTTGGGAATCATGATCGCGCTATTTGCTCGCGAAAAGGGGATAGCACGCGGTCAGGTCGTCGATATTGCAGTATTCGAGGCCCTGCTTCGGTTGATGGATTATCCTGTTCCCGCATTGACTGGCGCGAACCTCTCGCCGCGACGCAATGGGCTGCGCCAGCCGATGGACTTTGCTCCGGGGGGGATGTTCCGAACGTCCGATGGGGTGTGGCTGAGCGTTTCGGCAGGGAGCGCGGAAACCGCGCAGCGCCTGTTGCGGGCGGTCGGAGGCGATGCCCTCGCCGATGACCCGCGGTTCGCGACATTGGGCGAGATGTCGCGGCACATGACGGTGGTCTTTGACGCGATCAATGATTTCGTCACGCAGCACACGGCTAAGGAAGTGGAAGCGGTATTCGCCCGCCATGATGCGGTTGCCTCGCGTGTGTTGAGCGTCGAAGAGATCATGACGAACGAGCAGATACGCCATCGTGGGGACATCGTGTCGGTCGACGGCGAACAGACCCAGGTCATTGGTCCGGTCCCTCATCTCAGCGCGACGCCCGGTCAGCTTCGTTGGCTGGGACGACCGCCTAGCGCAGACAGCCAAAGCATTCTGCGTGATCTTGGTTTTAACGATGAGCGGATCGCTGCCCTATGTGAGGCTGGGCTCGTAAGATTGGAGGGAGGGCGCGCGCTATGACATTTCGATTGACCGCCGACCAACAAGAGATTCGCGACCAGATTCTGCGGATTTGCGCAGGGTTCGACGACGACTATTGGCTGGATCGGGATCGCAACGGTGGTTTTCCCCATGATCTGCACAGGGCAATGGCCGATGGCGGCTGGCTAGGTATCGCCATGCCAGAAGCTGTCGGCGGCGCGGGTCTGGGGATCACCGAGGCGACCATAATGATGCAGGCAATTGCCGAGTCGGGGGCCGGCGCAAGCGGAGCCTCGGCCATCCACATGAACATTTTCGGGCTCAACCCGGTGGTGAAGTTTGGGACCGATGAGCAGCGCGCGCGTATGCTTGGCCCTCTAATAGCAGGCGATGAAAAGGCCTGTTTCGCCGTAACCGAACCGACGACCGGGTTAGACACCACAAAGCTGAAGACCATGGCGGTGCGGCAGGGGGACAGATATGTCGTGCACGGACAAAAAGTCTGGATTTCTACCGCGCAGGTGGCGGACAAGATGTTGCTTCTGGCCAGAACAACGCGGCTAGAGGATGTGAGCAGCCCGACCGAAGGGCTGAGCCTGTTCTATACAGATCTCGACCGAAATTTCGTTGACGTGCGAGAGATCGAAAAGATGGGTCGAAAGGCTGTCGATTCGAACGAAGTCTTCATCGATGGATTGCCGATTCCGGCTGAGGACCTGATCGGGGAGGAGGGCAAAGGCTTTAGGCAAATTTTGCACGGGTTGAATCCCGAACGCATCCTGGTGGCCGGTGAATGCATCGGTATTGCGCGCAACGCACTGGCGCGAGCGGCGCATTATGCAAACGAACGTGTGATTTTTGACCGCCCGATCGGCCAAAATCAGGGTGTTCAGCATCCACTCGCCAAAGCCTGGGCGCGAGTGGAATCTGCCAATCTCATGGTGATGCACGCTGCAGCCCTCTACGATGCGGGAGAACCCTGCGGCGTCGAGGCGAACGCCGCCAAGCTTTTGGCCGCCGACGCCGCGGTCGAGGCGACCGAAGCCGCGCAAATTACGTTTGGCGGATTCGGATATGCTAAGGAATATCACGTGGAGCGACTGGTACGTGAAGCTCTGCTGTTCCGCATCGTACCGGTGACACCGCAGATGCTTCTGTCGTTCATAGCAGAAAAAGCCCTTGGACTTCCAAAGTCTTACTGATCGGAGATAACGGGCGGGGCTGGTGGGAAAAGTTGTCTTGACCAATTTTCTAACACCCGTTAGATTACTGGCAGCTGCCCCTAATGGGAATGGGAGGAGGCGTCATGAATAAGACGCAGTTTGGGTCTTCGAGGGAGGACCTATCAAAACGTGCAACCGTTTACGCAAGCGGTTTATTCACCGGCAAAGTCGTTGTGGTGACCGGGGCCGGAGGCGGATTGGGGCTGGCAATTGCGACCTTGTTCGCAAGGCTCGGGGCCAATCTGGCGATCAATGGACGCAACGAAGAGAAACTGGCTTTGGCCAAGGAGTTCCTTGAAAGTTTCGGGGGCGAAGTTTTCGCTGTGCCTATGACCATCCGGGAGCCTGAGCAGGTCGAGGATTTTGTCGCCAAGACGAACCAGGAGTTCGGGGCGATTGACGTATTGGTGAACAATGCTGGGGGTCAGTTTCCGCAAGCAGCGTTGGAGTTTAGTCCAAAGGGCTGGAATGCGGTCATAGACACCAACCTGAACGGCACGTGGTGGATGATGCAATCCACGGCGCGCCACTGGGTTGCCAACAAGCAATCGGGCTCCATCGTCAACATCGTGGCCGATATCTGGCGCGGCATGCCCGGCATCGCGCATACCTGTGCGGCCCGGGCAGGGGTAGTTTACCTGTCCAAGTCGGTTGCGGTGGAGTGGGCCCCGCACGGTATCCGAGTGAACTGCGTGGCGCCGGGTTGCTGCGAAAGCAACGGTTTCGGGAACTACCCTCCGGAGGGTTCTGCGACCTTTCAGGACTCCAACCCGATGCGGCACGCCGGGGACGAATGGGATGTCGCTGAAGGGGTTGTCTATATGGCGGCGAATTCAGGGAAATTCGTAACCGGAGAAGTTCTGAACATCGACGGTGGGCAGCAATTGTGGGGGGATCCATGGCCAACGGGGCGGCCGGACTACTTCCGGATTACCTGATGTTGGCCGTGAACCTTAGGGGGACAATGATATCTAGATGACGACTAAGATTAAAACAGCAATCGGAGCCGATGATGGGGCGATACTGGAGTGCAGCGGGGTCGAGCGACGGTTCGGCGGCATCGTCGCTGTCACCGGTGTGGACCTCGTCATTCGGCAGGGGGAAATCTTTGGACTTGTCGGCCCGAACGGCAGCGGCAAGACAACACTGACGAACGCAATTACCGGGTTCTACCCACCGAATGTGGGGACTGTCCGGTTGGCAGGAAAGGAAATCACGGGTACGGCACCTCACAAGGTTGCCAAGCTCGGCGTCGCCCGGACGTTCCAGAATCTTGCCTTGTTCAACGGGATGAGCGTTCTGGACAACATCCTGCTGGGGCGGCACATCCACATGAAACCGGGCGTTCTGCGCACCGCGCTTTACTGGTGGGCAGCACAGCGTGAAGAAATCGAAAACCGCAAGATCGTCGAAGAGGTGATCGAGTTTCTACAACTCGAGAGCATCCGGCATGAGTTGGTCGATGGCCTTCCGATCGGGTTGAAAAAACGGGTCGAGCTGGCGCGGGCATTGGTGGCCGAGCCACAGATGCTGATTCTCGATGAACCGATGGCCGGCATGAACCAGGAAGAGAAAGGGTATATGTCCCGTTTCATTCTGGATGCCCGTGCCGAACGCGGCGTCAGCGTTCTGCTGATCGAACACCATATGGATGTCATCACCGGCATTTGTGATCGGATGCTGGCCCTGAATTATGGTGAAATGATCGCCAGTGGCATCCCCAAGGAGGTTGTGAAGGACCCGCGGGTCATCGAGGCATATATCGGAGGGTCGCATGACTGATTTGACGAAGAAACAGTCTTCGGGCGGCGACACGATCGGCGCAATTCTGGCGCGGAACGCCTCGAAACACGGTTCGGAAATCGCGCTTCGCGAAAAAGAGCGTGGGATCTGGAAGGAAACCACATGGGCGGAATACGCCGAAGAGGTGCTGGCCTGCGCGGCCGGGCTTGAGAAAATCGGCGTAACACCGGGCAAGGCGGTGCTTATCCTGGGCGACAACCGGGCGCGGCTGTATGGCGGAATGCTGGCTATTTCGTTGCTGGGTGCCTATGCAATGCCTGCCTATCCCGGCGCGACGCTCGAAGAACTCCGGCACTTTCTTGGCGAAGTCGAAATCGTCGCGGCCATCGCCGAAGATCAGGAACAGGTTGACAAGATCCTGGAACTGAAGGACGCGGGCGCCGAGGGCATCGACCACATCATTTATGATGAAGCGCGCGGTCTTGGCTTCTACGAGGTTGAAGGACTGTTGTCCTGGGATCACCTGATCGAAGTTGGTCAGCACGATCTGAACGAAACCCCGGGCCTGCGTGAGGAACTGCTTAGTCGTGCGAAGCCGGAAGATCCGGCCATTTTTCTGCACTCCTCCGGAACGACGGGCGCGCCGAAGGGCATCGTACTGAGTCAGAAGAACGTTCTTGCTGCTGCTCGGAATGGACATGCGGCGGGTGCCTTCGACGAAAATGAGGAGATCCTCGCGTACTTGCCGATGGCCTGGGTGGGAGACTACGCCATAACCGTTGCCGCGGCACTCCTTTGGCGTTTCACCGTGAATGTGCCTGAGCGCCAGGAAACGGTCGTGCGCGACATGCGCGAGATCGCTCCGACATTCTATCTGGCGGCGCCAAGAAGCTGGGACCAGATGCTGACGACAATCCAGGTTGGTATCGAAAATTCGACCCCTTTAAAGAAGTGGCTGTACCATTTTTTCATGGATCGGGCCATCGCGGCGGAAACGCGCAAGCTGAATGGCAAAAGCGGCGGTGTTCTTGAGCCATTGGGCCGGCTTCTGGGCGAGGCGATTGTTTTCGGTCCGATCAAGGACCAGTTCGGGATGAGCCGCCTCAAGAATGCGTTCACCGGCGGTGAAGCGATCGGGGAAGACACCTTTGTGTTCTACCGCGCCCTGGGGATCAAGTTGCGTCAGCTCTACGGCCAGACCGAGAACAGCGCGATCAACGCGATTCAGGCTCCGGGCGAGGTCCGTCTTCATACGGTTGGCAAACCCGCGCCTGGCGTCGAGGTCAGCATTGCCGAAGACGGTGAGATCCTGGTGCGCTCGGACAGCGTGTTTAAAGGGTACTTCAACAAACCCGAAGCGACCGCCGAAGCCCTTGACGGCGGGTGGCTGCATACAGGTGATGCCGGCTATCTGGAGGACGACGGACACCTGGTTGTTCTGGGGCGTGTATCCGAGGTCATGCACACCGCCGACGGTGAACGTTACGTTCCAAACTACATCGAGAACCGGTTGAAATTCAGCCCGTATATCAAGGATGCGGCCGTGATTGGCGCCGGGCTGAAGGAACTGACGGCGATGGTCTGCGTGGATTTCGAGGCCGTGGGGCACTGGGCCGAAGTGAACGGCGTACCTTACGTGTCATATGCCGATCTTTCTCAGCGTGAAGAGGTCGCGACGTTGCTTCGCGAGGCCTTCCAACGGGTCAACAAGGCCGTCACCGAACCATTGCGCCTGCAACGCTTTGTCAGTCTGCCGAAAGAATTCGACCCGGACGATGGTGAAATCACGCGAACCCGAAAACTGCGGAGGAAGGTCGTTCAGGAACGCTATGCTGACGTGATCGCGGCGCTCTACGACGGTTCAAAAGAGGTCCATGTAAGCGCGCAGGTGACTTACGAGACCGGGGAAGTAGGGAAGGTCGAAAGAAGCCTTCCCATCAGGGAGGTATAAATGGACTGGGTCTTTCTATCAGAGCTTGCGATCAACGGAGCCTTGACGGGTCTGCTGTACTCGCTATTCGCCATCGGCCTCGTGCTGATTTACAAGGCATCTTCGGTGCCCAATCTGGCGCAGGGCGGGTTGACCATGGTCGGGGCCTATGTGGTCCTGGCGCTGGCACGCGACGTGGGTTTACCCTTGTGGCTGGCCATCCCTCTGGCTGCGGTTGTAATGTTAGGCCTTGGGTTCGGCATTGAGCGTGTTGCCCTGCGCCGTCTCGCAGGTCGGCCGGTTGTCATGATCTTGATGCTGACACTCGGCCTCGACATTTTCCTGCGGGGTACAACGCTTGCGATCTGGGGCGGGACGTCGCGTTCGATGGAACTGGGCGTCAGCTATGATCCGCTGTTCCTGGGCGACATCTTCATCAGCCGCATCCATCTGGTTGGTGCCGGTGTTGCGCTCGCCTTGTTTGTCGCATTCATGCTGTTTTTCCGAACCCGGACCGGGATCAAGTTGCGGGCGATCGCGGATGATTACATGGCTTCGTGGTCGGTCGGTATCGCGGTTGAGCGCGGCGTTGGGTTGTCCTGGGCATTGGCATCCGTTGTTGCCGTCGCCGCTGGCGTTATCTGGGGCGAGATTCAGGGTGTCGATCAGGCGCTGTCGCTGTTGCTTCTCAAAGGTCTGACGGTTGCCGTTCTCGGTGGTCTCGACAGTATCCTTGGCGCCGTGATCGCAGGCATCATCCTGGGCGTCGTCGAAAACGTTGGCGCTGATTTCCTCGATCCGCTTGTCGGAGGCGGAAGCCGTGAGCTTATCGTCGCTGCCGTGCTCATTCTTACCGTCATGATCCGTCCGCACGGGCTGTTCGGTCGTCACGACATCGAAAGGGTGTAAGGCATGTTTTACAGACTTTCTGGCGTCCATCACGCCAACTACGTTTCGGACAGCCGAATCTTCAAGGTGCCTGCTGACCGGAATCTGACAGCATTCATCTTCTTGATTGGCCTTGCCGCGCCATTCATCATCCCGTCGCTTTATCTGAACAGCTACATGCTTCCTTGGCTGATCTGGACGGCCGCCGCGCTTGGATTGAATCTGGTGACAGGTTGGGCAGGCCAACTTCACTTGGGTTATGCTGCAGTCATGGCCGTTGGAGCGTATTCGTCGATCCATGCCGCGCGTTTCGGGGTGCCGTGGGAATTCGCCCTTATCATCGGCGGATTGACGTCATCCGTGATCGGCAGCCTGTTCGCTTTTGCCGCTTTGCGGGTCAAGGGCCTCTATCTCGCTCTCACTACTCTCGCTATGCAATTCGTGATGGACTGGGTTCTGACCCACTCTCCGGCGATCTCGGGGGGCTCACACGCGTCGCTCCAGTCACCGACATTGGCGCTGCTCGGGCAAGAGATTACCACTGATACTGGCTTCTACTATGTCGCCTTCGGCTGGTGTGTGTTGGTGACGATCTTCATGCTTAATCTCAAGCGGACTGGACTCGGTCGCGCCTTGGTCGCTGTCCGGGAAAAAGACTTTGCGGCCGCGATCCTGGGTGTGAACAGTTTCTACTACAAAATCCTCGCATTCGCGACTTCTTCGTTCATCGCAGGCGTCAGCGGTGCGTTGCTTGTTGCCACCTTTTTCTTTCTCGCCGCACCCGAGCAATTCTCGGTTGCCGTTTCGATCCAGGTTCTTGCGATGGTGATTGTTGGCGGCCTTGGCAGCATTATCGGTTCCTATTTCGGTGTTGCCCTGATCCTTCTTGTTCCGGGTATCGTGAACGGTCTCGTCGTCACGTTGAGTGACGGGCTTGGCATGCAGATCGATGTTGAAACACTCGCTCACATCCCGAACGCAGTCTATGGCGCACTGATCGTCATTATCCTTCTGATCGAACCACTCGGTTTGGGAAAACTCTACGGCAACATCAGAGACTATCTGATGGTCTGGCCCTTCGATCAGTTCAAGAAATAGGGGAATGCCGATGCAAGAAAAAGTTGAAGCCCAGAACATTCTGTCCATGAACAGTGTCGAGGTGCTGTACGACAATGTAATGCTGGCGATCAAAGGTGTTTCGGTTCAGGTTCCAAAGGGCGAGATGATCGCACTTTTGGGTTCTAACGGAGCGGGAAAAAGCACCACGTTGAAAGCGATCAGCGGTCTTTTGAAAGCCGAGCGCGGACGCATCAGCCGAGGTGAGATAACGTTCCAGGGAACGGACATTACCGAAGCGCTCGCGCAAAAACGCGTCGAGATGGGCATCTGTCATGTCATCGAAGGGCGGCGGGTCTTCGAACACCTGACCCCCGACGAGAACCTGACCGCCGCCGCGCCACGCGGAATGTCCCGATCAACGCTGAATGCGGAAAAGGAAAAGATCTACGGATATTTTCCGCGGCTTGCCGAACGCAAAAATTCGCAAGCAGGCTATTTGTCGGGTGGTGAGCAACAGATGCTTGCCATTGGGCGGGCCCTCGTGACCCAGCCGAAGCTGTTGATGCTTGATGAACCAAGTCTCGGGCTTGCTCCGTTCCTGGTCGAGGAAATCTTCGGCATCCTGCAAAAGATCAATAAGGATGAGGGCCTGTCCGTCCTGCTGGTGGAACAGAACGCCTTGGCGGCTCTGGAAATCGTTTCGCAAGGGTACCTTATCGAAAACGGCCGCGTTGTTATGCACGGCACCGCCGAGGCGCTCAAATCTAACTCCGACATTCAGGAGTTCTATCTAGGCGGCGGAGAGACCGATTTTCACAACGTCAAGCACTACAGCCGACGCAAACGTTGGTTGAGTTGAGGTACTAATCAGAAGCTGTTCAGGGAGGAACAAATGAAGAAACTTACCAAAGCGTTGGCCGTATTATCAATGTTCGGCGGAGCAATGTTTGGCACCCAGGCGCTGGCCGAGCCATTCAAGATCGGCATCTGCTACGATCTCAGCAAAGCCTATACCTTTGCCACGCCGCAGGTTTCGCAGGCCGCGATGGACCTTGCCAAGCTCATCAACATGAAGGGCGGCATCGGTGGGGAACCGGTCGAAGTCATCGTGCGTGACCACGGGAACGAACCGCAGCGCGGAATCGAGTGCTACTCGAAACTCAGCCGCGAGGGCGTCTTTGTTTTCGATACCCTGTCCACTCCGGTGTCTCTGGCTATCCTGCCGCGGGCCATGGAAGACGGGCGTATCCTGATGCAGTCTCTTGTCGGGCGCGGCGATGCCGTTGATGGCACCGTCTTCGATTGGGTCTATCCGATCGGGCCGACCTATTGGGGACAGGCCGCCAACGATGTCGCCTACATCAAGCAATTGCATGACGGCGATCTGTCAGATGTGAAGGTCGGGTTTGTTTACTTCGATTATCCCTTCGGGCAGGAGCCGATCGAGATCCTGGAAACCCTGTCCGAGAAAGAGGGTTTCGAGCTTGAACTGTACCCCGTGCCACTGCCTGGCAGCGACCAGGCCGGCGTGTGGTCCAAGGTGCGCCGCGACAAGCCCGATCATGTGATCGTCTGGATGCTGGGCGGTGCCCATGTGGTTGCCTCGAAAGAGATGAAGCGCAATCGCATTCCGATGGACAAATACATCTCGGTCAACTGGCTGAACGAAGTCGATATCGCCAACATCGGTAAAGAGGCCGCCAAAGGTATCAAGCGCGGGACCAATGTCGTGGGCGGTCAGGATATTGCCCTGTATCAGGAAATCATGGCCGAGCTTTATGACAAGGGCGAGGGATCCGGCCCGATCGAGAAGACGCAGGACGTTTTCTACAACACCGGGCTGGCCATGTATTCGATCATGTTCGAAGCCGCGCGCAAGGCGGCGGAAGCCGAGGGGCTGCCGATCACTCCGACATCCTACAAGGCCGGACTGGAGTCGCTTGAGGGCTATGACGCGAACGGGCTGATGGCCCCCATTACGGTGACGGCCGAAGATCATGGCGGCGGGGGCAAGACCCGTATCGAAATGTGGGACGGAGAGACTTGGGTGCCGCAAACCGACTGGATCTCTGAGTACACGGACGTTGTGTGGGGTGTGGTTAAAGAGAGTTCCGCGAAATACGAGCAGTGAATGACTGATTGCAGGAAGTGTGACGCTACGCGGGGCGGCAGTGGCGCTTACGGAACGGTATCACCGCCCTACACTAAACCAACGGGAGATAGATAACATGAAAGTCAAACAGCACATTAAGGCAGTGGCCGTTGCTACTGCACTGGCAGCAAGCGCGACTGTTGCCTCAGCGCAGGACAAGGAGCCTATCCGCTTCGGACTCTGCTTCGACCTTAGTAAATCCTACACGTTCATTTCACCGCAGGTGGCCCAGGCCGCGCAGGACCTGGCGATGTACACCAACGAAAATGGCGGTATCGAAGGTCATCCGGTTGAAGTCATCATTCGCGATCACGGCAACGAACCGCAGCGCGGTGTGGAATGCTACGAGCAGCTCAAGCGCGAAGGCGTGTTCCTGTTCAACTTTCTGTCCACGCCGGTCACGAACGCGGTTTTGCCGCGTGCCATGAAGGACGGTAACGTACTGATGCAGTCTTTCGTTGGCCGCGGTGACGCGGTGGACGGCGAAGTGTTCGAATGGGTTTTCCCGGTCGGTCCGACGTACTGGCAGCAGGCGGCAAATGACGTTGCCTTCATCAAGGGTCAGATGGGCGGTGACTTGAGCAAGGCGAAGATCGGGTTCATCTATCTGGATTATCCCTTTGGCCAGGAACCGATCGAGATCCTGAAAACGCTTTCCGAAAAGGAAGGGTTCGAGTTGGAGCTGTATCCCGTACCCCTTCCCGGGTCGGATCAGGCCGGCGCATGGAGCAAAATCCGCCGCGACAAGCCTGACTACGTGATCAGCTGGCTGCTGGCGGGCGGGCATGTGGTCGCCTCGAAGGAAATGCGCCGCAACCGTTTCCCGATCGACCGCTATCTGTCGGTGAACTGGCTGAACGAAGTCGATATCGCCAATATCGGCGCACAAGAGGCGAAAGGCATCCTGCGCGGGACCAACGTGGCCGGTGGCCAGGAAGTTCCGATCGTCAAGACGATGCTGGACACCTACTATGCCAATGGCAAGGGCAGCGGTCCCGAGAGCCTGGTGCGCGACGTGTACTACAACACGGGCATGGCGATCTACTCGGCCGGTTTCGAAGCCGCGCGGATCGCAATTACTGAAAACGGTTGGCCGATCACACCGGAAAGCATGAAGAATGCCTATGAATCGATCGAGAACTTCGATGGAAACGGCATCATGGCCCCGGTTACAGTGACCGACAAAGACCACGGTGGTGGCGGCAAGACCCGGGTCGAGCAGTGGAATGGCGAAACCTGGGTTCCGCTGACCGACTGGAGCGCCGACTATCTTGACGTTGTTTGGGATGTCATCAAGCACAGCTCCGCGACGTTCACCGTCGAATAAGACAGAGCTTCCCCGCGGCAGACATGTCGCGGGGAAGCTTTCCGCAGTTAGATTGTCCCGAGAAAGCGAAGCAGGTATCATGAGCCCCATTGACGTGAAGATCGAAGACGGAATTGCGACCGTCTGTATCAACCGGCCCGAACGTAAAAACGCGCTTTCCGTGGCGGCGACGAACGGGCTGACCGACGCTTGGGAGAAGATCGAGGCGGATGACAGCGTTCGTGTGGCCATTCTGACTTCTGCCGATTGCGGCGTTTTCAGCGCCGGACTGGATCTGAAGGAAGCCACACAAATCGCACGCGACGAGGGTGTCGATATTCTGACCAAGATGCGCGACCCGTTTCACGAGACCATGCGCGCCTGCAAGAAACCGATCATCGCGGCGATGACAGGGTCGCTGATGGCGGGCGGCATGATGCTGACCTTGAATTGCGATCTGCGGGTCGGTCTCAAGGGGACCAAGGTCGGTATCACCGAAGTAAAGATCGGTCGTGGATCGCCCTGGGCATCGCCGGCACTGTCCATGCTACCGCAGCCCATCCTTATGGAAATCGTTCTGACCGGCGACTTGATGCCGATCGAGCGCCTGCACGAATACGGGTTCACCAACTATATCGAAGACACTCCCGATGCTGTCCGCGCAAGGGCATTTGACCTTGCCAAACGCATTGCCAGCGCGGCCCCGCTGTCGGTTGTTGCCGCGAAAGGCGGCGTTCGCGCGACCATGGACCTGGGCTGTGCGGGTGGCCTGAAAGAGGGCAAGCGCCTTCACGAGGTGGTTTACGCCAGCAACGACGCGATTGAAGGCCCAAAGGCCTTTGCTGAAAAGCGAGCACCCGTCTGGACCGGGACCTGATGGAGACTTGAATGACTGAGCTTATTCGCCTGGACAGGGAAGGCCCTGTCGGAATCCTGCGTTTTCTTCAGCCGACAAAACGCAACCCTTACAGCATCGGGTTCGTCGAAGAACTGGTGGCGCTTCTGCGCGAAGCCGAACGGGACGCTACGATCCGTGTCGTTGTTATGACCGGTGGCAATCATTTCAGCAGCGGCGGCGATCTTGTCGGGTTTCAGTCCGAGATCGCCAAAGGCGCGCGGGCGACGTCGGAAATGGTGGACCTGGTTCACGATGGCGGACGCGCGGCCTATCTGTTTCGCAAACCTCTGATTTCCGCGGTATGCGGCGTGGCTTTTGGCGCGGGCCTCAGCCTGGCCTTGTCGGCGGACATTGTCGTTGCCGCCGAAGATGCCCGGCTGTGCGAAGTATTTGCACGCGTCGGCGGTTGTCCCGACACGGGATCAAGCTGGCTGCTTCACCAGCGCGCCGGTGCGGGCGTTGCCCGGATGCTTGTGCTCACGGGCCGTGAAATCGACGGGCGCACCGCCAGGGACCTGCGCGTTGTCGAAGAATGCGTGCCGGCCAACCAGGTCGAGGTACGGGCGCTGGAAATTGCCCGCGAGATTGCAACGCACCCGATGTTTGGCGTTCAGACCGCCAAGCGTGTGATGCGCGCCGCAGCCGAGTGCAGCTATCTCGAGGCGCTGGATATCGAGCGCGATGCCCAAAGCGTTTTGCTGTGCGCGCATGACTTTCCCGAGGCCATGAAAGCGTTTTCGGAAAAAAGAACTCCAGAATTCAAAGACCGTTAGCTCGGTTGAAACCTTATCGCAAAACTCAAGGAGACCACGCCAATGAAGGTACTCGTGCCTGTGAAACGCGTGATCGACTACAACGTGAAGGTTCGTGTCAAAGCGGACGGAAGCGGTGTCGATCTGGCCAACGTTAAGATGTCGATGAACCCTTTCGACGAAATCGCCGTCGAAGAGGCGATACGCCTGAAAGAGGCCGGCAAGGCCGAAGAGGTGGTCGCGGTATCCATCGGCGTCAAACAGGCGCAGGAAACCCTGCGCACCGCACTGGCCATGGGTGCCGACCGCGCCATCCTGGTCGTTGCAGCGGATGACGTGCACCATGATATCGAGCCGCTGGCAGTGGCCAAAATCCTTGCCAAGGTCGTGGAAGAGGAACAGCCTGGTCTGATTCTCTGCGGCAAGCAGGCGATCGACAACGACATGAATGCCACCGGCCAGATGCTGTCAGCCCTGCTGGGCTGGTCGCAGGGTACCTTTGCCTCGGAACTGGACATCGACGGTGACAGTGCCGTCGTGACCCGCGAAGTTGACGGCGGCCTGCAGACCATCAAGGTCAAGATGCCCGCGATCGTCACCGTGGACCTGCGCCTGAACGAGCCGCGCTATGCGTCGCTGCCCAACATTATGAAGGCCAAGAAAAAGCCGCTGGATGAGAAGACCGCCGATGATTACGGCGTTGATGTCACGCCGCGTCTGGAAATCGTCAAAACCTCCGAGCCCGTGGCACGCGCGGCCGGTATCATGGTCGGCTCGGTGGACGAGCTGGTCGCAAAACTCAAAGAAGCGGGGGCTGTATAATGGCTGTTCTTCTTCTCGCAGAAGTGACCGATGGTGAACTGGCAATCGACGCAACCGCCAAGGCCGTGACCGCGGCCAAGGCCCTAGGCGATGTGACCGTTCTGTGCGCGGGCGCCTCTGCTGCTGCCGCAGGCGACGCCGCCGCCAAGATCGACGGTGTGACCAAGGTTCTGGTCGCCGAAGACGCATCGCTGGGTCACCGCCTGGCCGAACCGACCGCCGCGCTGATCGCATCGCTGGCCGGTGATTATGAACATATCGTCGCCCCGGCCACCACGGACGCCAAGAACGTCATGCCGCGCGTTGCCGCGCTGCTGGACGTGATGGTCCTGTCGGACGTGTCCGGCGTTGTCGATGGCAAAACGTTCGAGCGCCCGATCTATGCCGGGAACGCGATTCAAACCGTCAAATCGTCGGATGCGAAAAAGGTCATCACCTTCCGCACCTCGACCTTTGATGCCGCTGGCGAAGGCGGGTCTGCCTCGGTCGAAAGCATCGGTGCCGGGGACAACCCCGGCCTGTCGGAATGGGTCGAAGACAAGGTCGCCGCATCGGATCGTCCCGAACTGACCTCGGCCGGTGTGGTCGTGTCCGGTGGGCGCGGCGTCGGCTCCGAAGAGAACTTTGCCCTGATCGAGAAACTGGCCGACAAGCTGGGCGCCGCCGTTGGCGCATCCCGCGCCGCCGTCGACTCGGGCTTTGCACCGAACGACTGGCAGGTTGGCCAGACCGGCAAGGTGGTCGCGCCTGACCTGTATATCGCTGTTGGCATCTCGGGTGCGATCCAACACCTGGCCGGCATGAAGGACAGCAAGATCATCGTTGCGATCAACAAGGACGAAGAAGCCCCGATCTTCCAGGTTGCCGATTACGGTCTGGTTGCCGACCTGTTCGACGCCGTGCCCGAACTGACCGACAGGCTGTAAGTCATTGCGAAAAAATTACAAAAAGGCCCGCCTGTTTTGGCGGGCCTTTTTTGTACGAGCCGAATGGGCGGCGCGTGATTAGATAAATCCGGATGCGCACGGTCCGAAGCCTTGTGACGCCCCGTCAGAACGCCTCGGGTTCATTGCCAGGAAATAAAACACTTGTTAGATTTCTTCAATGCAAGCATGAACCGATAGGAATAAAACATGTCTCTGATCAAGAACTCCCCGAGTTGGGCAGTGGATGAACACAAGATGTTCGCCGATAGTACACGCAGGCTTTTCGATGCAGAGATGGCTCCGAAGATTGAAAAATGGGCGGAGCAGGGAATTGTTGACCGCGACTTCTGGAAAACAGTCGGTCAGCAGGGTGTCATGGGTGGCTCGATTGCCGAAGAATATGGTGGGTTCGGTGGCGGCATCGGGTTCGACGCGATTACCGTCTACGAGCAGGGGCGCACCGGTGATACGGGTTGGGGCTATGGGATTCAGTCCATCGTAATCCATTATCTCAACGCATATGGCAGTGAGGAACAGAAGAAAAAGTGGTTGCCGAAACTGGTCAGCGGCGACAGCGTTGCGGCGATTGCCATGACCGAGCCTGGAACGGGCTCTGACCTCCAGAACGTACAAACCTATGCGGAAAAGGATGGCAACCACTACAAGATCAACGGTTCGAAGATCTTTATCACAAACGGGCACACGGCGGATCTCGTTGTTATCGTGGCAAAGACCGATCGCAACGCCGGCGCCAAGGGCGTTTCGTTGATCGTTCTGGAAACCGAGGGCGCCGAGGGCTTTCGCCGGGGACGGAACCTGAAGAAACTGGGTATGAAAGGTTCGGATACTGCTGAGCTGTTCTTCGAGGATGTGCGCGTGCCCACGGCGAACCTGCTTGGTCCGGAAGAGGGGCAGGGGTTCTACCAGCTGATGAAGCAGCTGCCTTGGGAGCGGCTGATGATCGGCATTACCGCGCTCGGTTTTATTGATTTTGCGATCGATGAAACGGTGAAATATGTTCAGGACCGCAAGGCATTTGGAAGCCGGATCATGGACTTCCAGAATACACGCTTCAAACTGGCGGAATGCAAAACCAAGGCCGAATTGCTACGCTCCTTCGTAAATGACGGGCTCGCGCGTCTTGAAGCGGGCGAACTTGATGCGGCCACGGCTTCGATGGCGAAATGGTGGGGCAGCCAGACGCAGAACGAGGTCATGCATGAATGCCTGCAACTGCACGGCGGTTACGGTTTCATGATGGAATACCCCATCGCGCGACTTTATGCCGACAGCAGGGTCCAGATGATCTATGGCGGCACCAACGAGATCATGAAGGAACTGATCGCACGCTCGATGGATGTTTGATCCGTCCGGTGCCGGGTGGGGCTACTCCCTGCCCGGCCCCAGAATTTCGTCGCTGTGTTCCCCAAGTCGCGGGGCCGGGCGATGATCATGTCGCGCAGGGGTCGCCGAAAAGCGAACCGGCGGGCGTGTCGTCCAGATCGCACCTTCGGTCGGGTGATCAATCCGTTGAAAGAACCCGGTTGCGGCAAGATGGGGATCGTTCGGTAAATCTGACAGGTTGCGCACTGGCATGGCGGGTATGTCGGCCTGCTCCATGAGGTCAAGCCACTCATCTGTGGTCCGGGTCAGCGCAATGTGCGCCACCATATCGTATACTGCGCCGATGTTGCGGCTACGGGCGTCCATGTCCGTGACCCAGACATGGTCGATCATGTCATTGCGCCCAACCGTCTTGAAAAACCGCGCCCATTGTACGTTGGTGTAAGGCAGAATTGTGATGTAGCCATCTGCGGTCTGAACCGGACGCCGGTGCGGAACCAGCATGCGGGCATAGCCGAAATCCTGCGGAGCCTCCTCGAAGGTGGCGCCATCCATATGTTCGGCCAGCAGGAAGGCGGCCAGCGTCTCAAACATCGGAACTTCGACATGCTGGGCCTGTCCCGTACGCTCGCGGTGGAACAGGGCGCCCATCACGGCATAGGCGGCGGTGACCCCGCCAAGCTTGTCGGCCAGAATTGTCGGGGCATAAGCGGGCGGTGCCTCGGGGTCGCGCAAGGTTGCCAGGCTGGCCAATCCCGACACCGACTGGACGGAATCGTCGAATGCTGGCTTGGCGGCATAGGGCCCGTCCTGTCCGAAACCGGTGGCGGATACCGTGATCAGGTTCGGGTTTTCCTGGCGCAGGGTTTCGGGTTCCAAAGACAATCTGGCAAGCGCCGCAGGCCGGATGCTCGAAATCATCACATCGGCATCGATGAGCAGTTTGCGCAACTGATCGAGACCGGTTTGTGTTTTGAGGTCGAGTACGACACTGCGCTTGTTACGGTTGGCCCCCAGAAAAGCGGCACCCATCAGCTTGTTGCGCGATGGCTGGACCTGGCGAAGAAGATCGCCCTCGGGGCCTTCCACCTTGATCACATCGGCCCCCAGATCGCCCAGCATCTGCGTCGCCAAAGGTCCGAAAACTACAGAAGTCAGATCGACGATCTTCACGTCTTGAAGGATCGCCGGATTGTTCTCATCGGTCATTTGATTGTCCACTTAGTTGCCTACCGTTTTTTATGAACGACGGCCGAACTCGGCGCGAAGGGCCTTGCCTTGCGCATCGAAGGCCGGGCAGGGGCCCAGTGCCGTTTCGCCGAGGCTGCGCCGGATCGGGGGGGTCGGGACGTTGATTTCACCGGAAGGCGTGCGAATTACGGACCGGTCGAGCTGGGGGTGACCGGACAGGGTCGCCACGTCGTTCACCGCGCCCGAGGCAATGCCCGCAGCGTCAAGCCGCTTCAGCATCTCGGCGCGGTCATGCGAGGCGAACACGGCCTTGATGAGAACTTCGAGCGCGGGTTTGTTTTCAATTCGCGACGTGTTGTCATGGAACCGGGGGTCGGTTGCCAAAGCCGCATCGCCCAGTATGTGTTCACAGAACCGTTGCCATTCGCCGTTGTGTTGCACGGTAATGACGACAAGCTGACCGTCCTTGCATTCATAGGCCCCGTACGGGCAAATGACCGTGTGGTTCAGTCCGACACGAGGTGTCGGCTTGCCAAGGTAATCGTGATACAGCAGTGGAACCGACATCCAGTCGGCCATCACATCAAACATTGCCACGGAAACGCCGCTGCCCTTGCCGGTGCGATCACGCCCGACAAGTGCTTCGCAGATTCCAGCATGGGCTGTCATACCGGTGGCGATATCGCAGACCGACACGCCCACCCGTCCTGGTCCGTCGGGTGTACCGGTCACTGATGCCAGACCGCTCTCGCATTGCACCAGAAGGTCATAGGCCTTGGCGTTGCGCATCGGGCCGTCTTCGCCATATCCGGTGATGTCGCAGGTCACTAGACGCGGGAAGCTCTCTCGCAGACTCGCGGAATCGAGCCCCAGCTTGGCCAGCGCGCCCGGCAGCAGGTTCTGAATAAACACATCTGCGTTTTCCAGCATCCTGAGCAGGATTTCACGGTCTTCGTCGGCTTTAATGTCCAAGGCGACCGATTCTTTGCCTCGGTTCAGCCATGTGAAATAGGCGCTTTCACCGTTGGCGGCGGTATCGTAGGCGCGGGCGAAATCGCCTGCGCCCTTGCGTTCGATCTTGATCACGCGCGCGCCGGCGTCGGCCAGCCGCGAGGAGCAAAAAGGCGCGGCGACTGCCTGTTCCAACGCAACGACGAGTTTGCCGGAAAGGGGGGCTAAGTCTGAACCTGACATGAGTTTCTCTCAATTGATCCTGAAAGGTTGACTAAATCTAACAATTGTTAGAAAGATTATCAATACGCTTAAACAAAGACTGGGTCGCTTGAAGGAGAACGCCAATGCAGGATGCCAAAGGACCAGACCAGCTTTTCCAACGCGCGCTGGCAGAGGGAGAGATCCTGCTGCCCAAGTGCGACGACTGCGGGGCCTATCACTTTTTCCCGCGAGTCCTGTGTCCACATTGTCATGGCACCGCGATTTCGTGGAAGCAGGCCGGCGGCAAGGGACGGGTCCACACCACAACAGTCGTGCGCCGAAAGCCCGAACGGGGCGGCGACTACAACGTATGCGTCGTCGAGCTGGACGAGGGTGTCCGGATGATGAGCCGGGTCGAGGGCATTGCCCCGGGTGAGGTCGTCATCGACATGCCTGTAACCGCATTCGTGGGCGAGGCCGAGGGTGTTCCGGCCGTGCTTTTCAAACCGTCGGAGGGATAGGCCATGACCACTGAACTTCGGGGGAAATCCGCCATCGTGGGAACCGGTCATGCCGGTCTCGGAGAAGCCCATGGCCTGACGGCCTATGATGTCATGGCGCAATCTGCGCTTGCGGCGCTTGGCGATGCCGGGCTGAAACTGTCCGACGTCGACGGGCTGTTTTGCACCATGATGGAAGACAGCATGCCGGCGCTTATGGCGGCGGAGTATCTGGGCATCCAGCCCCGTTTCATTGATGGCACGATGTCGGGCGGTTCGTCCTTCGTAAACTACCTGACGTCCGCGACCATGGCGCTGGACGCCGGTCTGTGTGATGTCGCGCTGATTGTTTATGGCTCCAACCAGCGCACCGCGTCGGGCAGACTGGTGACCGCTTCACGTCCGCCGGCCTACGAGGCGCCGTATAATCCGCGCTATCCGATCTCGGCCTATGCGATGGCGGCGGCGCGGCACATGCATGAATATGGTACCACCCGCGAACAGCTGGCCGACGTGGCCGTTGCCGCGCGGGCCTGGGCGCAGCGCAACCCCGAAGCGTTCGAGCGCGGCCCGCTGACCCGCGAGGACGTGTTGGGTTCGCGCATGGTGGGCGATCCATTGACCGTGCGCGACTGTTGTCTTGTCACCGACGGTGGCGGCGCGATCGTAATGGTCCGCGCGGACCGCGCCCGGGATTTCCCGAAGGCACCTGCCTATGTGCTGGGCAGTGCTGCGGCAAGCTCGCACCGGCAGATTTCCCAGATGAAGGATTTCACCGTGACCGCGGCCCGCGACTCGGGCGCGCGCGCCTTTGCGGCGGCCGGAGTGACCCCTGCGGATATCCAGGCGGTCGAGCTCTATGATGCCTTCACCATCAACACGATTTTGTTTCTCGAAGATCTTGGGTTCTGCGCGAAGGGCGAGGGAGGGGCCTTTGTCGAGGGCGGACGCATCGCGCCTGGCGGCGTGTTGCCGGTGAACACGAATGGCGGCGGCCTGTCCTGCGTGCACCCCGGGATGTACGGCATCTTCACAGTGATCGAGGCTGCCCGTCAGATCCGTGGCGACGCGCCGGGCATTCAGTTGAAGGATATTGATCTGGCGCTGGCGCATGGCAATGGCGGTGTGCTGTCCAGCCAGGTCACGGCAATACTGGGGTCACGAAACACGCTCTGACGGCGATCAAGGGAGGAAAGATCATGCCACTGGATTTCGAAGCACTTTCGAATTGGGATTTCGAAGAGATCAAGCAGACTCTGACCGAGCGGGATACCATCCTTTACGCACTCGGGCTGGGGTTCGGCGAAGATCCGACAGACAAGAAAGAACTGGCCTTTGTCTATGAGGACGGTCTGAAGGCGGTTCCCTCTATGGCCGTTACCCTGGGGTATCCGGGCTTCTGGCTGCGCAATCCGAAAACCGGCGTGAACTGGCAGAAAGTGCTGCACGGAGAACAGTGGCTCGACATCTACAAGCCGCTGCCGACACATGGCCGAATTGTCGGCCGCAGCAAGATCGACTTTATCGCCGACAAGGGCGAGGGCAAGGGAGCCGTCATTTACCAAAGCCGCGATATTATCGACGCGGACAGCGGCGAAAAACTGGCGCGCGTGGCGATGTCGGCTTTCTGTCGCGGTGATGGGGGGTTCGGCGGTGAAAACCAGGCGGGTCCGGCACCCGCAGTGCTGCCTGATCGGGCGCCTGATCATGTATGTGATATCAATACCCTGCCGCGCCAAGCCCTTATTTATCGTCTCAGCGGTGATTTCAATCCGCTTCATGCTGACCCGGATGTTGCCCGTTCTGTCGGGTTCGACCGCCCGATCCTGCATGGTCTGGCGACCTATGGGCTGGCGGCCCGGGCGATTCTCAAGACGTTGCTGGACTATGATTCTGCCCGGCTTGTCGGTCTGGATGTTCGGTTCTCGGCGCCGGTCTATCCCGGCGAAACCGTGCGGTTCGAAATCTGGGAAGAGGACGGCGAGGCCCGGTTTCGAGCATCTATTCCGGCACGCGACGTGGTTGTTCTGAACAACGGCGCGGCGCGCTTCGCCTGAGGCAGTGAAGATGGCTCAACCGCTCAAGGATATCCTGGTGCTGGATTTCAGCACACTTCTTCCCGGTCCGATGGCGACGCTCATGTTGTCCGAGGTCGGCGCCGAAGTGATCAAGTTCGAGCGTCCCGGAGTCGGCGAGGACGCGCGCCAAACCGAGCCCAAGATCGACGGAGAGAGCATCGGATTTGCCGTGTTGAACCACGGCAAGCGATCGGTGGCCATCGACCTCAAGTCAAGGGGCGCAGTGGAACGTCTGCGCCCCTTGATCGAGAGGGCCGATGTTCTGGTCGAGCAGTTCCGTCCCGGCGTGATGGACCGGTTGGGGCTTGGTTATGAAGCGGTGCGCAAGATCAATCCCGGTCTCATCTATTGTTCGATCACCGGCTATGGCCAGACCGGACCAAAGGCCAGCGCCGCCGGCCACGACCTCAACTACGTCGGTGATGCGGGTATCCTGTCGCTCAGTCGTGGACCGGATGACCAGCCAACGGCCCCGTTCGGGCTGGTCGCCGATATCGGAGGCGGAACCTATCCTGCGGTGATGAATATCCTGCTGGCCCTGATTGCGCGGCAGGCAAGCGGGCAGGGAACGCATCTGGATATCGCAATGGCCGAGGGGGCGTTCGCCTTTGCCTATTGGGCCCATGCCGAAGGTGTGATTGCCGGGCAGAACATCGAAAGCGGTGGCAGCCGTCTGACGGGTGGCCTGGCCCGATATCGGCTTTATTCGGCTGCGGACGGGCGTCAGATCGCCGTCGGCGCGTTGGAAGAAAAGTTCTGGCAGTCGTTCTGCGATGTTATTGGTTTGCCGGTGGCCCTTCGCGATGACTGGTCCGATCCCAATGCCTGCGCCGCAGAGGTTGCACGTCGTCTGAGGGAACACCCCTCGACCCATTGGGAGCCTTTGCTGGCAGCGGCAGATTGCTGCTGTTCGGTCGTGAAAACGCCCGCCGAGGCGGCGCGCGACCCGCATTTCAAAGCGCGTGACGTGTTCGGGCGGACAGTAAAAATCTCCGGCCGGGACGCGCCTGCTTTGCCGCTGCCAATTGCGCCGGAGTTCCGTTCTTCCGGAAATTCGGTCGGAGTTGCAGCCACTCTGGGCGAAGACAATACGCGTTATGGCTTGGACCAACCAAAGACAGAGTAAATCCCGTTGACGGGCAGGTTTTGAATCGGTAATCTAACATTTGTTAGAAAAAAGGAGGGGCCAATGGACAAGTCTGACGATGACCTGCCGACTGAAGCTGAGCGTTATGTCATGCCATCGCGCTTTGTGGAAAGCGATAGCTTGGAAGTGCAGGGTTTCGTGACATCGGCTTTGCGTGATCTCCCTGTGGGCGCAACCAATCGCGACAAGGCGATCCGCCTGTTCGAAGCGGTGCGCGACGATATTCGCTATGATCCCTATTGTTTTGCGCTGGATGAGGACTCTTACCGTGCCAGCCGTATCGCTGGGGCGGAAGCGGCGTTTTGCGTTCCCAAGGCAATTCTTCTGGCGGCTTGTTTGCGTGCTGTGGGTATCCCCGCCGCTCTGGGGTTCGCGGATGTGCGCAACCACCTGAATACACCCAAGTTGCAGGAGTTGATGGGGACCGATCTCTTTATCTACCACGGCTATGTTCAGCTGTGGTTGGGGAATGAGGCCTACAAGGTGACACCTGCATTCAACATGGAACTGTGTGAAAGATTCGGGGTCAAACCCCTGGTCTTCGACGGCTATCACGACGCGCTCTTTCATGAGTTCGACGAACAGAATCACCGGCACATGGAATATGTGAACGACCGTGGTCTCTATTTCGACGCGCCGATGGGTGAGTTCCTGGTGGCGTTCAAGGAAACCTATCCGAAGCTGGAAGAATTCAACCGCATCCGGATATCCAAGGATGCGAGCGGATACGATGACGGTTTCGCAAAGGAGGGTGCCTCTTGAGGTATCTGGAAGACTTCTCGCCGGGCCAAGTCTATCGCTTTCGCAGCGCTCCGATGAGCGCGGATTCAATAAAGGCCTTTGCCAAGGAATGGGATCCGCAGCGGCTGCACACCGATGAAGACTATGCAACCGCCATACATGGCAGCCTGATCGCCTCGGGCTTTCAGACCATGCTTGAGGTGTTCAAGCCGGTCATGACCGAGATGATGGTCGATGTTGCCAATATCGGCGGCATGGGCTTTGACAATTTGCGCTGGCTGCGGCCTGTGCACCCGAACGAACCCCTTGATGTCGAACTGACGGTCAACTCGGTCACACCGTCAAAAAGCAAGCCCGACAGAGGTGTTTTGCACTATACGCTCAGCGCCAAAAACCCCGAGGGCGAGGTCGTTTTTTCGACCGACACCCCCGTGATGATCCAGCGAAAACAAAATGACACAAACTGATATCCTTTCCAGCGAACAAGAAGACCTTCGCCTGTTGCGCGAGAGCGTGCGCACGTTGTTTGAACGGGCGGGCGGAAGTGACAGAGCCCGACAACTCCGTGATGCCGGGGGCGGTTTCGATCCGGAGATGGTCCGGGAACTGGCCGAGGCCGGTGTTTTCGGCGTGGCGGTGCCCGAAGATCAGGGCGGGCTTGGCATGGGCCTAGCCGCCGGGGGTGTCATCGCCGAGGAAGTCGGCCGTGTGATTGCCCCGGAACCGGTCGTGTCGACGATCGGTCTGAGCCTCGGCCTTCTGCGCCGCCTTTGTCCGGATCATCCGAAGATGGCACAGCTCATCGGCGGCGAAATTTCATTGGCGGTTGCCTGGCAGGAACGCGGCCCCGACGGGGCGCCTGCCGATGCGACCTGCCGATACGCGGACGGAAAGCTGACCGGTGGCAAGGCCTGGGTCGTCGGTGCGATCGGTTCGCACGGGTTCCTTGTCGTGGCCGAACAGGATGATGGTCCGGTTCTGGTTCTGGCTGAGGCAGACGCGCAGGGGCTTGTCATCGACAAGCGGACGCAGGCGGATGGCAGCTCTCTGGGCGAGCTTTCGTTTTCGGGAACTCCGGCCGCGGAATTGGCCAGCAGCGGTGCGGTTCTCACTGCACTGGCCGAAGCTGTCGCCGATGCAACGGCGCTTGCCGCGGCCGAGCTTGTCGGCCTGAGCGAGCGCGCCTTCGAGATCACGCTCGACTACATCAAGACGCGGGAGCAGTTCGACAAGCCGATCGGATCATTCCAGGTCATCCAGCACCGTGCCGTCGACCTCAACGTGATGTGCGAGGTCGCGCAGGCCGGAGTGCGGGAGGCGCTTGCGCAGATGGACAGCGAAACCGATCCGAAGGTTCGGGCCCCGATTGCCAGCCGCGCCAAAGCGCGCGCCGTCACGGCCGCCAAGAAAATCACCCGCGACGCCATCCAGCTGCACGGGGCCGTCGGGTACACGGATGAGTTCGATATCGGGCTCTACCTGAACCGGGCGCTGGTGCTGTCGGCCTGGTTGGGCGACGATGCCTATCACAGGCGGATATGGTTCGAGGCACGCGAAGCAGAGGGGGCAGCACAATGACCGACTGGAACGCTATGACCGATGCAGAGTTCCGCAAAGAAGTGCGCCAGTTCTTCGAGGCGGAATATCCCGAGGAGCTGCGTCACCTGCCGCACCGACCGAAGTTCGCCGAGATCGAACATTGGCACCGCAAGCTTCACGCCAAGGGCTGGGTCGCGCCAGCCTGGCCCGCTGAATTCGGCGGTATGGGGCTGAACGCCGCCAAGTTGCTGATCTTTTACGAAGAGCAGCAGCGCTGGGGCGTCAATCGCGGCCGCGACATGGGCGTGCAGATGGTCGGGCCGCTGATCATCAAATTCGGCACCCAGGAACAAAAAGATTACTGGCTGCCGCGTATCCTGAGTTGCGAAGATATCTGGTGTCAGGGCTATTCGGAACCCGGCGCCGGGTCCGATCTGGCGAACCTGCGCACACGCGCAGAGATTGACGGCGACGACTTTGTCATCAACGGACAGAAGATCTGGACCACGATGGCGCATGACGCCACGCATATTTTCATGCTGGTGCGCACCGATCCCGATGCGCCGAAGAAACAGCAGGGCATCAGTTTCCTGCTCGCTCCGATGGATCAACCCGGAGTCGAGGTGCGCACCATCACGACCCTGTCGGGCGAGACCGAGTTTTGCGAGGTCTTCTTTGACAATGCACGGACGCCCCGCGAGAACCTCGTGGGCGAGCTGAACAAGGGTTGGACGATGGCCAAGGCTCTCTTGAGCTTCGAACGCATTTTCATCGGTTCGCCAAGTCTGGCCCAGAACGCTCTGGGACAGCTTGAAAGTTTTGCCCGTGGCCGTGGCGCGTTTGACGATCCGGTGTTCCGTGACCGCTTTGCCCAGGCGGCACTGGATGTGGAAGATCATGCCGCGCTTTATGCCCGTTTTGCAGATCAGCTCAAACGTGGCGAGACGCTCGGTGCGGATGTGTCCATGCTGAAGATTTGGGTGACTGAATGCTTCCAGCGCATCACCGAGCTGATGATCGAAGCAGCCGGTCCCGATGGCGGCTCCATCGGGCCGCTTCAGGTCGGCAACGTAAGTGTCGATGTTCTGGCGAGTTTCTACAAGGCCAGACCTACCACGATCTACGGTGGATCGAACGAAATCCAAAGAAACATCCTGTCCAAGGCCGTCCTGGGACTGCCTGGCTGAATCAATACCCCACGGAGGAAATAGAACCATGTCGGATCGTTATGCAAAATACGATAAACTGAAATTTGACTACCCGGCGGATCGCGTCCTGCGCATCACGTTCGACCGGCCCGAGACATTCAACTCGGTCGATGCCGAAACCCACACCCAGATGACGGACATGTGGATCGATATCGACCGTGACCCAGACATCAATTCGGTCATCGTGACCGGTGCGGGCAAGGCATTTTCCGCCGGGGGTGATTTCAGCCTGATCGAAAACATGATTGGCAATTCGCACGAGATCATGAAGACGTGGAAAGAAGCCAAGGATCTCGTCTATAACATCATCAACTGCAACAAGCCGATCATTTCCGCGATCAATGGCCCTGCGGCCGGCGCAGGCCTTGTGGTTGCCATCCTGGCCGACATCTCGATCGCCGGAAAGAAGGCCAAGATTGTCGATGGTCATCCCCGCCTTGGTGTTGCCGCCGGTGACGTCGCGGCGATTATCTGGCCGCTGCTGACCTCGATGGCCAAGGCGAAATACTATCTGATGACCTGCAAGCCGGTGTCGGGCGAAGAGGCCGAGCGTATCGGTCTGGTATCAATGTGCGTCGAGGATGACGAGCTGCAGCAGATCGCGCTGGATACAGCCGTCGAACTGGCCAACGGCTCGCAAAGCGCGATTCGCTGGACCAAGTATTCGCTGAACAACTGGCTGCGCCAGGCCGGGCCGATCTTTGATGCGTCGACCGCGCTGGAGATGCTTGGCTTCATGAGCGAGGACGTCAAGGAAGGTGTGTTGTCGCACCGCGAGAAGCGCGCGCCGAACTTCCGTAAGGACTGCCCGCTTTAACACCAGATTGGACGAGGAGGCATGGAAATGTCTGATGATATCTACAAAGATATAGCTCAAGCCTATGCCGCTGCGGCCGAAAAAGCTCCTGGCCTGAAATCGCGATTTACGGCTGCCGGATTCGATCCGGCAGCTGTCACATCGGTGGCGGACCTCTCGCGTCTTCCAGTGATGAAAAAAGAAGAGCTTCTGAAGATCCAGCGCGAGAACCCGCCCTTTGGCGGGTTCCTGGCCTCGGATCTGAAGGATGTCGGGCGGATCTACGTGTCCCCCGGCCCGATTTTCGAACCGGCCCTTTCGGACGGTGGCGGCCACGGCCTTGACCGGCTGTTCAAGGCGGCAGGCGTGGGGCCGGGGGATATCATCCTGAACACCTGGATGTATCATCTGGTGCCCGCGGGGCTTTTGTTCGACGAAGCGGCACAGGCCGCAGGCGCCACGGTGATCCCCGGAGGCGTCGGCAATACGGAGCTTCAGGCACAGATCATCGCCGAAACCGGCGTGACTTCGATCTGCGCTTCGACCGCGTTTTTCCTGACGCTGGCGGACAAGGTGATCGAAACCTATGGCCGCGACGCATGGAAGGTGAAGACAGCCTTCCTCGGCGGTGAGATGGGCGACTGGATGGCCAAGCGCCGCCGGATCGAGGCCGAATACGGCGTGTCCACCTGGGCCGCCTATGCCACCGCCGATCTGGGCCTTGTCGCCTATGAGGATGGCGGCGAAGGCTACCTGGTTCATCCCGACCGCGTGGTGCAGATCTGCGATCCGGTCAGCGGCGAACAGGTCGCTCATGGCGATCCTGGCGAGGTTGTCGTGACCGCGCGCGATTCCACCTGGCCGATGATCCGGTTCGGCACCGGCGACAGCGCCTTTGCCCTGGAAAGCAACGCGGATGGCACCGTCAGCCGGATTTCAGCATTGCAGGGACGGGTCGGGGCAGCGGTCAAAGTGCGCGAGATTTTCGTTTATCCGCGCGTGGTTGAAGAAGTTGTCATCGGCACGCCGGGCGCAAAGGCCGCGCAGGCCGTGGTAACGCGCGAGAACGATCGCGACATGATCCGCCTCTCGCTTGTGCTGGAAGACGGTGCCGACGCTTCCGCCGCAGAAGCAGCCGCCGCTGATACCTTCAAACTGCATGCACGAATTCGTGCTGACGAGGTGAACATTGTTTCGGAACTACCCGAAAATGCAGAACTGATCGTCAACCAAAAAGACCGCTGAGATCGGGTTCTGTGCGCTTTGCCTGAATCCGACCTTTTAGCCGACACTGGCACGCGGGTTTTCGTGGACCCAAGACTTTCAACTTGGCGAAGGTCTTGGGGATCCCGGCCCCGCGCGCCCGTGGGGTGTCGCGGAAAGCGGCACAGGTCAAACGTGGTCGAAATCGACTGTCAGTTTTTTGGTTTTCGGACGGGCCTGGCAGGTCAGGACAAAGTTCTCCTTCAACTACCGAGGCTCCAAAGCATAGTTCAGCGTCATCTCTGCCTCGCCTTCGATAACTTTGGCGCGGCAGGTGGAACACATTGCGCCCTTGCAGCAATAGGGTAGTTCGATACCTGCTGCGGCGGCGGAGACCACGCTTTCCTGATCAGGTGTCATCACAAAGCTGCGGGCGGTGCCATCAAGGATCGCCGTGACCTGAACTCCTTCTCCAGTGGCGGCTTCCGCCGTAAGCGGCGCAAGCGTGACGGTGGCGGTATTGTCAGCATCGGCGGGAGCGAACAGCTCGTCATGAAAACGGTTCTCTTCAACGCCGAGGTCGCGGAGCGCGGTCTTGAGTTCCTGAATCATCTCGGCGGGGCCGCAAAGAAAAGCATCTTCTATTTCTGCCGGAGCGAACAGGGCACCGGAGAACTTGCGCAGCTTTTCCGCATCAAGCCGGCCCGAGAATAGTGGGGAATCGGTGCCTTCGCGCGTCAGTGTATGAAAAAGAGAGAACCGTCCGGGATAGGTATCCTTGAGATCGTTCAATTCGTCGCGGAAGATGATGGAACTTAGCGTTCGACTGCCGTAAAAAAGGATGAAGTTGGCCCCGGCCTCGGTGGCAAGCACCGAGCGGATGATCGAAATGATTGGAGTAGTTCCACTGCCCGGGGCCAGGGCGAGATAGGTGCGTGGTCCGCCTTGTCGTATCTTTGATCCGAATGTGCCTTCGGGCGTCATGACATCAAGTTCGGTGCCCGGTGGCAGTTCGCTATGAACGAAAGAGGAAAACGCTCCGCCTTCCAGCAGCTTGACCAGAACGCGCAACTCGCCATCGTCTCGGCCGGAGCTGACCGAATAGCATCGCCGCACACCATCGATATCACCGGCACGGCGCAGCGTGACGTACTGGCCCGGGATGAATTGATAGTCGTCCGCCAGATCTTCGGGATTGGGCGAGCATTTCGCCGAACTGCTGGCGGGGCAGGATGTCGACGTCACATTGGCCGCCCGCCGCGTCGCCCGCTTGTCTGAGCTTTCCGCAAAGATAGCGGCGGAAGGGGGGCAGGCCGATGTGATAGAGATGGACGTGGCGGACCCGGAGTCGGTGGAAGCCGCGCTGAAGGGACGGGTCTTTGACACTGTCATCAACAATGCCGGAACGACGGCATCTCTTCCCGCATTGGAACACGGGCCGGCCGAAATCGACGCGATCATAGACACAAATCTCAAGGGCGCATTTCATGTCGCACCGTATCGGTAGTGCCCCGTGGGGTGGTGTAAGAGGCCGCGCGCGAAGCCCTTGGCGTAGCGCAGCGCGCGGCCGGGCTGGCGGCCATCGCGCTTCTTCGTAGTCTGAGGTTGTTCGAAGACCGACGACAACGAAGGAGAGCACGATGACCGAGAACATGATCGACCTTCCGGGCATGATCGCCAAGAGCGATGACGCGGATTTCTTGCGCGAGCTGATCCAGGATGCCGCGCAGCGGCTGATGGATATCGAGGTGGCCACCGTTTGCGGTGCGGGCCATGGCGAGCGCAGCCCGCACCGGGAGAACCAGCGGAACGGCTACCGGCCGCGGCAATGGGATACCCGGGCGGGGACCATCGGCCTGAACATCCCGAAGCTGCGCAAGGGCAGCTATTTTCCGACCTTCCTGGAGCCACGGCGGACGGCGGAGAAGGCGCTGATGGCAGTGATCCAGGAGGCCTACATCCATGGTGTTTCCACGCGCGCTGTCGATGACTTGGTGCGCGCCATGGGGCTGACGGGCACCTCCAAGAGCCAGGTCTCGCGGCTCTGCGAGGAGATCGACGAGCGGGTGCAGGCGTTCCTGAACCGGCCTCTCGAAGGCGATTGGCCCTTCCTCTGGCTCGACGCCACTTATGTGAAGCTGCGTGAGGGCGGGCGGATCGTCTCGATGGCGGTGATAGTGGCTGTGGCGGTCAATACAGACGGGCGGCGCGAGATCTTGGGGATTACCGTCATGCCCTCGGAAGCCGAGACGTTCTGGGCCGACTTCCTGCGGTCTCTTACTCGGCGCGGCCTGCGGGGCGTGCAGTTGGTGATCAGCGACGCACATGAGGGCCTGAAAGCTGCCGCACGCAAGGTGCTCAGTGCCGGCTGGCAGCGCTGCCGCGTGCATTTCCAGCGCAACCTCCTGGCCCGCGTGGGCAAGACCCACAAGCCGGTGGTCAGCGCGGTGGTAAAGACCGTTTTCGCCGAGAAGGACCGCGACCAGGCCCATGCCCGCTGGCGTGAGGTCGCCGACAGCCTGCGGGACCGGTTCCGCGATGTTGCCGAGCTGATGGATGAGGCGGAGCATGACGTGCTGGCTTACATGGCCTTCGACGAGAGCCTGCGCTCGAAGCTGCACAGCACAAACCCACTGGAACGCGTCAACAAGGAGATCAAGCGGCGGACCAATGTCGTCGGCATCTTTCCCAACCGCGAAGCCGTCATCCGGCTGGTCGGCGCGCTCATGCTGGAGCAAAACGATGAATGGGCCGTCTCCCGCCGCTACATGCCGGTGGAAAAGCTGACGGCCGTGTGCAACGATACCGGCGCGGCGACGATGATCGCCGCGCAGTGAACGAGCAGCACCAGCTATGAAGAAGCAGGTGGACGCCAGTTCCTACACCATCTCCCGGGACACTACCCACGTATCGCCGCCAAAGCGATGATTGATGCCGGACGCGGGGGCTGTATCGTCAATGTCGCCTCGATTCTGGGCACACGGGTGGCCAGCCATGTGTCCGCCTATGCCGCGTCCAAGGAAGGGCTGATTCAACTGACCCGGTCTCTGGCGCTTGAATGGGCGCGGCATGGCATCCGGGTGAATGCCATCTGCCCCGGTTATATCGAAACCGACCTGAACCGTGAGTTTTTTGCCACTGACGCGGGACAGGCATTGATCAAACGCGTCCCGCAGCGCCGGTTGGGGCATGATCCGTTGGCCGCCCCCCCGGACCGGGGGCCTACGATAAGGCGACCGGGAATCCCCGGCCGCAATTCTTAGAGTCACGATTTCAGAACGCGTTAAGCCCGGTCAGGTTGCGCCCGATGACCAGTTTTTGGATTTCGGTGGTGCCATCGGGAATCGGCATGACCTTTGCATTGCGGAAGTGCCGTTCAACGGGGAACTCTTTGGTGATGCCGTTGCCGCCGTGGATCTGCACCGCTTTGCCGGCGATTTCGACGGCCATTTCGGTTGCATACCATTTCGCCATCGAGGTCTGGGTGTCACAGCGCACGCCCAGGTCCAGAAGTTGCAGCCCGCGCTGGCACAACAGGCGCGCGGCATCCAGGTGCGTGGCCATGTCGGCCAAGTAGCCTTGAATCAACTGGTGCCCGCCGATCGGCTTACCATGTTGTTGGCGATCCTGCGCATATTTGACGGCACATTCCAACGCCGCCTGCGCTATGCCAATGCTCGTCAGGCCGACAAACACGCGAGCGCTCTCAAACAGTTTCAATGTCTGGAACAGGCCGCCGCCTGCATTACCCAGAACATGGTCAGCGCTGGTTTCGGCACGGTCGAAAAACAATTCGCAGGTCGATGCACCGATAAGCCCCAGCTTGCGCAATTCGCGGCTCTCGTAGTTGCCGGTATCGCGGTCGACGATGACCATGGAAATACCGTCGTCCAGATTGCAGACAACGATGGCGAAATCCGACTGGGCCCCATTGGAAATCCAGAGCTTCTGGCCAGTGACGAAAATCTTATCGCCCTCGCGGTCCGCACGTGTCTTGACCTCGCGTACGTTCGAACCGACCTCTGGTTCGGAAATACAGGTGGCACAGATCCGTTCGCTGCGCAGGAGCGGCTTCAGATAGGCCTCTTTCTGCGCCACATTTCCCAAGAGGTTGACCGCGAACACGGCATGACCCTGAATCAGCACCGCGATTGCCAGATCGGCCCATATCCGGGCCAGTTCCTCGTATAGGATGCCATAGGTCATGCGGTCGATTCCGGCACCGCCGTCCTCTTCGGGGATCAGGCCGCTGATCAGCCCGAATTCCTCGACCTTGGCGAACAGGGACTTCAGGGTTTTCGCATCGGGGGGGTGGCCGAGGTTCTCGTATTTCTCGGCCAGCGGCGCGAACTCTGCCTCGGCCATCTTGCGGAAGTTTTCCAGCAACATGCGTTGCTCATCTGTATAGATTGCCTGAGCGGCGGCGATCACGTTTTCCATGGTTCGTCTCCTTGTTTCAACGGCCCAGAATGGTGACGCAGGCGGCCGCTTCTTCTACCCCGTGCAACCCCCCGCCGTTTTCGGCGATGGCGTTCTTTGCCCCTTCGACCTGACGCGCGCCAGCTTCGCCGCGCAGTTGCGTGACCAGTTCGAAAACCTGCCCTATCCCTGTGGCACCGACCGGGTGGCCCTTGGATTCCAACCCGCCCGAGGGGTTCACCGGAATGCGTCCACCGATCTTTGTCTCGCCGCGCAGACTGGCGGGACCGCCCTCGCCGAATTCGACAAATCCGAGGTTCTCGATCTGGATCACTTCGCCCACGGCCGTGGCGTCATGCACTTCGGCCACCGATATATCCTCGGGGCCGATCCCGGCCTGTTCATAGGCCTCAAGCGCGGCAAGCCGGGTCAGGTGGTTCTTGTAATCTTCCGGCGGACGATCGGTGCCCGAGCGCAGGATCGCGGCCTTGACCTTGATCGCGCGCGCGGGATCTAGGCCCAGACGTTTTATCCCCTCGCCGGTGCATAAAACGGCCGCAGCGGCCCCGTCCGAGATCGGGGCGCACATCGGCAGGGTCAGCGGATAGGTGATCGGCGGCGCGGCCAATACCCGATCGACGCTCATGGCTTCTCGGTATTGCGCCAGTGGATTATGCACGGAATGCGCATGGTTCTTGGCGGCGACGGCGGCGAACTGTTCCTGAGTTGTGCCAAAGGTCTTCATGTGCAGCCGGGCGAAGCCTGCGTAGACATCCATGAACACGCTGTAGGGCTTGGGCGATTTCGATCCTTCGGGTTCCTCGACCCCTGCACCCAGATCGGCCAGCCGTTGCGCGACCTCTTCGCTGTTGCTGACGTCCCAGCCGCTGTCGAAGGCCGAAAACATCAACGCACGGTCGTCAGAATACATCTTTTCGGCGCCCACGGCGAGACAGCAGTCGCCATTGCCGGCCTTGAGGAAATCGACTGCCAGTTTGAACCCGGTCGAGGCGCTGGCGCAGGCGTTTTCGACATTCACCACCGGAATGCCCTGAATGCCCATTTCACGCAGCGCGATTTCGCCGCGGATCATGTGCTGGCCCTCCATGTGGCCCTGCACCGCGTTCGAGAAGAATGCGCCGTCGATACGATCTGCCGTCACTCGGGCATCGGAAAGCGCGGCGGCGACGGCCTCGCCGGTCATGTCCTTGATGGTTTTGTCCCGGAACTTTCCGAACGGCGTCATCCCGATGCCAACGATGTAAATGTCCTGCATCGTTTGTCCTCCTGACCTAGTATCCGCGAAACTGCGGTTTTCGTTTTTCATTGAACGCCGACAGACCCTCGTGCATGTCCCAGGATCGCATGTGCGCGCGCAGGTTCAGCATCTCTTCGGAAAGCGCGGCGGTTTCGTCCACGTCCAGCGACCGATTGGCAACCGTCTTCATGCGGCGTAAGACCGCCGGGCTTTTTTCTGCCAGCCTGTCGGTAAAGGCCTGCACCGCTTGTCGCAGGTCTTCGTCCGCGATGACCTTGTTCACCAGTCCCCAGTCCATCATGTCCCGTGCCGAAACGTTCTCGCCCGAGAACAGCAGGTATTTCGCGCGGTTCAGGCCAATCCTACGCGGCAGGATCGCCGCACCGCCGGCCCCGGGAAAGACGCCAAAGTTGGAATGTGCGTCGCCCAGTTGCGCGCTTTCGGCGGCAAAGACCAGATCGCAGGCCATCACCATTTCCAAACCGCCCGCCATCGCCAGCCCGTTCACTGCGGCGATCACCGGTTTCGGGCCATGTCGCATCAGCCCAAACGTGTGATCGACAAGATCCAGAAGATCCGGCTCGCCTGGTGCATGTTTGGCGCCAGCAACTTCTTTCAGATCGGCACCGGCGCAGAATGCCCGGCCAGAGCCGGTCAGGACAATTGTACGCACCCCATCGTCGGCCAGCGCCGATTCCAGTGCTGCCGCCATCTCGCGCAGCATCTGCGTTGACATTGCGTTGAGCTGTTCGGTGCGCTGGAAGGTAATCCATTCAGTTTTTGCGACCCGCTCAACGAATAGCGTCTGCTTTGCTTCACTCATGCTAAGCTCCTGATAATTATACATATTATTGGTTTTTCGCCTTGTCTTTTGCGGCGATTTGCGCTGCACTCGGGCGGACCCGCACGTGGAAAACAAAAGAGCTGGAGATTGATATGAGCACTGCACCCCTGGCCGGCCTGAAAATTCTCAGCCTTGCCGAACAGTTTCCCGGTCCCTATGCCACAATGCTGTTGTCCGACATGGGAGCCGAGGTGATCATGATCGAACGACCGGGTGTCGGCGATCCGGCCCGGCAATTTCCGCCCTTGTTCCGGGCACTGAACCGAGGCAAGCGCAGCGTTGCGTTGGATCTGAAATCGGCCGAGGGGCTGGCACGGTTTCGCGAACTGGCCAAGGAATCGGATGTCATCGTCGAAGGGTTCCGCCCTGGCAAGCTTGCGGCCTTGGGTGCCGGTTTCGAGGACATGCGTAGTGTCAACTCGCGGCTGGTTTATGTATCGATTTCGGGTTACGGGCAGGACGGCCCCTATCGTGACAGGGCTGGCCATGACCTGAGCTATGAAGGGGTTGGCGGTTTGCTGGCCGATCAGGCCGATGCAAAGCAGCCCGGCCCTGTGCCGCCGATCCCCCTTGCGGATGTTGGCGCGGCGTTGTTCGCGGCGATCGCAATCCTGTCGGCGGTGGTGTCGAGCCAGCGCACAGGGCAGGGGCGTTACGTGGACGTGTCCATGTCGGATGCGGTGGTTTCGATGTTGACCGCATTCCTCGTTCCCGCCGCCAATGGAACACCGCTGGGCGAATTTATCGCCGAGCCGGGCTATGGCGTGTTCACCTGCAAAGACGGCAAGCTCTTGACCTTGTCCATCGCGCATGAGGACTGGTTCTGGAAACCGTTCTGCGATGTGATCAACAGGGCGGATCTTGCGCCGTTGACAGGCCGCGACCGTGTCGCCCGCAAGGCCGCGCTGCGCGAAGAAATCGCGGCGATTTTGGTCAACAAGACGCGCGCCGAATGGGGCGACCTTCTGGATAAGGCGGGGGTGCCATGGGGTCCGGTCAATTCCCTGGTCGAAACGTTGGACGACCCCCATGTGCGTGCGCGCCAGCTGCTGCGCAAGATTACGCATGACGGCGGCAAGGCCGAGACTTTTATTGTCCAGCCGTTGAAATTCGATGGTTTCGAAACCGCGATACCGGATCTGCCCCCCGAGCTCGGGGCAGATAATGACAGCGTTTTTTCGGACAGCTCCAACTAGAGGCGGCAGCCGTCCGATGGCGGCTCTAGCAGGCAAAAGAATACCCGCCATTCACCGGATAAGTTTGACCGGTGATCCAGCTGGCAGCATCCGAGCAGAGGAACAGGATCATTCCGGCGGGGTCTTCCGGCTCGCCCAGACGGCGGATCACGTATTGCGACAATGCCCGCTTCTCGGTCTCTGCATCCGGGATCAGGTCGGCGACAGCCGGAGTTCTTGTGCCCCCCAAGGCGACGCAATTCGCGGTGATCCCGAACCGACCACCGGCTTTTGCAATTGCCCGCATGAAGCCGGCCGCGCCGGCCTTGGCGCCGGAGTAGACCGCCAGATGCGGCTCGCCCACGCGGCCCGCGTCGGAGATGACTGTCACGATGCGCCCATAGCCGCCCTTGACCATCAGGGGCATTGCGTGACGGGTGCAGTTCAACACGCCGTCGAAATTGGTCGCCATCCAGCGCTTCCATTCCGATGGGTCTGAGTCCCAGAAGGGCACCAGATCATCGAGCCGCGAGGTCGGCCCCGCGTTCCCGGCGTTGTTGACCAGGATATCCACGCCGCCGAACGCGGATTGCGCCTCGGCGAAAGCTGCGCCGACCGCCTCGAAGTTCGAGACGTCAAAGGCGATTGGCAATGCCTTGGCGCCAGCTGCTTCAACTTCTGCGGCAACGCTTTCCGCCCGATCGGCGTGAAAATCATTGATCACAACAGCGCCTGCGCCATGTTCCGCCAGATAAAGCGCGACCTGCCGGCCCACGCCCTGTCCGGCGCCGGTCACCAGCGCGGTGCGGCCCTTGATATCCAGGATGGTGCTCATGAATTCCTTCTCCTCAGCCCAGCCATCTCTTCCGGCGGCGATAGTGTTTGATATCTCGATAGCTTTTGCGCTCGCCCGATGCGGTGACGCCGAGATAGAATTCCTTGATGTCCTCGTTGTCAGCGAGCTTGTCGGCAGGGCCGTCCATCACGATCCGGCCGTTCTCCATCACATAGGCATAGTCGGCGATCGATAGCGCCGCGGCGCTGTTTTGTTCGACCAGGAAGAAGGTCGTGCCTTCTGACTTGAGCTGCTTGAGCACTTCATAAACATCCCGGATCATCATCGGGGCCAATCCCAACGACGGTTCGTCGATCGCGATGATCTTGGGGCTGGCCATCATGGCCCGGCCGATCAGCAGCAGTTGTTGTTCGCCACCAGACATGAAGCCAGAGGTGCGGTTGCGCAGGTCCGCAAGCCGGGGCATCAAGGTGTAAACATGGTCCAAGCGCTTTTTCAGCTCGGCGGAGTTGGGCACCATGTGCCCGCCGACGATCAGGTTTTGCTCTGACGTCAGATGCCGCAAAACGCGCCGCCCTTCCATCACATGGATGAGACCGTTCTTCACGACTTCCGAGGCTTCCATGTTCTGAATGGGAGTTCCGTCCAGAACGATGGACCCCGCCGAAACGGTTCCATCCTCGGATTTGAGCGTTCCCGAGATGGCTTTAAGCGTCGTGCTTTTTCCTGCGCCATTGCCACCGAGCAGAGCAACACATTGTCCCGCACGGACTGTCATGGACACGCCTTTGAGCGCCAGGATGACGTCGGAATATGTCACCTCTACGTTGTTGAGTTCCAGCATGGTCATATTGCCCGGGGCTAAGGATCAGAACGGGCGCCGCGACTGCGGCGCCCGGATTAATTCACCATTTCTCAACTTGCGGAACGTCGACACCCGTTGCCGCGATGGTGATTTTCCCATCTTTGACGGTGCCCACATTCACTTTGAGGCCTTCCAATGGGAACGGTGCTTCTGGCGTAAAGGACAAGGTCGGCAGGAACCCATGGGTTTCTTCGGTGGTGATCGGTTTGGCAAAAAGCGCCTCACGTACCATCTCTCCGGTCAGGCCCTCGGCGCCGTTCGCCTCGATCGCGTGATCGATCACGGTCACGGTATAGAGACCCTGAGATACGCCCATTGCGGTCACGACGTTCCAAGGTGCTTCGAGTCCGTAATCGGCAACCAATGTCTCGTAGAATTGTCGCGCGGGAGTGTCCTCATCGGCCGCAATCGCCATGCCGTAGGCTTCAAAGTCCCCCTCCATTTGCTCAAGCCCGCCAAGCGCGCCACCCGAGGCTGGAAGCCCGTTATGCGAACTCATCATGATCGGGATGTTCGCCCCGTTGGCCTGCAGCCCACGTTTCGCGGCAACCACGATAGAGGTGTTCGTTTGGATTACCAGCGCCTCGGCCCCGGCTCGTACAACGCGGCGCATTTGCCCCGTCAGATCGGTGGGTTGAACTTCGGTATAGATGACCTCGACGAGGTCGATCTCCTCGGGGTGCTCTTCGGCATAGAGTTCAAGGCCCTTTGCCATGTCGACATAGGCAGGCGATGCTTCGGAGGCGAGGATCGCAACCTTGAGCGGTTCGTCTCCTCCGCGCTGTTCACGCATCCAGTTTAGAAAGCCGACACTTTCGTGCGAATAGGTCGGACGTGGGTTGAAAATCCAGGCATCCGGTTGCCAGGCAAAACCGTAGGCCGCTGTGGCCATGAACATCGGGATTTTGTCTTCCGGCAGGCGTTCGGAAAGGGCCGCGACGTCAGGCCCGCCGAGGCCGACAACCGCAATCGGGTCCAGTTCCGATTTGATCCCGGGCCAGAGACTTGCCACCTGTGCCGCGTCATAGCGGGTTTCGTAGTTTTTGTAGTTCAGCGTGACGCCAAGTTCCTTGCCGCGGGTTTCATTCCACCAGGTGAACACAGCTTCGCGTCCGCCTGCCAGGATGGGCATGATGTCAGCATAAGGGCCGGAAAAGTCCGACAGCAGGGCCAGATTATAGGTCTCTTCGGCCTGCGCCTTCAAAGGCATGGTCGCCGCGGCCGCCAAGGCAGCCGCTGCCAGTAAGCCGCGAAGACCTCGATTCGATTGGTAAGTCATATTCTTCCTCCCAGGTTTAGAGCCGCTCTATTTCTCAGTAAGGAAACGGCCAGATACGGTATGACGACTTCAGGATGTTCCAGCGGTGCATCAGCCCCTTGGGTTCGAGGATCATAAACAATGCGATCACGCCGCCAAGAACGACATTCATGCCAGCGAACACGATGTCACCGCCAAGGAATGATACCGAGTCGGCGATATTGGGGCCGACCGTCGCGATAATTTCCTGGATGATGCGGATAATGAAGACGCCGATCAGGGCCCCCACGATTGAACCCATCCCGCCGACGATGATCATCGCGACGAAGAAGATCGAGTGAAACAGGGTGAACTGGTCTACCCCCACGAAGCGGATCAGATAGGCCCAAAGCGCCCCGCCGACGCCCGCATAGAAAGCGCCGATCAGGAAGGCATTTGCCTTTGTGGCCGCGACATTGATCCCCATTATACCCGCGGCCACGTCATCATCCCTGACCGCCACGAAGGCACGGCCGAAGCGTGACCGAACGATCCCGAACGCGCCCGCCACCATGATCGCGGTCACGGCGAAATTCAGATAGAACTGCGAAGATTCGCTGACAAATCGCTGCCCGAAAAGCTCGGCCGGGGGCACGGTGATACCGTTCGATCCACCCAGCCAGGTTGACGGCAGGTTCAATACGGCAAAGTGGAACAGGAACTGAGCTGCAATCGTGGTCAGTGCCAGATAGAACCCCTTGATCCGCGCCGCGGTCAAGCCAAAGAGAAAGCCGAACAGCGCAGCCGAGAGCCCGGCCAGAGGAATGGTCAGCAGAAACGTAAGGCCGGTCTTCGAGGCCAGTATCGAGGCCGTATAGGCGCCGACCCCCATGAACGCCGCCTGACCCAGGTTGATCTGGCCCGCATAGCCGGTGCAGATCTGAAGCCCGACGGCGATGACGGCGCTGATCATCATCATATTCAGGATAGCGATGATACGGCTGCTCACCAGGTAAGGCGCCAACAGCAGTAGAGCCATGAATACGACGAGGGCCAGAAACTGCCAGCGCGTTCGGATCAAACGTCTGTCACTGCGATAGCTTGTCGGGAATACGCCAGAAGGATCCATGGATTACACCCGTTCGATTGTGCGCCAGCCGAACAGGCCGGTCGGCCGGATCAGCAGAATGGCAAGCATTATGATATATGGAACGACACTGCCGAGCGAGCCACCGATCAACGGATCAAGGTAGTTGGTGGTCAAGCTCTGCGCGATGCCGATGATTATTCCTGCCAGGATAAGCCCGCCGATGGATTCCAGCCCGGCAAAGAGCGCCACCGGCAGGGCCGCGAACCCGATATCCGAGGCCAGGAAGGTCAGCGATTTGCCGCTGAGAAAGATCATCGCACCAATTGTGGACAGGATTGCCCCGAGAACCCAGGCAACGGCAATCGAGCCTTTCACCGAAATGCCCATCGAGGAAGCTACGACGTGGTCCTCCGCCACAGCGGTCATACGGAGGCCGGACCGGGTCCGGTTGAAGAACCACGACAGGCCGACGGCCGCGACAATGGTGATGATCCCACCTATCAGGAGGTTCATCGGGATCAACATATCGCCGAGGAACAAGGGTTTCAGCGGAAAAATGATCGGGAAGGGTCTTACCGCGGGACCGAACACAAGCAGCACCAAACCGCGCAGCAGGATCAAAAGGCCGACGGTGACCATGACCATCGAGAAAACCGATTCACCGATCAGCTTTGTCAGGAAAATCCGTTCGATTGCGTACCCGACCAGCCCGGCCAGAACCAGCGAAAGGGGTATCGACAACCAAAGGCTAAGCCCCGCTTGCATCGTTGTGAACCAGACGATGAACCCGCCGATGATCACAAGCTCGCCCTGCGCGAAGTTGAACACCTTGCTGGCGCGGTAAATCACAACAAAGCCCATGGCCACCAGCGAATACAGAAGGCCGATCAAAGCCCCGGTAATGATGTCATTGATGAAATAGACCATTGTCGCCGACCTCCTTTAAGATTTGGACTGCCGCTTGGCAGCCTTCGATGCGTTTTCAACATCCGACACGCGAACCGTGGTCTTGAGAACGCCTTGACGGCCGTCCTGATAGGTCACAGCGATTTCGAGATCTGTCTCGTCATCGCCAGCATAGATCGCCTCGACGAGCTTGGCATACCGTTCCTCCAGAAAGGCCCGGCGAAGCTTTCGGCTGCGGGTCAACTCGCCTTCATCCGGGTCGAGTTCCTTGGGAAAATTCGCAAAACGTGCCACGCGCGAGCCTTCGGGCAGGAGCGCATTGATGCGCGCCACTTCGCCTTTGATAAGGTCCAGAACTTCGGGTTTCTGCGAGAGATCGGTGTAGGTCGAAAAGCTGATCTTGTTCTCTTCCGCCCAACGCCCGAGAACTTCCATATCGATATTGATAAGCGCGCTGACGAAGCTCCGGGTTTCGTCGCCCAAGGTCATGAGATCCTTGATGAAGGGGCTATACCGCAACCGCGTTTCGATGAATTGCGGCGGATAGCTGTGCCCATTTGCCAGGCGGCGCATATCCTTGACACGGTCAAAGAACAAAAGCTCGCCGTCGTCGGTCATCGACACCGCGTCACCGGTCTTGTACCAACCGTCTTCGGTCAATTCCTCTGCGGTCTTTTCGGGCTTGCCGTGATAGCCACCGAAGCCCGATCCGCCACGCACCTGAAGCTCCCCTTCGTCCGAGACCCTGTATTCCAGCGGTTCGCCGTAGTTCGTGTTGCTTTGCATCCAGCTGCCGCTGGTTTCCAGCTGATAGCTTTCGCCGACATGCGCGGTCAGAAGGCCGATTTCGGTCGCGCCATACACGTTGCGCAGCTTAACCCCCATCGCGTGGAACATACGAAAGACGTCAGGTGCCATCAGGGCGCCGCCGCTCATTGCGTTTTTGGCCTTACCAAGGCCAAGATTGTCGCGCAGGTGATGCAGCACCAGAGCTTCGGCAAAGGGAAGCTGCAGGCGTGCGGCAAGGCTGGGGCTACGCCCCTCCAGCCGCTCCACATAAACGTCGTGGCCGACCTTCATACCCCAGTTGTACATCGCATTGCGGATTTTACCCGCCCCCAGCATCCGGGCCTGAACGATGGAGGCGAGATTTTCCCACTGGCGCGGGCTGAACACCAGTGCGTCGACCGCCAGTTCGCGAATGTTGGTCAGTACGTCTTCAGGGCCTTCGGGGAAGTTGACGACCATGGGCGCGATCAAACCGATCGACAGGCCGAAAATCTGTTCCGTGACCCAGGCCGGCGAAATGTAGGTCAGGTATTCGGTGCCCGGCGCGATTTCGATTGCCCCCATCACCCGCGAGCAATTGTCGAACAGGTAGCGATGGCTGATGACAACGCCCTTGGGTTTTCCCGTGGTACCCGAGGTATAGGACAGCAAGGCGGTATCGTCCGCCCGTCCACGTTTTACGTGTTCTTCAAATCTGGCGGGTTCCTTGGCGTGGATCTGACGCCCGGCCGCGCTCACACTTTCAAACGAATGCAACAGGGGATGATCATAGCCCCACAGACCGGAATCGTCCCAGTAAACGACCGCCAGGGCGCCCGAGTACTTGCCCGCAATCTCGATGCATTTATCGACCTGCTCCTGATCCTGTGCCAGAAAAATCCGCGTTTGCGAGTCTTCGGCCAGATACAGAATCTCTTCAGCGTTTTGATCCGGATAGACAGACAGGACTTTGCCGCCTAACGACTGGACGGCGTATTCAGCCCAGAAATGTTCGGGTTCGTTTTCGCCAATCATCATGACGGATTCGCCAGCCGACAAGCCCAGGTTCTCCAACCCGAGAGCCAGGGCGCGAACCCTGTCAAGAACATCGGCCCAGGTGAATTCACGCCAGATGCCCAGGCGCTTGTGCCGTTCGGCGAGGTTGGTCGGTGTGGATGTCGCTCGCGCGAGCAAAACCTGCGGCAGGGTTTCGCTATGTGTCACTGCTGGGTCCGAAAAGACCATTGCTGTCCGTTGTTTGACCATGCCGCTACCCCAGATATGCCTTTATGACAGCCGGGTCCTTCTGGATTTCTTCCGGGGTGCCTTCAGCGATGACCCGCCCGAAATCCAGCACCACGATCCGGTCGGCAAGGTCCATCACGACGCCCATGTCGTGCTCCACCAGAACTACCGGAATCTTGCGCGCCTCGCGCACATCGAGAATGAAGCGCGCCAGGTCTTCTTTTTCCTCCGAGTTCATGCCGGCCATCGGTTCATCCATCAGCAGGATCGACGGTTCCTGCGCCAATGCACGGCCCAGATCGACACGCTTGCGCAACCCATACCCCAACGTGCCCACGGGCCGGTTGCGGATTGCCTCGATCTCGAGAAAATCGATGATCTCCTCTGCGGCTTCACGATGTTCCGATTCCTCGCGCATCACGGGACCGAACTGGAAAAAAGCCTGGACTACATTCGATTTCATCAGCATGTGGCGGCCGATCATAATGTTTTCCACCACCGTCTGCCCGGCAAAAAGATGGGTGCCCTGAAACGTCCGCGCCAGACCGCGCCGGGCGATCTGGTCAACACGCAGGCCGGTCACGTCCTGCCCGGACAATTCGACACGGCCCTTCTGCGGACGGTAGAAGCCCGCAGTCACGTTTAGAAGTGATGTTTTTCCGGCTCCGTTCGGTCCGATAATTGCAAGCAATTCATCGTCGGCCACAGAAATGCTCACATCGTCGAGCGCGGTCACACCGCCAAATTTCAAAGTTGCACCACGCACCGCAAGCGGTGAGGATACGTGCCCGTTATTCGTGGTCATGTTGCGGCCCGTGCTTTTGCCCCACACCTCATGGAGGCGCGCATAGCCTGACCGCACGGTTTTTCGTTGGTTACGAGTTTTCCTCGCATTGTTCCTCCTCCCACCTCTAAATTCAGAGGTTTGCCTGGTTTATTTACCAAGTCTCTCCGCGAAGCCTAACAGATGTTAGAAAAATTGGTCAACAACTGAATTCGCTACCGAAGAAGACCGATCAGACGGCCGCGTACTCTGCGGAAAAGCTTCGAAGACCTTTTTGATCCTGACACCAGACTGTCCCGGAGGTGCCGGTCCCTTCATTGTGCAGTTGCAATTCGCAGGGCAGGGTGAGTGGCGCGAGGCCACGGAACGAAAACCGGTGGGGCGATGTTTTCAACGCACCCGCCGCCAGATTCAGAAGCAGCGTGGCCTGCAATGGGCCATGCACAACAAGTCCGGAATAGGCTTCGGTTTCGGTGGCGTAGACGTAATCATAGTGAATGCGATGGGCATTGAACGTCAGCGCCGAATAGCGAAACAGAAGAACAGGATCCGGTGTCAGCGTCGATCTAAGCGTGTTGGGGTCACCCGCGTCAGCTGCGCTCTCGCCCGTGCGGGGGGTGGAAATCTCACGATAAACGATCGTTTGCTGCTCCCGGATACAAAGCCGGTTGCCACTCAGATACTCATGTTCGACGGTCACAAAGACCAATGGTCCACTACGGCCCTGCTTGGCCACAATATTCCTGATCGAAGAGCGTCGGGTGATGGTTTCGCCGATTTTCAGCGGCGCGATATGCGTAACATCGCCGCCAGCCCACATGCGGGCGGGCAGCAGAACAGGGGGCAGAAATCCACCCCTCGCGGCGTGGCCGTCTTCTGACAGGGCGGCAGCTGGCACGGTATCAAGGGCAAGGCACCAATGAACCCCCAGCGGGACATCGCCGGCTTCGTCCCAAAGATGCGGACCGAGCGTGGCGCGGAATTTGTCGATCAGCCCCTGCGTCAGAACATCTTCCTTGGTCTCGGTGCGTCCCAGCCAGGGCGCCAGCGCGTCAAGGTCGATCTCACCCATGTTTCTGGCCTCAGAAGGATCGGGGCATGCCGAGGATATGTTCGCCGACATAGGAGAGGATCAGGTTGGTCGAGATCGGGGCGACCTGATAGAGGCGCGCCTCGCGAAACTTGCGCTCAACATCGTACTCCCGTGCGAAACCGAAGCCGCCGTGGGTCTGGATGCAGGCATTGGCCGCTTCCCAGCTGGCTTCCGAAGCCAGCAGCTTGGCCATGTTCGCCTGTGCACCACAATCCAGTCCGGCATCGAACCGCCTGCAGGCTTCAAAGCGCATCAGATTGGCGGCCTCGATGTTCACATAGGACCTGGCGATAGGGAATTGCACACCTTGGTTCTGGCCGATGGGACGGTCAAAGACCACGCGGTCGCCGGCATAGGCGCGGGCCTTGTCAACGAACCAGTATCCATCACCGATGCATTCCGCCGCAATCAGGGTCCGTTCGGCGTTCAGCCCGTCAAGAATATGGTAAAACCCGCGCCCCTCGGTGCCGATCAGGTTCTCGGCGGGGATTTCCAGGTTGTCGAAAAACACTTCATTGGTTTCGTGGCCGGGCATGTTGGCGATGGGGCGGACCTCCATCCCGTTGCCGATTGCCTCTTTCAGATCGACCATAAAGATCGACAGGCCCTGCGACTTTTTCTTGACCTCGCTCAGCGGCGTAGTGCGGGCCAGCAAGATCATCAGGTCAGAATGCTGGATACGGCTGATCCAGACCTTCTGGCCATTGATCTCATACCGGTCACCCTTCTTGACTGCGATGGTCTTCAGTTTGGTGGTGTCGGTCCCGGTTGTCGGTTCGGTCACGGCCATGGATTGCAGGCGCAACGCGCCGCTGGCAATACCGGGCAGGTATGTCTGCTTTTGCTCATCCGAACCATGCCGCAGCAGCGTGCCCATGTTATACATCTGCCCGTGGCAATGGCCCGCGTTTCCGCCGCAGCGGTTCACCTCCTCCATGATGATCGAGGCTTCGGTCAACCCCAGACCCGAGCCACCGTATTCCTCTGGGATCATCGCGGCAAGCCAGCCCTCGCGGGTCAGCGCATCGACGAATTCCTCGGGGTAGGTTTCGTCTTCGCCGAACTTGCGATGATACTCTGGCGGAAACTGCGCGCAAAGTGCGCGCAAGGCATCGCGCAGATCGGTGTGAGTGTCTGGGGCTGACGTCTGCATCGTTCAAGCCGCTCCCGGGCCGGAGGTTTCGAGGATTTCCTCTTCGGCGCGCTGCCACAATTCATAGGAGATCGGGTTTTCGCTCTCTTCGAGGATATGACCGACCAGGCCGATGGCGCGCGCCATGACGCCAAAGCCCCGCACGATCTTCCAGGGAAAGCCGAATTCACAGCAGATCGCTCCGATCGCACCAGTGGCGTTAATCGGCAGCATCTTACCCGATTTTTCTTCGGCAACGGCCTGAATTTTCTGGATCAACTCGATGTATTCACCGGACTTGCCGTTCTCGGCAGCGATCTGGAACAGGCGCGGGGTGCGCGGATCGACCGGTTTGTGCACCGGATGTCCGAGCCCCGGCACGATCATCTTGCGGGCGCGGAATTTTTCTACCGTCTCGACGGCCAGCGCATCCAGATCGACACCGGTGCCCAACTTGTCCTGTGGCAGTGCCTCGTAAAGCATTTTCGAGGCACCTTCCATAGAACCGACAAAGACGGTGCCCAGCCCACACAAGCCAGCCGCCACAGCCGCCTGAAGCGATTCCGGCGCCCCCATATAGGTCATCCGCGCCGCCAGGGCCGAGGGCGTGATACCATGTTCGACCAGGGTAATGACGATGGCGTTGAACACCCGGCTTTCCTCGGGTGTGGCCTTGCGGCCCGTCAGTTGCAGGAACGCCAGATCGCCGAGGTTCATGTGGCCCAGGATCTCGTTGGGCAGGTCGAGGCCACGCACGCTGATCTTGTCAGGGGTGCTCCAGGCAATGCTGGAGCTGATTTTTTCTTTGCGTTTTCCCATTAGACCGGATCCCATGAAAAGACATCCGCCGAAACTTCGAGCGGCGTGAACTGCGATTTGAGCGCGGGAATGGCGCGATCGGCGATTTCATCGGCGGTCCAGCCATCACCGGAATGAACCGACCGCACCGGGCGGGGCTGGTTGAACAGGAAGATCTCGTTCTTGCGAACCGCAAAGATCTGTCCTGACACGTCAGCCGCGCGGTCGCTCATCAGGAAACAGGCCATCGGTGCAACCTTGGCCGGTGTCATCTCCTTGATCTTTTCGACCCGTGCCACCTGTTCCGGGGTGTCTGTCTTGATCGACGAGATCATCCGGCTCCAGGCGAAGGGCGCGATGCAGTTTGACCGCACGTTCCAGCGCTTGAGATCAAGCGCAACAGATTTTGAGAAGGCCGCGATGCCCAGCTTCGCGGCAGAGTAGTTCGCCTGGGCAAAATTGCCGATCAGCCCCGAGGTCGAGGTCATGTGCACGAGCGCGCCGCTTTCCTGTTCGCGGAAATAGTCGGCGGCCGCGCGGCTGGTATTGAAGGCACCATAAAGATGGACCTTCACCACCGCGTCGAAATCCTCATAGGTCATCTTGTGGAAGTAACCGTCGCGCAGAATGCCGGCGTTGTTTACCACCGCGTCGATGCGACCGAATTCCTTGACCCCGGCTTCGATCATCGCGCGCGCGGCATCGGGATCGGTGACAGAGCCGCCATCGGCAATGGCATCGCCCCCAGCGGCCCTGATCTCTTCGACGACTTTCTGCGCCGCAGTTTCTGTCTGACCGGTGCCTTTCAGGGATGCGCCCAGATCATTGACCACCACGGCGGCGCCTTCGGTAGCTGCCATCAAGGCGATATCACGCCCGATCCCACCGCCGGCCCCGGTGACCAGAACGACCTTTCCGTCAAGTGCTTTTGTCATCTTCTTGCTCCCTCAGAGTGACTTGCGGTATTTGTCCAACCCGCCGGTGTGCATGACCCGGCCCATGAGCGGCACACCGATGATCTCTTCTGCTTTGACCGCCGCTGCGATCAGCTTGTCCAGATCAATGCCGGTTTCGATGCCGAGCTCGTGACACAGGAACACTGCATCCTCGGTGCAGACATTTCCTGCGGCGCGCGCGTGGCCGTGGCCCGCGAAAGGACAGCCGCCAAGACCGGCGACGGAGCTTTCGAACATGTCCACGCCCATCGACAGGGCCGCATAAACGTTGGCGATCCCCAGCCCACGTGTGTCATGGATGTGCATACCGATGCGCGCCTCGGGCGCCAATTCGCGCAGGGCGCCGATCATCCGTTTGACCGCCTCGGGGTTTCCCCAACCCATGGTGTCGGCGACCACGAGGATCGGCACGGGGATGTTCTCTTCTTCGCATAGCTGAAGGATAAAGCGGAAATCGTCCAAGATGCGTTCTTGGGGGATGGGGCCCTCGAGGTTGCAGCCGAAAGCGGTCATCACATAGGCCGCGTCGACGGTATATCCCTCTTCCTTGTAAAGACGGACCCAGTCACGTTGTTTTTCCCGCATCTCGGCCGAGGAACAATTGTTGTTCGATTGGGCGAATGCTTCGGAAGGATAGAACAGCAGACGCGGGTCGATATCGACCTCATGCGCGGTCAGGGCCTTGCGAAACCCTTTGTCGTTCAGCCACAGCGATGTGTAGTTCACGCCCGGTTTGCGCTTGATACGCTGGAACAACTCGCCGGTGTCCGCCATCTGAGGAACGTATTTCGGGCTGACAAAGCTGCCGACCTGAATGCGTTTCAAGCCGGTTTCGCTGAGCATGTCGATCAGTTCGATCCGCTCTTCGATCGGGTAAATCTTCTTTTCGATCTGAAAACCCTCACGCGGGCCTTCTTCACGAAATTCTACGAATTTGGGAAAGTCGCTCATTTCATCACTCCTCGGATGGCAGGATCTCGGCGATGACCTGGCCGCGATCGACCATGTCCCCATTCGAGACGGATATATTGCTGGCGATCCCGGCCGCGGCCGCCCGGATCGAGATTTCGAGTTTCATGGATTCCATGACCGCGACCACGTCGCCTTCGGCCACGCTCTGACCATCGGAGACCTTGATTTCGACAATCATGCCGGTCAGCGGAGAGGTCACGGCGCGATCCGCCGCGGCATCGCCGCCGGCAAAGGCAAGGGGCGCGGCGGGCCGAAAGACCAGGCGGCCTTCGGGCGTATCCAGTTCGATCACGCCCGCGTGCAGGCGCGCGTCGATCAGATGGACGGTGTCGCCTTCGCCGACACGCCAACGGCCCGGGGTCAGTTCACGTGCCGACAGTATCAGCGCCTCGCCTTTCTCCGAATGGATGGTGTACTTGGCACCCGGTTTGACTGGACTGACGCGCAGTTCTTCGGATACCTCGTCAGAATCGGTAAGCGTCACGCGCTGCCCCGCTTCAATCGCATCGCCGCCCAGTCCAAGCCGCCAGCCGGTAAAGGCATCACGGTTGGTCCAGGGATTGGCGTCTGTGTCGCTGCGCGACTGGGTCACGAAGAGAATGGCAGCGGTCGCCTTCCACAGATCTGGGCGGGTCAGGCCGGGTGCCTGTGTCAGCTCATCCAGCCTGCCGTCGATCCAGCGGGTATGCACCTGCATCCGTTCGAATTCATGGTTTCGCGCCAGCGCCGTTAGAAAGGCGCGATTGGTCTCGACACCTTCGACCGCGACATGATCAAGCGCCGTGGCCAGACGTGCCAATGCGGTTTCCCGGTCGGGCGCGTGCACGATCAGCTTGGCGATCATCGGGTCGTAGTAGGGCGTGACGGCATCGCCTTCTTCGACGCCGCTGTCGATGCGCAGGCCCGATGGCAGGCTGAGCGTGGAGAGCGTGCCCGTCGACGGGGCGAATTGCATCGCCGGATCTTCGGCGTAAAGCCGCGCCTCGACCGCGTGGCCGTTGATCGTCAGATCGTCCTGCACCAGTCCAAGGCCCGCGCCTTCGGCAATCCGCAGGTGAAGCGCGACAAGGTCCAGCCCGGTGATCGCTTCGGTGACGGGATGTTCCACCTGAATGCGCGGGTTCACCTCAAGGAAGAAATACTCGCCACCCGCGACCAGAAATTCGACCGTGCCCAGCCCGCGATAGTCCAGCGTTTCGCCCAAGCGCACCGCGTCGCGTGCGATGTCGTCCAGAAGCGTTCGGGGCAGACCCCAGGCCGGGGCTTCCTCGATGACCTTCTGGTGGCGGCGCTGAAGCGTGCAATCGCGTTCGAACAGATGCACCACATGGCCCTTGCCGTCACCTGCGATCTGCACTTCAACATGGCGCGCCTCGGGCAGGAAACGCTCCAACAGCAGCCCTTCGGAGCCGAAGGTGGATTTTGCTTCGCGCAGCGCGCCTTCGATGTCCTCGACCAGCGTGGTCTCGTCAGTGACGAGCCGTTGTCCGCGCCCACCACCGCCGCCGACCGCCTTGAGCAGCACCGGCAGGCCCATTTGGCGCACCTCCTCGGCAATCTGCTCGGGATCGGACCGCGCACCTTCGGCGCCCGAAATCACCGGGACGCTGGCCGCCACGGCGGCCTCTTTGGCGCTGGCCTTGTCGCCGAAACGTTCAAGCGTTTCCGGCGTCGGCCCCATGAAGATCATGCCGGCGGCTTCGACCGAACGAGCAAAATCGGGGTTTTCGGCCAGAAAGCCATAACCGGGATGGATCGCATCCGCGCCCACTGATTGCGCAGCGGCAATCACCGCGTCGATTTTCAGATAGCTCTCGGATGCAGGCCCGGCACCGATACAGACAGATTTGCCGATCTCGCGGACATGCAGGGCATTGGCATCGGCCTGCGAATGCACGCCGACAGGGGTGATACCGCTGGCCCGCGCGGTGCGCGCGATCCGGCAGGCAATTTCGCCGCGGTTGGCGATCAGAAGCGTTTTGATTTTCACGGTTCGCTCCTCACATCCTGAACACGCCGAAGTTGGTATCGACCTTGGGTCTGCGCGATGTCACATCCAGCATCAGCGCCATGACGTCACGGGTCTCACAGGGCTCGATCACGCTGTCGATCCAAAGATTGGAAGCAAAATTATAGGCTCCCTGAAAATCTTCGTATTCCTTGCGGATCGGTGCCTTGAAGGCTTCCTCCTCCTCGGGGGTCCAGCTTTTGCCTTCGCGTTCGTTGATCTGCGCGCGGACCTGAGCCAGCACGCTGGCGGCCTGTTCCGGCCCCATGATTGCCGACCGTCCCGTCGGCCAGGCGAACATTGCGTCCGGCTGGAACGGGCGGCCCAGCATCGCCAGGTATCCGGCCCCGTAAGAGCCACCGGTGATGATTGTGAATTTCGGCACCCGGGCCGAAGACATGGCCGTGATCATCTTGGCGCCAGCCTTGGCAATGCCCATCTGCTCGACCTCGCGGCCCACCATGAAGCCGTTCACATCGGCCAGGAACAGCAGCGGAATATCACGCTGGACGCAGAGATTGATGAAATGCGTCGCCTTCAGCGCGGCTTCGACGAAAAGCACGCCTGTATTGGCGATGATCCCGACCTCGTGGCCGTGGATGCGCCCCCAGCCGGTCATGATCGTGTCGCCATAAAGCGGCTTGAATTCGTGAAAATCGCTCTCATCGACCAACCGAGCCACGATTTCGCGGTTGTCGGTCGGCACCTTGGGGTCGCGGCTGATGAGCCCATAAATCTCTTCGACCGGGTAGGCGGGCGCACGGGGCGTTTCGGGCGTCTTGCGGGGTTGGGGTTTTTCGCCAAGATGGCTGACAATTTCGCGCGTGATGGCCAGAGCGTGGGCGTCATCTTCGGCCAAATGGTCGGTCACACCGGAAACGGACGAATGCATCTTGCCGCCACCCAGTTCTTCGGCTTCGACCTTTTCGCCGGTTGCGGCAAAGGTCAATTCCGGTCCGCCCAGATACATAAAGCCCTGACCGCGCACGATCACCACTTCGTCACAGAGCGCGGGGATATAGGCACCACCCGCGGTGCAGGGCCCCATGACCACGGCGATTTGCGGCACACCATCGCCAGACATGCCGATCTGTTGGTGAAAGATGGAGCCGAACTGGCCTTCGTCGGGGAAAAGGTTGGCCTGGTCGGGCAGGAAGGCACCGCCGGAGTCCACGAGGGTGATGACGGGCAGGCGGTTTTTCCAGGCAATTTTCTGTGCCCGGACGTGTTTGCGGCAGGTGATCCCGAAATAGGTGCCGCCCTTTACGGTGGCATCATTGGCGATGATCATGCACTGACGGCCTTCGATCACGCCAATACCGGTAATGATGCCGGCGCCGGGTGGAACTCCCTTGTGCATATTCAGTCCGGCCAACTCGCCGAGTTCCAGAAATGGTGTGCCCGGGTCGATCAGCCGTTCGATCCGTTCGCGCGGCAGGATTTTGCCTTTGTCCACATGACGTTTGCGCGCCATTTCGGGGCCGCCGACGCGCTGTAAGAGCCGGAGGGCATGTAGTTCATCGACCTTTTCGCGGTAAGACACGTCGTTGGCGCGGAAGTCGTCCGACCCGCTGTCGAGAAGGGATTTCATTCTAGTCATGGCAGGTCTGGATATTTCCTGAGAACGAAGGCGACCTTAGCGGCGCCAGGTTTTTCGAAAGTGTCGGCCGCAACCAGGTGAACGTCGGCCTTGAAGACCAAGGAGTCGCGAAGCCGCTGCTCAATTTTCTTTTTGAGGGTGACGTCATCGGCCGGATCGCGATCGGGGCCCCGTTCGACAATCACCGTCAGCGCGCCCTGCGTGGTATGGCCCTCGAAATCGGCCACGATGCGCATGACGCCGTTGGTGTCCGGCACCATTTCGGTAACGATGCTGTTGATCGCCGACGGGAAGACATTGGCCCCGCGCACGATCAGCATGTCGTCGGTGCGGCCGGTGCAGCGGATCTTCGGTCCGGTGCGGCCGCAGGAGCATTCGGTATCGATCACTTCGATATAATCGCCTGACCGGAACCGCACGAGCGGGCTCGCCTGGCGGCCGAGCGCGGTATAGACCATCTCGCCTTCTGCGCCTTTTTTCCAGGGAATGATCCTGCCGCTCTCCGGGTCGAGCAGCTCGGTCAGGACATAATCCATGTTGACCATGTGCATACCCGACTGGGCGTCGCACTCGGCCCAGTATGTCACGCCCAGATCGGTGCCGCCCAGCATCTCGGTGCATTTCGCACCCCAGGCCTTTTCGATCTTTGCCCGAATTGCGGGAATGCCGCCGCCGGGTTCGCCGCCGACGATCACGCGCTCGATACCCAGTTCGCTGGCCTTGCAGCCAAGTACCTCGGGAGCCTTTTCGGCCAGGTGCAGCACAAAGTTCGGGGCGCCGACCACGCAACGCGTGCGGGTGTCGGCGCAGGCGCGCAGCAGCCGTTCCGCACCGCCATCGGCGCCCACCGGGACATCGATCGTGCCCATGTACTGCAATCCCTGCATCACGGGGATGCCGCCGACAAAGCCCTTGGCGAGCGAAAACGCGTGCAGCACCATGTCGCCCGGCCGCACGCCATTGGCAAAGAAACAGCGTGCCGTCATCTCGTGCCACATTTCGGCGTCGGATTCGGTCAGGGCCACATATGAGGGGCTGCCGGTCGTGCCCGACGATGCCTGCATTTGGATGATCTCGTACATGGGCGCGGCGCGGTGTTTGCCGAACGGCGGATCGGCGGCCAGGCTTTCGCGGATCTCGGTCTTGTAGGTATAGGGCAGTTTCTGCAGGTCTTCGATGGTGCGGATATCGTCGAATTCCACACCGGCTTTCGCGAACTTCTCCTGATAGAAAGTCGAGTTTGCCTTGAGATAGGCCATCTGATCGCGCAGTCGCTCTTCCTGAATACGGCGCACCTCGTCGAGCGGCGTGCCCTCGATCGCGTGCCAGAAGCGATCATTTACCTTGTCGGCGGCATCTTCCCGCCGGAAGCGCATTCCAAATTGCATGTCGTTCTCCGTTCCTAGCCGTGGCGATCAATAGGATCGTGGCAGGCCCATGACCTTTTCGCCGATAAAGCTCAGGCACAGTTCGCGGTTCACCGGCGCTGTGCGCAGCAGGCGGACCAGCGGGTACATTTCGTAAAGTCCCGTATCTTCGGTAAAGCCCGATCCACCATGCGCCTGAAGCGCCGCGTCGACCGCTTCGATCCCGGCTTCGGCGGCGGCATATTTCGCCATGTTCGACGACGCACCGGCAGGCAGCTTGTTGTCGAACTCCCATGCCGCGCGCCGGGTCATCAGACTGGCCATTTCGACTGCCGTATGCGCCTTGGCCATCGGATGCTGCACGCCCTGGTGCGCACCGATGGGTTGGCCGAACACATTGCGCTCGGAGGCATAGGCCACGCCCTTGTTCAGGGCGAACCGGCCGATGCCGCAGCACAAGGCGGCCAGGATAATACGCTCGGGGTTGAGGCTGTCGAACAGGATCGAGAACCCTTCGTCCACCTCGCCGACCACATCCTCGGGGCCGAGATCCACATCGTCGAAGAACAGTGTCCACTGCTCCTCGGGCAGGGGGATCGAGATCTTCACCCGCTGCTTGTGGACGCCTTTTTTCTTCAGATCCACGGCGAACAGGGTAAAGCCGTCGGTCTTGCGGCTGACCTCGGTATGCGGTTTGGTCCGCGCCACCACGAGGCAGTAGTCGGCCACTTCGGCCCCGGTGATGAAGGTCTTTTCGCCCGACAGGCTGAACCGGTTGCCTCGACGCTTGGCCAGCGTAGTGGCCTTCATCGTGTTCGACCCGGCCCCCGGTTCGGTGATCGCGAAACAGAACTGGATATCACCGCGGCAGGCGGCCGGCAGCAGTTCTTTCTTGTGGAACTCGCTCCCGTGGCTGGCGATATGGGCCAGCGACATGGTCGGCCCGACCACCATCATCAAAAGCGGAATGCCGTGATTGGCGGTGCCCTCCATGAACAGGGCCATTTCAGTCATACCAAGGCCCGCGCCGCCGAATTCCTCGGGCACCATGATGCCCAGGAAACCGTCATCGGCAATCTGCTTGAACATCTCGTGCGGGAACTCATGCCTGCGCGCGTGGTCCAGCCAATACGCATTGTCGTATTTCTGCGCCAGCTGGCCGCCATACTCGTAAATCTGGCGTTGTTCGTCGTTCAAAATGAAATCCATGTTTCGTCCTCAGGCCTTGAATTCGGGGGCGCGCCGGTTCTCGAATGCGTCGAGGCCCTCGGCCACGTCATCGCTGGGCAGTGCACGCACCGCGGCATCGCGCTCAAGCCGCATCTGCTGGTCGATACCAAGGTCCGCACCTTCGCGCGCCAACCGCTTCATCTCGGCGATGCCGGGACGCGAGCGGGTGGCGATCTTCTGGCAGTATTCCAGCGAGATCTTGTGCAGGTCCGCATCCGGCACGATGTAGTTGACCAGGCCGGCCTCTTTGGCCTCGTCCGACTTGAGCCAGCGGGCCGAGAACATCAGGTCGAGCGCCCGGCGCTGCCCCATCAACCGCGTCAGCCGCTGCGAGCCACCCCAACCGGGAATCAGCCCGAATTGCGCATGCTGATCGCCAAACTGGGCGCTTTCGGCCGCAAAGCACACGTCGCAGGCCAGCATCAGTTCGATCCCGCCGGCCAGACACAACCCCTGCACTGCGACTACGACAGGGAGGGAGGAGGTTTCGAGCGCACGCAGGTTTTTCATGCCAAAGGCGATGAAATGGTCCAGCGCGGCGGGATCGTTCAATTTACCTTTCACTTCCACCAGATCGGCACCGGTGCAAAAGTGCTTGCCCTGCGCCCGGATGAGGATCGCCCGAATAGCGGGGTTCGCCTCGAATTCCGCACGCGCGACAGAAATACGCTCATGCACCTCAAGTGACAGGCAATTGAATTTCTCGGGGCGGGCCAGTTCGATGATGCCGGTGTTGCCCTCGGAAGTGACGAGGATGGGGTCGCTCATTTCGAGGCTCCCTTCGCCTTCTTGTCATACTGCAGCGCCATGCGACCGACCTTCTCGCGGGCGATCACCAGCTTCTGGATCTGCGCGGTGCCGTCACCGATCTGCAAGCCGAGCACATCGTTGTAGCGCTGGTGGTGGGGCAGGTCGGTGGTGTAGCCGTAATGTCCGTGCAGGATCAGGCACTGGTGCAGGATCTCGCAGGCGGTTTTGGGCAGGTACCATTTGCACATGGCGGCCTGAGAGGTGTGGGGCAGGCCACGGTCGCGCAGGTCCAGCGTGTAATAGCAAAGCTGGCGCATCATGGTCAGTTGGGTCTCGGCCTCGGCCAAGGGAAAGCTGACACCCTGATACTGCACGATCGGGGCTCCGAATGCCTCGCGCTCCTGAACGTAGGCCCAGGTTTCATCCACCGACGCTTGCGCGGCCCCCAGGCACTCCAGCCCGATCAGTGCGCGGGAATAGTCGAAGCCCGCCATGATCGTGCCAAAGGCACGGTCCTGTTCCGCCATCATGTTTTCAGCCGGCACGAAAACATCGTCAAAGAAAACCGAGCCGCGCCCGACAGGCTTGGTGCCGATGTCGTCAAAATGGGTGCGCTTGATGCCTTCCTGGTTCAGATCGACGAAAAAGGCGCTGACCCCGCGTGAGCCGCCGTCAGGATCGCCGGTACGGGCAAAGACGACCGCCGCATCCGCCTGACTGGCAAAACTCATGGATGTCTTTTCACCGTTCAGCCGCCAGCCGTTGCCGGATTTCTCGGCCCTCAGAATCAGGTTCGCCGCATCCGAACCGCCGCGCGGCTCTGTCAGGCCCAGGCCAATGACCGCATCACCCGAAACAACCTTGGGCACCCATTCCGACGCGATGTCCTTGGAGGCATGTTTGGCAACCATTCCGCCCATGAGAGAGCCCAGAAGCTGCACGTAACTTGCGTTGAAATCGGCATAGGCGATCTCTTCGACGATCAGCCCTGACGTGACAGAGCTTTCGCCGAGACCCCCGAATTCCTCGGGCAGATCGGCCCCGATCAGCCCCAGTGCGCCCATCTCCTTGATCAGCGCACGGTCGAATGTATGGCCGCTGGCGCGTTCTTGATATGTGGGCGAAAGCCTTTCAGTTGCGAAGCGCTTTGCGGTCTCGCGAAACGCCTTCTGATCGTCTGTAGGCTGGAATTGCATCGGTGCTCCTCCTCGTGAGCGAAAATCTTCTTTCCAAAAATCTAACAAATGTTAGAATGTATATCAAGTGCAGTTTTGAGGAGGAGAACCAAAGTGAAAAATAGACCAGATGGAAGCTTTGAAACCATGCTCTCGCCCATCCGCGCAGGCCAGCATACATTGCGAAATCGTGTCATCATGGGGTCGATGCACACGCGGTTGGAAACCGAGCCTGACGGCATAGCTAAACAGATCGCTTTTTACTCTGAGCGGGCGCGGGGGGAGGCGGCGATTCTGGTCACCGGCGGGTTTTCGCCCAATGCCGAGGGCATATTCGATCCAGAAGGTCCGAGAATCGATGACCCGGAAGAAGCGCTTGACCTGCGCCCGATCTGCGAGGCGGTGCAGGCCGAAGGCAGCCTGATCTGCGCGCAACTCCTCCACGCCGGGCGCTATGCCAAGATCGAAGGGTGTGTGGCCCCGTCGCCGATCCGCGCCCCGATCAACCGTTTCATCCCGCGTGAAATGACCGAAGCCGACATTCTCCGTACCATCGAGGATTTTGCCGTGGCGGCCGCCAATGCGCTGGCCGCAGGCTTTGATGGCGTCGAGATCATGGGGTCCGAGGGATACCTGATCAACGAATTCACCGTCACCCACACCAACAAGCGCCAAGACGACTGGGGCGGCAGCGCCGCGAACCGCCACCGATTCCCGGTCGATATCGTGCGCGCGGTGCGCGAACGTTGCGGCCCCGACTTTCTGGTCATCTACCGGATTTCGGCGGCCGATCTGGTCGAGGGCGGCGCGCCCGCCGATGAAATTGCCGCACTGGCCCGCAAGATCGAGGCTGCGGGTGCGGATATCCTGAACACCGGCATCGGCTGGCATGAGGCCCGCGTGCCGACGATCGCCTACCCGGTGCCGCGCGGTGCCTGGCGCAAGGCGGCAGCCAACGTCAAAGCGGCGGTGTCGATCCCGGTAGTCGCCTCGAACCGGATCAACACACCCCAGCTTGCAGAAGACATACTTGCCTCTGGCGATGCGGACATGATCTCGATGGCGCGCCCGTTTCTGGCCGATCCGCATTTCGTGAAAAAGACGCGCGAGGGCCGCGCAGACGAGATCAACACCTGCATTGCCTGCAACCAGGCCTGCCTGGATTTCATTTTTTCGGACCGGCCGGTCGGATGTCTGGTCAATCCAAGGGCCGGGCGTGAAACGGAATTCCGGGATACGCCAACCGACACGCCAAAGAAAGTGGCCGTCGTTGGCGGTGGTGCCGCGGGCATGGCCACAGCCGCCGAGGCGGCACGGCTGGGCCACGATGTCACCCTGTTCGAAGCGCAGGACAAATTGGGCGGTCAGCTGAATCTGGCCCGCGCCGCACCAGGCAAGGACGAATTCGACGAAACCCTGCGGTATTATGCCGGTCAGATGCAGAAACACGGGGTCACGCAGCGTCTGGGACAGCGGGCAGAGGCGAGCGATCTTGAGGGATTTGACCATGTGGTCATCGCCACCGGGGTCACGCCGCGCATTCCCGACCTGCCGGGTATCGACCATCCCAGCGTCGCGACCTACGCCGAAATTCTGTCCGGTGACCGCGAGGCGGGCGACCGTGTCGTGGTGATGGGGGCGGGGGGCATCGGTCATGATGTGGCCGAGTTCCTAGTGACCAAACCCGCCGAGACCGCGAATTCCGACGTCTTTTGCGAAACCTGGGGAGTGGACCCCGAATTTGTCTCCTCGGGTGCCCTGGCGGGCGACCCTCTGGCACCGAAGCCGTCGCGCCGCAAGGTCGTCATGCTGCAGCGCAAGACCGCTAAACCGGGCGCGGGGCTTGGTGTTTCGACAGGGTGGATCCTGCGCAACGCGCTGCGCAAACATGGGGTCGAGGCAATGGGCGGGGTGACCTATGAACATATCGACGATGCGGGGCTGCACATCGTCGCGGACGGAAACCCGACGGTCATCGCAGCCGATACAATTGTGCTGTGCACCGGTCAGGAACCGGAACGGGCCCTGGCCAAAGAGGTTGTAGCGCGCGGCGTCCTGGTTACGATGATCGGCGGGGCAAAGGAGGCCGCCGAACTGGATGCGCTGCGCGCCATTGATGAGGGCGTGCGCCTGGCGCAGGATCTCTGAACCGAGGCTCGGGCAAGGGGGAAACTATGCTGACCGGCGTCATCCGCGCGGGGCGCGCTGATCTGTATTCGATCTTTCGAACCCGCGCACATGACTGCGCCCGCGCCCTCGCCATCGAGGACGGCAGCAGGAAACTGACCTATGCAGAACTGCTGGAGCGGGTCGATCGTCTGGCGGCTGTCTTTCTGGCACGAGGCGTGGCGCCCGGAGACAGGATCGCGATCCTGTCGCATAACCGCTCAGAATACCTGGAGGTCGAACTTGCAGCAGCGGGAATCGGCGCGATCGTCGCCTGTCTGAACTGGCGGCTTGCCCCCGATGAACTGCGGCACTGCATCGATCTGGTCGAGCCGGTTCTCGCGGTTGTCGAACCGGAACTTTCAGAAGCTTACCGCGCCGTCGCGTCGACACCCTGTCTAACCGTCGGGCCAGACCTGGAAACGGCCATTGCCGGGGTCGAGCCGGACCCGCGCACCGGAACCATGGTTGACGACCCCGAGGCCGGTCTGACGATCCTCTATACCTCGGGGACCACGGGCCTGCCCAAGGGGGCGCATATCAGCCACCGCGCGCATATCGCCCGATCCATGGTTTTTGCGGCCCAGCTGGCGCTGGATCCCGGCGACGGGTTCATCGCCTGGGCGCCGATGTTCCACATGGCCTCCACCGATCATGCGCTGGCAACGATCCTGCGGGGTGGGACCGTGGTGATGGTGGACGGGCTGCAGCCCGCCGTCATCAACGAGGCGCTGTCACGCCACAGGATCGGCTGGTTCGTGATGATGCCCGGGGCACTGGAGGCTTTTATTAACGAACGGCACGCCAACCCTTTGCCGCTGAAGGGGATCAAGGTTTGCGGCGCAATGGCTGATCTGGTGCCGCCGCATCAGATCGCGGAACTGACCGGTCTTCTGGACACGCCCTATCTGAATTCCTTCGGGGCGACCGAAACCGGCCTGCCGCCGGGAACCGCCGATCTGATCGCGCCGGGTGTGACCCCGGACCGGCTGTCCAAGCGCATCAGCGCCTTTTGCGAGGTGCGGCTGGTCGATCCCGACGACCGCGAAGTCCCCGATGGAACGCCGGGCGAAATGGCGCTTCGGGGTCCGACGCTGTTTTCCGGGTACTGGAACGCCGACGACACCAATGCCCGTGACTTTCGCAACGGCTTTTTCCACATGGGCGATCTGTTCCGGCGCAATGCGGACGGCACCGTCGACTTTGTGGATCGGGCGAAATACCTGATCAAGACCGGAGGTGAAAACGTCTATCCGGCGGAAATCGAACGTGTGCTTCTTTCTCATCCCGATGTGATCGATGCCGCCGTGGTAAGGGCCTTCGACGCGAAATGGGGGGAAAGCCCGGTGGCCTTTGTCGCCTGTGACGATGACGGGCCGGATGCCGAGGCGCTGCTGAACTTGTGCCGCGAAAGCCTCGCTGGCTATAAGCGACCACGCGAAATTCGCTTCATCGCGTTCGAGGATTTTCCCAGATCGACCAGCGGCAAGATCCAGCGGCATATCCTCGAAGCCCGGCTCGCAGATTAATTTTCGCTCTGACCCGATCGTCAGCCAGCCACGCCAGTTCGCCCCAATAGCGATAAAAGCGTTCTTATCCTCGTTGCCACGAGCTTCTTATCCCCGCCCTTTGGAGTAACCCCCTGAAAGTGATCCACCATCTGGGATAGATTGACCCGCGATTGATGCGCAGCCCTCTGTCGGACTACACGGCTAGGGTTTTCCGGGTGTTTGAGCTCAGGAGGATTCGTAGATCCCTGAGCCATTCATCAATGCGATCGGTGGTTTGTTCCCGGTTTCGCTGTGGGGGCAGCAGTAACCCTGCGCATCGCACGGACGGGCATGGACTGCCGGCAATTGCCGGTTGGGGCTGCTGCGGGCCTTCAAGGGAAAGTCGGCGACTATCCGATGTGCGGGACAAAGCGGACATTCGCCAAGCGACCTCAAACGTCCGGTTCTGTACTGCGGCCCGACAAAACGATATCAAGTGATCAGCGGTCAGCCGATCGCACCTGTGTAACTGTCTTCTTCGGCCCTCCTGTCTGCATGATCTGGGACAGGTAAGAATTGCGCCGTCTGATGAAGTCACGCAGAAGGGTCGGGTAATCTTCACTGACGGCATTCTTCACAGAAACCCGACGCTCCAGTTCATGTCGCCAGGCCCTTACACGGGCAAGCCCTGTGAAGACGCCAAACTCTCCGATGGTGTCAAAAACGTCGAAATAGCGGAAGACCGGGCCGAATACGACATCGACGAGGCTGAACCGGTGGCCATCGAACCATGGTCCCTCCCCAAGCTCCGCGTCCAGCCGAAGGAACTTTGCGCGGAGCGCCGCCACTTTTTCTTCCAACGCTTTCTCGTTCGGCGCCGAGTAGAACCCCGCAATGTCGTTCAAGACAGCAGATCCAAATTCAATCCAGGCACGGTGGCGGGCGCGATCAAGAGCGTCGTGCGGATGAAGCGCGTGGGGTTGTGTATCCTCAAGATATTCGAGGATAACCGCAGATTCGAAAATCGGCGTCCCGTCCACAACCAGGACAGGCGTCTTGCCCAGCGGAGATATGGCAAGAAACCAGTCGGGCTTGTTCGAAAGATCGATGTCAGTTCTCTCGAACGTGACACCTTTCTCAGTGAGCGAGATCGCCGCGCGCTGCACATATGGGCAGGCCGCATGGCTAATGAGGTGGAGGCTCATGTTGTCTCTCCCTCCATCTGCACGTTACCGGGCGCGAAGGAAGGGCTGAGGGCGAAACGGCCGTCGCCCAGAAGCCCTTGCACGATGGCAAGCAGCGTCAGATAGGCCGGGTATTCCCACCCGCCGTTCTCGTATCCGAACATCCAGCCGTTTCCGGAGTGAGCCCAGGTCGCTCCGGCCAGGATGGGCACGGTCGCCGACGCGACCCACCGCGCCTGTATGCCGAGGACCAAAAAGGCACCGGCAATCGCCTCGACTGCAAATACCATATAAGCAAACCAGCCGGGCAGCCCGATCGAAATGAAGAACTGCGCCGTTCCGGGAAGTGTGAAAATGAAGAGCTTGAGAAACAGGCTGTGCGCCAGGAACATGATACCGAGTGCTATACGGAGCAGGAATATCCCAAATTCTGTGAGGTGCGATTTTGACATGATATGATCCCATATGTCGATGCATTTGCATCTATATATAGCGCGTTACATGCGACGTCAAGGTTGATGCACTTGCATGCACATGATAGGTGCTGGATATGAACGAGATTGACCATGCTACTGAGGCCGCCTGGACAGCCCTCATGACTAAAAGCCGCGTTTTGCTTGAGGCTGTCGAATCGTCTCTGAAATCGGCAGGATACCCGCCACTTGCATGGTATGACGCGCTTCTCGAACTCGAGAAGGCAGGCCCGGACGGACTCCGTCCATTCGAACTCAAAGACCGGATATTGTTACCCCAATACGGTACATCGCGGTTGCTGGACCGCATGGTGAAAGCAGGGCTGGTGGACCGACGGGACTGCTCGGAAGATGGGCGAGGTCAAAACATTTCTATCTCTGAAAAGGGTAAATCTGTCAGGAGGGCGATGTGGCCGATCTATGAACGGGTTCTGTCGGAAAGGATCGGCGCAAAGCTGAAACCCAAAGACGCCGCTCAATTGGCCACGCTACTCTCAAGGCTCTGAAGTCTCGGTCGACTGACGCGAAACCTGTCTGTGACTTTCCACGCTAAGTGGCCTTGATTTTTTTCACGTTAATTGGCCGACAGTTGCCTATGTCGGTGTGCGAAGGGTATTTCGGGCTGTTTCGACGTCCTTTCGCATCCAACAGACTTCTGCGTGATCGTTGATACATCCCATGGCCGGCATGAATGCATATACGGTGGTCGGTCCCACGAATTTGAAGCCAAGCTTTCGTAGGTCTTTGGAAAGGGTCTCGGACGCTGTTGATTTGGACCGCATTTGTGGCAGTGCGTCGTCCTTGGCAGGTTCATATAGCCAGATGAATGCGGCGAAGGAGCCTTCCTCTTGGACGACCTCGAAAGTACGGCGAGCGTTGTTGATCACGGCTTCGATCTTGCCTCGATAGCGAACAATTCCTTCATCGGCAAGTAGGCGCTCAATGTCGTTGTCGTCAAAGTTCGCAACTCCCCGAAAGTCGAACCCGGCGAAGGCAGCACGAAAGTTCTCGCGCTTGGCCAGAATGGTGCGCCAGCTCAGCCCTGACTGGAAACTCCGGCGTGACGGCAGCCCATCGGCACCGTGGGCGTCCATCCGTTCCAATTACGGTTGCAGCATCAGGCCGCTGCCGCATAAACTTGAACAGAAACCGAACCAGATCCTCCGTTACGATACAGTCTCAGCTCTCCGAAAAACCCTGACGACGGACAATCGGCGACCGCACTGCTAAAAGCTAACATTACCGCTTGACAGGTCTGAACCTGCTGGCGGCGATCTGGATACCGCGCGCGCCTACGGGAAACGGTTGGCCGAGGTCGCGAGCCGCTGGAACAGCTGATCCAGCTGTCTGAATAATCGGCCCGGCCGCCCGGATCGGATGTGCTGCGGCCGGGTTGCGCTCAGTCCGCGACCCCCGCCCGCCCGATCAGCGCCATGAGCGTTCCGGTCATCGTTGCGACGAGCTTTTCATCCTGGCCCTTCACGGCATAGGCACGCGCCTCGCATATGGTCAGCGTCCTGCCTGGTTTCACCACGTCAGCGACGAAGCGAAACCGTTCGCCGTCCGCCGGGTTGAGTAGGTTGATCTTGAATTCGGCCGTCAACACTGCCGCGTCCGCTGGCATCAGCGAAAAGGCCGCGTATCCGCAGGCGCTGTCCAGCGCTGTCGACACGATTCCGGCATGCAAAAACCCATGCTGCTGGGTCAGTGCAACCTGATGTGCCATTTCCAGAACGATGCGGCCGGGTAACAACTCGGCAATGCTGATCCCCAACGTGTTCATCACCTTCTGGCGATCGAAACTGTTGCGCACGCGTGCGTCATAGTCGGGGTTTTTCGGTTTGAATTGTGTCATGGCGGGTCTTCCTCTTCGATTTCATTCGTCAATGACCAATCTTAGGCGGTCTTTGAGGCGCGTATCTTGTAGCGAAAGGTCAAAACGACGCGGAATAGACAGAGCGCGCAACGCGCCGGGCGGTTTGCCGGCGAAGATCCGGCAAGCGGCGGACAAGTGAGATTGATCGTAATATCCGGCGTCCAGCGCCAGATCGCTCAGCGGCAGGGTCTTTGACGCAAGCTGCCCGAGAGCCCGGCGAAAGCGTCGCAAGGTCGCAAGCCGCCGCCGCGACACGCCGGTTTCCGCCCGCACCTTTCGACGTTTGGTCCGGTCGCTGTAAGCTCCGGGTGGTGCGGCAAAGCGCAGGTCTCTCGCAAGGCCGTCAAGCACCGCGATGAGCGCAGGCAGGTCATCGTCCCCGGTCTGAACCCGGGCCAGTTCTGAGGCCAGCATGTCCAGCCCTTTGGAGTCGGGAAATCGCTGCGGTCGTGACGACAGTCGCAGCCCGGCCACGACACCCTGGAATGGCCTTGGGCGGGGCGAAAAATAGGGGCGCGGTTCTGCCAGCGATACGCGCCCGCCGCCGCTGTCGTCGCGCGTTACCGAAAGGGTAAAGAGGTCGGTTGCGAACCGCCCGCGTCCACCACCGCTCAGCACACCGGTATCGCGGAACACGAACAAATGGTCGATCTGTTTGGCCGCTTCCTCAGGCGGCGCCAGTTCGAGATAAAGCGGCGCCGCCATCAGGTTACTTGACGAAAGCATCCCGGTTCTCGGCGACGAAATCGGCAAATCGGCGCGCCGGGCGTCCCATCACATCGCTGACCGTGGTCTCGATGCCGGCAAGGTAGCCCTTGGGCGCGATGGAAGCCAATTCGACCATGGCTCTGGCGACCTCGTCCTGCATTCCGCCAGCCACCATGCCCGCCTTGGCATTTTCGGCCGGCAGGGGTGCGCAGGAGACAGTGCGCCCGGTCACCCTGGACAGGAGGGCGGCGATATCTTCTCCGGTAAGAGCTTCGGGCCCGGTCAGACCAAGAGCCTTGCCTTCGTAACCCGGAGCGGTCAGCGCCTCGGCGGCGACATCCGCGATGTCGCGGGCGTCGATCCAGGCCACGGGGCCGCCCAGATCGTCATAGTACACGGCGTCCTTTGCAATGTTACCGGCCTGCCACAGCAGGTTCTGCATGAAATAGGTCGGCTGGACAAAGGTCCAGTCAAGGCCGCTTTGCTTCAGCAGCTCCTGGGTTTCGGAATGCCACTTTCCAAAGGTCAGCCCCGCCTTGGGCGACGCGCCAAGCCCCGTGGCCACAACGATATGGCGCACGCCCGCGGCCTTGGCCGCCTCGATCACGTTCGCCTTCCACTGGCGCATGTTCAGATGGGCAGGCGTGACCAGGTATATCTTTTCTGCCCCGTCACAGGCCCGCGCCAGCGCGGCAGGGTCCGTGAAATCCGCGACGACCGCCTCGCATCCTTTGGCCTTTAGCGCGTCTAACTTTGAGAGGTCGCTGGTGACAGCGCGCACGGTCGCGCCTTTTGCCAGAAGCGTGTCGACGAGGGGCGCACCAGTCGTGCCCGTGGCTCCGAAAACAGTGATCATGACTTTTCCTTTTGCAGGTCTGCGATGGGCTGAATGGTTTCCGGGTTGCTGATCGACGACAGATCGCCTGGATCTTCACCGAGAAAGGCGGCGCGCACGACACGGCGCATGGTTTTCATGCTGCGGGTCTTGGGCAGCGCTTCGACAAAGTGGATCTCGCGCGGGCGGAAGGGTTTCGAGACGATCTCCCCGACACGATCCTTGAGCCGGTTCACGAGCTCCGCGTCCGGCGACACATTTGGTGCCGCCACGCAGACGCAGACGACAGCCACGCCCTTGATGTCATCAGGTGCCGCGATGGCCGCGGCGTCCACCACCTCTCCGGTTTCGGTCAGGGCCGCCTCGATCTCGGGCGGGCCGATGCGTTTGCCGGCGATGTTCAGCGTGTCGTCCGACCGGCCCAGGATATACCATGTCCCGTCCGGATCGCAGCGCACCCAGTCGCCGTGCCGCCAGAGGCCGGGGAAGGTGGACCAGTAGGTGTCAAGGTAGCGATCGCGGTCCCCCCTGATGGCCGGGGTCAGACCCAGAGGCGGCTGGGTCACGACCAGTTCGCCGACCTCGCCCGGTGCGGCTTCGCTGCCGTCCTGGCGCAGAACCTTGGCCCCGACACCCAGGGCCTGGGCCGAAAATCCGCCGGGCTTGAGCTCGTGCAGCACGGTCGAGGTCAGGATCGCGCCAAAAAGCTCGGTCCCGCCCGAGATGTTCAGCGGCACGGCGCGGCGGCGACAGATATGATCGAGCTGCCAGAGCCAGGCATCCTCGGTCCAGGGCTCGCCGGTCGAGGCGACGATGCGCAGGGACGACAAGTCGTAGCCCGACAAAGATTCAGTATCCTGCGTCATGAACTGCCGTACCAGGGTCGGGGCCACGCCGAGATGCGTGACCTCCATCTCGGACGCAAGACGCAGCAGCCTGAAGGGATCGCCGGGCATTGATGGTGCGCCCTCGGCCAGCACCAGAGTCGAACCGGACAAGAGCACCGATAAAAGGGTGAGCGGTCCCATGACCCACCCCATGTCGGTCATCCAGAGGTGCCGGTCATCCCGTTTCATGTCGAGGCAAAGCAGGAAATCGGCCGTGGCCTTGGCCTGCACGCCCAAATGGGTATGCACGACACCCTTGGGCCGCCCGGTGGTGCCCGATGTATAGGCGATGAGAAAGGTGTCATCGGCACTGACGGGAACGGCGGCAAACTCCGGACTGGCGCGGCCCACTGTTTCGGTCCAGTCCAGATCGCGGGCCGGATCGGCCACCGCATCGCCGAACCGTCGCAGGCTGATCACGGTATGAACCGATGGTACGTCGGTCAAAGCTTGGGCAAGGGTCGCTTCCATCCAGACCGGCTTGCCTCGCCGGGGTGTGGCATCCGCCGTCAACACCGCCACGGCATCCGCGTCGTTCAGGCGCGATACGATGGCATGGGGCGCAAAACCGGAAAACAGCGGCACCGCAACCGCGCCCAGCCGGGCAATACCCAGAAGCGCGGCCTCGATTTCGGGGATCATCGGCATATAGATGCCCACCGCCTGACCGGGCCTTACACCGCGCGTGGCAAGGGCCGAGGCGACGCGGGAGGCTTCGGCGGTAAGGTCGGAATAGGTCCAGCGGCGGCGGCTTCCGTCTTCGCCGACCCAGTCGATTGCGACCTTGTCGCCCAAGCCATCGGCAATTCGGGCGTCAAGACAGGTTTCCGTCAGATTCAAAGTACTCCCGACGGCCCACCGGATCGATTCGGGCCCTTCGGAGATATCTCGCAACCGGCTGTAGGGCCGCGCGAACCGTATCCCGGCATGGTCAATGATCTGCCCCAAGAACCAGTCTGGGTCTTCATTCGAACGGCGGACGAGTTCCTCGTAACTGTCAATGCCGCAGCCCCTCAGAAATGCGGTCAGCGTGCTTGTCCGCTGGATGTCAGAGCCTGGCTGAAACATTCGCAACCTTTCTAGAATGAAAAAGGGCCGCATATAAGGCGCGGCCAGTCGGGGAGGTAACTCTTGGCACGGTATGGCAGCAGCGCCTTGAGTCCGGCGCTGCTGCCAGCGTTTTAACCGTGCATGGACAGGCCGCCCGAAACCGAAATCACCTGGCCGGTAATGAACCCTGCGTCGTCCGACGACAGGAAGCAGATGATGCCAGGGTAATCCGTCGGCTGCGCAAGACGCTTCATCGGAATCGCCCGCTTGAGACCTTCGGCGATCTTTTGACCGGCCTCGCCCTCGGCAACCTGAGCGAACAGCGGCGTATCGGTCGGGCCGGGGGCGACCGCATTCAATTGAATACCTTTACGCGCCAGTTCGCGCGCTACGGTTTTGGTGAACGAGATGATGCCACCCTTGCAGGCCGAATACACGGCTTCGCCGGATGATCCGACGCGTCCGGCGTCGGACGCGATGTTGACCACACGGCCGCCGCCGTTCTTGACCATGCCCGGAAGCACCGCGTGATGCATATTCAGCGGACCGTAAAGATTTATGTCGATGACCTTTTTCCAAAGGTCGGGATCGGTGTCGAGGAACGGTTTGATCACGTCCCAGCCCGCGTTGTTCACCAGCACATCAATCGGTCCGCCGGATTCGAACTCGGCGACGGCCTTGTCGACCTGTGCGCGATCGGTGATATCCGCCTGAAATGCAGTCGCTTTTCCGCCGGATTCAGTGATTAGTTTGGCGGTTTCATCCGCTCCGGCTTTGTTCAGATCGAAAACGGCGACTTCGGCACCCTCCGCGCCGAACCGTTCGCAAACCGCTCGGCCAATGCCGCTCCCACCGCCGGTCACGACGACCCGTTTTCCACTCAACCCTCGCATGTGGAGGTCCTCCTCTTCCGTTGCACCTTGAAAAGAGCTTGATTCGACACTCTCTCCGATGTAATCTAACGGTTGTTAGATTAATTGCAATGGACAGCCTCATCTACGACAAGTATCGACACTGGATGGCACGACAGATTGAAGATACCAGGATAGTGAATGACGATCTAAGCAAGTCGGAGAGGACCCGCGAAGCCATACTCGCTGCGGCCGCGCGACTTTTTCGGTATGAAGGCTATCACGCAACGACTATGCGCGACATCGCGCAGGAAGCTGGCATTGAGGCCGGCAGCATTTATTATCATTTTCAATCCAAGGACCAGATTCTGAGCGAAGTTCTCGATCTTGGCGTCCGTCAACTATATCAGGCGGTCAGTGAAATTGTTCGGTCGGCACCGACAAGTTCGGAGGATTTTCGCAAGACTTTCGGACTGCTGATTGAAACACATCTGACCTATCTCTTGACCGACAGCGACTTCACGTCAGCCAATATTCGGAACTATCCGATGTTGTCGGACGAAACACGCGCCCCGCATCGCGAATTGCGTGCATCATATGCAGGGGCCTGGGGCAAATTCCTGAATGACGCCAAACGCGCCGGCCACCTTCGAAGCGACATATCCACTGCTGTGATCCGCCAGTTCATCCTGAGTGCCATGAACTGGACCGTAGAATGGTACGATGTCGACAAGTATCCGGTGCGCATCCTCGCGGAACGAATGAGTAAGCTGATACTTGACGGAATGTGTCCACATCGCAAGGCGGGTACCGAAGGCTTGAAGCTGTGCCCCGCCACTCCCGCCAAAACCCCGGATCCCGACAGCAAGGCGGCTAAGACCCGTGCAGAAATTCTAAAGGCCGCAGCGCGCGTTCTGAGGGACAATGGCTACAAGGCGACCACGCTGAGAAAGATCGCGGAAGAAGCGGACATGAAAGCGGGCAGCGTCTATTACCATTTCAACTCCAAAGAAGCGATCGTTGACGAAGTTCTAAACGCCGGACTGAGGGACTTGCTATCAGGTGTCGAAGCCGCCGTTCGGAAATTCGATGCCCCGTACGATCATCACGCCAAGATAGCGACTGCAATCTGGGCGCACCTGGATTTCCTCTTCAAGGCAAGTGAATTCACCTCGGCGAATATCAGAAGCTATGGAATGCTCCCCAATCATTTCAGGGAGAGGCACAGGGGTATTCGCCATGAGTATGGAAAACTCTGGGATCGGATACTCCGTGAAGCTCAGGACGACGGTGCCATACGGTCGGATATCAAGATCGTCCCCTTGCGCCAGGTGATGTTGGGTGCCTTAAACTGGACGGTGGAATGGTTCGACCCGAACAAGGCAGGAGTGGAAGGATATCTATCACTGCCTGAATTCTCCAGCATGCTCATCTATCTGTTACTGGAAGGCATTTGTAACCGGGAAGCGGCCCCGTCCACAGGACAAGGTAGCCCTGAAAGCGGTTGCCCCGGTCAGACCAGAAGGAAGTGATACAGCCCTTCGGCAACCGCCTTTTCCCGATCCGTTTGCCAGCTGAGCACGCTGACGCTTGCCATCCGCTTGCCTTTGCGCGTGACGTTAGCGCGCGCAAAAAGCGGTCCCTTCACACCGGGTCTGAGGTAATCGACGGTCAGGTTGATCGGCTTGGCCGGAACGTCGGCGAAATCGGGCTGTACCGCGATGGCGGCAGTGGCCTCCATAAAACTCGCGATTATGCCGCCATGGTAGTACTCCATGATCGGGTTACCGATATGGGGGTCATCAAAGGTCATCTCCGCCTCAGCATGGAGACTGTCTAGACTTCTGACCTCAAAGTTGAGAAATCGGAAGAACGGCACCCGGGAAACATTGGCATTGACAGTTTGCACGTCCATCACGAGGTTTTTCCTTTTGTCATTGCGTCAAACAGGCTGGTTTCGCCGCGCGTCAATGCAAACGAGGCGGTTCCCCTGGCTATTTCAGCATCCTCATGGCCCGCGAACCAGACGCTGCCGGAATTGAAGGCGATGTGGCGGGTCTTGCGAAAACAATGCGCTTGAACGATGACATCCGCGCGCGAACGGGCCGGGCGCAGGTAATCAACTCTGAGGTCAAGAGTGGCCATGGTACTGACGCCTTCGATGGCAACAAAGTTCGCCAGTCCAAAGACACTGTCCAGAAGTGCCGTCAGGATACCACCGTGGAGCAGCGATTGTTCCGCATCGACGCAAAAGTCCGGATTGAACGGCATCCGAACCCGAACACGTTCGGTCGAGACCTCTTCGATCTCAAGCGCCATATGCGTTATCAGACCCTTGCCGCGCGCATTCCACATCTGCGCGATTTGCTCCATCTTCTTTTGGGTGATGTCTGACATGCGATCTTTCCTTTAACGCCCCGTGAAATTGGGTTTTCGTTTTTCGACGAACGCAGCAACCGCCTCGTGGTGGTCTTCGGTCTGATGCATGAGCGCCTGATAGGCCGCCGCGGAATTCAGAAAATCCGGCAGGTCCATCCGTTCGGCATTGCGCATCAGACGCTTGGCGACCCGCACCGCGCGCGGCGGTTTCGCGGCGATGACAGCGGCCCGTTCGCGGGCCCGTTCCATCAATTTTTCATGAGGCACAAGTTCAAGCACCATACCAAGCTCCAGCGCTTCCTTGGCCTCGACCATGCGCCCTGAGAAGGTCAGATCGGCGGCCTTCTGGTGGCCCAGACGACGCAACAGGAACCAGCTGCCCGCATCGCCCGGAATGATTCCGAGATTCAGAAACACTTCGCCGAACCTTGCTTTTTCCGACGCGATGCGCATGTCGCACATCATGGTCAGGTCGCACCCCGCGCCCACCGCCGGGCCGTTGACTGCGGCGATGGTCGGAATATCCATGTTGTAGAGCGCAAGCGGCAGCCGCTGCACCCCATCAACATAGCTCTGCGCCGCCGCCAGCGGCTCCTTGCGGAACACGCTGTCGGGATCGTTCATTTCCTTGATGTCGCCGCCGGCACAAAAGGCCGGGTCGGCGCCGGTCAGGATCATCACGCTGACCTGAGGATCGGCCTGCACCTTGGCGAAGGTCTCCAGAAGGGCAGCGATCATGTCGTTTCCGGTGACCGGGTTGCGCCGCTCGGGATCGTTCAGCGTAACCGTGGCGATCCTGCCGGAAATCTCCAGAAGGACTGGGTGTTTACTCATTCTTGCCATCTCCCCGTTCGCGTTTCTCGAACATCGCGGGGTTGATCATGTCCCGCGCGTCATGACCCATATGCAAGGTCTCACCGCCGTCTACATAAATGTCTTCTCCGGTGATGAAACCGCCAAGTTTCGAGGCCAGGAAAATGATCGTGCCTGCGATGTCCTCGGCCGCCCCCATCCGGTTTAGCACCGAGCGGTTCAGCTTTTTCCACTGTTCCGGCGGAATCGGATAGCGGCCAAGCGCATCGGTCTTGATCGTGCCCGGCGCGACACAGTTCAGCCGGATGCCGTACTCGCCCCATTCGGCGGCCAGCGTTTTCATCATGCCCGTTACACCGGCGCGGGCGGCGACGGTGTGTGTAAAGCCGGTAAGCGCGGTGCGCGCCGAGATGGCGGTGACAAACACAACCGATCCACCATTGTCGTACATGAAGTGATCCGCCGCTGCCCGGGTCATCTGCCAAGACCCGATCAGGTTGTTGCGGATCACGGCTTCGAAGCCCTTGTTGGTGATATCGCGGGCGGCCGCGATATACTGGCCGCCGGCATTGTTCACCAAAACATCCAACTGCCCATAGTGGTCCTTGATCCGCCCCATCGCAGCTTCGATACTGTCTTCGTCGCGGGTGTCTCCGGGCACGACAAAGGCCTCGCCCCCCGCCGCCCGGATCATTTCGGCGGTCTCTTCCAGCGGCTCTTCGCGGCGCGCGAACAGCGCAAGCCTGGCCCCGCAAGCGGCCATTTCGATCGCCGTCGCCCGGCCCATTCCAGATCCGGACCCCGTGACCAGGGCAACCTGGCCCGCCATGAGATCCGACGCGTAACGCCTTGATTTCGCTTCGCTCATGTTCCGCCCCTAATTCTTCAGCAATTCGCCAGAAATGATGAGTTTGCGAACCTCCTGGGTGCCTGCGCCGACCTCAAGCACGCGACCGGTCCGGTACAGCCGGTTCACTTCTGTATCACGCATGTAACCCGAGCCGCCGTGAATCTGGACAGCTTTGTCCAGCACGAAGGATGTCGCCTCAGCGGCCTTGTAGATCGCCGCAGCGGTGAGCTTGTGGATTTCGCCGCGCCCGCCTTCGCCCTCTTCGAGGCCTTCACACATGGCAGCGGTGCGCAAGGACAGGCTCCGCGCGGCCTCGATCTGCGTATACATGTCGGCCAGCATCGCCTGAACCATCTGAAAACTGGCGATCGGTTTGCCGAATTGCTGGCGTGTCTTGGCGTAGTCGATGGAAATATCCAGCGCCCGCTGCGCAATGCCCAGAGCGTTGAAACAGACGATGGCACGTTCCAGATCAAGTCCGGACATGGTAACGGCAACCCCGCCATCCAGCTTGCCGACCATGTTTCTGGCCGGAACACGGCAATCTTCGAATACCAGTTCGCCCGTCGGCGAGCCGCGGAATCCCATCTTGTTGAGCTTCTGCGCCACCTTGAAACCGGGCGTGTCGGTTTCCACGATAAAGGCGGAAATGCCCTTGGCCCCTTTTTCGGGCGATGTCTTGGCATAGACCAGCACCAGATCGGCAATCGGCCCATTGGTGATGTAGATCTTGGCGCCGTTCAGGATGTAGTCGTCGGCATCCTTTTTGGCCGTGGTCCGCATCGAGCCAAGCGCATCAGACCCCGCGCCGGGTTCGGTCAGACCCAGGGCGCCGATCAGCGTTCCGTTGCACAGACCTGGCAGGTATTTTCGGCGCAGATCGTCATTGGCGTTGCGATAGATGTTGTTGACGCACAAATTGTCATGCGCCACATGAGTCAGCCCAATCGCGGCAGAGGCCCGCGACAGCTGTTCGGTGATGATGCAGGCCGAGGTGAAATCCAAACCAGCGCCGCCGAATTCCGGCGGCACGTTCAGTCCCAGATAGCCCATTTCGCCCAGCTTGGGGAAAACCGAAGACGGCAGGTCATCAGTATCGTCCATTTCCGCATTCAGATGGTGGAATTCGGACATGAAGAACTTGCCGGCCTGATCGGCCAGGGCCTGCTGTTCGTCCGTCATGAAATGTGTTGGCAGAGCGGTGTCGTTGCGCAGTTGCTTGTTCATTGTCTCGTCCCCCTCAGGCGCGCAAAAGTTCTTCGGCAATGATGATCTTGCGGACTTCGCTTGTTCCCGCGCCGATCTCCAACAATTTGTTGGCGCGGAACAGCCGGTTGATCTCGGTGTCCTGCATGTAGCCAGAGCCACCATGAATATGACAGGCTTCGGTCACCGCCTTGTTGAATGCCTCGCCTGCGTAAAGACAGGCCGCCGCGGTCAGTTTGTGGATTTCGCCACGGCCCCCGGCCCCTTTTGGTAGGCCCGTACAGGCGGCCAGTGCCCGATAACCGAATGCGCGCGCGGTTTCGACCTCGGTGTAGATCTCGGCCAGTTTCGACTGCATCATCTGGAAACTTGCAATCGGTTTGCCGAATTGTTCGCGAATCTTGGCGTATTCCAGCCCTAGTTCCAGGGCGCGTTCGGCCATGCCAACGCAGACTGAGGCAACCATAGCACGCTCCAGATCCAACCCGCTCATTACCACCGAAACGCCGGTGTTTTCCGGTCCAACCATGGCGGATGCGGGTACGCGGCAATCCTCAAACACCAGTTCTCCGGTTGGCGAGCCGCGAAAGCCCATTTTGTCAAGCTTTTGCGCCACCTTGAAACCGGGATTGTCCGTCTCGATGATGAAAGCAGAAATGCCCTTGGCGCCCTTCGACTTGTCGGTTTTGGCATAAAGCAGGATCACATCGGCAATGGGGCCGTTGGTGATGTAAATCTTCGAGCCGTTGATGACATAATCATCACCGTCGCGGCGGGCAGTGGTGGCCATGGATCCGAGCGCATCGGATCCCGCACCCGGTTCGGTCAGGCCCAAAGCACCGACGAGCTCGCCCGAGCAAAGGCCCGGCACGTATTTCTTCACCTGCTCTTCGGAGCCGTTGCGCAGCAGGTTATTCAGGCACAGGTTGTCATGCGCCCCGTGCGAGAGGCCCACAGCCGGGTTCCACTTCGAAATCACCTCGGACACCAGCGCCTGGGTGAACTCGTTCTGCCCCGATCCGCCCAGCTCCTCCGGCGCGGTAATCCCCAGCAGGCCCAGCTCGCCCATCTGCTTGAACAGATCATCGGGCCACCATTCCTCGTCATCCATGCGCGCCTGCAGCGGGTGCAGCACCTCGCGCGATACCCGATCCACGTGATCGACGATCTGGCTTTGCTCATCAGTCAAAGAATAGTTCGCCCTGATGGCTTCCAGATCAGCCGCGATAGCCTCACTTTGAGTGGTCATATCATCCTCCCGAAAAATGTCGTCCGCAGTGTTGACCAAAATCAAACATATGTTAGAAAATAGATCAAGCCAAGCTTTTGACGACCTGACGTAAGAAAGCGCGGTGTCCTGAATACAGGGGGGGAGCTTCGGAAATGACTGAGAGCGTTGTTCAATCGCAGGCGCTCGGCAAAGAAGTGCGTATCACGATTCGACGTCCTGACAATCGAAATGCCCTCAACCGTGAGGTCGCAGACGGGATCATGGCCGCCATATGTGCTGCCGAGACGGACAGCGATTGCCGCGTGATCGTTCTGACCGGCGAGGGCGAGCGCGCCTTCTGTGCCGGGGGCGACATCAAGGCGGGGGCGGATGGCGGCCCGTTTGTTCAGGATCCGGCGGACCCGGATCATTTTGCCGGAAGGTTGTTCGAGACGATACAGGCGTGCCGAAAGCCAACGATCGCGCGCATCAATGGCGTCGCGATGGGGGCGGGAGCGGGCATCATCTGTGCCTGCGATCTGGCTGTGATGGCGGATCATGCCCGCATCGGAACGCCGGAAGTGAAGGTAGGTCTGTTTCCCATGACGATCGTGCCACCCATGATGCGCGTGCTGCCCCGGCGGAGGCTGATGGAGATGTTCATCACCGGCGTTCCTCTGACGGCCGAGGAAGCCCTGCAGTTCAATCTGGTCAACTATGTGACCGATGCCGCGGGGCTGGACGACAAGGTTGCAGAACTGGTTGCCCAGATCGCCGCGCAGTCGCCGAGCGCGATCCGGCTGGGAAAATACGCCTGTCACGCGATGGAGGACATGACCTATCCGCAGCAGATGCGGTTTGCAGAAACACTGTTACCGCGTGTGGCGCAGACCGAAGACGCGCGCGAAGGCTTTGATGCCTTTATTGAGAAGCGCAAACCCGAATGGACGGGCCGCTGATCAAACGGGGAGGAGAGGAATATGTCGGAACGAAAGCTGCGCATCGGATGCGCGTCGGGCTTCTGGGGCGATACGCCGGAAGCGATCGGTCAACTGGTCTCAAAGGGCGAGATCGACTATCTGGTGTTTGACTATCTGGCAGAGGTGACAATGTCGCTGATGGCGCGGGCCCGCGCCAAAGCGCCCGAGTCGGGCTATGCGCCGGACTTCGTCAAGGCGCTGGCACCCTGGTTGTCGGATATCAAGGCAAAAGGGATCAAGGTCGTTGCCAATGCAGGGGGCGTGAACCCGCGTGGCTGCAGCGATGCGCTTGCCAAAGCCGCCGCCCAGGCCGGGATCGATCTGTCCATCGGAGTCGTGCTAGGCGATGACCTGTTGCCTAGGGCCGATGAAATTCGCAAAAACGGTCAGACGGAAATGTTCTCGGGTGTCGCATTTCCAGATGATATCTGGAGCATGAATGCCTATCTGGGTGCCCGCCCCATCGCTGCCGCGCTGGATGCCGGGGCCGACATCGTGATCACCGGACGCTGCGCCGACAGCGCGGTCGCGCTTGGTCCCCTGATGCATGAATACGGTTGGGGCGACGATGACTGGGACAAGCTCAGCCAGGGATCGCTGGCCGGCCACCTGATCGAATGCGGCCCCCAGGGAACCGGCGGCAACTTCACCGACTGGCAGGACGTGCCGGGTTGGGACAATATGGGCATGCCCATCGTCGAGGTGTCCGAAGACGGCAGTTTCATCATGACCAAGACGCCTGACACCGGCGGGCTGGTCGTGCCCGGGTCAGTCGGAGAGCAGATGCTCTATGAAATCGGGGACCCGCGCGCCTACCTGTTGCCCGACGTGATCTGCGACTGGTCCGGGGTCACCCTGGAACAGGTCGGACCCGACCGGGTGCTGGTCAAGGGCGGCAGGGGGCTTGGGCGCACCGACAGCTACAAGGTGTCGGCGACCCATGCCGATGGCTGGCGCGCGGTCTCTACCCTGACACTGGCCGCGATTGACGCACCCGCCAAGGCCGAACGTGTGGCCGAGGCGATCCTGACCCGCTGTCGCCGGATTTTCCGCGACCGCAACATGGGAGATTTCCGGCAGGTCAGCGTCGAGGTGCTGGGGGCCGAGGCGGCCTATGGCGCAAATGCGCGCGCCCGGACCCGCGAGGTGGTGCTCAAGATCGGCGCGGTCCATGACGATCGCGCCGCGCTGAACATCTTTGCCGGCGAAATCGCACCGATGGCGATTTCGACCGCGCAGGGTCTGACCGGGTTCTTCGCCGGACGGCCAAAGGTGCAGCCGGTGGTCCGTCTATTTTCCTTCCTTCAGAGCAAGGCCGAGACCCCCGTCGCGGTCGAGGTCGACGGCAAGGATGTGCCCGTGAGCGTGGCCGCCACGCCAGTCCACCTTGATCCGCCTGCCGCACCGCCCGCAGATAGCCGCGAGCCCGGTCCGGACGTTGTCAAGGTCCGCCTCGTCGATCTGGCCTGGGGCCGCTCGGGCGACAAGGGGGACATCGCCAATATCGGCATCCTCGCGCGCAAGCCGGACTACCTGCCATATATCCGCTCGGCTCTCAGCGAAGAGGTGGTGAAGGACTATTTCGCCCATGTCTGCGACGGCAGGGTAGAACGGTTCGACCTGCCCGGAAGCCATTCGCTGAATTTCCTGCTGCATGACTCGCTGGGCGGGGGGGGCATCGCTTCGGTCCGCATAGACCCGCAGGGCAAAGGGTTCGCGCAGATGCTGCTTGATATCGAAATTCCCGTGCCAGCCGATCTGGCCGCACGTGACGGACTGAATGCCGCGGCCCGGAACTAAGAGGACGACACCATGACCATTTCGAAACTCCTGGTCGCCAATCGGGGCGAGATCGCGGCGCGCGTGTTGCGCACCGCTAAGGCCCGCGGGCTTGCGACTGCCGTGTTGCGTCATGTCGCCGAGCAAGAGGGGCCGGCGCATCTGATTGCAGATGAGGTCGTGATGATCGACGGCCCGACGCCCGTGGCCGCCTATCTCGATATTCCTCAGATCGTCGAAGCCGCCAAAGGGATCGGCGCGGACGCGGTTCATCCCGGCTATGGCTTTCTGTCAGAGAATGCCGGTTTTGTCGCGGCGCTGGAAAAAGCCGGAGTGACCTTTGTCGGCCCGACGTCCGAGGTCATCGACCTGATGGGGGACAAGGTCCGCGCCCGCGCCTTCGTCGAGGAACGCGGGTTTCCCGTCGCCCCCTCGGCCATCGAGGATGATGATCCGGCGAGCTTTGTCGAACGCGCCCGCGCCGTTGGCTATCCGCTGCTCATCAAGCCCTCGGCCGGCGGTGGCGGCAAGGGCATGCGCGTCGTACGCGAGGACAGCACGCTGGAGACCGAAATCGAAACCGCGCGCCGCGAAGGCGAACGATATTTCGGCGACGGGCGGCTTTTCGTCGAACGCTATATCGAACGCCCGCGCCATATCGAGGTGCAGGTGATGGGCGACGGACAGGGCAACGTGGTCCATTTCTGGGAACGTGAATGTTCGATCCAGCGCCGGTTCCAGAAGATTATCGAGGAAACGCCGTCACCGGCGCTGACCCCCGAGCAACGGGATGAGATCTGCGAGACCGCTGCCGGAATTGCCCGCGCCGTCAAATACCGCGGGGCAGGGACTGTCGAATTCATCTATGCACAGGATGGGGCCTTTTATTTCCTGGAAATGAACACCCGCCTTCAGGTCGAACATCCGGTGACCGAGATGGTAACCGGCTTTGATCTGGTTGCCGAGCAGCTGCGTGTCGCGGCGGGCGACGGGCTGAGCGCCGTGCAGGCGGATATTCCCCAAACCGGACACTCGATCGAACTGCGCATCTGTGCCGAGGATGCGACCGCCGATTTTCGCCCCGCGATCGGCAATATCCTGCTGCTGGACGAACCCCAGGGCGAGGGGATCCGCGTAGACAGCGGCATTCTGGATGGCGGCAAGGTAACGACCGACTTCGACCCGATGTTGTCCAAGCTGATCGTGCATGGCCCGGATCGCGCGCAGGCCATCGCCCGTGCCCGGAGCGCGGTGCAAAGCTATGTGATTCTCGGGGTAACGACCAACACTGGTTACCTGGATGCAATCCTTGCACATCCGGATTTCGCCTCTGGTGACGTTTCAACTGGCTTCCTGGCTGAACAATCCGAAACGCTGACCGCGCCGGGCGAAGATGTCTCTGACTTGCTGATGGCGGCGGCGGCCCTATCGGACGAGCGCCTGGTGAGTGACGTAATGCAGATACCGGAAATGTACCGCAAGATGGGTGGGTGGAGAAACTGATGCAACGGATTTTTCAGATGGACGGAGAAGAGACTGATTGCTGGCTGGGTCATGATGGCAGCCGGTTCGTGCTCAATACCCCCACTGGCGCTGTTGCCTGCCAATTGGACCCGACGGGTCTGCCGGGCGGTTACAAGCTGAGGGCCAAGGGTGTTGTGCGCGAATTGCGACTGGCCGTGGGGCCGGAAGCAACTTTTGTGCACATGGACGGGCGAACCTACGAAGTCGGGCGGGTTGATCCCGCCGAACGCCTGGCCGGAAGCGACGGTGGCGCGAGCGACGACCGATTGGTGGCGCCCATGCCGGGTGTCGTGGTGTCGGTTGCGGTTAAACCCGGCGATGCGGTTGAAGAAGGCCAGCCGCTTCTGGTGATCGAAAGCATGAAGTTGGAAACCACACTGACGGCCCCGCGCGACGGGGTCGTTGCCGAAATGCCATTCGCCGAAGGCGACAGTTTTGGTCTGAAAGACATCCTGGCCCAATTGGCCCCGGAGGAGGAGTGACAATGCGCAGGATTGAAAGTCTGATCGACACCAATGCCGCCGACTACAAGGCAAACTATGCCGCCATGTCTGAACGGCTGAAGGAATTCCACGCCCGCCAGCACGCGGCGCGTTTCGAACGCCCGCAACGCGATATCGACCGCCTTGCCCGCCAGAACAAACTGGGCGTGCGCGAGCGGTTGAAACTGCTGCTGGACCCCGGCACTCCGTTTTTGGAGTTTTCCACACTTGCCGCCTGTCGCGAATACGATGGAACCGTGCCTGGCGCCGCTGTGGTGACGGGCATCGGTATTGTGCAGGGTCGCGAGGTCGCCATCCACGCCAACGACGCTAGCGTCAAGGGCGGGGCTTGGTATCCACATACGGTCAAAAAGGTCGTGCGTCTTCTGGATGTCGCGCTGGAAAACCGCCTGCCGGTCATCCATATCTGTGACAGCGCGGGCGGTTTCCTGCCGCTGCAGCACGGGGTGTTTCCCGACCGGTATCTGGGCGGGCGGGTGTTCCGCAACCAGGTCAAGCTGAGCCAGGCCAATATCCCGCAGATTGCCGTGGTCGGCGGTCACTGCACGGCTGGCGGCGCCTATGTGCCGACGCTGAGCGACTACAACATCATCATCGAAGGCACAGGGGCGATTTTCCTTGGCGGTCCCCCGCTGGTCAAGGCGGCTACCGGCGAAGAGGTCGGTGTTCAGGAGCTTGGCGGCGCGGTCATGCACACCTCGGTATCGGGCACCGGCGACTATCGCGCCGCGACCGAAAAACACGCCTTTTCACTGGCCCGCGAGATTGTCGGCCAGTGGAAGCGCACGCCGAAAACGATCATCGAAACCGCGGCCTATGAAGAGCCTTACTATGACCCCAAAGAACTCTACGGGATCATTCCAAAAGACCGGAAAACCCAGTTCGACATGCGCGAGGTTCTGGCCCGGATCGTGGACGGCTCACGCTTTCACGAATACCAGCCGGACTATGGCACCACGATGGTGTGCGGCTTTGCCCATATCTGGGGTTACAAGGTCGGCATCCTTGCCAACAACGGGGTGCTGTTCAACGACAGTTCGCTCAAGGCAGCGCATTTCATGCAGTTGTGCAACCAGAACCGCACGCCTCTGGTCTTTTTCCAGAACATCACCGGCTATATGGTGGGCCGCGAATACGAAGAACGAGGCATCGCCAAGGATGGCGCCAAGATGCTGATGGCGCAGGGCGGCTCGGTCGTGCCGAAGTTCACAGTAATCGCCAATGCGTCTTACGGGGCCGGCAACTACGGGATGTGCGGACGGGCCTGGGACGCGCGCACGCTGTTCATGTGGCCCCAGGCCGAGATCGGCGTGATGGGGGCGGATCAGGCCGCAAATACCATGGCGGACGTCAAGATTCGGCAGCTTCAGCGCGAAGGCAAAGAGCTGACCGAAGAAGAAATCGCCGCGATCCGCGAACCGGTGCTGGAAAAATACAAGCGCGATGTCGAGGCTTATACCTCGACCTCGGAATTGTGGGACGACGGCATCCTCGACCCGGCGGACACACGCAACGCGCTTGGCATGTCGATTTCTGCCTCGCTCAATGCACCGATCGACGATCCGCACTACGGGATCTTCCGTCTGTAAAGGCTTGAGGGACGGCACACCGGGTCGGGGGGTGCCGTTCCGCGTCAAGGCGCTTGCATCTGGCGCTTTCGGAATCTGAAGTAGTCCTGACCGGTCCGGTTCCCGGACAGGTCAGGACGATGTCCGCCGCGCCTCCTGAATGGAGACGACGTCAGAGGCCGCCATGCCGGGCCGGTCTGCCTCGACCGCCTTCAGCGGCTCGACCGGCCTCAATCCGGCCAGACAATCGCGCGCAAGTTGCTGGTATTCCGCGGTGCCGCGCGTTTTCCACGCGATTTCTTTCTCGCTGACCTCGCGGATCACCTTTGCCGGCGATCCCACCACCATCGAACGCGCCGGAATCACGGTTTCGCCACGCACAAACGCCTGCGCGCCGACAATCGATTCCGCCCCAAGCTCTACACCATCCATAATGACGGAATTCATTCCGACCAGAGCGTTCCGGCCCACTGTGCAACCGTGCAGGATCGCGCCATGGCCGATGTGGCCGTCGCTTTCCACCACGGCGTCGCGGCCGGGAAAGGAATGGATGATGCAATTGTCCTGAACATTGGCTCCATCCCCGATCACGATCCTGCCGAAATCGCCCCGCAAGCTTGCTCCGGGGCCGATGTAGCATCCATGACCCAAGATGACATTTCCGATCAGAACGGCCTGGGGGTGGACATATGTATCCTCGGGCACGACGGGTATAAAACCCTTGAACTCATAACAGTATGCCATTCCGACCACCTTTCGTAAGCTGAGTGCTAAACGCTTGTCAGCGGTTGCGCCGGGACCAGAATCCCTCAATTGTGCCGCCGATCAGGGCGTGTGGCCCGAAAACAAACACAAGTTAGAAAATAGCGCAAGCTCCCTACGTCACAGCTTGGCGATATTGACACTTCCCAAGGTTGGGATTTAAAATCTAACAAATGGTAGAAAATAGGCTGGCGGACCGATTAGGGTGGCCTGACCGAACTAGGGAGAGAGAGAAATGACAGACAAAGCCTATGTTGCAGGCGTTGGGATGGTCCCGTTCCAGAAGCCGGGAAAATCCGAAAGCTACGATGTGATGGCGACCGCTGCGACCCGGTCCGCTCTGGCAGACGCGGGGTTGGATTATGATAAAGTCCAACAGGCCTATGTGGGCTATGTCTATGGCGACAGCACCTGCGGTCAGCGCGCCTTGTACCATGTCGGAATGACAGGCATCCCGGTTCTGAATGTGAACAACAACTGCTCGACCGGATCGTCCGCCCTGTTCCTGGCCAGGCAGGCAGTTGAAAGCGGCGCGGTCGAATGTGCTCTGGCACTTGGGTTCGAACAGATGCAGCCTGGCGCAATCGGTGCGATGTTCCATGACCGGGTCAGCCCGTTTGCGGCATTCGACAATGAAACCGACGAACTGGTTGGCAGTGCCGAGATCCCGCTGGCGCTGCGGTACTTCGGCGGTGCCGGCAAGGCGCATATGGACGAGTTCGGCACCCCCCTAGAAACCTTCGCAAAAATCCGCGCCAAGGCCAGCCGACATGCTGCGAAGAATCCGGTTGCCCTGTTCCGGCAGAAGGTGACGGCGGAAGACGTCATGGCCGCCCAGGTCGTCTGGCCCGGCGTCATGACCAAGCTCATGGCCTGTCCGCCAACCTGTGGCGCGGCCGCCGCGATCATTTGTTCCAAGGAATTCGCCGACAAGCACGGACTGGACAGTTCGGTTCGGATCGCGGCGCAGGCCATGACGACCGACGGCCCGGAAACTTTCGAAGCCCATGACATGCGCGAAGTGGTCGGCTTTTCGATGGCCAAGCGCGCCGCCGATCAGGTTTACGAGGACGCGGGCATCGGGCCCGAGGACGTGGATGTGGTCGAACTGCACGACTGTTTCGCCCACAACGAGCTTATCACCTATGAGGCGCTTGGCCTTTGCGGTCGCGGCGAAGCGGCGAAATTCGTTGATGATGGCGACAACACCTACGGCGGAAAATACGTGACCAACCCGTCGGGCGGTCTTTTGTCCAAAGGCCATCCGCTTGGGGCGACCGGCCTAGCGCAATGTACCGAGCTCGTTCAGCAGCTTCGCGGCCAGGCAGATGCGCGCCAGGTTGATGGCGCACGTCTGGCGCTTCAGCACAATCTGGGCCTCGGCGGGGCCTGCGTCACCACGCTTTATGAAAAAGCCTGATAGCGCCTTTCGGGAGGAATCAATATGACTGGAAAACTCGACGGGCGCGTGGCGCTGGTCTCGGGCTCGGGCCGGGGCATTGGCCGCGAAATCGCTCTCAAACTGGCCTCGGAAGGGGCCCGGCTGGTGATCAACGATCTGGACGCCGGTCCGGCCAATGAAACCGCCGAGGCGGTGCGCGCAATGGGAGCTGAGGCCGTGGTCTGTGCCGGCAGCGTTACCGAAGTCGGTTTTGCCGAACGGTTCATCAAGACCGGCGTGGACAGCTTTGGCGGGTTAGACATCATCGTGAACAACGCAGGCTACACTTGGGATAGCGTCGTTCAGAAGATGTCCGACGAACAGTGGCAGGCGATCATCGACGTCCACCTGACGGCACCTTTCAAGATCCTGCGCGCTGCCCAGCCGGTGATCAGCGCCAAGGCCAAGGAAGAGGCCGCCGCCGGGCAAGAGGTGTTCCGCAAGGTAGTCAACATCTCGTCCATCGCAGGGACCGGCGGCAATGCTGGCCAGATCAACTATTCCGCCGCTAAGGCCGGTATCCTAGGGGTCACCCGGACGATGGCCAAGGAATGGGGCCGCTATAAGGTCAACGTCAACGCCGTCGCCTTCGGCCCGATTCGCACCCGCTTGACCGAAGGCAGCGCGGATGGCGACAGCACGATCAAGGTCGAAGAAAAAGAGATCAAGGTCGGCGTGAATCCCGATCTCCTGTCCCAGATGGAGCGCATGATCCCGCTGGGCCGGGTCGGCACTCCGGAAGAAGCTGCCGGTGCCGTCTATCTGTTCTGTGCGCCGGAATCGAACTTCATTTCAGGCCAGCACGTCATCTGCGGTGGCGGTTTCGTGATCTAAGGCAGTTGCCCGGACCCGATGACGTGGTCCGGGCAAGCACATTAATGTCTGGGCGGCCTCTTGGCGGTCGCCAATGCGGAATTTTCCGCAAACTCTAGTCTGGCACGATCACGACGATTGACTCACTTGAGTTATTAACCTAACGGGCGTTAGTTAGGCGTTGGGGGATACGAAAGTCTATGGCACAAAACACGGCAATCAAAGTCAACGAGACATCGCGCAGCGCGGTTGGACGGGACGGGGTGCTGGACATTGCCGCGCGGCTTTTCCGCGAACAAGGCTACGGGTCCGTTTCGCTCCGAAAAATTGCCGAGGCCGCCGGGATCAAGGCGGGTAGCATATACTATCATTTCGGTTCCAAGGACGAGATCGTCGCGGCCGTTCTTGATGCAGGGATTCGAGTCGTTCACGCGAGCATGAGAGACGCCATCACCGACCTGCGGGCCGATACCGACGGCGAAACGGTACTGCGCGCCGCGATCCGGGCGCATCTGCGCGCACTTCTTGATGTGAGCGATTATACATCGGCGAATGTGCGTATTTTCGGGCAGGTGCCGCAATCCGTCCGGGATGCCAACTTGCCTACGCGAAGGGCCTATGAGGCAGAGTGGGACAGTCTTCTGTCCCAGCTTAAGAAAGACGGCACGCTGAAGCAAGACGTCGATATCCGTCGCCTGCGCCTGATGCTGATCGGTACATTGAACGCCACGCTCGATTGGTTCGACCCGGACCGCGGTAGCGCCGATGCGTTGTCACGCACCTATGCCGATGTGTTCCTCAACGGGATACTCCAAAGACAGGATACCTGACTTCATGGCACGTCTTGAAACAGCGGTGCTGACCGCATCAGAGACCTACACCCGCAACCACGCCGCACTAAGCGAGCGCGTCGAAACGCTGCGCGCGCGGATCGCCGAAGCAACGGCTGGCGGCCGCCCCGATATGGTCGCGCGGCATCGCAAGCGCAGCAAGCTGTTGGTCCGCGAACGGATCGACCTGCTGGTGGATCCGGGCACTGCGTTTCTTGAGCTGTCGTCGCTTGCCGCCTACGGTCAATACGGGGGCGAGGTGCCCGGTGCGGGGATCGTGACCGGTATCGGGATCGTCCACGGGCTGCCCTGCGTTGTGATCGCCAACGATGCGACAGTGAAGGGTGGGTCTTTCTATCACGAAACCGTGCAGAAACACATCCGCGCCCAGGAAATCGCAGCCGAGAACCGGCTGCCCTGCCTCTATCTGGTGGATTGCGGCGGTGCCTATCTGCCAGAGCAGGACCGGGTTTTCCCCGATGCCCGCCATTTCGGCAATTCCTTTTATCGTCAAACCAACATGTCCGCGAGCGGCCTGCCGCAGATCTCGGCGGTCTTTGGAGGCTGCACGGCCGGTGGGGCCTATATCCCGGCCCTGTCGGACGAAGTCATCATGGTACGCGGCAACGCACGCATCCATCTGGGCGGCCCCTCGATCGTCAAGGTGGCGATCAACGAAGAGGTTGATGGAGAAACATTGGGGGGGGCCGAGATGCATTCGCGCTTCTCCGGTGTGTCTGACCATCTGGCCGAGGACGAGTATCATGCGCTTGCTCTGATGCGCGACATCGTATCCGAACTGGGCCTGTCGCGCCCGATGGGTCCCGATGCAACCTGCGCGCCGCCGGCGCGCAACCCAGAGGAACTGCTTGGCGTCATCAGCGCCGATCGCAAACAGCCCTATGACATGCGCGAGGTTCTGCTGCGCATGATCGACGCCGGCGAATTCCGCGAATTCAAGCCCGGATGGGGTGAGACGCTGGTCTGCGGCACCGCGCGGATTCACGGCTATCGAGTGGGCATTCTCGCAAATAATGGGGCGCTTGTGTCCGACAGTTCGCTCAAGGGCGCGCAATTCGTGTCGATGTGCGATCAACGCAACATCCCGCTTTTGTTCCTCCACAACATCTCGGGCTTCATGGTCGGCACCGAAGCCGAGCGCGGCGGCATTGCCAAAGACAGCGCCAAGCTGGTCTATGCCATGTCGGTTGCCAAGGTGCCGCGCCTGTCGGTCCTCTTGGGCGGCTCATACGGGGCAGGCAACTACGGCATGTGCGGACGTGGTTTCGCCCCGAATTTTCTCTTCGCCTGGCCCACGGCGGAACTGGCCACCATGTCTGCCGACATCGCCACAAATGTGATGCTGGAACTGCGCCGCCAGAAAGGGGGCGACCCGGGCAAGATGGAGGCCGACATGAAGCTAATCGAGGAGCAGGTTCGGGCCCAGTACGGTGAACAGTCCGATCCCTATTATGCCACCTCGCGGCTTTGGGATGACGGGCTGATCGAACCCGCGCAAACCCGCGATATCCTTGGCCTGTGTCTGGCCATCGTGACATCGGTGCCCGAAGCCGGTCGCCATACGCCTGTATTCAGAATGTGAGGCTTCAAGTTGACCAATACCTACAACACGATCCTTATCGAAACCGATGCGCGTGGCGTCGCCAGGCTGACGCTCAACCGCCCCGACAAACACAATGCGCTGAATGGCGAATTGATCGCAGAGCTATACGATGCCGCCGAAAAGCTGGCTGCAGATGACGATGTGCGTATTGTGGTCCTGACCGGCGCGGGCAAGAGCTTCTGCGCGGGCGGCGATTTCAACTGGTTCGCCTCTAATGTCGAGAAAACCCGTAGTGAAAGGGTCGCACAAAGCGCCACGCTGGCGCGGCTGTTGCGCCGCCTTGACACGCTGCCCAAGCCCTTGATCGGGCGGATCAACGGCCCGGCCTACGGTGGCGGTGTCGGCATGATCTCCGTCTGCGACTACACCATCGGCGCCGAAGGCGCGCGCTTCGGTCTGACCGAGGTCAAACTGGGCCTTCTGCCCGCGAATATATCGCCTTATGTGGTGGCCCGCATCGGCAAGGTGCATTCGCGTGAAACCATGCTGTCGGGGGCGTTGTTCGACACGGCCCGCGCCGAGCGGATCGGTCTGTTGACCGAGGTTGTCGCGCCGGGCGACTTGGACGCCACGGTGAACCGGGTGGTGCATGATCACCTTCAGGCCGCGCCGGGTGCCGTGGCCGATACCAAGGCGCTGATCGCCTATGTCGCGTCCCACGATCTGGAGACCAACATGATCTACACCGCCGACCGGCTGGCCGATGCGTGGGAGACGGAGGAAGGTATCGAAGGCATCAACAGCTTCATCAACAAGGGCGTTCCGTCATGGCGGGTGAAATGAGCTTCACCCGCGTTCTGATCGCCAACCGGGGCGAGATTGCCCGGCGCATCCAGCGCGGGTGCCGCAAACTGGGGCTGGAAAGCGTAGCGGTGTTTTCGGACGCGGACCGCGACGCGCCCTTCGTGGCCGAGGCCGATCATGCCGTCTGCATCGGTGGGGCCGCCCCGTCAGACAGTTATTTGAACGTCGAGGCCATCCTTGAGGCCGCGCGGGCGACGGGCGCGGGTGCGGTGCACCCGGGATATGGTTTTCTGTCTGAGAATGCCGGTTTCGCGGCGGCGGTCGAGGCGGCGGGCCTTGTGTTCATCGGGCCGGAACCCGACGCTATCGCGCGGATGGGCTCCAAGATCGAGGCCAAGGCTGCCGCCGAAGCCGCAGGCGTGCCCGTCCTGCCCGGCTATCGCGGCGAGGATCAGTCCGATGCGCGCCTGCTACAAGAGGCCGAGGCGCTTGGCACCCCCTTTCTGGTCAAGGCCAGCGCCGGCGGCGGCGGACGCGGGATGCGGCTTGTCTCCGATCTGGGCGACGCACCCGAAGCGATTGCATCTGCCCGGGCCGAAGCGCAGAGCGCCTTCGGCGATCCGGCGGTGTTCCTCGAACGCTATGCGCCCCGTGCCCGCCACGTCGAAGTGCAGGTTCTGGGCGACACTCACGGCACCGTGCTGCATCTGGGCGACCGCGATTGTTCGCTGCAACGCAACCACCAAAAGCTGATCGAAGAAGCCCCCGCCGCCGATCTTCCCGAGGCTGTGCGCGACCGCATGCGTGCGGCAGCGGTGCGGTTGGCGCAGGCGATCGGCTATCGCTCCGCCGGAACGGTGGAATACCTCTATGACCCCGGGCGCGGTGAATACTACTTTCTGGAAATGAATACCCGGTTGCAGGTGGAACACCCCGTGACCGAGGCGATCACCGGCATCGATCTGGTCGAATGGCAGTTGCGCATCGCGCGGGGCGAGCCGCTGGCGCTGACGCAAGGCGATGTGCAGTTTGACGGGCACGCCATTGAAATCCGCATCGCCGCCGAAAACCCGGCCGAGAATTTTCACCCCGAAACGGGCGAGATCACCCTTTGGGCGCCGCCTGCGGATGTGCGGCTGGACACTGGGGTAGAGTGCGGTTCGGTCGTCGGCCACCACTACGATTCCATGATTGCCAAGCTGATCGTCCACGCGCCGGATCGGACCGGGGCGATCCGCCGGGCGATCACCGCGATCGATGCTTTTGCCGTCGGCGGCGTCGGCCTGAACCTGGCCTATCAACGCGCGTTACTGGCACACCCGGATTTTGCGGCGTTCCGTCACCATACCTCGGGCCTGCCCGAGATGTTTCCAGGCGGCTGGACTGAACCGTCCGCTGATCCCCGGGACATGGCCTTTGCCGCGATGGCGCTGCATCTGCGTCTCGTGCCGGCGGGCGCGTCGCCCTGGGAAAGCCTAGGGTCATGGCGACTCACAGCCCCTGCGGGACAGTCCGGCGCGGCCTTCTATTGGGACACAACCAAAGACGAACCGATCCGCATGTACGGCTCCGGGTCGGGGTTGACTGCCATTCAACCGGACGGCCAGACCATCACGGTCGAGAGTGCCGTTTTAACAGGATGCCGTCTGAGCGGACGCATCGACGGGGTTCCGTTTTCGCGCATCGCTTACGTCGTGCGCGCGCCGAGTCACTGGCGAGTGCACCTGCAAACCCCTGCTGGAATGACCGCGACAGACCTGCGTACGCTGGAAGACCAGCATCTGCAACGTGCCACCGGCGGGTCTGGCGTCGCTGACCTGTTGTCCGCACCCATGCCCGGCGCCGTGGCCGAGGTGCGCGTCGCACTCGGCGACCGCGTCAAAGCCGGTGACACGCTGGTGGTGCTTGAGGCCATGAAGCTGTTGCAAAGCCTGCCCGCGCCGGTCGCGGGCGTGGTGACTGAAATCTATTGTGCACCCGGCGATACGGTCGCCGGGCACGCCCCACTTATCAAACTCGATCCAGAGGAAAACACATGACCAGACAAGACAGCATTACTCAGGTCACCGGCCCGTTCAACGAAGACCTCGAGATGATCCGCAACCAGTTGCGCCGGTTCATTGAAGCCGAGGTGACCGCCAAGGCCGAGCCTTGGGAGGAGGAGGGCAAGGTACCCCGCGACGTGCTGCGCCGGATGGGTGATCTCGGCGTGCTGGGGATGCGCTATGACGAACAGTATGGCGGCGCGGGGCTGGACGTGATGTCCAGCGTGGTTTTGGCCGAAGAGGTCGGGCGATCCACTTTCGGCGGGTTCTCGGCCACCGTTCTGGTCCACACCGACATGGCCTCGCCGCATCTGGAAAACGCCGGCACGCCCGAACAGAAGGCGCGCTGGATGCCGTCGATCGTCTCGGGCGAAATGATCACCGCCGTTGCTGTGACCGAACCGGGCGCGGGCTCGGACGTGGCGGGCATGCGCTCCCGCGCGGTGCGGGACGGGTCGGATTGGGTGCTGAACGGCACCAAGATGTTCATCACCAACGGCGTGCATGGCGATCTCTACTTTGTCGGTGCCAAGACCGATCCCGATGCCAAGGGGTCGCGCGGGATCACCATATTTGCGGTCGAAAAAGGCACGCCGGGCTTTTCGGTCGGACGGGCGTTGAACAAGACCGGCTGGCTGTGCTCGGACACTGCCGAACTGATCTTCGAAGATGTCCGTATCCCGGCCGAAAACGTCTTGGGCGAGGTCAACCGCGGTTTCTATTCGGTAATGAAGAACTTCCAGAACGAACGCATTGTGCTGGGTGCGATGGCCTGTGCCGAAGCGCAAACCGCGCTGGACATGACCGTGGATTATGTCAAGCAGCGCAGGGCCTTTGGCGGCGTTCTGTGGGACAAGCAGGCCGTGCGCCAACGGCTGGCCGACTGTCAGACGCGGATCGCTGCAGGACGTCAGCTGGTCTATCACGCCGCCGGTCTGGATGCCGCGGGCGGTGACTGCGTGAAAGAGGTCTCGATGGTCAAAGCCTATTGCGGCGAACTGGTGAACAGCGTGCTTTATGACTGCGTCCAGTTTCACGGCGGTATGGGTTATATGCGCGAAACACCGGTGGAACGCATGTCACGCGATGCCCGTGTGCAGGCCATCGGCGGCGGGGCGAGCGAAGTCATGTTGGAAGAAGTCGCCAAGCGCATGTGAGCTTACTATCCAAAAAATTAACAATCTACAGAAACAAGGACGAAAAAGATGAATCTGGAAACCACTCAAAGCCAAACACTCGCAAAACTTACCCAAGAGATCTCGATAATTCTCGTCGGCACAATTCTTCTGACACTATCCGCCAAAATCGTGGTGCCGTTCTACCCGGTTCCCATGTCTACACAAACCCTGGTTGTCTTGGGTCTGGGCCTTTTCCTGGGGCCGGTGCGCAGTAGTCTTGTTGTTGTGACCTACCTTTTTGAAGGTCTGCTTGGCCTGCCGGTCTTCGCAGGCACGCCTCCGGCTCTGGCCGGACCGGCGTATATTGCGGGTCCCACAGGCGGATACTTGGTAGGCTTCGCACTTGCGGCGGCCGCCGCCGGGTGGATTGTTCAAGCACTGCAAGGACTTCGGCCTGCGTTCAGAGCATCTGTCGCGGTCTTTTTGGGTTCGATAGTCATGTATTGCGCAGGGCTGCTCTGGTTGGGTGGCTTTGTCGGCTATGGCGAAAAGTTGCTGAACGCCGGTCTTTACCCGTTCCTTCTCGGGGATCTGACGAAGGCGACAATTGCTGTAGTTCTGTATACTGCTTACCATAATCGCCGCGCTGTGTGACTGCCAGCCCAAGACTGTATCAGACTGTTTCAGTCTCATACGGGCCTGGTCCAATGTAAGTTGAAATAGTCCGATGCCGGATTTGACAGGCATCGGACGCCAGCCTGAGGTTTCCGGCGCCATGCGAGAGCAATGCGCAAAACTGTGCGAACCAAATTGTTCGCAATCAATACCTGGTCGCACACAATGAAAAGAAGCAGCATGTTTTTCTCAGAGCCGGAGCCTTGCCGCGCGAAGGGAGTCGAATTGGCCCCTGGAATTCTGAGGATCGTCGCGAACAATCCCGGAAAGATGACCTACCACGGGACAAATAGCTACATCATTGATACGCCTGATGGTCGGTTCATAATCGACCCCGGCCCAGCAGAAGACAGTACACATTTCGGGGCAATCATCGAAAATTTGGGGGCCAAACCATCTGGGATTCTGCTCACACACCACCATTCTGATCATTTTGGAGTCGTCCCAGCCCTGCGAGCACGGACAGACGCACCTGTTTATGCCTCACGGGCATTCCCTGACGATGCATTTCGACCTGACCGGTTTCTGGAGGACGGACAGGTCATTGCCGGTCTTACCGTCCTGCACACACCTGGTCACGCGAGCGACCACCTTTGTTTCGCGAGACCTGACGGAGTGCTCTTCACGGGCGACCACGTTATGAGTTGGAACAGTTCGATCGTCAGCCCCCCTGACGGAAACATGCACGACTACTGCGCGCAGCTACAGCGGCTGATTGAGCGCGACGATAGGATCTACTTTCCGGGGCACGGACCTATACTCCGGGATCCGCAACCTTACGTCAAACGGTTGCTTTCCAACCGCATGCGTCGCGAGGCGGAGATCCTCGCCCACCTCTCAAACACCCCGGATTCGGTCCAGAATATCGCCGCTTCCGTCTACAAGAAAACCGACCCACAAATCGCAATGGCCGCAGGACGAAACGTTGCGGCGCATCTGGAGAAGCTGTTGTCTGAGTCGCGGGTGGTACAAGATGGCGGGGTCTGGAAATTAACATAAGAAGGATTATGCGCAACATGAAATTCCCCTATTTTCAATAGGTTTCGCCCTCTACCACCTCCCTGTGGGCGAACCTCTGGCGGCACCGACGCGGTCGGTGTCGCCCCTTTTTAACGAGCCAGGAATAAGTTCAACCGAGATCAGATCACGGGAACGTCCCAGCCGAATAGGACTGAAGAACCGAAGCAGAAAAGGCGGACACGAACCGGTGAGCATCGAAAAGGAAGAAGCGGTTCCGGTCGCGCGGCTTGTTGACGGTCGCAGTGATCGAACCGTTGGTTGGGTCTATCGCTGGAATACGTCAGAACTGTCCATCCTCTGGCTCGATCCCAAACGTACGGCACACCATATCGATCCCCCGTTAAGCCGGAACACGATTGCGAATGCAAAGACTGTCACCACCGATGAGGTTACTGACCTTTTGGAGGAGCTGTCGCTCAGGGGCTCAGCCGATCTGCTTTAGCATCAAGGCGCTCCAAGACAGTTACAAAAATTCGAATTTGACCGCTCGACGATAGTATATTATCGTAATCCTCAGATTCTGCATCACAGTCAATCGAGCTCTTGGATATGCGCAATTTCCTTCGTAATTTTTTTCTCGCTGTCGTCGCGGGAACGGCCTCGCTGAGCGGAGGTGGAAACAGCGCGTCGGCGCAGACCTACCCGATCGATTGCGCCATCCTGCTCTGCCTCTCCGGCGGCTGGCCGGCATCAGAGCCCTGTTCGCGGGCACGTGCAGAGTTCATACGACGGATCACGCCATGGCCTGTCGAGCCTCCCCTCCAGATCTGGCGTTGCCCCATGGGGGCCTCCTTCGAACCTGTAGACGACCCCGGTCGCACTCGGCGTGTCATTGACATCCTCTTCTCCAACGCTTCTACCCTGCCCCAGAACCTCGCGGAATCTGACCCCGAAAAAGCTGGCGCCCTCTTGCCTGCCGTCGTGCGGTCGAAAGGCGTCGAGCCACTACCTCACCCTGACGGGTTTGCGTTACATCTGATCCAGGACCGAGCCGACATCGACATCAGTGGACCGGAGTTCAACTTCATCCGCTCGATCCGTGTCTTCGATGTTCGGTATGCGCGCCAACACGAATCCCGCGACAGCGATTGCAGCCGTTTCGAAACAGTCCTTCTCGGTTCCTATGGAATCCAGGGCGATTTTTACTGGTCTCGTTCGTCCGTCGCCGCGTTGCCCGAGGCGCATGTCGGCTTGGAACGTTGGGGCGATCATTGCCCCTCCATCTATCACCGCTCGGTGTTCGTCGACTGGCGAGACTATGAGGGCAATTACGGGTTCGAGCAGGTGAACTACTAAGACGTTGTCCTCTGCACCAAACCTGCATTTGAGACCGTGGATCGCAGCGTCCCATAACAATCCGCTGTTATCATTGCCCTTCGGTCCCACCGAGGCTTGATTTCGTCATACCATCCGAGGCGACAGCCCTTCGCCTCGTCTTAAATCCGGTGATCGAGTTCCGTCGCCGCCTCGGCCGCTGCCAGTAGCGTAACCGCATCGATCTGCAGAGCACGCGCGAGTACGATCAACTCAACTACGTCGACCCTACGCTCTCCGCTCTCCAGACGAGCGACGAAGGACTGGTGGCATCTGAGACGTAAAGCGAGCTCGGCCTGCGTTAAGCCAGCCGCCTTCCGCGCCGCAATCAAAGCGTCGCGAAGTGCCTCATGTCCCGAACTCCTGATCGTTTTCGCCACGTGTCACAAACCTCTTGTGACAGGGCTAATCTACTTTATAGATTATCTAAAAAGTGGATAGTGGGCGTTTACATGATGATAGAGACTCCGAACTGCACGCCGCCGATACGGCCAGATTTCACAAGACGGCGGCCCTTCGAAAAGGTCGCGGCCAATTCACTCGTCCATCAATTCCAGGAAGCGTCCGTAGTCCTGGCTCACCTCGCGCGCCTCTTCGAACGCCCGCGCGCGCTCAACCTCAAGGCACCGAAAGTAGCTCTGGATGTCCCGCATGTAGATCTCAAAGTCGCTGCGGATGAGATCGACATAGTCCCGCGCGGCTTGAGAATCGCTTGGCACGAACGGCCTGGGCGGCGGCAAACAGGACGCGGCGGAGACTTCGCCTGCCAGGCACGCGACCAGAAGTATAGCTTGTGCCATGATCGACACGCACAACCTGAAGGCGTCCAAGCCCCTTATTTTCTTGATCAAATGCATGGGAACCGTCTATTCGTCAATTGAGCAACAATCCGCTTGTCGCATCAAAAGTTTATCTTGTGCGCCAATACTATATCATCGTATGCCTGGACTTCAACACCTGAAGCCTGGTCATTCGCCCTATTGGAGAACGTGATCCGGGTGATGGACCTAGAAAAAGAAGCCCCGAATGTGGTCACCGAACCCAGATTCCGCGATCTGGTCGCCAGCGGCTATCGCGTCGAAGTTGTCTGCAAGGAAGACGCCTTCAAGAAAGGCCCCAACTGGCATGGGGTCTGGATCATGCGCGCTGTCAGCGACGATGGGATCGAGAAACTTCTGGTCACGGCCCGGACCCGAACCTCGCGCAACGACATCAAGATCCGCGAGATCAAGACCGTCACCGGGGTCATCTCCTTCCTGCAAGGGATCGGTTTCTCGCACGCCGACGTGCCTCTGGAAGAGGGCAAGCGGACGGTTCACAAACTCTCCAGCGAAGAGATGGCTGCCAGCCGGGCTTAGCGCCCTTTTCCTTTCCTACCTGGGCCTCCCGGCATCGGCAGACATGGTCCTGGTGATGGCGGGGGACGGTTCTCTTTCGCCGTCGCGCGCCCAGGAGCGGTTCGCGCGCAACTACAATGACGGGGTTGGCGTTGGCTCGGCTTCGGACGGTTTGCGCATCTTGGGCGAGGAGCGCCGCACTGAGCGACGTGAAGGGGTGCGCGTCGCGGCGATGATCCCTCGCGCGCTCACACCACGCCCGGATATCCTCGCCGCGATCGAGGAGACCGGACTGCGCTATGCGAGCCACCCTGGGCTCCGTGCAGCCGATATCACCGTCACGGACTGGCTCCACCTCTATCGCGCCAATATCGAGATCGAGAGTGCGTACAATCCGCACGCCGTCTCCCATGTCGGGGCGGTCGGGCTCGGGCAGTTGATGCCCGATACAGCCCGCGCTCTTGCCGTCGACCCCCATGATTGGAAACAGAACCTCGACGGCTCCGCGCGTTACCTCGCCCTGATGTTGGCCGAGTTTGGCGACGCGCGACTCGCGCTCGCCGCCTACAATGCCGGACCCGACGCCGTGCGCGAGCATTCCGGCATTCCACCGTTTCGAGAAACCCAAAACCACGTCCAGCGGGTGCTGGCCGTCTTCAACCGGCTGGAAGGAGCGTCCCCATGAAGCCATTGACGAAATCCCTGATCACCCTTGCCGCTCTCCTCATCGTTGCGGCAGAACCGGCCCTGGCCCAGAGCATCGACCTCTCACCGATTCAGAGCTTGCTTCAGGGCATCGTGGACGCGCTGACCGGACCGCTTGGAGTCGTCATCGCCACCCTCGCGGTCCTCGGCGTGTTCCTCAGCTGGTTCTTCAACATCATCGATCTGCGCCAAGCCCTCTGGGTGCTGGTGGGCATCGCGGGTGTTGCGGCCGCGCCGACCATCGTTGCCGCCGTCTTCGGGTCGTGAGAGGAGGCGAACGTGGCCGAACGATCGCCGCTCTTTCTGGGCCTCGTACGCCCGCCCAAGCTCCTCGGCCTGCCGATCATGTATGCCATGGTCTGGCTCTTCGGCTCTGTGCTGCTCTTCGTCTGGGTGCAGCACCTGGTTGTCCTGGGCATCACGGCGGTGCTCTATCCGGTTCTCTGGAAAGCGGCTGACTGGGATCCGCGTTTCATCGACGTGATGATGACGGCGATGCAGGAGACGCCGCCGACGCGGAACCGGTCCATCCACGGGGGCGATAGCTATGCGCCATAGTGAAGCCCTGGACGAGACCGTCGATGAACGCACCCTCATGCCGGCCTGGTATGCCCGCGAGAAACGCCTCGCGCACATGCTGCCCTATGTCAGCCTCGTCGATGATCAGACAGTCCGCACCCGGGTCAACGAACTCTTCCAATGCATCCGCCTGAGCGGGGTGAACAGCTACACCACGGACGACGCCTATCTCGACAAGGTGACGGCGCTCTTTGCCCGGATCATCGCGCAGCTGGGCCCCGAGTTCAGCTACTACGTGCACAAGGTCTCGAAGTCGATCACGCCGGACCTGCTCCCGGTCAAGGGGGACGGCTTCGCTCACGCCGTGGATGATGCCTGGCGCGCAAAGCTGGCCTCGGCAGGTCTCCGGGACAAGACCCTCACACTCACAATCATCCACCGCCCGACGCCCAGTAGTTTTCTTGGTTTCGTGAACCGTTCCGCACCGGAACGCTTTAAGGCGGAGACCGCGAAACGGATCAGGCGCCTCAACGAGGCGGTCGGGGTCTTCACCTCCGGCCTGGCGGAACTCAAGCCCCGCATCCTTTCAGCAGCTTCTGGCGAGTTGGTTGGATTCCTCGGCGCGCTCAACACGGGCCGCGAGTTGCCGCTTTACCCCGCCAACCGCTACGGGTTTCTGGCTTACAACATTGCCAACACTCGCGTGACGTTTCTCGAAGATCACTTCGAGCTTTCCAATGGCGTTGTCGGCCATCGCTTCGGCAAGAGCTTCACCATCGGCGAATATGCCGAAGGAACGACCTGCACGATGTTCGACATGCTGAACCTGCCGGTCGACATGATCGTCACGCATTCCTTCACGCCGATCAATTCAAACCTGATGGCGGGCCGGATCAAACGCCAGAAGCGTCAAATGCAGGCCTCTCAGGATGCCGCTCTTTCGCTCCTCGAGGCGCTCGACATCGCGCACGACGATCTTGAGGCCAAACGCCAAAGCTTCGGTGAGCACCACATGGTCGTGACGGTCTTCAGTGACAGTCTTGACGAGTTGCAGTCCCTCGGAGCCGAGATCGTGAACGCCGCGGCCGCCGAGGGCGTGAAGATGATCGGCGAGCGGATGGCCGCGAAATCTCACTACTTCAGCCAGCATCCGGGCAACCAGCCAAAACGGGTCCGCGCCAGTGCCGTCACCAACCGCAACTTTGCGGACTTCGCAGCACTTCACCGGACGCAACTCGGCAAGGAAAAACACCAGCTTCCCTGGGGCCAGGAGATTACACTCTTCCCGACCCCGGAGCAGAGCGCCTACCGGTTCTCCTACCACGAGCAGGGCAGCCCCGAGACGGAGCCCACCAGCGGCCACACCCTCATTCTAGGCCGCCCCGGTTCCGGCAAGTCCGTCCTCTCGGCCTTCCTCATGACGCAAGCCCGGCGGGTCGGCGCGCGCATCTTCGTTTTCGACTACCGGCTCGGGATGGAAATGGCCGTCCGCGCCAATGGCGGGCGCTACGCCTCGATCAAGGCGGGACAGGCGACCGGCCTCAACCCGCTCTGGACCGAGATCGATGAGCGCGGCACGGCCTGGCTTTCGGATTGGCTCGCCTCCTTGCTCTACCGCTCCGACAAGCCCCTGACCCCGGCGCAAACGAACCGCATCAAGGAGGTGGTCCGCCAGAACTCCACAGCCACCAACCCGGCCTTGCGGAACTGGAAGGACTTCGCCTCGCTCTTTGTCTCGACCGACGACAATGGCGATCTTCACCAGCGGCTTCTCGAATGGACCGAGGATGGGCGATACGGCTGGATTTTCGGCCAAAGCCTGGAGGACACTTTCTCGCTTGATGGCGACGTCGTGGGGTTCGACCTGACCGGCATTCTCGACAGCGAAAGCGAGAAGGAGCGCATGGCGGTGCTCTCCTATCTTTTCCGCCGGATTGAGCGAGAGATCGAGGACCGGCGTCCCACCATCATCGTGATCGACGAGGCATGGAAGGCGCTCGACAACCCATACTTTGCCGAACGGCTCTCGAACTGGCTGGTGACCGCCCGGAAACAGAACACGGTCGCGGTGATGATGACGCAATATGCGAGCCAGCTCGAACGCACGCGGACCGGCAAGACCATCGTCGAGGCGGTGCCAACCCAGATCCTGCTCCCCAACATCCGGGCGCACGCCTCGGATTACGCGATGCTGAACCTCTTCGAGAAGGAACTCGACGTGCTCCTGAACACCGGCAGCGACAGCCGCCTCGCGCTCATCCGTGACGACGGTGGCTCGGTGGTGGTCGATGCCGACCTCTCCGCCCTCGGCCCCCTCCTCACCATCCTCGGCGGCATGGAAAAGGGCGAGGCCCTCGTCGGCCCCGACTACCGCGACCGTCCTGATTTCTGGAGGCTCTCATGATCCGACCCCTTATCCTCCTCGCCGCGCTCGGCGTTCTCTCTTCCTGCGCCGAATATCGCGAACCCAAGGCCAACTGTTTCGCTTTCCGCGCCTCGCTCGACCGCGCCGAGCCGGATTGCATTTTCACACCCATCGGAAACCCGGACGACAGCGTTGAGGCCTAGGGTCGCACATATCCTCCTTGCGGCTCTCCTGCCGGCAGCCGCGCTCGGCCAGGGCGTTCCCACCAACGATTCCGGGCTGACGGCCCGCGATATCGTCGAGACGGGCGACCGGGACGCTGACCTCGCCGTCCAGCGTGAGAAACTCACCGTCGAAGAGTTGCTGACCGAGATCGAACGGGAACAGCTCGCCACGCTGCGCGCCATCCTCGACGCGCAGACGAGCTTCGGCGGCCAGGGGCTGCCGGGTATGGTCGCAGACTTCGAGGGCGGCGGCGGCGATCCGGACCGATCCGCAGCGGCGGTCTACGGCTCCGGCGATGTCGATCCCAACCCCGGCGGCGCGGGTATGTTCGGGGATGCGGCAGAAAACATCGAGCAGCTGATCATCCGGGTCGCCCAGGAGACCCACGGGCGGCCCGGGGTCGGGCGGGCCGGTCTTTCCGTCGTGCAATGGCGCGCCCTCCTGCAGGCGCTCATCTGGCAGGAGAGCCGCTTCTCCATCGGCGCACGCTCGCCCGTGGGCGCTTTCGGCCTCACCCAAATCATGCCGGGCACCGCAAGCGATCTCGGGATCAACCCGGAATATTATGACAGCCCCTACCTGCAGGTCGAGGGCGGCGCGCGCTACCTCGCGGCCCAGCTCACCACCTTCGACGGCAACGTCGTCAACGCGCTCGCGGCCTATAACGCCGGGCCTGGCCGTGTGTTCGAATATGGCGGTGTACCGCCCTTCAAGGAGACCCAGCACTACATCAGGGTCATCCCCGAACGCTACAATCTCTACCTCGCGCGGATCGGCGGCATCGAAGCGCTCGGCACGATCGACCCCGCGCTTCTCACCAACGCCAATCTCTCGTTCAGCGGGTTCGGCGCCGCCTTCTACGGCAGCAATTCCCCCGCCGCCATCCGGCAGGCCGCCCTGCGCGTCCAGGACATCGTCACCATGATCGGCGCGACCCAGGACATCCAGGAGAGCATGGCGCTCAACACCTATGCCCGCGCCGAACTGGTCCGGCTGATGGCCGCGCGCATTCGCCTGAAAGCCGCACGGACCCAACCGCTCAGTGCGGCCCAATTGGCCCAGGCCGCGGCCCGCATGGTCGAGAACGAATTCATGGAGTTCACATTGGAGGATCTGGATTGATGGCCCGCAGAATGTTCATTTCAGCACCATTTCGCGCGTTGACCCTGGCCAGCGTCTTGGCGCTTTGCTCGCCTTTCGTGACCAGTGCCCCCGCCCTGGCCCAGGGCGTGCCGGTCGTGGACACCCAGAACATCGCCCAAAACATCCAGCAGCTCCGGCAGATGATCGAGGACGAGATCCTGCAAAACGAGCAACTCGTGCAGCTCCGCGAACAGCTTGCCACGCTCACGGAGCAGCTCGCCGAGCTACAACGAACGTATGAGGCGTTAACGCGTCTCGCAGAGTTGCCCGAGATCATCCGGACACAGATGGAAGACGAACTAAACGGTCTCCTGGACCAGGAGTTCGGCGACATCATCGCCACGATTCAAGCCATCAAGACGGGGGATTTTTCCGGGCTCACCGGATCCGGCGCCGTCGAGATCGAAACCCAGATGGACCGGGTGCTGGCCGATCTCGGCTTCGACGAGGACACGCTCTCGGAAATGGCCCGCAGCGGCAATCCCGGGGCCGTGCGCGTGGCGACACAGGCCACGACCGGCGCGCTGGTCTCGGCCGCGGCCCAGAACAGCTATGAGGATGCCGGGCAGTCGCTCGAACGTGTCGACCGGCTCGTCGGGCTCATCGACGACATGGATGAGCTCAAGGAGAGCGTCGATCTCAACACGCGGGTGACGGCAGAGCTCGCCATCGCGCTCGTCGCCATGTGGCAGCTCGAAGCGATCCAGACCGTAGGAGATGGCACCGGCGGCGTGATCGATGCCGCCACCATCGCCGAAGAACAACGCTTCATGGAGTTCACGCTTCCGGAACTGAGCGCGGATTGAGGACTGATTGTTGGACGAAGAAACCGCCATCATCGAGGAGGAACTGGTCTACGGCGCACTGAGACGGGAACGGCTCTGGCAGCGCCTGGGACTCATCGGCCTCGGCTTTGGCATCCTGGGCTGCCTCAGCGCGGCCGCCGTGGCCATCCTCGATGTCGATCCGCCCCCAGTTGTTGTGCCTTACGATCCCGCCACCGGCTTCGCCCTCCCCGAAGCCACCGTCGGGGCCACCACCGTCACCGAGAACCGCGCCATTATCGAGGCGGAGGTCTTCCGCTACGTGACGGACCGCGAGGTCTACAACCAGCTCGACAATGACGTGCGCATCCGCAGCGTGTTGCGCCGTTCGGACCGTGCAGCAGGGGCCTCACTGCGCCAGATCTGGAACTCGGCCAATGCAGAGTATCCGCCGTCAGTCTACGGGCCAAATGCACGGCTCGATGTCGAGATTCTCAGCATCAACCTGATCGGCAACAACCGGGCCACGGTGCGGCTTCGCAAGCGCCTGACCTCGATCCAGGGGGTCCAAGCGGGCCTCTTCACCGCGACGCTCCTCTTCGAGTTCCGCCCCGAAGAGAGCCGCTCCATCGACCAGGTCTGGACCAACCCGTTTGGCTTCACGGTCGTCGAATACGCGATCCGCTCGGACAGATTGGAGAACCAGTAAGTGCGCTTCCGGAACAAGAAATCAGGGAACGCCTTGCCAGCGTCCCAAAAGCGCGAGAGGCGCCAGGCTTTTTGCAATGCGAAACACGCCGGACACGCCAAGGCGTTCCTCGCGACCTTTTTGATGGTCTCACTGTTTGCGTCCTACGCGTCAGCCGAGGCGATCCCGCGCGGGGGACCCAACGACCACCGCGTCCGGGTCGCATCCTACCAGGAAGGCCAGGTCTACAGGCTGAACGTTTCCCTGACCCATGTCACGACCATCGAGTTCGGGACAGGCGAGAGCATCCGCTCAATCATCGCCGGCGACACGGAAGGCTTCGAGATCGACGGTGTGCCCGGCGGGCGGGCCTTTGCTATTAAACCCGTTGCCCGCGGCGTCCATACCAACGTGACCGTCTACACCAACAGACGGAGCTATTATTTTAATGTGAACGAGGTCTCGAGCCCGACCTTCTATGTCGTGCAGTTTCGCTACCCCGAGGACAATCGCCGCCCTTCCAACGCCATCGCGCGCGCCGCACCGAACACCAATTACGCGGCCAGCGCACGGACGGAGTTCACGCCGACCCGGGTCTGGGACGACGGCACCTTCACCTATTTCGCCTTCCCGCGGAACGCACCCGTCCCGGCGATCTTCCGGTACACGAACGGGCGCGAGCGCACGGTGAACACAGGCCCGGTCGAAGACGGTGTGATCCGTGTCTCGGGCGTGGGGCGCCAATGGGTGCTGCGTCTGGGCGAGGACGTGGTCTGTATCGAGGCGACGCCGCCCGCGGAGGCCGCCTCATGAGTGACAACAACCCGGATCTCGAACAGCGCCTCGCTGCGCTTGAACGGGGCAACCCGCGCCTCGGACCCGCTCCGAAACGCCGCTCGCCGCTCCTCGCCCTCCTCCTCGCAGGGCTCATCCTTGCGGGCGGCTTGGTCCTCTTGCTATTCTCGGGCCCTGGGGAAGAGGTCGCCCTGCCGACGGCCACCCCGGACGAGTTCCAAACCGAGGGTGACGGGTTCGGAGAGATCGAACTCTTCGTGCCACCACCCGCCCCGGAACCCGAGATCGTTCTCGTCGAACCAGAACCCAACGCCGAACTTCTGGCGCAGATCGCCGCGCTCCAGGCCCAGATCGAAGAACTGCGCGATGCGCCGGACTCCGACGCCGGGGCGGACAGCGCGGCCGCCGAGGCGATCGATGCGCTGACCGCACGGATCGCCGACCTACAGGACGCCTCCGAGAATGCTCAGGAACAATTCCAGGCCGAACTCGCCGCACGAGATCGAGAGCTGCAACAGCTGCGTATGGACCTGGACCTCGCGCGGTTGGAGGCCAACAAGCCGACGCCCGCCCCGCTCGGACCCACCGACGAAGAGTTGCGCGCCCGCGAAGAAGAGAGGCTGCGGCGCGAGGAAGAGGCGCGACGGCTGGCCGAACTGCAACGCCGGGCCGAGGAGGAGCGTGCCTTCCAGGAACGGCGGATTTCCTCCCCCGTCATCGCCTTCGGCGGAACGGGCGGCGCCAATGCGGGCGAGACAGAACTTACCGAGCGCACCTTCGGCGAGGTGACAGACTTCGTGCTGAACGGCGCGTTGCCGAGCGCCATCACACAAGCCGAAGTCATCGCAAATCCCTCGAACACCGTCATCCAGGGCACGATGATCCAGGCCGTGATGGAGACCGCACTCGACAGCTCGCTCCCTGGGCAGACCCGTGCCATCATCTCAGAAGACGTCTTCAGCTATGACGGCTCACGGCTCCTGATCCCGCGCGGCTCGCGCCTCATCGGACGCTTTCGTTCCGGCATCGAGATCGCGCAGCGCCGGGTCACCATCGCCTGGGACCGGATCATCCTGCCCAACAACCAGACCGTTCAGATCAGTTCCTTCGGCGGCGACGAACTCGGGCGCTCGGGCGTCACCGGTTTCGTGGACACGCGCTTCGACGAGCGTTTCGGCTCTGCCGCACTGATTTCGATTATCTCCGCCGCCCCGAGTGTGGCCGCCGCCCAGGTCGAGGATGAGACCACCGCGGACGTACTTGAAGATGTGGGCGACGACCTGGCCAACGCCACCGACAGTGTGATCGGTGAATATCTCTCCATCGGTCCCGTCATCTACGTCGACCAGGGCGCACGCGTCACCGTCATGGTCGACCGGGATCTGGAGATTTTCTGAGATGACGCTCTCCTACCTCCAGACCTCGCTCGATAAGCTGAAGGACGCCGCCCGCGATGACGTGATCGAGATATGCATCAACCCGGATGGCTCTTGCTGGGGTGAGTTCCAGGGGGATCACTTCATGCGGGCACTGGATCAGCGTCTGACGGTCACGGAGGTGCGCGATCTCGGCAACCAGATCGCCTCCTCAGCCAACACGACTATGAGCAAGGACAAGCCCATCGTCTCGGTCTCGATCACCTATCGGGGCCGCCCCATCCGTGCCCAAGTCGTAACCCCGCCCGCGGTGCTCTCGGGCATGTCGATCTCGCTCCGGTTCTTCTCGAGCCTACCGCTGGACCATATCGAGCTTCGTTTCCTCTATGGCGAAGAGCGCAAGCTCGAGGAACTGCGCCAGGAGAAAAACCGCGCGCTGCGCGAGGTCGTTGCCGCCGGTGACATCTACGCGGCCATCCGCTTCTGCGTCGAGAACAAGCTCAACATGATCGTCTCCGGCGGCACCTCGACCGGTAAGACAGTCGCGGCTCGAAAAATCCTCTCCTACGTTCCCGATGAGGAACGGATCGTCACCATCGAGGAAGCCGCAGAGCTTCTCCCCGCTCAGCCGAACGCGGTGACCCTGATCGCCAACCGCGATGCGGAGTTCCAATCCGCCGACGTGCTTCTAACCGCGACGCTGCGCATGAGGCCCGACCGGATCATCCTCGGAGAGGTGCGCGGCAAGGAGGCCATGACCTTCCTCGAGGCGATCAATACCGGCCATGGCGGTTCGATGACAACCCTCCATGCCGAAACCCCGCAGCTCGCCGTCCAGCGTCTCGCCATCGCCGCGCTCAAGACCGAGATCCCGATGACCTACCAGGACATGGTCCAATACATCGAAAGCTCGATCGACGTGATCATCCAGGCGGGCCGCGAGGACGGCCAACGCGGCATCACCGAATTCTATCTCCCCGGAACCGATCTCAGCGGAGGCATGACCCATGAAGCGGTTTGAACACCAGATCATCACCTATCCGATGGACAAGAAAACCAGCCTGATCGCGATGCAGGACGATCTGAACGCACGTGGGAAAGAAGGCTGGGAAGTCGTATCGGTCAGCTCGTCAGAGTTCGCGCATCTTGGCCACACCGCGTTTCTGAAGCGCGAGATTGCCGAAGGAGCTGGCGCGAAATGAGAAACGCCTTGCTTTGCATCTCGATCACCGTTGTGGGGTTTCCGGCTGCCGCCGAACGCGACTTCGTCCCCTCTCTCGACAGCACGTCGGATGTCTGCATCGATCGGCCCGCTGAGCCTGAGTGGATGCAGAACATCACCGTGCGAGAGGCTTACAGACGTGTCCTGGTGCAAGACATTTACCGTGCTCAGAACCTTGAACGTATCGTCGAAACCGGATCCTGCACCTGCGACACACGCTTCCCGTCCTGGGAAGCGGCGGAAACGGAGTTTCGGGAGCGTTTCAACACAGCCGAACGATGGGAAATGCTGGAGGCCTCGGACACTTACAACCGGCGCGCCAACGCGTTGAGACCTGACGCGATGGCAATCTGCGAAGCCGAGGGCAACTGGTAGCAGATTATGAGCGTCGTCACCTACTTCGTCGAGACCTCCCAGGGCTACCTGGATTCTGCCGCAGAGACGCAGTTCGGCGCGGTGGCGGCGACAGTCGGCACGATGCTGGTTCTCGGAACGACGCTTGTGGTCATTCTGGTCTGCGTCAACATGATCTACCAGTACCGCTCCATGGATGGACGCACTGCGTTCTGGCTCGCGGTGAAAGTCGGCCTCATAGGGGTCTTCGCGACAAATTGGGTGCAGTTTAACGCCTTCTCCTCCGCTGTCCTAAACGGCATCGACAGCATCGCCGGATCGCTTGTCGCCTCGGTCGGCGGCGGCACGCCCGGACCGTCGGGGACCTTCGCCGAGGAATTCGACCGGCTGATCGCCGAACTGGGTGAATACCTGAATGCGGCCGGTTCTGAACTGAACTGGATGGCCGGGGCGTTGCTTGACGTTCTTGGCGTACTCCTGCTCTCGATCCTGGGCGGGCTCGCCGCATTCATTCTCGTGGCATCCCGGCTGATGATCGCACTCCTGATAGGCATCGCGCCGGTGATGATCTTCCTCACCCTCTTCGAGGTGACCAAGGACTATTTCGCGCGCTGGCTCTCGGCGCTGATCTCCTTCGCGCTCTATCCGATCGTCGTTGCAGGCGTTTTCGCGACAATCACCGGCGTCAGTTCGGCATTGATCGGCGAGCTCGGCGACCCTGAGGGCGCGTCCAACATCGGGGCCCTCATCCCATTTTTCATGATGGTGCTCATGGCCAAGGGGTTCATCATCGCGACGCCGTTCATTGTCCGCGCGATCTCGGGGAACATCATGATGCCAGCACTATCAGCAGGCCTTGGCGGTACATACGGGTTCGGTCGGGCGCTTGGCGGCAGTCAGCAGGCTTATAATCGGTATCTCATTGGAGGAGCGACTGGCGCTGAATATGCTGCGCTGCGTGCGCGGCAGTTCTTCGGGGTGCAGACAATGCCGCAGAGGCCGGGTGTTAGCCAAACCGTTCCGACGAACCCTGACACTGGTTCGGGCAGCTCAGGCGCGCGAATGCTGGCACAGTTGGCCCGCCTAAGCAGGCTGGGCCGAAGGTAGCATTGACCGTCAAAGGCTTCACCAGCGGGAACATGTTCTTTGCGAGCCTATACCTTTGCCTTCAGCAGAGCTCGCGGCAAACTGCCTGAACGGATTTACCTTGGCACCATCATGCCATGTCCGGGTGAAGTGGAACGGCATCGGCGCCGGTGTTGCTGTCTGGGACGTCTATCCTGTATCCCCTTCTTACATCAAAGCATTCGACGGCAAGCTTCCTTTGGGAAATTGCCGGTAGCGGGCAGTAAATTGCCGCGATGTTCTCGTTGAATTTTTAACTTGTCACTTGACAATTTAAGAGAGTGGAGTATCTAAGGTGCCAAGGAAGAAGCACACATCAAAGGAAATCGAGGCCGTCATCCAGGAGCTCGAAGAGCTGGGATGGGACCTTATTGAGGGCAAGGGGCACGCGTGGGGGATCCTCCGATGCCCGGCCAACGATAAGGATTGCCGCTGTTGCGAGTTTTGTCAGATGTCTGTCTGGTCGACCCCGAAGAATCCACAGCAGTTCGCGAAAAGGATCCGACAGAAGGCTCTGGCCTGCGTGAAGCTTCAGAAGAACGACGAAGGTAATGCCGATGGCTGAAGAATTCGAATTCGAACTGGTCTTTGCGCTCCCCGACGGAGAGCACGATGCGTTTGCGCTCTCTGACGCGGTCTTCGAGGCGGGTTTTGAAGATGCGCTCGTGGGCACCGGTCACGCCGGTCTCCTAGGTGTAGAACTGGAACTTGAAGGGGATGAGGCCGAGAGCGCGATCCTTGAAGCGGCGCGGGCGCTGATCAAGGCGTTGCCGCAGGGCACTGTCCTGCGCGAGGTCCGTCCCGACCTGGTGTCTCTCGCGGATGTCGCCGAGAAGCTCGAGGTGAAGCGACAGGCGCTCCAGCAGCGCAAGATGCCCCTCCCCGTTGCCGGTGGCCTCTACCGCATCGATGAAATGATCGAGGTTCTGATGGAGGCCTCAAAGCCGGCGAAGGGGCAGCGTCGTCCGCGCTTTAACCTGGCTTCCGCCGCGAAGTGGTTTCGTGCGGGCCCCGCGGCCCGCAGGGTGAACGCCCAGTTGACGATGCGTGAGATCGACCCTGCGACGATTGAGCGAGCCCCTCGACCAGAGCGCGACGATCCTGGTTTTCTTCACCCGTGACAATGGTCGATTCCGGGGCGCGGGCACAAGGCGCCATCGCGGCATGCTTTCGTGTCGCCCGCATGGCGGCTTAGCCAAGCCCGAATTTCTCGCCCGCCTCGCTGACTTTTGCTTCCGAACCGGACATCTCCGCCTCCAGCCGCTCCAGATCACTCACGGCGTCCTGCACCCGGACTACGTCGTCTTCTGTCGCAGCCTCCACCTCGAGATCTGCCTGCCGCCCGAACTCCATCTCGAACTGCCGCTGATCGTCCGCGAGGACTGCGGCACGACCGCACCGAAGCGCTTGAGCCGGGCCGGGCTCAATGGGTGCATTTCCTTCGGTTTTCGTAAGTCCCATCCTGGCCTCGAAATCGCGTTCCGTGAGACCAGACCCACGCGGAGCTGAAGGCATCGCCCGGACACTCAGGGGCAATTCCCCCATCGGAGGGACCGGCCCCTTCGGAAACGGCAGATCCCCCTCCTGCGCCGAGTGGATACCCTTGAAGAACGGATCCTCGTAGTAAACGACCCGCTTCGCCCGGACCGGCATCTGCGCGTCCACGACCACCACGATCTCATCAAGCGGCAGACGTCGCGCCTCGTCTTCCGGCAGGAGCGCGACTTCTTCCGTCCGCTCAGACTGGCTGCGACCCTCGAACGGGTTCTTCCCGACCGCGCGGGAACGGGTGACCACGGTCTTGGTGGTCTTGCCCACGGCCTTGCTCAACTCCTCGACGGTCTTTTCGTCCGAGGGCGTGAGGTAGAGCTTGATGCCTGCATTGCCCTGCAGCGCCCGCCGCGTGTTCTCGCCGTAGATCTCGTCGATGGCCGGGATGGTCTGGGTGACCACCGCGAGATGCCCGCGATAGGCGCGCAGCACTTCGATGCTCTCGGCCACGATCGGCATCTTTCCGAGCCGGTTGAACTCGTCGAGCATGATCATGACCGGCCAGGGCTCGTCGGCGCCCGGTTCCTTGTCCTGCAGGGCGGAGAGAAGATCAGAGAAGAACAGTCGGATCAACGGCGCCAGCGGTTTCACCATGAGGGGCTGCACGACGAGATAGACGCTGAAGGGTGTCTTGCGGATCGTCCGGAAGTCAAAATCCGATACCGCCGTCGCATCGTCGATCGCCGGGTTCTGCCACTGATCGAGGCCCGAGGTCATCAGGAGCGAGACATAGGAGGTCAGCGTGTCGTTGTTGGTCGAGGCCAGCCGCGTGAATATCAGCCGCGCCGCGGCGTTCTGGACCTCATGGGCGCGCGCGAGATACTCCTTCTGCTTCTGCCCGCCCGAGGCGGCGATGCGGTAGATCTCCCCGAGCGTCGGCCTGCGGCGTTGGAACGCGAGTAGCCCGGCCGCGACGAAGAGATCGATCCCGCCCTTCAGGAGGCCCTGCACGCGGTCGTTGTCGTTCTGAAGGAAGAGCGTGGCCAGGAGCTGCAGCTCCATCTGCTGGCGGGCCGGGTCTTTGAACTCGTAGATGCGCAGGAGCGGATTGTAGCGATGGGTGCGCCGGTCCTCCCAATCCGTGGGCGCGAACCGGAACACCTCGTCGCCCTGTGCCGCCCGGTGGCGGGCCGAGGCCTCGAAGCATTCGCCCTTCACGTCCAGCACGACCGCCGATCCCTGCCAGGTCAGCAGGTTCGGGATGACGAAGCCGGTGGTCTTGCCGCGCCCGGTCGGTGCCACGATGAGCGCGTGTGGGAAGGTCCGGGAGCAGAGAAAGGGCGCGCGGGAACCGGGCTTGCCCAACTTGCCGATCACGAAACCTGTGCCGGGCGCGCCGAAGAAGCCGTTCCGCTTCATCTCGCGGCGGGTCTGCCAATGGGTGTAGCCGAAGCGGGTGAGGGCCGAGCCCGACATCGCCAGGCTCATCATGAGGCCCGCCAGCCCGGCCCCGCCCATGATCAGGTTGATCAGGCGAAAATCATCGGGGCGGGCGGCACCGATCGCCCGGTAGTTCTGCGCGATGTAGAAGAAATCGATCTCGGCCTGGAAACCCAGGTCCCGGAACGTCACGACAGCCGAGGCGATGACGTAGCCGATCGCGATGGCGACGAGTGTGACCAGCACCACGCCGAGGGCGAGGCGGCCTTTCCCCATCCCTCCCATCAGTGGGTCTCCCCGCGCTCGGTCTCACCATCGACAAGATCGGCGCGGTGGATTTCGAACTCGCGGTCGGCGATCTCCTCGACCACGGCGCGGGTCGCCTCGCTGTTGGCGGTGGCCGGATCCGTCTGCAGGTAGGTCTTGGCGGCGTAGAGCCGGTCGAGACGGTCTTCGATCTGGGTCTTCAGCACGTCGACATCACCGTCCCGCAGCCGGTCGATCTGCGCCGCGTCCAGCTCGCGCTCGACCGCGGCGCGATAGGCCAGTCGCTGACCGTCATCCTGGAACGGCCCATGCAGATTGCCGGCCCGTTCATGGTCGACGACCCGCCGGATGTCCGGATCGGCAATCGGCGCGCCCTCGACAGCGTCCCCCTCGCGCACGTCCGAAAGCCGCCCGTCGCGCAGGTCGAGCGCCACCTCCTGCAATTCGTTTTCGCGGCGAACCTGGTCGATGGCCTCGGTGTCACGCAGTTCGGTGACGGCCGCATAGGTCGCGCCAAGCCCGCGGGCAAGATGCGACGGCATGTCGGGATAGCGCGCGCGGAACGCGTCCGTGACGGCCTCCGCAACGGGGGTCCGCGCGTCGCGACCCTCCATGATCCGGTCGACTTCGCGGGTGATCTCGCGGGCCCGATCCTCGTCGGTGATGTGCTCCCGGTAGGGTACGGACCGGTCGATCACGTCACCGGGGCGCGCGAGGAGTTCCGGATGCGCATCGAGGTACCTGCGTTGCTCTTCTTCGATACGCCGCTCCGCGCGGGAGACGATCTCCGACTCCCGCGCCTCGATCTGGTCTTCGGTCAGACCTTCCGAACGCATGTCCTGGCGGATGGCGCGCTCCATGTCCTCAGTGGCGTCCCGATGATAATGGACCCTCTCCGTCACGGTGCGATCTTCCACGACACCGTCCTCACGCAAGACCCCTGCCCGCTCCAGCGCGACGCCGAGCTGGACATGGGCCCGGTTGAGGGTCTCGCGCGCCGTCTCCAGATCCGCGCGGCGCTCGAGGTTGAGACCGTCCCTCTCGGCCACCCGCGCCAGATCGTCAGCGATCCATTGCCGCTCGAGCGCCGCGTTCTGCGCGCCCGTCTCCATCCGCGCGACCACCACGGACGAACTGATCCCGGTTCCGCGCAGCGCGGTGTCGACATGCGCCCGCACCTCGGGGTCGCGCAACCGGTCGAGCCGGGCCGCATCGATATTGGTCTCGGAATAGATCCCGCCGTCGGACGGCTTCTCGGTCAGTGTCACGGAGCGCAGCCCCAAGGGCTGCATATGCGCGAGCCGCGACTGGATCTCGTTGAGGCTGCGCTCGAGCCTCGGCCGTTCGGCCTCCGGCTTCGCATCAATCATGCCCTGCACGCGCGCGACCTGATCGGCATAGCGGGTCCTCAGGTCGTCGAACGATTGCTCCTCAGCCATGTAGACCCCTCCTTCCGATGTGAGTTTGCCGCCCTTCGCCAGCAGTTCTCCGGACCGGAACAGGGCATCGGCGATATCTTCGCGGTTGTCCGCGGAGGCCTCGGCTGCGAGCGAGTGATAGATGATCCGTGTATTGGCGATCTCTTCGAGAGCGCGATCCAAGTCTGCCCCGACCCGTGGCCGTGGTTCCGCGGCCCGCCCCTCAACCTTGGCCGCATAGACCTCGCGGGTGCGCGGCGGGTAGTGCACGACACCTCGGTCGAGCCGCCGCGTGGCCTCCAGACGCACGCCGAATTTCTCGGCCTCCTCGACCATGGCGAGGCGGAAGTCGTCATAGTTGAACCTGTGATCGCGACCCAGGAAGAAGAACTCGCCCTCCTGGGACCGGCGGTTCAATACTATATGCGCGTGGGGATGATCGCGATCCTCATGCACTGCGATGATGTAGTCGAAATGCCCCTCGTCGGACTGAAAGAACCGCTCCGCGACATTGGCGGTGATGTCGCGCACGTCCTCGCCCCGGGTGCCGATCGGGTAGGACATGAGCATATGCGTCGTCTGCCCGAGCTTGGGCTTGAACCCCGCGCTCCAGCGCTTGGCGAACCGCTCCGTCAGGTCCTTGATCTCGGATGCCTCGAGCTTCGTCTTCCCGTCCAGGAAGCCGCTGCTGTCCACGAGATGCGAGGACTTCGTCGTCAGGTAATCGAGCTGGTTCATCAGCTGCGAT
>NZ_JBNAGF010000012.1:0-155604 GCF_049801055.1 Primorskyibacter sp. S87 | reverse complement strand
GCCACCCATCTTGCCAGCGTATCGGGTGTCATGCCTGTCCGCGCTTTTCCTGCCGGGCCGCGCGCAGGCGGGCGAAGTCGTCACCGGCGTGGTAGGAGGATCGCGTCAGCGGGGTGGCCGAGACCATGCCGAACCCCTTGCCATAGGCGGCTTTCTCATAGGCGGCGAACTCCTCGGGGGTCACGAAACGGTCGACCCGGTGATGTTTCGGCGTCGGTTGCAGATACTGGCCAATGGTCAGGAAATCCACATCCGCCGCGCGCATGTCGTCCATCACCTGCCGCACCTGCTGTTCGGTTTCGCCCAGACCCACCATGATGCCGGATTTGGTGAACATTGCGGGATCCATCTCCTTGACCCGCTGCAGCAGGCGCAGGCTGTGGAAATATCGCGCGCCGGGGCGCACCGAAGGGTAAAGCCCCGGAACGGTTTCGAGATTGTGGTTGAACACGTCCGGACGGGCCTCGACCACCACCTCCAGAACATTGTCGTCGCATTTCAGGAAATCCGGGGTCAGGATCTCGATCGTGGTCTTGGGGCTGCGGTGGCGCACCGCCCGTATGGTCTGGGCGAAATGCGCCGCGCCGCCATCTGCAAGATCATCCCGGTCGACCGAGGTGATCACCACGTGATTGAGCCCCAGCTTTTCCACCGCATGGGCGACCCGGCCCGGTTCGAACGTGTCGAGCGCATCCGGCCGCCCGGTGGCGATGTTGCAGAAGGTGCAGCCGCGGGTACAGATTTCGCCCATGATCATCATGGTTGCGTGGCCCTGGCTCCAGCATTCGCCCACATTCGGACAGCCCGCCTCTTCGCAAACCGTCACGAGGTTGTTCTCGCGCATGATCTTGTGGGTATCGGCATAGCCTTTGCCGCCCGGCGCCTTCACCCGGATCCAGGACGGTTTCTTGGGCTGCGACTGATCCGGACGATGCGCCTTTTCCGGATGGCGCTGTTCGGGAATTTTCAGATCTCTGGCCATGGCGAATTCCTGGGTGATGTTTTCTGGCTATTGCCGTTGCACTTGCAATGCCCCTGCAATGCTCGGGCGGGTTCACAACATGTATGCGGCCGGTTTCGTGTGACGATCAGACCGCAGAGTTTCCCACTAGATACTGCACTATTGCCCCGTTGTCTGCCCCGAAACCCCGCACGGCTGCATTGCACCGCTTGCATTCCGAAACGAGACCAGTTGGTCAGTTACGCCGATGCCCATGTGCAACCGAACCAATATTGGACGGCCATGCTGCACATGCGAAATATTTCAAACCGATTCACCTATAAGTTCTTGCGAACAAACGACGCCTCAAATTTTCATCTGCAGCATTTCAAGCGTTGAACCTCTTTTAGAATCATTTTAACTCACGGTAACAAACCACGAGTTGACACCATCCAATCGAAACAGGAGATCAGGATGAAAGCCGGAGCAAAACTGCCCAACGTGACTTTCCACACCCGCGTGCGCGACGAGGCCATCGAAGGACCGAACCCGTTCCGCTGGGAAGACAAGACCACTTCCGACTACTTTGCTGGCAAGCGCGTGGTTCTGTTCTCGCTGCCGGGTGCTTTCACCCCCACTTGTTCGACCTACCAGCTGCCGGGTTTCGAGAACGGCTTTGCAGATTTCAAGGCGCAGGGCATCGACGAGATCTATTGCATGTCCGTCAATGACAGCTTCGTCATGAACAAATGGGCGCAGGATCAGAAGCTCGAGAATGTCAAAGTGATCCCGGATGGATCGGGTGAATTTACCCGCAAAATGGGCATGCTGGTTGACAAGGACAATCTCGGATTTGGCATGCGTTCGTGGCGTTATGCCGCCATCGTCAACGATGGTGTCGTAGAGGCATGGTTCGAAGAGCCGGGCCTGATGGATAACTGCCCCGAGGACCCCTATGGCGTATCCTCACCCGAGACCCTGATGTCTTATCTGGCAGAAAAGAAAGAGCCGGAACTGGCCTGATCCAAGTTCGACACCAATAAGCCAAGGGCGGCGGGTCATATACCCAGCCGCCCTTTCCATTTTCCCAATACGCTTTTGGTATCAGCCGATTAGCCGATCCTGTTCACTCTGTTCCTCATAATGCCGTTTCAGCCTTTGCAGTGCGATCCTTAAAACGATCTTTCCCGATCGGGCTGACCAGCCCATCCGTTTTTCGGTTTGCTCCAGCCCTTCAAGCATGCAGCAACACCGCATGGCCACGTCGCTCAACCCTGGCCCGAGATCATCCAGCGCACGCCGTACTCTGTCGCGCGCAACCATTCCGCTACCACCATCGCCCGGCGTGCCGCGGCCCTCGTTTCCGGTCAGGAACCTCTCCCAGTTCTGTGTGACGCGCGGCCCCATCTGCGCCAGTTCGAAATCTTCCCTCAACCGTTCGCCTGCGGCGACAAGACCTTCCTCCAGAAACGGTTGCCCGTCCCTATCCCTGCGACGCGCGAGCCCGGTCAGTGGGCTTTCCGCCGCGCAATAGCGCGCCCTGCGATTGTCAGTTTCCGCTGTGGCGACAGCAGACGATCCCGGACCGGCAAAAGCGGCAGGCGCCTCGGCAAATCCGCTTTCTTGCCGCGCGCGGGCAAGATTCTCGGCCTCGGCCAGCATCCGACCCAAGGCAGTCCGACCGGAGGCTGTTATCCTGTAGCGGCTGATCCGGCCCGGTTTGTCGCAAGATATCCAGTCCTTGAGCGCCATGGCCTGTGCAATTTTGCAATCCACCACGCCTGTTCTGGTGCTGGCCCCGGATCTGTCATCCCGCACCACCACGGCCTTTTCCATACCCTCAGCCACCGCAAGAACCGCACCTGTTTCGCATAACCGCCGAAGTATGCGACTGGCCTCCTGCGCCAAGGTCTGGGAATTCAGCGTTTTCTCGTCCATGTCGGATGACGAAAGATCATCGGTTGACGCGACACTGCCAATCGACGTCCTTGCTTTGACAGTCGGAAGGATATGAGAGGCAAGGGCCTGCAGAGCCGCATCCACAAGGGGATCGTCCCGGCGCATCTCAACCTTGCGGATCTGTCGAAGAACAGTTGAGGCATGACATCCCGCCACACGCGCCAGATCCCGGATCGAACACCCCTCTTCCGTATGTTTCAGATATCGCATCGCACCTTCGGGCACCCAATTCGGCAAAGAAGAGTCCGTTCGGCTGTTCATCATGTTGCACCCTTACCCCTGTAAGCTGCTGACCTAGTTTTCCACCGGTTATCCCGACATTTATCAACGCAACCTATGGGTGTATTTGTTACCCATTCGTTAAAGTCTCCGGCATCCTTCATCATTGTTGCCAAAGGATAAACAGTCTTGAACCGAGCGAACGGCTATTTTCGCAGAATCGCAACACTCGCCTAAGTTGTGCAATGACTGTTTCCGAAACAGCGACTGGCAGTATGAAGGAGCCACCATGCAAGACCTGATGAGCATGCTCAAAACCCTGCGCCGCCCGCGCCTGCTGATCCGCGCGGCCCGTTTCGGTGCACAGGACTACAACCGCGAGCGTCATCTGCAGCGTTTACTGGGGTACGGAACCCTGCCACGGCCCGGGGCTGCGCTTATGCGGTTGATGGATATGGAACGGGATCTAAACGAATAACGCCGCGCGGACGATGCAGGCTACTCTCTGTCCCGACATCTCGACATCATGATAGCGGTAATGGGCGAAGCGCGGCTGTACCAGGCCAGCCGCGCCAAAACCTATTCGTGAAACGGGGCTAGTCGCTTCCCACCCCGTCCTGCCGGGTGCAACAGTTAGATGAAGGCGTCGGGCATCGACGCCTTCTTCTCGGCCACATATGCGGCCAGCGCTCCGGCGATTTCGGGATCAAGTGACGGTTGGCGGTAGTTCGCCAGCAGATGCTCCACCCGGTTTGAAGCAAGTGTCCGGGTGTCGCGGGCCCCCTCTTCTTCCCATGTTTCGAACGGCTTGTAGTCCAACAGGTCCGATTTCCAGAATGCGGACTGGAAATTGGCCTGGGTATGGGCGCAGCCAAGGTAGTGGCCGCCCGGCCCGACTTCGCGGATCGCGTCCATTGCCTGAGCGTTCTCGTCCATGTTGACGCCTTTGGCGAGACCATGCAGCGCACCAAGCTGATCGGCATCCATCACGAACTTCTCGAAATCCGCGACCAGCCCGCCTTCGAGCCAGCCACAGGCATGGAGCATGAAGTTGACCCCGGCCATCAGCCCCATGTTCAGGGAGTTCGACGTTTCATAGGCTGCCTGCGCATCCGGCAGCTTCGAACCGCAGAAGGAACCGGCCGACCGGAAGGGCAATCCCAGACGCCGCGCCAGTTGCCCGGCGCCATATGTTATATGTGACGCTTCGGGTGTTCCGAATGTCGGTGCGCCCGAGTTCATGTCAATTGACGTGACCATCGCACCAAAGATGACTGGCGCGCCGGGCCGGATGATCTGGGAGTAAGCGATCCCGGCCAGAACTTCCGCCAGAACCTGTGTCAGCGTACCGGCCACCGACACCGGCGCCATTGCGCCACCGACGATGAACGGCGAAACGATACAGGCCTGATTGTTCCTCGCGTAAACCTCCAGCGCGCCCATCATCACGTCGTCGAATGTCATCGGCGAGTTGATGTTGATCAGCGACGTCATCACGGTATTTTCCTGAACGAAGTCCTTTCCGAACAGAATCTCGCACATTTCCACCGAATCCTGTGCGCGGGATGGATCGGTGACCGACCCCATGAACGGCTTGTCGCTCAGCGTCATATGCGCAAGCAGCATGTCGAGATGCCGCTTGTTGACGGGAACATCGGTCGGTTCACAGACCGTGCCGCCCGAATGGTGCAGCCATTTCGACATATAGGCCAGTTTCACAAACTTGTTGAAGTCATCCATCGTCGCGTAGCGGCGACCGCCTTGTACGTCGCGTACGAAAGGCGGGCCATAGACCGGCGCGAGAACAAGATTGTTGCCGCCGATCACCACCGATTTTCCGGGATCGCGGGCGTGTTGCGTGAACTGGCTCGGCGCGGTCTTGATCAGTTGGCGGGCGAGCCCTCGCGGAATCCGAACCCGTTCGCCGGATACTTCGGCGCCAGCTGCCGTCCATCGTTCCAGCGCTGCCGGGTTGTCTATGAAATTGACGCCGATCTCTTCCAGCACCGTCTCGGCATTATGCTCGATGATGTCGAGCGCCTCTTCGGACAACACTTCGAAATTGGGGATATTGCGCTCAATGTACTTCGCGGTTTCGATTTTTATCGCGGTGCGCTCGGCCCTTCGTGCTGCGCCGCCACCGCCGCGCGATCTGCGTCGGGGTGTTGCCCCGGCCATTGCTTCATCCATGTGCTTGTCCTTTGGATGGATCGGAATCGTTCCGGTTTAGTATAACAGCCGTATCCTGCCCCGAATGGCGATAGCGGCGCGTATGAGGCAAAAGCGACATCCTGATCGGTTCCCCCCTTTAACTCCCCGGTTCCACTGGGCATGATGACCCAACGGCAACGGGGGACAGAACTATTTCCAAAAAAGAAAGCTCTGACAGCGCATCCGAACGCAAAACCCTCAATGCGGCCGAAATCGGAGCCGTAGCGCATCTCTATCGCGGCGAGGTCTATCGCAGCACCATCTGGCGCACCCGCCTGGACACCACCACCAACTGGGCCGTGGTCACATTGGGCGTGGCGCTGTCGATCTCGTTCGCGTCACCCGACGCCTCGCCGCTACCACTGGTGCTTGTCGGGGTGCTCATAATCCTGTTCCTGATGCTTGAGGCCCGGCGCTATCGTTATTTCAATGTTTGGCGGGCCCGGGCGAGATGGCTGGAAACTCATTTCTACGCCCCTCTCCTCTATGACGGCGATCTGCACATGGAGGAGAACTGGCAGAAGACATTGGCACATGACTACCTCAAGCCGCGCTACCATGTCGGATTCCTGATCGCGATCGGCCGGCGCATTCGTCGCAACTATCTGTGGATCCTGCTGATCCAGTCGCTGGCGTTCATCGGCAAGATTTCCGTGCATCCCACTCCGGTAAGCACACTGGACGAGGCCATGTCACGCGCCGATGTCGGCCCACTGCCCGGCGAACTGATCATCGGCATCGGGCTCATCTACGTTCTCAGCTGGTCTGCGATCGCAATCTGGAGCTATCGCGAGGACGGCGCGCGGGCGCAGAAGCGCGGCACCGAAAGCTCCGACTCGATGGGCTGACGCCCGGACTGACGTGAATACTCTTGCACTCAATCCCGCCGCGACCTAGTAGCGGGACATGAGCCAGACATCGCACGACCGCCTTCTCATCATCGACTTCGGCAGCCAGGTGACGCAGCTGATTGCCCGCCGCCTGCGCGAGCTGAATGTCTATTGCGAAATCCACCCCTATCAGAACGTCTCAGCCGATTTTATCCGCGAGATGGCCCCCAAGGCCGTGATCCTGTCAGGTGGCCCTGACAGCGTGACCCGCGAGGGCAGCCCCCGCGCCCCGCAGGAGCTGTTTGAAATGGGTTTGCCGATCCTTGGTATCTGCTATGGCCAGCAGGTGATGATGACGCAACTGGGCGGCAAGGTCGAAAGCGGTCATGGAACCGCCGAGTTCGGACGCGCCTATGTGACCCCGCAAGGCGAGCATATCGACCTGCTGCGCGGCTGGTTCCTTGAGGGTGACGAACAGGTCTGGATGAGCCACGGCGACCATGTCAGCCAGATCGCACCGGGCTTCGAAGTGTATGGAACTTCGCCCAACGCGCCCTTTGCGATAACCGCCGACATGTCGCGCCATTTCTACGCGGTCCAGTTCCATCCCGAAGTGCACCACACGCCCAACGGCAAGACGCTGTATGAGAATTTCGTCAACCTGGCAGGGTTCGCGGGCGACTGGACCATGGGCGCCTATCGCGACGAGATGATCAAGAAGATCCGCGAACAGGTCGGCGGCAAGAAGGTGATTTGCGCGCTGTCGGGCGGTGTCGATTCATCGGTCGCGGCGATCCTCATTCACGAAGCCATCGGCGAGCAGTTGACCTGCGTTTTTGTCGATCATGGCCTGCTGCGCAAGAACGAGGCCGAAGAAGTCGTGGGCATGTTCCGCGAGCACTACAACCTGCCCCTAATTCACGCTGACGAAAGCGAGCTTTTCCTTGGCGAGCTGGACGGGGTGTCCGACCCTGAGACCAAGCGCAAGATCATCGGGAAACTGTTTATCGACGTGTTTCAGAAGCACGCCGATACCATCGACGGTGCCGAATTCCTTGCCCAAGGAACGCTCTATCCCGACGTCATCGAGTCGGTCAGCTTTTCCGGCGGCCCCTCGGTCACCATCAAATCGCACCACAATGTGGGCGGGCTGCCCGAGAAGATGGGTCTGAAACTGGTCGAACCCCTCCGCGAGCTTTTCAAGGATGAGGTCCGCGCCCTCGGCCACGAGCTTGGCCTACCGGCCAGCTTCATTGGTCGCCACCCCTTTCCCGGCCCCGGTCTGGCAATCCGCTGCCCCGGCGAGATCACCCGAGAAAAGCTGGACATTCTGCGCGAGGCCGATGCGATCTATATCGACCAGATCCGCAAGCACGGGCTCTATAACGAGATCTGGCAGGCATTTGTGGCCATCCTCCCGGTGCGCACCGTGGGCGTGATGGGCGACGGGCGCACCTATGACTTTGCCTGCGCTCTTCGCGCGGTAACCAGTGTCGATGGCATGACAGCGGATTATTACCCGTTCAGCCACGAATTCCTTGGCGAAACGGCAACCCGGATCATCAATGAGGTCAAGGGCATCAACCGCTGCACCTATGACATCACCTCCAAACCTCCGGGCACGATCGAGTGGGAATAAACACCCGGCGGGCCGTTTCTTTGCCCCGCCGCAGCAGACTGCTTGTGCGGTATTTGCAACTCGAACCGGACAAATTGTCCGCCTCGCTCGAATCTTGATGCACTTTAGCGTCAATCGCAACATTATCCGCGGAGTGAGTGGAAATCTGGGGTGAGCATTTCGCGGCAACCGGGTCTGGCAGGGCTATTTTGACCCAGCTTTCAACCGGGCGCCCATCAGCAAGGCCCTATGCATTGTTTTATGTAATCAAGGCACAAACTATGACCGTGCGCGTATTCAGTTGCAAAGCCTGTGAACATCAGATGAGACTTGCAGGACCTCGGTGCGGATATTGCGGCACCCGAAAGCTGTTCTGGCAGCAACCGGCGATCATCATCCTTTCCGCCCTGGCAATACCGGTCGTCTTGCTGGCGATCAGCTTCTGACCCTTCTTGCCCTCAAGGTGGCGGAACGCTTGACGCGGACCTGACGATGCGCTTCGCTGCGTTCACCAAACCCATGTTCATCAGCAGAACCAGAAAGACCACCGCGTCATGACCGTCACCCTCACTGGTTTTTTCGACGTACCCGAAGAGGCGCTTGAAGAAGTGCGGGCCGCCCTGCCCGAACATGTCTATCTGACCCGGGCCGAACCGGGCTGCGAGTATTTCGAAGTGTTCGAGTCGGTTTCGGAACCCGGTCGGTTTGCCGTGTCCGAGCGATTCAAAGATGCCGCATCCTTTCGCGCGCACCAAGACCGCGCCGAGGCGTCCGACTGGGGCAGGATCACCAGGGATTATCCGCGCAGCTATGACATTGTCGGGCTGAACACGGTGAAGGATGAATAGGCAGATCCAACTTTGGTGAAGCATCTGGCGATCCAAGAGAATCGTTACTCCGCAGGCATTTGTTCGGTATGACCGGTAGTCGGGCGGGATCATCCGCCGGCCAAAGGCGTCAGACAGATGAACCCAACCTTCAAAGCAGCCTTGTGGATGACCGGTGCGATTGCGGCCTTCTCGACAATGGCCGTTGTCGGGCGTGAACTGTCGGCCGTCTACGACACGTTCGAGATCATGCTCTATCGCAGCCTGACCGGTATTCTTGTGGTCTCTGCGGTCCTGACATTCACGGGCGGCTGGGGCGGAGTGACGACCCGGGCCTTCAGTTTACACGCAATCCGCAACACCGTCCATTTCGCCGGTCAGAACCTCTGGTTCATGGCCGTACCGCTGATCCCGCTGGCGCAAGTCTTTGCCCTCGAGTTCACGCAGCCGCTCTGGGTCATCCTGTTCTCACCGCTTCTCCTCAAGGAGCGCCTGACCCCGATCCGGGTTCTGTCCGCACTCATCGGTTTTGCCGGCATCCTCATCGTTGCTCGCCCCGGAGCGACGCCGATAAGCTTCGGCGTGCTTGCCGCAGCTTCAGCCGCAATCTTCTTTGCTCTTACGACGATCGCCACCAAGAAGCTCACGACGATTGCCAGTATTGGCTGCATCATGTTCTGGCTAACGCTGATGCAGGCCGTTTTGGGGTTCGTTTCAGCGGGGCTGGACGGGCAGATCACCCCGCCGCAACTTCCGATGCTGCCGTGGCTGGTGCTTGTTGGGCTGGGAGGGTTGCTGGCCCATTTCTGTATCACCAACGCGCTGGCCATTGCACCGGCAACGGTGGTGGTGCCGTTCGATTTCGTGCGCCTGCCCACCATCGCCGTTGTTGGCATGCTGCTTTATCAGGAACCGCTGGACTTCTACGTCCTGCTTGGTGCCGTCGTGATCTTTGGGGGCAATTACCTCAACATTCTCGCCGAAACTCGCAAGAACCGGGTCGCCTGATGCGGTGGGCGTGAGATACGCCCTCTATGCGACAAACTCCAATGGGCGAAAATTCCATGACCGAACAAAAGACGATCAGCAAAGGGGCGTGGGCCGAGCTGGCCCTGCTTGGCCTGATCTGGGGCGGCTCTTTCCTCGCTATCCGGATCGCGCTTGATGAAGTGCCGGTGGTGACCAGCGTGTTTCACCGCACGTTCTGGGCAATGCTGGTTCTCTGGGGCGTGGTGGCCATTCAACGCCTGCCGGTTCCCAAAGACCCCCGGATCTGGGGGGCGTTTCTGGTCATGGGACTGCTGAACAATGTGATTCCGTTCGGCCTGATGTCGTGGGGGCAGCTCTATATCGAGACCGGGCTCACCTCGATCCTCAATGCGACCACGGCCATATTCGCCGTTATTGTCGCCGCGATGATCTTTGCCGACGAGCGATTGACCCCGCGCAAGATCATTGGAGTCGGGCTCGGGTTTCTCGGCGTCGCCACAGCGATCGGTCTGGAAGCATTCGATAGTTTCGATCTGCGGTCGACGGCCCAATTCGCCATATTGGGAGGCACAGTGTCCTATGCGCTGGCCAGCTCGTGGGGACGGTTAAAGCTGGGCGATCTGCCACCTCAGGTTGCCGCTGCCGGGATGCTGACAGGGTCAACACTTGTTTTGGCACCGGCCGCGTGGTTGATCGATGGACCCATTTCACTGGATCTTGAACCCAGAACATGGATGGCGATCGGCTATTACGCAATTGTCGCGACGGCTGGCGCCTACCTGCTCTATTATCGGATCCTTGCAAAGGCTGGCAGCGGTAATCTCATGGTCGTCACCCTGCTGATTCCGCCCGTTGCCATCACACTCGGCGCATTGGTCCGCGACGAAGCATTGCTGCCGCAGGCATATGTCGGGTTTGTTTTGCTGGCCCTCGGGCTCATGGTTCTGAATGGCGGGTTTGGCAAAGCCCGCGATTGACCCTCCGCCATCCGCGATTTAGCAAGGGCGAAACAACACACAAGGCGGCTCATGCTTTACAATTCGGCCCGAGACTGGCGCAGCGCTCCCCGCAAGAACGTTCTGTTCTTCGGCATGTCGGGGCTGGGAAAAACGCATATTTCCAACCTGCTCCGGGACGGCGGAAACTGGTTTCATTACTCGGTCGATTACCGCATCGGGACCCGATACATGGGCGAGTATATCACCGACAACGCCAAGGCCGAGGCGATGAAAGTGCCGTTTCTACGCGACCTTTTGCTTTCGGATTCGATCTATATCGGCTCCAATATCTCGTTTGCGAACCTGACACCGGTGGCCGCTTATCTGGGCAAACCCGGAAACCCGGCGGCAGGCGGCCTGGAGATCGACGAGTATCGCCGCCGGCAGGAACAGTTCAGGCAGGCCGAGATACACGCCCTGCTCGACACGTCCTATTTCATCGACCGGGCCGAACGACTGTATGGCTATCCGAATTTCATCTGCGACACAGGCGGATCGATTTGCGAATGGGTGGATCCCGAAGACCCTCAGGATCCCGTGCTGTCGGAACTTGCCAAACATACTCTGATGATCTGGATCAAGGGGGACGATGCCCATACCGAGGAACTGATCCGGCGGTTCGACAGGGCCCCGAAACCGATGTCTTACCAGCCCGAGTTCCTCACCCGCGTCTGGACAGAATTCCTTGCCAAGGAAGGCTGCACCGCTGGCGAGGTGGACCCCGATTCCTTCATTCGCTGGACCTATGCGCAGGCGCTGGCGCACCGCCAGCCCCGGTATGAGGCAATGGCGCGGAACTGGGGACTGACCGTGACTGCCGACCAGATCGCCAGCGTGCGCGATGCCGCCGATTTCGAGGATCTGGTTGCCGGTCTGCTCGACAGCCGAATGTGACGCCCTGCCCCGATCGTCTGCCCGCCACACATACCGTGGACTTGGCAGGCCGCGCCTTGCGCACTATCTAGCCGCAACACCGACGAAAAAGAGCCCGACGATGCCCATCAAGATTCCTGCCGACCTGCCCGCCTATGACGTTCTCACCCGCGAGGGCGTCATGGTCATGTCCGAGGATCAGGCCGCACGGCAGGATATCCGACCGCTCAAAATCGGACTGTTGAATCTGATGCCCAAGAAGATTCAGACCGAAAACCAGTTCGCGCGGCTGATCGGGGCCACGCCGCTGCAGATCGAACTCAGCCTGATCCGCATGTCGGAACACCGCACCCGGAACACCGCAGCCGAACACATGGCTGAATTCTACCACCCGTTTCAGGAGATCAAGGATCAGAAGTTCGATGGCTTGATCATTACCGGGGCCCCGATCGAGCACCTCGAGTTCCCCGAGGTGACCTATTGGGACGAACTGCGCGAGGTGATGGATTGGACACAGACGAATGTTCATTCCACCTTTGGCGTCTGCTGGGGCGGAATGGCGATGATCAACCATTTTCACGGCATCGAAAAGTACATGCTGCCCCACAAGGCGTTCGGATGTTTCAGGCACCGCAATCTTGCGCCTTCTTCACCGTTCCTGCGGGGGTTCTCCGACGATTGTGTGATACCTGTCAGCCGTTGGACCGAGATGAAGCAGGATGAGATCGACGCCGCGCCGGGGCTGAAGACCCTGTTGGGCAGCGACGAGGTTGGCCCTTGCCTGGTCGAGGATTCCGAACACCGGGCGCTCTATATCTTTAACCATTTTGAGTATGACAACGATACGCTGAAGCAGGAATACGACCGCGATATAGCCAATGGCACTCCGATCAACGTGCCCGGCAACTATTACCCGGACGATGATCCCAGTCGCCAGCCACTGAACCGCTGGCGCAGTCACGCGCATCTGCTCTATGGCAACTGGATCAACGAAATCTATCAGTCGACACCGTTCGACATGGGCGACATTGGCCGCTGAACTGGGGATCACTCTTGCCGGCCTGATGGCCGCGGCGGGGGCTGCCGTCACCTCGTGGCGCGCGGCCGACAACGAGATCCGCGCCGAGACCGATCACCCACCCGAAGGGCGCATGCTGGACGTGGGCGGGACACGGGTTCACGTCGTCGAGATGGGAGCAGGTCCGGATCTGGTTCTGATCCACGGCGCATCCGGAAACACCCGTGACATGAGCTTTGCGCTGGCACCCGCGCTGGCGCAAAGCTACCGGGTGCTGATCTTTGACCGTCCGGGGCTTGGTTACAGCCAAGACATCAACCCCAAAGGCGCGACGATCAACCAGCAGGCCGAGCTGTTGATGCGGGCCTGTGGCCTGCTGGGCGCCTCCCGCCCGATCGTAATGGGCCAGAGCTATGGCGGCGCGGTTGCGCTGGCCTGGGCCGTGCATCACCCCGAAACCCTGTCGGCTCTGGTTCCGGTCGCAGCGGCATCGCACCCTTGGGACACACCGCTGGATCCGTTCTACCGCATCACGTCATCGCGCCTCGGATCTGCGATCGCTGTTCCGCTGATTACAGCCTTCACCTCCGAGGCCAAGGTCAAGGCTGCCTTGGAAGGCGTGTTCGCGCCGCAACTGGTCCCGGAAGGATACGCTTCTCATTTTGGCCCCGGCCTGACCCTGCGGCGCAGTTCCCTACGGGCGAATGCCTTGCAACGTGCCAACCTTCTGGACGAGATCATTGAACTGGCCGCCCGGTATGACGAGATCTCGGTCCCGACCGAGATCCTGCACGGAACACGGGACGAAACCGTCAATTTCAACCTGCATTCGGTCAATCTCGCAAATCGGATTTCGGGCGCGGTGCTGACCCCGTTGGAAGGAATTGGCCATATGCCCCAGCATGTTGCCGTGCGTGACGTGGTTGCCGCAATCGACCGGGCGGCGGACAGAGCCGGTTTGCGTTAATCGGATTAACATCCCATATTGAAGGCAAACCAAGAACACCCGGAGGCACCCGATGGCACGTCCAGATCAGCGGCAAATTCAACGCTATTTTGAAAATGACGCGCCGCAGGAGATCCGCGAGCAGATCCAGAATGCAAAAAAGGGCGACATCCTCGAGCCCTCCTATCCGCATGACGAGCGGATGTCGTCAAAACTGTATGACGCCGAGATGCAGGATCTTCAGATCGAATTGGTCAAGCTGCAGACCTGGGTCAAGGAGAGCGGCGAACGCATCGCCATCATCTTCGAAGGCCGGGACGCCGCCGGCAAGGGCGGCACCATCAAACGGTTCCGCGAAAACCTGAACCCGCGCGGCGCGCGCGTGGTTGCGCTGGCCAAGCCATCGGATTCCGAGAGCACCCAATGGTATTTCCAGCGCTATATCGAGCACCTGCCATCAGCCGGTGAACTCGTGTTCTTCGATCGCAGCTGGTACAATCGGGGTGTGGTCGAAAATGTCTTTGGCTTTTGCACTCCGGCCGAGCGTGAACGCTTTTTTCGACAGGTCATTCCGATCGAGCAAGGTCTGGTCAATGACGGGATCCGGTTGTTCAAGTTCTGGCTCAACGTCGGGCGCGCCGAGCAACTGCGCCGCTTTCAGTCACGGGAGAACGATCCCCTAAAGCACTGGAAGCTTAGCCCGATCGACATCATGGGCCTAAGCAAGTGGGAGGAATACACAGATTCCATCCGCGAAACCCTGACCCGCAGCCATTCCACGGCGACTCCGTGGACCGTTATCCGCTCGGACGACAAGAAACGGGCACGCCTTGCCGCGATACGGACGGTTCTGGCGGATCTGGATTATGACGACAAGGATCACAAGGCCCTTGGCAAGCGCGACGAATCCATCTGCGGCGGACCGGAAATCTGGGATGCCTAAACGCGGGTATCACCACGGCAATCTGCGCGCGGCCCTGATTGAGGCGGCTCTGACGCTGATCGAGCAGAAAGGTCCGACCGGGTTCACCTTGTCTGAGGCTGCCAAGACAGCGGGTGTTACGCCCGCAGCCGTCTATCGCCATTTTCAGGGGCGCGAAGACCTGATTGCGGAAGCTGCCCGCCAAGGGTTCGAAATGTTCGCCGACCTGATGCAATACGCCTATGACAAAGGCCAGCCGTCTGCATTGGCGGCGTTCGAGGCCACGGGTCGGGCTTATCTTGCTTTTGCCCGCAAACACCCGGGACACTACATCGCGATGTTCGAAAGCGGCATTTCCGTCAACCGGACACCTGAACTGGCAGCGGCGGCCAACCGGGCCAAATCGGTGCTGGAGAAAGCCGCCACCGACCTGTCGGAACATATCCCTCCCGAAAAGCGGCCTCCGGCCTCGATGTTCAGTGCCCATATCTGGGCGCTCAGCCACGGTGTCGTCGAACTCTATGCCCGCAACACCGGCACGGCGTCCCCCTTCCCGCCCGAAGATCTTCTGGAATCCGGGATCGGCATATACCTTCGCGGTTTGGGGCTGATCGACCCGGACGGCTGAGCAGCATGAAAGCCACTATGATATGGCTGTTCGAGCGCAGGCGCCGCCGTTTACAACAGGATGGGTTTCTGCAATGACTGCGCCAGAAAAAGGCACTTGAACCGGCCTCTAAAACCAACTGGCCCGGCAGTAGTAATGACCATTGACCGCCCCAAGATTGTGGAAGTGATCGGATGAAATTTCTCAAAAAACTTCGCGGCAAAAGCCATGATGACGACCCGATCACCGCCGACGAACGGCTGATCATGAAAAAATGCATCCGCGACGGCGATATCGTTCTGGACGTGGGCGCTCATCACGGCAAATGGTCCGAGGCGGTTCTCAAGGCCAGCAAGGCAAATATTCACGCATTCGAGGCATCCAAGGAAGCGCATGAGGTTCTGAAGACCACCATTGCCGATCGGGTCACTCTGAATTGGAACGCGGTCTCGAACCGAAACGAAGACCTCACCTTTCACGTCTATCGGGATGATGCCCGGCTAAGCTCCCTGCACCGCCGGGTCAGTGTCGAAGAACAGCTGCTTGCGTCGGGTTTCGACGCCATCACCGTGCCCGGCACCACGCTCGACACATATTGGGGAGACCGCAAAGAGCGGATTCGGTTCCTCAAGGTCGACGTCGAAGGCGCGGAATATGACGTTCTGCGCGGCGCGGCCGGTCTGCTGCGTCGTGGGCAGGTAGATTTCCTGCAATTCGAATATGGCGGAACGTTCTTCGACGCCGGCATCTCGCTACGAAACGTCTGGTCGCTGCTGCGCCGCCACGGTTATCGGGTGCTGCGCGTTGAAAGAGGCAAGTTCACAGAGGTCAAGAAATTTACCGCCAAGACCGAAGACTACCAGTATTCGAACTTTCTTGCCCTGCATGAGCGATTGATGGCCCCTTTTCTTGGCGCTGGCGAAGAGATCAAGCTGGAGTTCGACCGGTTGGCACATTTCGGGATCAAGCCGCGCGGGGCATTGCATGTCGGGGCGCATCTTGGCGATGAAATCTCGACCTACCGCAAGGTTGGCTTTGAACAGGTCGTTTTTGTCGAAGCCAACCCCAAACTTGCCCAAGGGCTTCGGGACCGATTTGCATCCGACACCGATGTCACCGTTATCGAGGCTGCGGCATCGGAAAGCGAGGGAACTGCAACCTTCAACATCACCTCGATGGACCAGTCGAGCTCGCTTCTTGAACTCAAGGACCATGCCAAGCTCTACCCGAAAATCGGCGTGGCCGAGAAGGTGGACGTGCGCACATCGCGGCTCGATACCTTGTTGCAGGAAGCCGGAATTGACCCCAAGACCCTCGACTTCATTGCCATGGACATTCAGGGTGCCGAGCTGATGGCACTGAAAGGTGCCACGGATCTATTACCTAATATCAAAGCCTTGCAGATCGAAGTTAACTACTCTGAATTGTACGAAGGTTGCCCTCTGGTAACGGATCTGGATGAGTTTCTTGCACAGTTCGACTTCATCCGCGTCAAAACGAATACCCCGTTCAGTGAAGAATGGGGCGATGCGCTTTATGTCAAGCGGCCGATGGTCGGCTGTTCCTCCGTTGGATCGGCCGGACGCTTTGCGAACCACGTTTTCCAATACATGTTCTTGCAGACATACGCGCTGGATCAGGACTATATCCCGGTCAACCCGCTCTGGTCCGGCGACGACATGTTCAACGTGGCGCCGGGTGTCGAAGCCCTGCCGGCCCTTCCGCACAAGCAGGTGGAAACGACGTTCCAGTTTTCGGACAGCAACATCGCTAATGACCCGGACGTTCGACCAGCCTGCGATTTCTCTGGCTATTTCCAGTACCACACACGCTATTACCTGCCGCATAAGGCGATGATCCGCGAGCATCTGACCTTCAAAGGGGCCTACGCGGAGCGAGCCGCTCAAATCCGCTCTCTTTTCGATCGCCAGCCCGGCCCGGTGGCCACGCTGCACCTGCGCCGAGGCGATTTTGGAACAGGTGTTTTCTTCATCGCGCCAGAGGAATGGTATGTTGATTGGGCCAAAGCGTTGCAGGAGCAGTTGCCGGACCTGACGCTCTACATCGCCTCGGATGAACCTGAAAAGGTCCTGCCGGCATTCAAGGATTTCAACGTGCTGACCGAGCGCGATCTGCCGTCGGCCAATCTTGGCCATGACTTTGCAACGGATTTTGCCGCCCTGACACTGGGTGATCACTTGGCGATTTCCAACAGCTCCTTTTCCTTTGCCGCTTCGATGCTGAACAGCCGGGCAAAGCTGTTTGTCCGTCCGGACCTCAACGCGCAGGCCCTGGTGCCATTCGATCCGTGGAACGCACCGGTTCTCCTGCGCGAGGTCGAGGCGGAAGATGCCGGTGAGGATTACATGAGCGAACGTGCCAAAGGGCGTTCAAAGCACAAGCTTGCCAAGATCCGGAAATGGTTCCGTTGACGGCTGACGTCTACTTCATCAATCTCGACCGGGTGCCGGAACGGGCGGCGTTCATGTTGGGGCAGTTCAGCAATGCCGGCATATCGGATCCCATCCGTTTTCCGGCCATAGATGCCAGATCCGCCGAGATGCGTGATTGCCCGCGATACCGCCCCCACAGCTGGGGGCCGTACTGGACATTGCGGGAAACCGAGATTGCCGTGTTCGAAAGCCACCGTGCAATTTGGGAAAAAATTGTCGAGTCGGACCGTCCTGCGGCAATTTTTGAAGACGATGTGCTGATATCGACCCAAGCCGGAGCGATAATTACCGCCCTGTCGGATTATTCGGACCGTTTCGAGATGGCAAAACTCGACGCCCTCGCCGGACAGGTTCGTCTCGGTCCGGAGATGCGGCTTGGAGATTCCCGGCTGCATCCGATCACCGAGGTTGTCGCCAGCGCGGCGGGCTATCTGCTCAGCCCGACCGGTGCGCAGAGCCTTTTGAGACGGTCGCAGAGCTATTGCGACCATCTTGACGACTTCATAACCCGGCCCGCTCGCGGCTATCGCGCCATTCAGCTGACCCCGGGTATCGCGGTTCAGGGCATGTTCGCCGACGTTCGGGGTCGGGACGACATTCCCGCGTCGATCGCCGGCAGTGAACGAACAGCGTTCGGTTCCGAGCCAACCAGCGATGGCCGAGGGCCTGTGCCATACAGGCTGGCCAAGGAGATCCGCCGAGGTTGGCGGCGCTCCGCCCGCAAGATCTTTCGCGACGGGCAGCTTCAACGTCAAGGCGGTCTGATTGGCGAAGTTCCGTTGGCATCGGATCTGCCAGGTTACCGCAAGTAACCCTCACAAGACTCTGATCAAAATACCAAAAAAGGCCGCGCCAAGTGGCACGGCCTGTCTTTGAAACATGATGGTTCTGAAACTTAGCGCTTCGAGAACTGGAACGAGCGACGAGCCTTGCGCTTACCGTATTTCTTACGTTCCACCACACGGCTGTCGCGGGTCAGGAAGCCAGCGGCTTTCAGTGCACCGCGCAGGTTGGGGTCATAAAGCTGCAGGGCTTTCGAGATGCCGTGCTTGACCGCACCGGCCTGACCGGTCAGGCCACCGCCCTTGACGGTTGCGACAACGTCGAATTCACCTTCGACACCGGCAACCTGGAACGGCTGGCGCAGGATCAGCTGCAGAACCGGACGGGCAAAATACTTGTCCTGATCCTTGCCGTTGACGGTCACTTTGCCGGAACCGGGCTTGATCCAGACACGGGCAACCGCGTCCTTCCGCTTGCCGGTGGCATAGGAACGGCCCAGTTCGTCACGCACGGGTTCGCGTGCAACGAGTTCTTCGGCCACGGTTTCCACGCCTGCAACGGCGCTCAGCTCTTCGAGAGTATTGATCTGATCAGCCATCGGTCATTAGCTCCGGGTGTTCTTCTTGTTCATGGATGCGACATCCAGAACTTCGGGGGCCTGGGCCTCGTGCGGGTGCTCGGCACCGGCATAGACGCGCAGGTTGGTCATCTGCTGGCGGCTCAGGCGGTTGCCTGGCAGCATGCGCTTGACCGCCTGGGTCACAACGCGCTCGGGATGTGCACCCTCGAGGATCTGCTGCTTGGTGCGCGACTTGATGCCACCGGGGTGACCGGTGTGCCAATAGAAGTTTTCTTCGCGCTTTTTGCCGGTCATCTGAACCTTGTCGGCATTAATGACAATGACATTGTCGCCCATGTCCATATGCGGAGTGAACGACGCTTTGTGCTTGCCACGCAGGCGCGTGGCGACAATCGACGCAAGACGGCCCAGAACAACGCCCTCAGCGTCGATCAGGATCCACTTCTTGTCGATGTCTGCAGGAGTTGCAGAATAGGTTTTCATGGCAGGACAATCCTGTTTGATGTGAAAGACAGACACGATTCCGCGCCCGTCTGAATTCGATGGAGGGGGTTTACGGGTGCCAGCGATGTTAGTCAATTGCAGAAATGTCAATTTTATCATGTGTTTTCAATTGGATAAAAAATAGGTATCCAGTTACCCCAGCCTTTCCCCAATTTTCCCCCTGCTGCATCCATTGACCACGTTCCGCCATTGAAAACCCCTCAGATGGCCTCCATCTCTCACGCGGGAGTATGAACTATGGACGTTGAACAGGTCTGGTCCGATTACAGGAGCCGTATCAGGGCTTTCCTCCGTGCCCGGGTTGCCAACCCGGCAGATGTGGACGATCTGCTGCAGGACATCTCGATTAAGGTTTTTACCGGCCTGTCGGGGGTCGATGACCAATCCCGATTGCAGCCCTGGCTCTTTCAGACTGCAAATCGGACAATCATTGACCACTATCGAAAGTCTGGCCGGCACAACGATCTGCATCCCGACGACCTATGGTATCAGGGCGACGACACCAGCATGAGACAGGATCTTGAAGGCTGTGTCGAACCCTTCATTTCCGCACTGCCCCGCGCTTCGGCTGATCTGTTGACTGCCGTGGATATCAACGGGCAATCGCAAAAGGACTATGCTGATGCCCGCGGGATCCCATATTCGACGCTGAAATCACAGGTTCAGAAGGCCCGGTCGGAACTGCGTTCGGTGTTCGAGGACTGCTGCAGGCTGACGCTGGATACGCGCGGCAGCATCGCGGATTACGACGTAAAATCTGATCGTTGCAAAAATTGCTAAGCTGATCGTCGTCTTTTCCCGGTCGCGTTCGTCTTACAGGGTGACCATCAAAGCAAAGGACAACCGATGATCAGGATCGTGAGCTTCAAGATCTGCCCCTTCGTGCAGCGCGTCACCGCGTTGCTGGAGGCCAAGCAGGTGCCCTATGAGATCGAATACATCCCGCTCAGCGACAAACCCGAGTGGTTTCTCGACCTGTCGCCCACCGCGCAGGTGCCGCTTTTGGTGACCGAAAATGGCACCGCGCTGTTCGAGTCGGATGCGATTGTCGAATATATCGACGAGATCACGCCGCCGCTGCGCGCCACAACTCCCGAAGACCGGGCCATCGACCGGGCGTGGAGTTATCAGGCGTCCAAGCATTACCTCGTCCAGTGTTCCGCAATGCAGAGCGCCGACCGGGAGACGCTGGAAATGCGCCGTGAGAAGCTGATCAAATCCTTTGCACGCGCCGAGGCACAGCTTGGCGACGGGCCGTTCTTCCACGGGCAGGAACTTGGCAATGTCGATATCGCATGGCTGCCGCTGCTGCATCGCGCCGGGCTGGTGGAACGGCATTCGGGTTATGACTTCTTTGCCGCTTTCCCAAAGGTGAAGGCATGGCAACAGGCGCTGGCCGCAACCGGTCTGGGCGAGAAATCCGTATCCGGTGATTTCGAGGAGAAGTTCTCGGATTTCTATCTGGCGGAACGCACCTTTCTCGGACGTGGCGCCAATTTCGACGAAGCCCCTGCCCGCAAGCTAGTAGCCAGTGGCGGTGGTTGCTGCGGCTGATCAATCCGGCCTGCCCGGCTTCGCGCCGGGCGGGTCGCCCCCATCTCTCAGGTTTTTTCGGGCGGGATCGAATAGGTCATGGTGGCCCGCGCCACTGGCTTGTCGGATCCTTCCGAGAACATCAGCACATCGCCCACCGCCAAGGTCCGGCCAAGTTTGAGCAATCGGCATTCGGCCCGGATCTGGGTGTTCGAAGCCGGCTTGCGCATGAAATCCATTGAACTGTTGGTGGTCACGGCCAACGCCTGCCTGCCCACCCGCGCCAGGACCATCGCATAAACCGCGCAATCGGCAAGCGCGAACATCGAGGGCCCTGAGACCGTGCCACCCGGGCGCAAATGCCGCTCGGCCGTCAGCAGACGCATGGTCACGTGCTCTTCGGACAGGGCATCAATCGCGAAATCATCAGCCACCTGGGGAAACACTTCCCCGAGATAGTCCATGAGCTCTTCCTTGGTCATCGCCAGCGACATGCTTTTCCTCCGCGCCTCTTTCGGCCTAGAGTTGTCCCGGTTTGAGGGAGGAGAGCAAGATGTCACTTCTGGAACGTAGCGACACGGGCGCAATCGCACGGCTGACCATGAATGCACCCGAGCGCCTGAACGCCCTGTCGGACGAATTGCTGGCTGCCCTTCAGGAGCAGTTCGATACACTGGCGGCAGACCCGAGCATTCGGGTGATTATCCTCTCAGGCACAGGCAAGGCGTTTTGCGCAGGGCACGATCTGAAGCAGATGACCGCCGGACGGCAGGCCGAAGATGGTGGCAAGGCCTACTTCAAGGATCTCTTTGATCGCTGTGCCAGGATGATGATGGCGATCCGGAGCTTGCCGCAACCCGTAATCGCACAGGTGCACGGCATTGCCACGGCCGCAGGCTGTCAGCTGGTTGCAAGCTGCGACATGGCCGTGGCGGCCGAAGGAACGCGATTTGGAGTGAACGGTGTAAATATCGGCCTGTTCTGCTCGACGCCGATGGTGGCACTCAGCCGCAACATCCCCCGCAAACAGGCTTTCGAAATGCTGACGACCGGCGGCTTCATCGACGCCACCCGGGCCGAATCGCTGGGCCTGATCAACCGGGTCGTTCCACAGCAGGATCTTGAAACCGAGACACACGCGCTTGCGCAAACGGTTGCCTCAAAGCTGGGCGCTGCAGTCAAGATCGGAAAACAGGCCTTTTACCGGCAGGCTCAGATGCCACTGGACGAGGCCTATGCCTATACCGGGGATGTCATGGTCGAGAACATGCTGTACCGCGACACCCAAGAGGGAATCGCCGCCTTTATCGAGAAGCGCGATCCCGACTGGCAGCAATGATCACCAATCGCCCAAGATTGTTTCCAAATTGAAGCTTTCAATCGGGGCAAGAGTGTGGCAAAGCTTTGTCAAGGCAAATGCCTATGACGTTTTTGGGCCGCCGTGGGCGGAAGGTCCCTCCAAACTGGGTCTCTCTCCCCGGTTCGACATTCCCGCAGCGGCGGCCCCAAACCACCCCCTCATAACATGAAAACATATGCCAAACATGAGGTTATGCGCATTGCCGCAATCTCTTGAGCCCGAGCCACAGTCCTGAAACAGCCGGCGCCTGACGGGTTGACAACTCGCATCCCGGGTGATGTTACGCCCTGAGCGCGCAGCAAAGGTGATTCTCTTGCCGCCGGGGTCGGAAAATCATTTCGTCTGATCACACAAGAAAAATCTAGCAAGGCGCTGCCCATAACAATGCGTTTTTCGATTCAGATTTCTGCCGAAACGCATTATGTGGCAGCCCATGACACAGCGCGAAACAGAAACACTGCATATCGTGGGCGGCGGCATGGCCGGGTCCGAGGCCGCTTGGCAGGCGGCGCAAATGGGCGTCAACGTCGTTATTCACGAGATGCGACCTACAGTCGGGACATTTGCCCATCAGACCGGCAACCTGGCAGAAATGGTCTGCTCCAACTCCTTTCGCTCGGACGATGACGAGCAGAATGCCGTCGGCCTGTTGCATTGGGAAATGCGCGCTGCCAACGGTCTGATCATGTCCGCCGCAGATGCACACCGCCTGCCTGCGGGCGGCGCCCTGGCAGTCGACCGAGACCCATTCGCCGAATTGGTCACCGACAGGCTGCGCGCCCATCCACGGGTCACCGTCACCGACGAAGAGGTCACCACCCTGCCCGATCAGGGTCACTGGATCTTTGCCACCGGTCCCCTAACGTCTCCGGCGCTGGGTCAGGCCATCCAGACCGAAACCGGCGCCGATGCTTTGGCGTTTTTTGATGCGATCGCACCTATTGTCTATGCCGACAGCATCGACATGTCGAAGGCGTGGATGCAGTCGCGTTATGACAAGGGTGAGACCGAGGAAGAGCGCACCGCATACCTCAACTGTCCGATGGATCGTGACCAGTACGAAGCATTCATCGATGCGCTTCTCGCCGCTGACAAGACCGAGTTTCACGACGGCGAAACCGCCACCTATTTCGACGGCTGCCTGCCAATCGAGGTGATGGCCGAACGGGGTCGCGAAACCCTGCGCCACGGGCCCATGAAGCCGGTGGGATTGACAAATCCGCATGACCCGGAAACCAAGGCCCACGCCGTCGTACAACTGCGGCGGGACAACGCGCTGGGAACCCTGTTCAACATCGTCGGATTCCAGACCAAGATGAAATACGGGGCGCAGACAGATGTGTTCCGGATGATCCCCGGGCTCGAGAATGCCAGTTTCGCGCGCTTGGGCGGCATACACCGAAACACATTTCTCAACTCCCCGACCCTTCTCGACGATCAGATGCGACTGAAATCAAAGCCCAACATCAGGTTCGCCGGTCAGGTTACGGGGGTCGAGGGCTATGTGGAAAGCGCCGCGATGGGGTTGGTCGCGGGCCGGTTGGCCGCCACGCAGATTCTCGGACATCATATTCCCGCGGTGCCGCAGGACTGCGCCATGGGGGCATTGATCCATCACATCACAGGAGGTGCCGAGGCCAAGACCTTCCAACCGATGAACGTCAACTTTGGACTGTTCCGCCCGGTTGAGGGGCTCAAGGGCGGCCGGCGCGGTCGCAAGGACCGCTACAAGGCCTACACCGACCGCGCCAAAGCGGCCTGGTCTGCCTGGCTGTCGCAAAGCGCACTGGACGCGGCCTGAGTCAGACGATTAGGCTGCACCCATGAGCAAGACATTTCTCGACAAAGCCTATGGGTTGGATGGGGCCAAAGAAACCCGCGCCCTCTACGATCAATGGGCTTCCACCTACGAAGAGGAAGTGGCCGAAAACGGCTATGCGACCCCCGGCCGTGTCGCCGAGGCGCTCAGATCCTGTCTGCCCGATCATCACGCTCCGATCCTCGACTATGGATGTGGCACAGGCCTGTCCGGACTTGCCCTGCGTGCTGCCGGTTTCGATACGATCGACGGAGCTGATCCGTCACCCGAAATGCTGGACGGCGCCCGGGCAAAAAACATCTACAGAACGCTGTACCCCATTGATATCGAAAGTGATAACCCGGTTCCGACTCAACCTTATCGCGCCATTGCCGCCATCGGGGTCATCGGCTCGGGCGCCGCACCGGTTGCATGTTTCGATCTGTTGATGACGGCACTCCCGGCCAAAGGTCTGCTAGCATTTTCCTTCAATGATCACACGCTTGCCGACCCGACCTATGAGGCCAAACTGAATGAATGGCTGGACTGCGGCGGCGCCAGCCTGCTGTTTCAGGACTATGGCCCCCACTTGCCCGGCCTCGACATGAAGTCCAGCGTCTATGTCGTTGAAAAAAGGTGACTTTTACCACCAGATTTGCGCCATCTCCGACCGGGCCGCTACATCTTGGCCATGCCTATTCGGCCCTGGTTGCCCATGACATGGCTCGGGCTTCAGGCGGCCGCTTCCTGCTCCGGATCGAAGACACCGATATCGACCGGGCCCGTGCACACTGGGAAGAACAGATTTATGAAGATCTTCGCTGGCTCGGACTCGATTGGGAATCCCCGGTGCTGCGCCAGTCCGAGCATCTTGCGGAGTACAACGCCACCCTGATGCAACTGGCGGAACGCGGGCTTGTCTACCCCTGTTCCTGCCGCCGAAGCGACATTCGCGCCGCTCTTTCGGCCCCTCAGGAGGGTCAACCACGTGGTCCAGGTGTCTATCCCGGCACCTGCCGCGATCGTCCGATGTCCTCGCGCCAACCCGGCGACGCGCTGAGGCTGAACATGGAACGTTCGGTTGCCGGCATTTCAATGCCGGTCTTCAACGAAACCGGCCCGAAACACGTAGGCCGACAGCAACTGGACGCGGCCCTTTTGATCCGTGACATCGGCGACGCGGTTCTGGGGCGCAAGGAAATCGAGACCGTCTCCTATGTGCTCGCTTCGGTCATCGACGACGCTTCTCAGGGCATCACTCATGTTGTTCGCGGCGAGGACCTCTATCAGATCACCTTCCTGCAGGTCCTGTTGCAACGCCTTCTTGATCTTCCAACCCCTGTCTACCACCACCACCGGTTGATCCGTGACGACGCTGGCAAACGGCTGGCAAAGCGCGACGACGCCCGCGCCATCGCCGGATACCGCGCCGAAGGTGCAAGCCCACAGGACATACGCACCATGGTCGGGCTCAAACCAATCCCTTCATCTTTTTGACAAATACTCTCGCCGAAGGCATGGCCCGGCACGGGTCATTTTGCTGAGTCAGACCTCGGGCGCCATCAGCTCGACTTCCTGACCAGATTGCACAGCGGTATAGAAACAGCTGCGCCGGTTGGTATGGCAGGCAGGACCGGTCTGGCGGACCCTGACAAGCAGGCAATCGCGATCGCAGTCGAATCGGAATTCCACCAATTCCTGCACATGACCGGAACTTTCCCCTTTGACCCAGAAGGCTTCCCGTGACCGGGACCAGTAGGTGACCCGCCCGGTCTCCAGTGTGCGCGCTACGGCCTCGGCATTCATCCACGCCATCATCAGGACCTCGCCGGTGCCGTGATCCTGTGCGATGGCAGGGATCAGACCCGCCTCATTGAACGTCAGGCTCTGGGGATCGAAACGCATGATGGAAAACCTTTTGCATCCGGAACTGAGATCCCTATGTATGGGGAACGTCCAAGAAGGAAAAGCCAGATGTCCGGCGACACCGACCTGATCAAGCTGTATTCTTCGCGCATTCTGGCGCTGGCAGCCGACATTCCGCATCTGGAACGGCTGGAAAACCCGGATGCGACGGTCAAGCGTCGCTCGCCGCTCTGCGGATCGACCGTTACAGTAGACGTGACTGTCGAAAACGGGCGGGTGGCAGAATTCGGGCAGGACGTGAAAGCCTGCGCACTGGGGCAGGCCTCGGCTGCGGTTGTCGGCGCTGCCGTGATCGGAACCACCCGTGACCAGGTCGAAACCGCACGAGACCAGCTGAAATCCATGCTGAAAGAGGACGGTCCGGCACCGGATGCCCCCTTTGACGGGCTCGAAGTTCTGCAACCGGCGCGAGACTACAAAAACCGTCACGCATCGATTCTACTGGCGCTCGAGGCGACGCTCGAGGCCCTCGAGAAAGCCGAGCAAGCCAACTGCGCCTGAGCTGGCGCCTTGCGGGGCTGGCCTGTGCCTTGCTAAACCGCTAGCCTTTCCTTCAGGGTTGGGAGGCCGGCACATGTACGATCTTTTTGACCGTTTCGTCACGCTCTGGGTGGTGATAGATCCAATTGGCACCATCCCGGTCTTTATCGCCGTTACGGCCAGCCTTGATGCGTCTGAACGCCGCAAAACCGCCTTGCAGGCATCACTTGTCAGCATCGGCGTGCTGCTATTTTTTCTCGTGTTTGGACAATTGCTGATCGATGCGCTCGAGATCGGATTGAATTCCTTTCAGGTCGCGGGAGGTATCGTTCTTTTCCTGTTCGCGCTGACCATGATCTTCGGCGAAAGCAAATCCGAATCCGAAACCCGCCAGGCCGAAGAATCCCCGCCTGCAATCGTACCCAACCCGGCGATTTTTCCCTTGGCCGTGCCGTCTCTGGCCTCACCCGGTGCCATGTTGGCCATTGTCCTTCTCACGGACAATTCGCAATTCGGGTTTGTTGACCAGGGTCTTACCGCTCTTGTCATGGTTTCAGTCGTCGCCATCGCCGGGGTTCTGATGCTGTTTGCTGATCCCATTATCCGGGTAATCGGGCATTCCGGTTCTGCAATCATCAGCCGGGTGATGGGCATGATACTTGCATCGGTTGCCGCCAATGCCGTGTTGTCCGCCCTGTTGGACATTTTTGAAACCGGCCAGCTTTGATACAGGAAGGCTTGGATACGGGTCAAAGCTCCGGAGAAACAGCTGTATGACCGAACTTCTGATCGTCTATCATTCCCGGACCGGTGGCAGCAGGCAAATGGCGCAAGCCGCCGCTGCGGCAGCAAAGACAGAAACATCCACGACCCTCCTAAGTGCCGATTCCGCCGAGCCGGATCATCTCTTGCAGGCATCCGGCTACATCTTTTGCGCCCCGGAAAATCTGGCAGCGCTGTCGGGCGTGATGAAGGATTTCTTTGACCGCTGCTATTATCCGGTCCTTGGCCGCATCGAAGGCAAACCCTATTGCCAGATGGTTTGCGCCGGGTCCGACGGCGAAAACGCCGTGCGCCAGACTGCGCGGATCGCACAGGGCTGGCGACTGAAGGAAGTGCAGTCGCCGCTGATCATCTGCACCCATGCCCAGACACCCGAAGCCATTCTGGCTGAAAAGACCATTCCCCGCGAGGCTCTGGAACAGTGCCGCGATATCGGCCGGGCTATGGGTGCGGGTTTGTCTATGGGTATCTTCTGAGCGACTGCCGGACGGTCCTGCCCCTCAAAAAAGAACCGCCGCTCTTTCCGGGCAGAAGGAGCAGCGGCAGGAAAAGCGTGTTTCGTGTGGGGTCCGATCCGAGCTGCTGGATCCGAGGCAGGGATCCGGTCAAGGGAATGGACAGGCAGGTCACCCTTGCAGAGATAGGACTGGGTGCAGCCGGTTCGGCACGAAACCGCAGGCAGATAGGGTCGTCAGAGTGCGGGCAGGTGCAGAGCGACCATCAGGATAACAACCAGAGACGCAGCACCCGCTGCATCCTGAACCAGAGTGGCCTGAGAACGGGTCAAAATGCTCTTGAGTTCGGTCAGCATTGGCACGGCTCCTGTATCGATTGTTTCGGCTCGAGGTCTTGGGTCTGCGTCGTTAAGCCTTTGTTGACTCTTTGTTCTCATTTTGACCGCCCCAAGTAAAGAACTTTTTGAGAACATTTGCGAACTTTTGTAGATCAAGAGCCTTAGTGGACTGAAACAAAACACTTTTTCTGGAAGCCGACCCGCCGGATACCGGATCAGCCCGCTATCCGACCGAAATCAACCGGATCGCCTGGTCCTGTTTCATCAGCCACAGCAGAACACGAGCGGCCTTGCCCCGTTCGCTTTGCAGTCCGGGGTCTGCCGCCAGCAATGCACGGGCATCACTTTGCGCAACAGCCATAAGGGCAGCCTGCCGTTCCAGATCGGCAATGCGGAATTTGGGCAATCCCGATTGAGCGGTGCCAATCAGATCCCCGGCACCCCGCATCTCTAGGTCGGTTTCGGCGATTCGAAACCCGTCCTCGGTTTCTCGAAGAACTTCCAACCTGCGGCGGCCCGACTCTCCAAGCGGAGGCTGATACATCAGCAAACAGGTCGACTCGGCTGACCCTCGCCCGACCCGGCCTCGCAACTGGTGCAGTTGCGCCAGTCCGAAGATTTCGGCGCGTTCAATGACCATGATCGAGGCATTGGGCACATTCACGCCAACCTCGATGACTGTGGTTGCGACCAGAACCTGCGTTTGACCTGCTATGAACCTCGCCATCGCCGCGTCTTTTTCCGCAGGTGGCATCTGGCCATGGACCAGCCCAACGACCCCATCGCCCAAGGCCGCTCGCAACAGTTTGAACCGTTCTTCGGCCGCGGTCAGATCCACGGCCTCGGATTCCTCAACCAGCGGACAGACCCAATAACATTGCCGCCCCTCGGAAATGGCCTTGCGCAGGTGGTCGACGACTTCGTCGATCCGCTCGGTGCTCAGGATCGCGGTTTTGACGGGCTTTCGGCCCGGCGGCTTCTCGTCCAGAACCGATACATCCATGTCGCCATACTGCGCCAGGGCGAGGCTTCTGGGGATTGGGGTCGCGGTCATGACCAGGACGTCTGCACCCAATCCCTTTTCGGCCAGTTCCATCCTCTGACGAACGCCAAAACGGTGCTGTTCATCGACGATGGCAAGACGCAGATCCTTGAAGACCACATCGCTTTGAAACACCGCATGGGTTCCCACAAGGATCTGAATGTCGCCTTTTTCCAGCGCAGCCAGCTTGGCCCGACGCTCCGCGCCCTTGTCGCGCCCTGTCAGCAGCTCCAGCACAACGCCTGCTTCTTCGGCCAGGGGGCGAAGCCCTTCGAGATGCTGCCGGGCGAGAATCTCGGTCGGGGCCATCATGACGCCCTGCCCTCCCGCTTCGACCGCAACCAGAAGCGACATGAACGCCACCAGTGTTTTGCCCGCTCCGACATCACCCTGCAGCAACCGGTTCATCCGGGCCTCGGAGGCCATGTCGGCGGCGATCTCCTCGATCGCACGGGCCTGCGCAGTGGTGGGGCGATATGGCAACGCATCCAGAACCCTTGATTGCAGGCGACCGGTACCGTGACTGCTGATCCCGCGCGCCTTGCGTTCGCGCAGCCGCGCCAGCGCCAGCGTCAACTGATGCGCCATGAACTCGTCATATGCCAGACGCGCGCGGGCCGGCGCCGTGGGTGCGATGTCGTCAAGCCCCTCGGGCGCGTGTGCGGTATCCATCGCTTCGTGCCAACCCGGCCACCCTTCGCGCTGGACATGGGTTGGATCGATCCACTCAGCCAGAACCGGCGCGCGCTTGAGCGCACTTCGGGCGGCCTTGAACGCAGTTTTCTGGCTGACCCCCTGCGTCAGATGATAGACCGGTTCGTATTCGGGGATGTCACCGGCGTTTTCCAGCGGCAGAACGTGGTCGGGATGAACCATCTGCGCCATTCCGTCAAATAGCTCCAGCTTTCCGGAGATCACGCGCTCTGATCTCTCTGGCAGGATCTTCTTCAGATAATCGCCACGCGCATGAAAGAACACCAATTGGAACTCCGCCTGAGCATCTGCGACCAGGACGCGGTAGGCCCCTCCCCGGTTGCGCGGCGGGTTATGCGACAGAACTGTCACCGCCACGGTCAGCGTCGTCGGAAGATCAACACCCTGAATCGTTTCGCGCCGACGCCGATCCACCACTGAATAAGGCAGTGAAAAAAGGAGATCGCGCGGGGTTTCGATCTCGAGATGTTCCAGCAGCTGGGCCGTCTTTGGCCCGACCCCGTCCAGTGTTTCCAGCCCGGCAAAGAGCGGAAAGAGTGATTCAGGCCGGCCGCTCATGCGTCGCCAATCAGTTCGAGCCAGCCGTCTTCATCCAGCGTCCGGATCCCCAGCTCGTCCGCCTTTTTTGCCTTTGATCCAGCGCCCGGCCCGGCCACAAGGAGATCGGTTTTCTTCGAGACCGACCCCGCAACCTTCGCGCCGAGAGACTCGGCTCTGGCCTTCGCCTCCGCTCGGGTCATTTTTTCAAGCGTTCCGGTAAACACGACCGTGAGCCCGGCGACCGGACTTCCATCCGATTGTGGCCTTTCCTCATCCAAGACAGTCAGTCGAGTCACCAGCGCGTCAATCGAGGCACGCTCGGTTTCTTGTGCAAAAGCCGACACCAACGCCCGGGCCATGACCTCGCCAACTCCGTCGATCGCCAGCAATTCATCCCATTCCGGCCCCTCGAATCCCGAAGCCGCCGTCACCGCAGATTCGAAGGCCGACCAGTTCCCGTAGTGACGCGCGATCAGCGTGGACGCCGCTTCACCGACATGCCGGATCCCAAGGGCAAACAGCAGTCTTCCGAATTGTATCGTGCGTTTCTCGTCGATAGCATCCCAGAGATTGCGCGCACTCTGCTCCCCCCAGCCTTTGCGATTGGCAAGCTTTGCAAGATTGTCGGCGTCACGGGATTGCAAGGTGAAGATGTCGACCGGTGTTTTCACGGGCAGCAGCTCATCATCAAAAAACATCTCTATCTGTTTGGCGCCCAGTCCCTCGATGTCGAATGCCTTGCGCGAAACGAAATGCTTCAGCTTTTCCATGGCCTGAGCCGGACAGATGATGCCTCCAACGCAGCGGCGCACGGCGTCGCCGACCTCGCGCACCGCTTCGCTGTTGCATTCCGGACAGCGGGTCGGAAACGCGTACGGCTCGGAGTTCTGCGGACGCTTGGACAGATCCACATCAGCCACCTTTGGAATGACATCGCCGGCCCGATAGACCTGCACCCAATCTCCGACCCGGATATCCTTGCCGCCCCGGATCTCTTCGCCGTTGGCATCACGACCGGCAACGTAATCCTCGTTGTGCAGCGTCGCATTGGAAACCACCACGCCCCCCACGGTCACAGGGGTCAGACGGGCCACTGGGCTGAGCGCCCCGGTGCGACCGACTTGAATGTCGATGGCTTCAAGCCGGGTCCACGCCAGCTCGGCCGGGAATTTGTGGGCGATTGCCCAACGCGGCGTGGTCGAACGAAAGCCAAGCCGGTGTTGAAGCGCAAGGTCGTCAACCTTGTAGACAACCCCGTCGATATCGTAGCCCAATGTCGCCCGCTGATCCTCGATGTTGTGATAGTGCGCGATCATCTCGGCTGGCGACTCACACCGCCGGGTCAGCGGGTTGATCTGGAAACCCAGCGCGCCCAAACGGTTGATCGCGTCAGTTTGCGTCCCGGCCAGAGGCTCGGAGGTTTCCCCCCACGCATAGGCAAAAAAGCGCAAGGGGCGATCGCGGGTGATACTGGCATCGAGTTGCCGCAGAGACCCTGCTGCGGCGTTGCGCGGGTTGGCAAAGCTCTTGCCGCCGCTTTCCTCTTGCCGGGCATTGAGTGCGGCGAAGTCTTCGTGGGACATGTAGACCTCTCCGCGCACCTCCAGAACTTCGGGGGCACCGTCGATCCGCTCCGGAATGTCTGCGATCGTCAGCGCATTTGCGGTGACATTTTCTCCGACAGCCCCATCCCCTCGGGTCGCGGCCTGAACGAGCTGGCCGCTTTCGTATCGCAGTGACAGCGACAGTCCGTCGATTTTGGGCTCTGCCGTATAGCTCAGCCCGGTGTCGGCCCCAAGCCCCAGATACTTCCGAATTGACTGGTCAAAGGCGGCAACATCCCCATCGTCAAAAGCGTTGCCAAGCGACAGCATGCGGACCGCATGGGTGATCTTGGTGAACCCGTCTGCAGGTCGCGCGCCCACCTGTTCCGAGGGGCTGTCGGCGCGTTTCAGTTGCGGGAATCGTGCTTCAATTTCGGCGTTGCGACGCTTGAGGCGGTCGTAGTCTGCATCGGAAATCTCCGGCGCGTCTTCGGCGTGGTATGCGGTATTGGCCCGGTCCAGCTCTGCCGCCAGCCGGGCCAGTTCCGCCTGTGCCTGCTCTTCCGTCAGGTTTTCAACTGCAATCGCGTCGTTCAAGACCTCGCCCCACACCTGTGCCCACAATCGTGTTCGTGACAAGTGATAGGGCGAGGCCCCGTTAAGGTCCAGTCATCCTGACGGCGCGTGAGTGGCGTCTTCCGTCCCGGACCTTTGGTGTTCTGTCAGGCCCCGACCGCGATGCGCGACCTTCCAAGGTCGTTGGCCTGTGGATCGCGAAGAACATAGCCGCGACCCCATACTGTCTCGATATAGTTTTCACCCTCAGTCGCGTTGCTGAGCTTTTTGCGAAGCTTACAGATGAACACGTCTATGATCTTCAACTCGGGTTCGTCCATTCCGCCGTAAAGATGGTTAAGAAACATCTCTTTGGTAAGAGTCGTGCCCTTGCGCAAGCTGAGCAGTTCTAGCATCTGGTATTCCTTGCCGGTCAGATGCACGGGCTGACCATCAGCCTCGACTGTCTTGGCGTCGAGGTTGACTGCAATTCTGCCTGTTTGGATCACAGACTGCGAATGTCCCTTTGACCGCCGGATGATCGCATGAATACGCGCAACCAGCTCTTCCCGATGGAACGGTTTGGTCAGGTAGTCATCTGCCCCGAACCCAAAGCCCTTGATTTTGCTTTCCGTGTCATCCTCACCGGACAGGATAAGGATCGGGGTTTCCACCCGAGCCAGCCTCAGCTGCCGCAGAACTTCGTGCCCGTTCATGTCGGGTAGGTTCAGATCAAGCAGGATAAGATCGTAGTCATACAGCTTGGCCAGGTCGATCCCCTCCTCACCCAGATCGGTGGCATAAACATTTAAGTTTGCGTGGGTCAGCATCAGTTCGATGCTTTTTGAGGTTGTGGGGTCATCCTCGACCAACAAAATGCGCATCTAGATATCTCCGTCATGAAAACTTGTTCCGTTGCCGGGTTAACCGTGGCCAAAAAAGGTTAACCCCGCGTTACTACTGGATCACAATCTATGGTTGCATTTTGTTGATGGCAAGCCCCGATTTTTGGTTCTTTTATTGAGTGAAACGATGTGCCTCGGAATGTTTGATATTCGTTCGCTCGCCCTAACCGGGTGCTCATCCACTTCCAGGGCAGGCCGCTAGGTTCTGGGGGCAGGAATGACACTGACCAACGCCAAAGAAACAAGATTTCTGCCACCAACCCCTGAGTTGGACATTCACATACAACACAGCGATAAAGACCTTGGCGGTTCTGACCGACCAGATTGACTAATTCTCTTTGATGTCAAAATCTGCGGTCCGTTCACGCGACCCAGCCTGCAAATTGGATCGGCGCAGCAGTTCGAAGGGCAGTAGACCTGGCACAAACTGGAGGCGGCGAATTGCGGTTGCCTGCGATCCGGGACAAAGTGCATTCCCTTGGCCGGGTTTAACCTTGGCTGATGACCAAGAGTGGAACATGGAAGGTTTGATCTGAGAAAAACAGCGCATCCTTAAATTGCACAGGCTGCGCGTCCAAAAAACGGCACTTTGGGCATTCACAGAAATCACCCCAGTTAAGAACGTTGAGCTTGGCAATCCGCTGGGAGCGACTGGCCGATCAATTGCTCCACGCAAATGGGGCAACGGCCACCGCACTCGATGCAAAAATCCGGCCATTCTCACTCACAAAGAGGCGTTACAATGGTCAATGCCAAACCCATATCGCCCGTTCAGGACGCTTCGCGTTAGCCATATTTGCGAAGCGCCTCCAACTCCAAATCGAGCTTGAGTTGATGGTCGGCAATTTCTTTTATCAGAGCCTTCCGCCCCTCTTCATCGGTTTCGGCCTTGAGGGTCTCTCGCAGTTCGGCAACTTTTTTCTTTAAATGGACGGCCAGCGGTTTGGCTTGGTTTTCCTTCAATAGCCGGTCAATCACGGCATCCTTGGGAGCCGAAAGAAATTCCAGCGGCTTGCCAGCACCCGGAAGGTCCTTGAATTCGCCCGACCGATCAGCTGCATTCATTGCCATTTCAATTGCAGGGTTCAATGGATGTGACATCGAGTTTCGCCTCATTGTTTTTCAGTCATGCATGTAACTGGTCGATTAGAGTTTTTGAGAGCTTTGCGGCAAATTGCCCGCGACCTACCCGTTTGGCAGGTTAGACGGTCGGTGGGAATGTCGGCGCACCAAACATTGGGCAGCTGTCTGCCGACACCGGCATTGGGGCTGCTCAAACGATTACCCTGCGCCAGTTCTCCAGTCGAAAGGGCAACTTTTTCCTCTGGCTCTTCGTCCAGCTAACCCGTGACTCTGTGTTGCAACGGATACCAACTCTGCATTGGGGCGCACGTCTGGGCCGTGACATGCACTACAATTCCAGAGACTGATTGAGGACAGAGCTGTCGGCTCAACACGACTGCGGACGGGGCTTTCGGGATTTTGACTAAACTTGCCGATACCTTTTCGCAGCCGTCGCCTTCAGCGCATCTTCGCCATGTTCTGCGATGGCCGAAACCCAGCCCTGAAACTCTTCATCACTCAGACGGTAACGTTCAATCGCCTCTCGCCGCGAGATCAGGCCGTAGAGCACACCCCGCACAACCCGGGCCTTGCGTGAAGCAACCCAACGCACCGTATCGCCGGGCGGGAGATCCGCCCGGGTCATTACACTTCCGTCGGGCAGGGTCACGGCCCGTGGGCCATCCACTTTTTTAAGGAACATCTCATCAATCCTCGAAACTTTGAACCGAGATTGGCCATGCCAACTTAACGGTCGGTGAAACCGGCCCTTGAGAGTGTCTCGGATTTTCCTATATTCTGCCGGTCTTCCAAACTATCCGTAGGAGCTGCCCGAATGGCGCTGGATACCGACACCCCGCTCAACTCGCTTGGATTTGCCAAGCCACCCGCCGAAACGCGGGTTGTTGTAGCCATGTCCGGTGGCGTTGACAGCTCGGTGGTGGCCGCGCATCTGGCCGACCAGGGATACGACGTGGTCGGCGTGACGCTACAGCTTTATGATCACGGTGCGGCGCTGGCCAAAAAAGGTGCCTGCTGTGCGGGTATCGACATCCACGACGCCCGCCGCGTCGCCGAAGAGCGCGGCTTTCCGCATTACGTGCTGGACTACGAGAACATCTTCAAGGATGCGGTGATCGACGAGTTCGCTGACAGCTATCTTGCCGGAGCTACTCCCGTGCCCTGCATCCGGTGCAACGAGCGGGTCAAGTTTAAGGACCTGCTGGAAACCGCACGCGATCTCGAGGCCGACTGCATGGCGACCGGTCACTATATCCAACGCAAGGACGGCCCGAACGGGCCAGAATTGCACAGTGCCGAAGACGCCAACCGCGACCAGTCCTATTTCCTGTTCTCAACCACACCGGAACAGCTGGACTACTTGCGATTCCCACTGGGTCATTTGCCCAGTAAAGACGCCACGCGCGAGCTGGCGGCACAATATGGTCTGGCCGTGGCTGACAAACCGGACAGCCAGGACATCTGCTTTGTGCCCGACGGCAACTATGCCAGTGTCATTGAAAAGCTGCGCCCCGGCGCTGCCGAACAAGGCGAGATCGTGCACGCGGATGGGCGTGTTCTCGGGACTCATACCGGTGTCATCCACTACACGATCGGGCAGCGGCGCGGGCTGGGGATCGGCGGGCTGAGCGAACCGCTTTATGTGGTCAAGCTGGACGTGGATAAAAAGCAGGTGGTCGTCGGGCCCAAGGACATGCTGGCAACCCGCAAGATCCCGGTGCGCGAGATTAATTGGCTGGGCGATGAGCCTTTTACCAGCCGTGCGGAATGGCACCTCTCGGTCAAAGTGCGTTCAACCCGCCCCCCGCGCGAGGCGATCGTGCGTCCGATCTCTGACACCGAAGCCGAGGTTGAACTGCTCACCCCCGAAGAAGGGGTTTCACCCGGTCAGGCCTGCGTATTCTATGCCAGCGAGGGCAGTCGTATCTATGGTGGTGGCTGGATCTGGCGCGGTTACTGAAACTGTCCCTGCCCTTTTCATGGCCATCGCTTCGACCGGTGGACAGAGTGGACTTCAACCTGTCTCTGCGCCTTTCCCCATGCGGTTCAAGACAGCTTGCGCCGCGCGCAGCCCCGGTTCCTGTCCGCCGCGTCCAAGCCGGAGCATGGTTTCCCGCATGGCCTCGATCTGATCGTTCGGGTTCGCCCGCAGCTTTGCCAAAGCCTCGGCGATACTGTCCGGCCGGCAATTGTCGAGGATGCATTCAGGGACGGTGCGGGTTTCGGTAACGAGATTGACCAGAGTGACCGTGTCGATCGAGAACAGGTAAGGCACGACCTTTCTGGTCAGCCAGTGGAGGTTGTAGGCAATCACCATCGGTGTTTCGTTGGCTGCCAGTTCCAGCGATACCGTGCCCGAGGCCGCCAGCGCCAGCTCGGCCGTGGCGAAAGCCGCACGCTTGTGGGCCAGCGCAATCTTGGGGTCATAGCGGCGCGGATCAAGGATATGTGGCCTCAATGGCCAATCCCGTGTGTGCTCAGCGATCAGATCGGCGACGGGCCCGACGGCCGGGATCACCACCTGCAGATCGGGGTTTTCGGGCAGAAACTTTCCCAGAGCATCCCCAAACACCGGAGCCAGTCGCGTCACCTCGCCCCGGCGCGATCCCGGCAATGTCAGCAGAACAGGTGCGTTCCCAAGCCCAAGTTCGGCCCGCAAAGCCGATATCTCGTCCTCCGAGGCCAGCGGCTCCATCGTGACCGGATGGCCGACAAAGTCGCATTCCATGCCGGCAGCCTCCATGTAGGGCGGCTCGAAAGGCAGCAGGGCAAGCACATGGTCGATCACCCGGGCCATCTTTTGCGCCCGCTTCGGCCGCCACGCCCAGACCGAGGGAGCGACATAGTGAACCGTGCGCGTGTTGCTGTTAGCCTTCACGATCTTGGCAACACGCAGGCTGAAATCAGGGCTGTCGATGGTGATCATCACATCCGGCTTCATCGACAGCGCGGCCTGTCCGGTTTCTTCGATCCGCCGCTTGAGGTCGAAGTACTTTGGCAGCACTTCGGCCAGACCCATGATGCTGAGCTCTTCCATCGGAAACAGGCTGTCCAGCCCTTCAAGCTGCATCAGCGGGCCACCAACCCCCTGAAACTCGACGTCGGGGACGAGCTGCTTCAACCCGGCCATCAACGCCCCGCCCAGCCGATCGCCCGAGGGTTCACCGGCAAGGATGAATACCCGCATCAGCTGGTTCGCTCCCGCACCCATAGAAACAGGCCAAGCCGTTCGCACTCCGCCATCACCTCTTCGCGGCCCAGCACCATTACGCCGCCCGCCTCAAGAACGATGCCGGACAGGCCAGCTGCGCAGGCGGCCGTCACCGTATCGGGACCAATCGCCGGGAGGTCGGCGCGGCGGTCCTGCCCCGGTTTCGGCGCTTTGAAGAGAATGCCTCCGCCGGCGTCCGGACGCATGGTCATCGAACGCAGCATCCAGTCAGTTCCAAAATTTCCTTCGACGGTCAGCGCCTGCCCCTTGTGAATTACGCAGGCCTGTCCGACATCCGCAACCGCCATCGCACGCACCACACCTGCCCCGCGGGCGGCGTCGTTGGCCTCTGTGTCCGAAGGCTGTGCTTCGGTCAGGCAGCCGATCGGCGGCAACAGATGCGGAGCGATCTCATGGGCAGCGCGCACATGCATCCCGGCATTCTCGAATATCCCGATCATGGCCCGTAAGGCACCGTCATCCCCGGACACCAATGCCTTTTGAACGATGGGGACCAGCGGCAGCGTCGCCGCATCAATCCGCGCAGGGTCGACCGGTGGGCGCCCGACCGATCCGGCCATGCAAATCTCGGTCACGCCACGTTCCTTGAGCTCGGCGACCAGCGTGCCGAGATGCTCAAGATAGAATGGGAGATCCACGGTCAGGGTGTCCGGCGGAAACCCTTCCATCGCGCAAATCAGCGGCCGCGTCTCGAGCTCTGCAACCAGTTCCGTGGGCAGCACACCGCCGCCAGCAATCAGGGCCAGCATTTCAGATCCCTCTCTAGCAAGACTGCATTCACTTGGGCGTCAGGAACGAGCGATCTGAAACACCAAGAATGAACTCGGTGATCCGGCGAACATATTCGCTGTCCGATTCTTCGCTTGCCTTCCGGGCCCGCTCCAGAAAAGTGCCTTCGCCCTTGGCCAGTTCGTTGAATGCGGCCCGGAGTTCCGAGATGTCCTCACGCGAAACACCGCGCCGTTTCAGCCCGACAAGGTTCAGACCATCCAGTTCACCGCGCGGCGCCTGAACAAGGCCATAGGGAATGACGTCATTGGGAACCATCGTCAATGCACCGATAATGGCGCCCTGACCGACCCGCACAAACTGATGCAGCCCAGACAGACCGCCGATGATTGCGTCATCTCCGACAATGCAATGGCCAGCGGCACCGGCGTGGTTGACCATGATCACCCGGTTGCCGATCTGAACGTCATGGGCAACATGAACGCCGGCCATCAGCAGGCAGTCGTCCCCGATCCGCGTGACGCCCCCGCCACCATCGGTGCCGGTGTTGATCGTCACATGTTCCCGGATCCTGTTCCGCTGTCCAATCACGAGCCGTGTCTTCTCGCCACCAAACTTGAGATCCTGTGGGATCTCTCCGATCACCGAAAAGTTGAAGATGACGGTATCATCGCCAATCTCGGTGTTGCCGGTGACCACAACATGGGATTTCAGTTCGACCCGATCTCCCAGCTTGACCTCGGACCCGACGCAGCAGAGCGGACCAATGATACAACCGTCGCCCAGCTGTGCGCCTTCTTCGATGATGGCGCTGGGATGAACTTGAGCGGTGCTCATGCTTCTGGTTCCCAGTCCACAAAGGCGGAAAATTCGGCCTCGGCGGCAACCTCGCCTTCGACCGTGGCAACACCGTTGAACTTGAAGATCTTGCCACGCGGTTTGCCGCGCAGGGTTGTGACCTGCATTTCCATCACGTCGCCCGGAATCACCTTTCGGCGGAACTTACACTTGTCGATCGACATGAAGTAGATCAGCAAGTTGGTATCGACCACATCGAAAGCCACCCCAAGCATGACACCGGCTGTCTGGGCCATCGCTTCGACGATGGTAACGCCGGGCATGATCGGCGTGCCGGGGAAATGGCCCTGAAAGTGCGGCTCGTTCATGGTAATGTTCTTGATGCCACGCGCGGCATTGTAACCGTCGATATCGACCACCTTGTCCACCAGAAGGAACGGATAGCGATGTGGCAGAATGCGCTGGATCAGCTGGATGTCGGCGCTTTTCAGCTCGGCGGTCATGTGCATGTCCTGTCTTAGGTCGTTTCCAGAAAGTGACTAGCAACCCCGGACCACTAGGGCAAGCAGGCCGCAAGCAGTCAGCCCCGCATCAGCCTTCACTGCTTCGCCCGGTGAAGCACTCGGAACGCCGGATTCAATCGTCCAGCGAACCGGCCTGCGGATTGCCATCCCCAATGGCGCTGTTGATGCGCTCGACGGCAAGGCCGGTGATATCCGAGGTGCCGGCGCTCAGAAACACGCTGGAGCGGTCGAGGATCACACCCGCGCCGGTTTCGAGCATCAGATCTTCGAGAATCGGACGGGCCGCGCGAAAGAACGCCCCACGTTCGGCTTCGGTGCGTTCCTGCAGGGCGCGCGCCTTGGCATCCTGCGCGGTGCGGTTAATCTGAACCTTCTTGTCAAAGGCCTCGGCCAGCACGCGAAACGCTGCTGCTTCCATTTCAGGCCGCCGCTCGGTGAGCTCGCGTTCCTCGGCGGCCAGTTCCGACTCGATCCTGCGGTTTTCGGCTGCCAGAACGGCGCTGTCGGCTTCGATCTCACGCGCCACCCGTCGGCCAAAATCGGATTCGGCAAACAGCCTTTCCGGCGAAATCGTCACAATGCCCGTGGTGACGATTCCGGTTTCCAAAACCCCGGTCTGCAAGCCTCCGGTCTGTCCTGCTCCGGTGGCTTGTGCCCGCGCAACCTGAACAGCGGCAAAACAAGCCAGAACCGCCCCTGAAAGCAGGGCGGCACTGAGCCAGAAAACCGGAGAAAGGCGCCGGATCATAGCGCGGTCAGAAACGGGCCTGAAGCGTCAGGTCGAAGGTCTGTTCCTTGTCGAAATCTTCCTTCCTGAGCGCCTTGGTAAAGTTGAACCGAAGCGGTCCGAAACCCGTAGTCCAGAGTAGCGATACCCCGATCACATGGCGCCAGGAGCCATCTGCACCCACCACGTTTGCGCCAGTAGTGTTGACGTTCTTGAGATCCCAGAGGTTGCCGACATCATAGAAGGCCGCCCCGCGCAGACCCAGTTCCTCGGGCAGGCCCAGCGGGAACTGCGCTTCAAGCCGGGCCACAGCATAGAGGTTACCGCCAAGGAAGTCGTCATAGTTGCCACCGCTGACACGCGCAGATTGGTCGCGCGGGCCGATACCGCCGGGTTCAAATCCACGGAACACATCTGGCGTGATAACAAAGCGGTCCAGAGACCGGCTGGATCCGCTACCGAGCCAGTTGAAGGAACCGGCTTCAAAACTGGCGCGCAGGGTTACTTCCTCGCTCAGCACCAACCGCTGTGCAAGGATCTTGCCCGTGGTCTTGAGATACTCGTTCTGACCACCAAGCCCGGCATACTCTGTCCCGATCTCGAACCGATACCCGGAATTGGGATCAAGCCCGATTTTCCGGCTATCAAAGAAATAGCGCAAACCGATGGCGCTGGCAGACAGCTTGCCTTGCGCAATTTCGCTGGTGACAACCGGACCTGTCAGAGGATCTGCCGGATCGCTTCCGCTCCGGGCTTTCATTTCCGACCGGTTCCAGTTGTAACTGACCTGCAGCGACGCCGCTTCGCCCGTGTTGAATGTCAGGCGCGGGCGGAAGAATGTCCGCTTGGTATCATACTGCGCAAAGTTCGAGCTTGTTCCCGTCAGGCCCAGATCGACATCAAAGACGAGGTCACGGCCAAGAAGATATGGTTCAGTGAAACCCAACGTATAGGTTTCCGCTTGCTGTGCGGTCGACAGGTTCAGCGCCATGCGCTGCCCACGGCCGAGCCAGTTATCCTCGGTCAGGCCGATCGCGATTCCGAAACCATCGGTGATCGAGTACGAACCACCAAGGTTCAGCGACCCGGTCGGTTGCTCGATCACGTCGACATCGATGATGACCTGATCGGGGGTGCTGCCTTCGCGTGTCTGAACGTCAGAGGCCGAGAAGAAGCCCAACGCACGAATGCGCTCTGCACTGGCTCGCACGGCCCTTGGATTGAACGGGTCACCCTCGACGAACCGGAACTGCTGGCGAATAACCCGGTCGAGCGTTGTCGTGTTGCCTTCAATGTCGATGCGCTGCACGAAGATCCGCGGCCCTTTTGTCAGCACAAAGTTCACATCCAGCGTCAGGTCGCGGTCATTGCGGGTGACACGCGGTTCGACCCGCAGAAAGTTGATGCCTTCGTTGACAGCCAGTCGCTCCATACGGGCGATGGTGTTCTCGACATGAGTTGGCGAATAGACAACGCCGGGCTTGATCCGGATCGACTCCTGAAACTGCTGGGCATCGACACCGGGCATTTCACTGGTCGTGGTGATGTTGCCAAAGGTGAATTGCTGCCCTTCGGTTACATCGACCACGAGGAAGAACGCATCGCGCTCTTGGGTAAATTCGGCATTCGCGCTGTTGACGCGGAAATCCACATAGCCCCGGGACAGATAGAAATCCCTTAGCACCTGCTTGTCGAATTCGACCCGGTCCTCGATGAAGGTGTCGGCGCGAATGAAAGTGCGAAGCAGGCCGGCCTGCTTGGACTCCAGAACGCGACGCAAGCGACGGTCGGAATAGACACGGTTGCCAACAAAGCTGACCCGTTCGATTTCGATCGTGTCGCCTTCGGAGATCTCAAAAATCAGGTCGACGCGGTTGTCATTGCGCCGAATGATCCGCGGTGTAACCGTTGCGGCAACCCGACCCTGCTGGGAATAGGCCTGCGCGATGACGGCAGCGTCCCTTTCGGCGGCTTCGGGCGTGAACACGCGGCGCGACGACGACTCGACCAAACCCTTAAGCGTATCATCCTTGATTCGCTTGTTGCCCTCGAAATTGATGCGGTTGATCGTCGGGTATTCGGTCACTTTGATGACCAGTGTGCTGCCGCGCGGGATCAGTTCGACATCCTGAAACACACCGCTTCCGAGAATCCTCTGATAGGCGTCGTTCAGCTGCCCGCCGGTGACCGCCTTGCCCCGTTCGATTCCCGCGTAGTTCACGATTGTAGCAGTTTCGATCCGCTGGTTTCCCTCAACCTGAACCGAATTGAAACTGTAATTCTGAGCTGCCGCCGAGCCCGGATAGGACACTAAAAATGCTGTGATAAAAAGAAAAACGGCCGATGTTGCCAGGGACAACATGTAGCCCTTTGCAGATCGCTCGACGCAGGATATTCCTGCCGCTCGCCCCAAACCCATATGTTCCACCCAATGTCTTTTTTTTGCAGACTTTGAATTGTCACTAGCGGGAATGAGCCCTTTTGTCAAAAGCGCAAAGAAAAACGCGGCCTCTTTGGACCGCGTCTTTTTGGCAAAATGCATGGGCAATTTAGCAACCCGAAGTCCGGCTCGCCAACGACCTGCTCAGAAACTGCCCAACCAGGCACCCAGAGCGAGTGCGCCAAAGATTGCCGCGAGGCTCAAAAGGCGGTCCCAGTTCAATTCCAGCACCAGGCTCAGGCCACGATATGATTGCTGCAAAGTTTGCATGGCTGAACTCTCCTATTCGTTGCTTTGACAAGACCAACGGCCCTGCCTGCTCCGTCCCCTTCATGCGGAAATTTAGACGGGGAATATGGCAGGACTTGGGCAGGCAGATGGCAGAGAGGTGCCGAAAGAACCTAGCAGAACAGATCGTTGCCGAGAGAAAACACCATGAGCGAAAGGATCATGGTGATGCCGATCGCCATAAGAATACGCAGCGCTGAATCGCTGGGCGGTTTGCCGGTCACCGCCTCGTATGCGTAGAAAACGAGATGACCGCCATCGAGCGCCGGAATCGGAAACAGGTTCAGCATCCCGACTGCGGTGGACAGCACCGCAATGAACCAGATGAAGCTCTGCGCGCCCTGGCTCGCCATTGCACCCGAGGTTTCGGCGATCCCGATCGGGCCGGAAATATTGCAGGTGCTGATCGCGCCGGTGATCATGTGCCACAGCCCCGACAGCGAACTGGTGATGATGCGCCATGTCTGCTCGGCACCGCCAACCAAGCCTTCGATCGGTCCGGCAGTTTCGGTCGCGGGATCAAACGCCATGCCGCCTACGATTCCGATCCGCCACTGCGTTATGAAGCCGCCTTCTGGATTGGGCTCGTCGGTACGACGCGGGGCCAGAACAAATTCTAGGATCTTGCCGCCTCGCCAGACATCCAGCTGAAGCGGGCGCCCGTCCGAAGATTCGACCGCCGCCTTCAATTCGTCGAACGAAAAGATATTCTCGCCATCGATGGCCACGATCACGTCGCCCGGTGCCATGTTGATATCCATCGCGGCGCTGCGCGGCGCGACATTGCGCACCAGCGGTGGAAACAAATACGGCCCGGTCACGTCCATCTCCTGCCCGTCGCGGCGGACGGAATAGGTCAGGACCGGCTCGGCCGGAATCGCATCCGTGAACTCTTCCCATGCCTGCTCATCATCGAATGACGGGGTCGGCAGGTTGGAAATCGAAAGAATCTCGTCACCCTGCTTTATCGTGTAACCCGCTTCAGGAAGGGGTTCGATCGAACCGACGGTTAACGGGTCGCTGGCCACACCTCGGATCATGAAGATCGCTGTGAACACAATGATGGAAAGGGCAAAATTAAAAACTGGGCCGGCTGCAACCGTCGCGGTGCGTGCCCAAAGCGGCGCCCCGTGCATGGTGTGGCGTAGGTCTTCCGGGTTTCGCTGATAGATCTCGGCCATTGTTTCGCTGTCCCGGCCCGAGGCCGCATCAGCGTCGCCCATGAATTTAACGTATCCACCAAACGGCAGTGCCGCGACCTGCCACCGGGTGCCGCGCTTGTCTACCCGGCTCCACAGGACCGGGCCGAAACCCAGCGAAAACACTTCCGGATGGATTCCGGACCAGCGGCCGACAATGTAATGCCCGTATTCGTGCACGGCCACTATGACCGAGAGCGCGACCACAAAGGCCAGAATCGTATAGGCGAGTCCCCCGAATTGCGGGATCAGCGTTACTATGTCCAAACCGTTTTACCCTGCTCGTACTTGCATGACCTCATCGGCCCATCTCCGGGCCAATGTGTCCGTTTGAGAAACATTATCAAGGGTCATTTGGGCGTCAATGAGACCGGGATGCGCCTCAAACCGGGTCAAAACCTCTTCAACTGTGGCAGCCATGTCCAGAAATCCGATCCGGCCGGCAATGAATGCATCGAGCGCCCGCTCCTTGGCAGCATTAAAAACTGCACCTGACAACCCACCGCGCTTCATCACCGCGCGTGCCAGACGCAGCGCCGGGTAACGGGCGTCGTCGGGGTGGCGGAAATTGAGCTGCGACACCTGACCCAAATCCAAACGCGGCACCGGCAAATCCTGCCGATCCGGCCAATGCATCGCATAACCAATGGCATGGCGCATATCCGGCGCGCCCAAGTGCGCCATCAGCGCCCCGTCGCGAAAACCAACCAATGCATGAACGATGGATTCCGGATGAACCACAACCTCGATACGATCGGGCTCGACGCCGAAAAACTCCCGTGTTTCAATGACCTCCAATGCCTTGTTAAACATGGAAGCACTGTCGATCGTGATCCTCTGTCCCATGTTCCAATTCGGATGCGAAGACGCTTCTTCGAGCGTTGCCCGCCGTAATGCTTCTAATGGCCAATCTCTGAAGGCGCCACCGCTGGCCGTGATGACGATGCGCTCGACCGCGCTCATATCCTCACCCACAAGCGCCTGAAACACCGCCGAATGCTCGCTATCGACCGGCAACAGCCGAGCGCCATGCGCGCGCGCCGTATCCAGCACCAAAGTTCCCGCGCAGACCAGCGATTCCTTGTTGGCGAGCGCCAGCGTCGCCCCTTGTTTCAACGCCTCCAGACCTGGTGCCAGCCCGGCAGCACCGACGATGGCAGACATCACCCAATCGGCTGGCCGGGCTCCGGCCTCTATCAGGGCGCCCTGCCCTGCAGCGGCCTCGATACCGCTTCCGGCAAGCGCGTCGCGCAGATCGGAAAGCCTATCCTCATAGGCCGTTACCGCAAGATCGGCCTTCAGGTGCCGCGCATCCTGCGCCAGTTGGGCGATATTGCCGCCCCCAGTCAGCGCGACCACGTCATAGCGTTCGAGATCACGGGCAATCAGGTCGATGGTGTTCTGTCCGATGGAACCGGTCGCTCCGAAGATGGAAACCCTGCGCACCCCGTTCTGCATCACATTCCTCCGGGCGCGTAGAACAAACCCGCGATGAGCACAAATACCGAAGCACCCATCATTCCGTCAAAGCGATCGAGAAAACCACCATGCCCCGGGATCAGGTTTGAGCTGTCCTTGACGCCGGCATAGCGCTTTACCGCGCTTTCCATGATGTCACCGGCCTGGCTTGCCATCGAGGCAAACACCGATACGATCACAAGGGGCAAGCCGAAACCGCCATACAGAGCAAATCCGAGCCCGACCAGCGCCGCGGCGAACCATCCGCCCGCCGTTCCCGACCATGTCTTTTTCGGACTGACCCGCGGCCAGAATTTCGGCCCGCCAAGCGCTTTGCCAAAGAAATACCCCGCAACGTCGGTCGCAACCACAACCGAGATCAGCCACAGCATCCAGCCGAACCCCATTGTTTCGCGAATCGAGATGAAACCGAGCCCGGCAGCCGCGATCCAGAGCGATCCAGCGGCAATCAGTCTTCTGTTTTTGCTTACCTGCCCCAACCCGACCAGCGCCGGGGCTATCAGAACTGGCAAACGATAAACCGCGGGCAAATGATAGGCGGCCACAACTGCCACGCCGGTCAACAACCCCAGCTGAATCGCCACGCTCGGCCGGTCAGGATCCAGCATCCGAACCAATTCCCAGATCATGATCGCGCATGCGGCGGCAATGAAGCTTTCGAACCAGAGCCCGCCCAGCCAGACTTCAATGGCGCCAATGGCAACCAGAACCACCGCCGAAAGTATCCGCGGTGTCAGGTCCGACCAACGCCCCTCATTCATAGTTTCACGGCCCCGAACCGGCGGTCGCGATTGCCGAACTTGTCACATAGCCGCGCAAATTCCTGCTCGGTGAAGTCCGGCCAAAGCGTGTCGATGAACTCGTACTCGGAATAGGCCGACTGCCAGAGCAGAAAGTTCGAGATCCGGGCCTCGCCGCTGGTGCGGATTACCAGATCCGGATCAGGAAGCACGCAGGTATCGAGATACCGAGGCAGTGTTTCTTCGTCCACGTCGTCCGGGTTCAATCGACCCTTGGCAATATCGACGGCAAGACGCTGCGTCGCCCGCGCCACCTCGTCCCGTCCGCCATAGTTTAGGGCAATGGTCAGCTGCGTGCCATCATTTCCGGCCGTGGCACGTTCCAACTGATCCATCAAGGCAGTCAGCTTGGCATCCAGTCGCTCCCGGTCACCGATGAACCTCACACGCACGTTCTTGGCGGCAAGCGCCTGCATCTCGCGGGAAATATACCTGCGAAACAGGCTCATGAGCCCCGCGACTTCGACCTGAGTTCGTTTCCAATTCTCGGTCGAAAACGCGAAAATCGTCAGATACTGAACGCCGAGTCGCGGACAGGCCTCGACGATCTCGCGCACCCGTTTCGCCCCGGCATGATGCCCGAACAGACGAGGTCGGCCACGCGCCTGCGCCCAACGACCATTGCCATCCATGATGATTGCAACATGACGCGGCCCCGAGACATGGTAGGTCTCGGGAGTTGCCGAACTGGCGGCCGGTTTGTCCTTGCGAGAGGGAATGGACATGATATCCCGATTTAGACCTGCATGATCTCGGATTGCTTCGTTTCCAGCGCGGTGTCGACGACAGCGATCATCTTGTCCGTCAATTCCTGAACTTCCTGTTCCCAGAATTTCTGGTCGTCCTCGGACATCTCACCATCATTCTTGGCTTTCTTGATCTGGTCCATGCCGTCCCGGCGCACATTCCGGATCGAGACCCGGGCGTGCTCGGCGTATTGCCCGGCCACCTTGCCAAGTTCCCGGCGACGCTCCTCGTTGAGTTCGGGGATCGGCAGCATGACGATGGTGCCATTGGTCTGCGGATTGATGCCCAGACCCGATTCCATGATTGCCTTTTCTACCTTGTTGACCAACGACTTGTCCCAGACGTTCACGGTCACCATGCGCGGCTCGGGAACATTCACCGTCCCGACCTGATTGATCGGCGTCATTGAGCCGTAGGCATCGACCATCACAGGTTCCAGCATCGAAGCCGATGCGCGCCCGGTTCTAAGCGATGCGAATTCGGTTTTTAGATTGGCCATTGCGCCATCCATGCGGCGCTGAAGGTCATCGGTGTCCAGTTCGAAATCGTCAGACATGCTGCTCTGTCTCCCCGTCTTCAGGTGATCTGTAGATGATCTGTCGGAGGCTCATAAGCCATTGCCCCCGCAATGTATAGCAATCTTGCCCCGGATATCCGGCAAAGACGAGAGGGCAATCCGCCGCCCGATCCCGCATATCGCGCTGATCTGCCTGCAAAAGCTGCCGCTTCTTCATCCTTTTTGAAGTACTCCGGAGCGCGAGGCAGCGCCTCGCATTCCGCGCGTCAACGCAAATCAGCTCCCCGCCGCAGGCGCCCGACCGGACTGCTCCGTCAGCCCTCGACCTTGGTGTATGTGCCCTTTCCTGCAAGGATTCCCCGGAAACCGCCCGGCTCATCTAGCGAAAATACAATGATCGGCAGGTTGTTGTCGCGCGCCAGAGCAATGGCCGAGGCGTCCATCACACCCAGCCGCTTGGCCAAAACGTCATCATAGCTGACAACGTCATAGCGTTGGGCGTCGGGAAACTTCACCGGATCCTTGTCATAGACGCCATCCACCTTGGTTCCCTTGAAGATCGCTTCGCAACCCATCTCATTGGCCCGCAGCGTGGCCGCCGTGTCGGTGGTAAAGTACGGGTTTCCGGTCCCGGCTGCAAAAATGCAGACCCGTTTCTTTTCGAGGTGCCGCACTGCACGGCGTCGAATATAGGGCTCGCAGACCTGATCCATCGGAATCGCCGAAATGACCCGGGTGAATACGCCGATTTCCTCAAGCGCGGATTGCATTGCCAGCGCGTTCATCACGGTTGCAAGCATTCCCATGTAGTCGGCCGTTGTGCGTTCCATCCCCTGAGCCGACCCCTGCAAGCCCCGGAAGATATTGCCGCCGCCGATCACCATGCAGATCTCGACACCCATATCATGCACTGTCTTCACTTCTTCGGCGATCCGTTGCACCGTCGGGGGGTGCAGACCAAACCCTTGGTCGCCCATTAGGGCTTCACCCGAAATCTTGAGCAACACACGGCTGTATTTGGTTTCAGCGACCTCGGGGTCGGCGACGGTTTCGGTCACCAATGTATCGGAAGTGGTCATGTTGCGCTCCGGGCTGGCAAAGGGTTAATTTCGGCCGGCAAAATGAAGGAAATCGCCGCCGGGTGCAATGCGCCATCCAACAGGAAACGGCCGGGGCAAAAAGAACGGTCACGCGGAGGGCCATCGGTGGCACATACACAAAACAGACAGCCTCTCCGCGGACCGGCCGACTATGCCGACCTGCCGGGGCTCTCGACCGGGTTGCCGGTGCTGATCGCAGGACCGACCGCGTCGGGCAAATCGGCCCTTGCGCTTGAAGTTGCCGAGCGGTTTGGCGGTACGATCATCAATGCCGATGCCAGTCAGGTCTATGACTGCTGGCGTGTAGTTACGGCGCGACCCTCGATCGAAGACGAAGCCCGGGCTCCGCACCTGCTTTACGGCCATCAACCCTATGACGCGCCCTATTCCGCCGGGCATTGGCTGCGCGAAGTGACCCCCCTGCTCGGCGGCCGCGACCGTCCGATTATCGTTGGCGGCACCGGGCTCTACTTTTCTTCGCTGACGGAAGGTATGGCAGATATCCCCGCAACACCGCCGGAGATCCGGGCCGAGGCAGACGGGATGATTCTGGAAGAATTGTTGAGCGAAGTGGATCCGGAAACCGCCGCCCGCATCGACTGTCGCAACCGCGCGCGTGTTCAACGCGCATGGGAGGTTCAGCGCGCCACCGGACGTCCGCTCTGCGCGTGGCAGGACGACACGCCCCCGCCGGTTCTGCCAATCGACCAGGCCGTGCCGATCGTATTCGACACCGACAAGCAATGGCTTGAAGAGCGCATCAGAAGAAGGTTCGACCTCATGCTGGAGCAAGGCGCGCTGGAAGAAGTTGCGGCGATGCGGGACCGGTATGATCCTGCCTTGCCTTCCTGCAAGGCCATCGGCGTGCCGGAACTGATGAGCTATCTCACCGGACAGATGGATCTGGAGACCGCCCGAGACCGGGCCGCTATCGCGACGCGGCAGTTCGCCAAGCGACAGCGAACATGGTTCCGGTCCCGTATGGCCAATTGGCACCGGATTTCGCCCACGGGATGATTCCGGATTCTGCACGGTTGCACGCAAGCAATTGAAATGTTTTGATTCGGCAAGAACCTAACCGGAAAACCCGCCGGATTACGACAATGAAATTCGATCCTGCCGATCACCACGGCGACGACGCCACTTTGAAGCTGATGACGCTGGCGCAGCTAAGCGCGGGCGGGGCATGGCAGCTCGAACTTGTGCACGACCGCCCCAGCCATGTTCTGGTCTGGTTCACACGCGGGCAAGGCGTGGCGCTGTTCGACGGGGCACGGCACGGCATTGGCGCCCACAACGCCCTGTTCATCCCGGCCCGCCACTTGATGATGCTCGATGTCGGCCGGCAGGGGTTTGGCCAGGCACTTCTGATTCCCCCCAATACCGGCATAACCCTGCCCCAAAGTCTGCTGCATCTGCGGATCCGGGATGTGTCCGGACAGGCGGAACTGACAGCGCTGATCGAGGCGATGGGCCGGGAACAGAATGCGCAGCGTCCGCTATGCGAAAGTGCGCTTGAGGCATATGGCTACCTCGTTGCGGTATGGCTCCGCCGCCACCTGGACGAAAACGCCCTTGCCCATTCCCGATCAAGCGCTGCGCGCCGGTTGACCCGCAGCTACTTCCAGCGGCTCGTTACCCATTATGGCGAACCTGGCGGTGTCTCCAGCCATGCCGAGGCGCTTGATGTCACACCGACACATCTGAACCGGGTTTGCCGGGCCCAAACCGGCCTCACCGCCTCGGCCCTCCTGACCCAGCGCACATTGCATGCCGCCCGCAGCCTACTGATCGCAACATCGGTCCCTGCGCAGGATATCGCCCGGCATCTGGGTTTCGGCAGTGCCGCCTACTTTACCCGTTTCATCCAGCAACACTGTGGAACAACACCCAGTGCGCTGCGCAAATCTGCCATGTCCAAGGCCAGCAAGAGCGCCTGAAATGGGCCCTCGCAGGTCGCTTTTTTTACACTCGCATGTCGTTTTCTTACAAAGAATTGACGAAAGCAGACGTTGACGCGTGCTCTTTTCTCGTGCCGTATTGTGGCATGGGGATGCGTGCTACCGAAACGAAATCGGCAAGATCACACGAAGAAACGGCAGGTTACAGACCCAAGCCGCGCCACGCATATGTCTCGAATGAATTCCAGGGAGAACTCAATGACTGAAAAGACAATCAACGGCAAACCGGTGCATCCGGCGGCTGAAATGTACGCGCGCGAATATCGCGAAGGTCACATGGACCGCCGCGAATTCCTGACCCGCGCAACAACCTTTGGCGTGTCGGCCGCCGCAGCCTACGGCATGATTGGCGCCTCCAGCCCGGTACAGGCTGCGACCGAGCGCGCGCAGGGCGGAACCTTGCGGGTTCAGGCCAGTGTGCGCGCCCTCAAGGACCCGCGGACTTATGACTGGTCCGAAATGGGCAACCAGAGCCGCGGCACCCTGGAATACCTCGTCGAATACAATTCCGACGGGACCTTCCGGGGTATGTTGCTGGAAGGCTGGGAAATCAATGAAGACGCGACGGTTTACACGCTCAATGTCCGGCAAGGCGTCACATGGAACAACGGGGATGCCTTCACCGCCGAAGACGTCGCCCGCAACATCGCGCGCTGGTGCGACAAGGCCTCGGAAACCAATTCGATGGCAGGCCGCTTTGCGACGCTGATCGACGAAGCGTCGGGTCAGGCCATTGATGGTGCAATCGAAGTTGTCGACAGCAATACGGTCAAACTGAACCTGCCGAAATCCGACATCTCGCTGATTGCCGGCATGTCGGACTATCCGGCGGCGATCGTGCACAGCTCGTTCAGCGAGAACGATCTGACCAACAATGTCGGCACTGGTCCCTACAAGATCGAGACCCTCGAAGTCGGGGTGAAATGTGTTCTCGTCCTGAACGAAGATCACCAGTGGTGGGGGGATGCGGTGTTCGGTGCGCCGACACTCGATCGTATCGAATATATCGACTATGGCACCGATCCTTCGGCATGGCTGGCGGCACTGGAGTCCGAAGAAGTTGACATGCTGCATGAGTCCGTGGGCGAGTTTATCGACGTGATGGACGGGCTGGGATTCGCCAAGTCCGAAGTGGTGACCATGGGCACCATTGTCGTGCGCCCCAACCAGCTTGCCGAGGTCGATGGCAAACAGCCCTATGCCGATGCGCGGGTTCGCAAGGCGCTGGCCATGGCGGTCGACAATTCTGTCTGCCTTGAACTGGGTTATGGCGGGCGCGGCGCGGTTGCCGAAAACCACCATGTCGGACCGATTCACCCGGAATACGCGGAACTGCCCAAACAGGCTGCCGATCCGGCCGGGGCGATGAAGCTCATGGAAGAAGCCGGAATGGCCGACTACGAGCATGAAATTATCTCGATTGACGACGATTGGCGGCGCAACACGACAGATGCTGTGGCAGCACAGCTGCGTGATGCGGGCTTCAAGGTCAAACGGACAGTTCTTCCGGGCAATACCTTCTGGAACGATTGGACGAAATATCCCTATAGCTCAACCAACTGGAACCATCGCCCGCTCGGCGTGCAAATCTGGGCGCTGGCCTATAAATCCGGCGAGGCGTGGAACGAGTTCGGTTGGTCGAACCCGGATTTCGACGCCATTCTGACCGAGGCGCTGGCAATAGCCGACGCCAAGAAACGTTCCGAGGTCGCCGCAAAAGGCATGGCGCTGATCCAGGCCGAAGGCGTGACCATCCAACCCTACTGGCGCGCCCTTTACCGCCACATGAAAGAGGGTCTGGTGGGAACAGAAATGCATGTCTCGTTCGAGCATCACCACTACAAGTGGGGCTGGGCAGCCTGATCCGACTGACATGAACAGAAAAACGGTATGTCCGCCGCAGCGTGGGCATACCCTTCAACCGCAGTCGCCCGGTTTCCTGACCGGATGATCGAAGCCGAAAACGGCCGCCCGTACTGCGGAGAGACCTGACCATCAGGGGGGATCATGGGACTCTTCATACTCAGACGGTTCGGAGTAATGCTGCTTACGGCATTGTGCCTGACTTTCGTTGTCTTCTTTCTGACCAATCTTTATCCCAACCTCGAAAAGCTCGCCAAAACGCAGGGCAACCAGCGGATGAGCGATGAACAGGTTGCGACATGGCTGGAAAACCGAGGCTATGATCAGCCTCTGCTGTCCCAGTACGGTCAGTGGCTTGGGGCGGTTCCGGGTTTCCGGAACACGACGGCCGACGGGCAGTTTGTCGGCACCTGTGTCCGCCCCGGATCGACCCCCGAAACGACGCCGAAATTCTGCGGTCTCCTGCAGGGCAACTGGGGTTATTCCACCGTATTCAAGGACGAGGTTTCGACCATTGTTTCGGTGCGGCTGGGCAATACAGGATACCTGATGTTCTGGGTGCTGATGTTGATGGTGCCATCGGCGCTGTTGGTCGGGGTTCTGGCCGGCATGCGCGAAGGCTCACCGCTGGACCGCACGCTTTCCACCTTTTCAATCATCACCACCGCAACGCCGGAATATGTGTCAGGCGTCATATTCATCGCCGTGTTCACATCCTCCACGGTCGGGCTGAAATGGTTCAAGGGCACTGCCACATCGGCAATGGACAATCCGACATTTGAAAACTTCTTCCTGCCGGTTCTGACCATCTCGCTATATGGCATGGGTTACATTGCCCGAATGACGCGGGCTTCGATGACCGAGGTGATGACGGCACAATATGTCCGCACCGCCCGACTCAAGGGGGTCAGTTTTCCAAACATCGTGATGAAGCACGCTCTGCGTAACGCGCTGATCGCCCCTTTCACCGTCATCATGCTCCAGTTTCCCTGGCTGCTGAACGGCGTGGTGATCGTGGAAACACTCTTTAACTACAAGGGCTTTGGATGGGTTCTTGTTCAAGCTGCCGGCAACAATGACATCCAGCTTCTGCTGGCAGTGTCAGTCGTATCGGTCTTTGTGGTGCTGGTGACACAGCTGATTTCGGATATCGGCTATGTCTATCTCAACCCGCGCATTCGGATTTCATAAGGGAGGATCGGAGACATGGAACCTCTCAGCTGGACCGGATCGCTCGGTAGTTTTCTCAACCCGCTGCTTTTGGTGACATCGCTGCTTCTGGCGCTGTCCGCCTGTGGTGGCATCGTGAAATCCCTGTCGCCGCAGGCGGCGCTGGCCCGCACAACCGGGCCTGGACCCGATTCCGGGCCAAGTTTCGGGATGTCTGCCACTGTTGCCGGCGGGGTCGTCTTTGGCCTGCTCTGCTGGATCGTTGGCGCCATCGCAACACCGGATATGATTTCCGGGCTCGGTGGTGCCTGGGTACAAGCCGGAGCCATGTTCGTGCTAGGTGCGATGCTTGGCTTGGCTGCGCAGAGCCTCCCGCAGGGGCTGCTGCAATCGCTGCTGCGGCTGAGTTTGCTGGGGGTCATCGTCGTCATTATTCTTTACGTGGCGCTTGGTATCCTCACCGGACCGCAAGCATCCGGCATCGTCGGAGAGATTTCATCGCGTCTGAGCCCGGTTTTCCTTGCGCTGATCATCCTCTACGCAGTGTCGCTGGCCTTCAAACGCAGGCTAGGTCTTTACGGCAAACTTTTCGACAGTCCGATCGGAATGATCGGGTTTGGCCTTGTCATGTTCTGGGTGTTCGTCGGCATTTTCGGCGCCATGGACCTGATCGTCACACATGACCCGCTGACGCAGGTTTCCGGGCTGAAGAACAAGGTCCCAGGAACGCCGCTGCCAAACCTCGAGGACGGACAATACCCGTGGTATCTGCTCGGCGGCGACAACCTTGCCCGCGACGTATTCAGCCGGGTGATCAAAGGCGCCTGGGTGGTGGTTCAGATCGCGCCATTGGCCACGATGTTCGCCTTTATGGTGGGCATCACGCTGGGTCTTCCCGCCGGGTATTTCGGAGGTCGGCTGGACACGTTGCTGTCCTTTCTTGCCAACCTGATCCTCGCCTTTCCGGTCATTCTGCTGTTCTACCTGCTGGTGACCCCCGAGATCGTTGCTACCGGCGTGCCGAACTATATGGCAATGGTCTTGTTCATTTTTCCGATCCTGTTCATGGCAGTGCTGCTGAACTCGCGCTTCTATACACAGCCACGGTTCCGAAACCCGCTGCTGACGGCTGTTCTCGGCGTTTCGATATGGCTTTATCTGTCGCTGATCTCGACCGACGGCTATCTTGTGCAGACCAAGGGCCATAGCATACCCGGCCTGCCCAAAGCGCTCGATCTGTTCGACATCCCCGGGGGCATTCTCGTGGTGTTTGTATCGGTGGTGTTCGTCAATTCACCCACGGTGTTCCGCATCGTGCGGGGGCTGGCCATGGATATCAAGACCCGCGACTATGTGGCCGCCGCTCAAACCCGTGGCGAAGGCACATGGTATATCATGCTGTGGGAGATACTCCCCAATGCGCGCGGCCCGCTGATCGTCGATTTCTGCCTGCGGATCGGCTATACCACGATCCTGCTCGGCACATTGGGCTTCTTTGGCCTCGGCCTGCCGCCGGAAAGCCCCGACTGGGGGTCGACCATCAACGAGGGGCGCAAGCTCCTGTCGATTTACCTGCACCCTGCCCTGCCCCCGGCGTTGGCGCTGCTGTCGCTTGTGCTGGGTCTGAACCTGCTTGCCGATGGCTTGCGAGAAGAAAGCCTGAAGGACTGATGTGATAGAGGCCGGGGGGCCAGCCCCCCGGACCCCCGGAGTATTTTCGAAAAGATGAAATTGTGCACATGCCAATTTTGTCTGGGAGTATAAGAAAGATGAGCAAACTGGCGGAGTATGACGGCCCGATACTCGAGATCGACAAGCTCTCGATTTCGTTTTTTACCCGGCTTCGGGAGATTCCGGCAGTGATGGATTTCTCGGTCGCGGTGCAACCGGGCGAAGCGGTCGGACTTGTCGGAGAATCGGGATGCGGCAAATCCACCGTGGCGCTGGGCGTGATGCAGGATCTTGGCAAGAACGGCCGTATCGTTGGTGGGTCGATCAAGTTCAAGGGGCGCGACATGTCGCAAATGACGCCCGAAGAACTGCGCGACATTCGCGGCAACGAGATCGCCATGATCTATCAGGAACCGATGGCCTCGCTGAACCCGGCAATGAAGATCGGTAAGCAACTGATGGAAGTGCCGATGATCCACGAAGGCGTTGGTGCCGTGGAGGCCCGCAAACGCGCACTCGAAGTGGTGACCGACGTGCGCTTGCCCGACCCCGAGCGAATGCTGAACAGCTTCCCGCACCAGCTGTCGGGTGGGCAGCAGCAGCGGATTGTGATCGCAATGGCACTGATGTCGAAACCGGCGCTGCTGATCCTTGACGAACCGACAACGGCGCTTGATGTGACGGTCGAAGCCGCAGTGGTCGAACTGGTCAAGGACCTTGGAAAGAAATACGGCACGTCGATGCTGTTCATCAGCCACAATCTGGGGCTGGTGCTGGAAACCTGCGACCGGTTATGCGTGATGTACTCCGGCGAGGCGGTGGAGCGCGGTTCGATCGAAGATGTGTTCGATGAAATGCGCCACCCTTACACGCAGGCCCTGTTCCGGTCGATCCCCCTGCCTGGCGCGGACAAGACCGCCCGCCCCCTTGTGGCCATTCCGGGCAATTTCCCGTTGCCGCACGAACGCCCGCCGGGCTGCAATTTCGGCCCGCGCTGTGATTATTTCGAAGCTGGCCGCTGCGACGCGCAGGAGATCCAGATGGAGGCGGTTCCGGACAATGACCGCCATCACACACGTTGCCTGAAGTTCGGTGAAATCGACTGGGACGCGCCCCTTGTGGCCGAAGCCCAGAAGGAAAAAGCCGAAGTCGGCAATGTCGTGCTCAAGATGGAAAACCTCAAGAAATACTATGAGGTGGCAGCCAATGCGTTGTTCGGAGGCGGCGAGAAGAAGGTCGTGAAGGCCAACGAGACCCTTTCGTTTGAAGCCCGCGAATCCGAAACGTTGGCCATTGTCGGGGAATCCGGTTGCGGCAAGTCGACCTTTGCCAAAGTTCTGATGGGGCTAGAGACTGCCACGGACGGAGCCATCCTGCTCGACAACCGCTCGATCGAAGGCATTCCAATCGAAGAGCGCGACACCCAGACAGTTGCGGACGTGCAGATGGTGTTCCAGAACCCGTTCGACACGCTGAATCCGTCCATGACCGTCGGGCGCCAAATCATACGGGCGCTGGAGATCTTCGGGGTTGGCAAGAGCGAGGCGGACCGGCGCAAGCGGATGCTGGAGTTGCTGGATCTGGTGAAACTGCCCCGCGCCTTTGCAGAACGGATGCCGAGACAGCTTTCGGGCGGACAGAAACAACGTGTTGGAATCGCCCGCGCCTTTGCCGGCGACGCCCGGATCGTTGTCGCGGACGAGCCGGTTTCGGCGCTGGACGTCAGTGTTCAGGCGGCGGTGACGGATCTGCTGATGGAGATCCAGCGCGAACACAAGACCACGCTTCTGTTCATCAGCCACGACCTTTCCATCGTGCGCTATCTCTCGGACCGGGTGATGGTGATGTATCTCGGGCATGTGGTGGAACTGGGAACAACCGATCAGGTCTTTGCCCCGCCCTATCACCCCTATACCGAAGCCCTGCTATCGGCTGTGCCGATTGCTGATACTTCGATCGAAAAGGAACATATCGTCCTCGAAGGCGACATTCCTTCGGCAATGAGCCCACCGCCGGGCTGCCCGTTCCAGACGCGCTGCCGCTGGAAATCCAAGGTCGCGGGCGGCCTGTGTGACCGCGAGGTGCCACCGGTCCGAACGCTGCAGGATGGCCATCAGATCAAGTGCCATCTCGACGATGCAGCACTGGCGGAAATGACCCCGGTTATCAAGGTGGCGGCTGAATAGAGGTCTTGAACTGGTATGGGAAAGTTCACTGACAATCCGAGGGCCACAAACCGCCCATTGATTGAAAAGAAGATGCTGGGGCGTGGCGCGACGCTCGACATCACGCATGGTGGCGAACGGTACCTAGTTCCGCATGACGAGCTGGTCGGGTGGGTCGGAGAAAACCTGAACGCACTAAACACCATAAGTTGGCGGGACAAAGGGCTTTATAGCTGGCCCAAGGCACCGGACCTCATGGTTGAATTTCTCAGGCGCTACCAGATCCCGGTTTCGTGATGTGATAATGTTTTCGGGCGAATTCAGGGCGCTGACTTCGGGGGATCATTCCTCCAGCAGATGTTCATAGCGGGCATCTGTGAGGGTTTTCAGAAATGCCACCAGCGCGTCGATCCGGCGGTCGTCCAGCGCAGGTCCATGCGTCAGTTCCTTGACCGCAAGCGTATGTGGAATTTCCGGCCAGGCAAACGGCTTGCCGGTTTCCGGATTGATCTGACGGGCTTCGGCCTTGGTGTTGTACTTGTTGTAAAACAGCATGACGGTGCGGAGATCCGCGAACACGCCGTTGTGCATATATGGCCCGGTCACCGCCACGTTTCGCAGCGTGGGCGTTCTGAACTTGCCGCCTTGCGCCCCGTCATCCACCAGCGGATTGGCCAGCAACCCAAGATCCGGCCCCTTGGCCCCGTTCACAGCGCGGGCCGCTTCATTGACCGGAACACCGATATTGTGGTGTTCGTAATTGGTAAAGGTTTCAGCCGGATCCATCGGGCTCTGTTTCAACTGGTGGCACAGGTTGCAGTTGGTGAACTGTTCCGAAAAGAACAGGACGCGGCCCAGCTCTTCGTCCTCGCTCAGCATGGTTTCCCCTCGCAGATAGCGGTCATACTTGCTGTCGAACGGAGCAAACAGGTCGGTGCGTTCAAAGGCGGCAATCGCCCGGGTCATGGCATCATAAGCCTTGTCCGGATCGGCAAAGATGTTCGGCCCAAACAGCGCCTGCATGGCGGCGACGTAATCGGCGTTTTCCTGCAGGCGCGCGACAACGGCGGGCTTGCCGGGCATCCCCATCTCGATCGGGTTGAGCGGCGGTCCTCCGGCCTGCGCCTCGAGGCTGTCGGCACGGCCATCCCAGAACAGCCCGCCAACCCATTTCCCCTCATCATTCTGATGAAACCCCGGAGCAAAAGCGGCATAGGCGGCCGTAGGAGCGCTGCGATCGCCCAACGAGACGCCATCATCACCCAATGAAACCGCGCGCCCTGCGGCGGTTTCCCTAGGGTCCGCAAATCCGGCCTCGGGATCATGGCAGGTGGCACAGGATTGTGTTCGGTTCAGCGACAGGTTCTCGTCAAAGAACAGAGCTTCGCCCAAGGCTTCCTCGCTCTCAAAGGGCGCAGCCAGCCCACCAATCGGCCAGCATGTCAGCAGAACAGCACATATACGGGTGTAGATCGCGTGTTTTGGCAGCATGATGGCTCCTGAACAAAAGATCGAGTCGCTTTCCTCGACTTTATCAAGGTATTTCACTCAGGATTTGATTTGACGCAAGTGCCGGTCAACTTCCCCAGATGACCCGAACATAGTTCTGGGTCTCTTTATAGGGTGGAACGCCTTTGTATTTCTTCACAGCATCCGGACCGGCGTTGTAGGCCGCCAGAGCAAGACGCCACGACTTGAATTTACGATACTGGCGCTTGAGATACCGCGCACCACCGTCGAGGTTCTGGTACGGATCCAGCGGGTCGACGCCCATCGCCCGCGCGGTCGCCGGCATCAACTGCGCAAGGCCAAGCGCGCCCTTGTGCGATTTCGCCCGCGGGTTCCAGTTTGATTCCTGCTGAACAAGTCTCAGGAACAGTTCCTCAGGCACCTTGTGACGCCGGGCGGCCTCGCGCGCCATACCGAGATACTGGCCCTTGTACTTGCCGGCATACCGAAGATTGCCGCCGGAATCGCCCTTGAGATAGTTCGGTCGTAACCGTTCCGATCCCGAATACTGCGTCGCCGCACGGGTATCGAGCACACGCGCCTGCGACCGGAAGATGTCGCGACGGTTCTTGGTCGAGAACATGTCGGCCTGCGCAGCGGGCCCAATCACGAGCGACGCGACAACAATGCCGGATAGAAACCTGCGCATGGTTCGTGGGTGGACCCTATTCAGACAATAACCTTAAAACTGGAAACGAATATATACGAAGTGAAGCAGGGTTGGAAGATCCCCGAACCGAGGCACCCTGCCCGGTAGCAGATTTTTGCAACGGTGGCTCTGGTTTCGCCTGCCCCACGCGGTATAGATTGGCGCGACAGCGGGGCAGATTCGGCGCCCCGGGCTGCGCCCGTCGGCACCGCCGGTCCGGAGCGCGGCACACACGAGCAAAAGAATGAAAGCGGGGAACATCCATGGCAGGCTCAGTAAACAAAGTCATTCTGATCGGAAATCTGGGCCGCGACCCCGAGGTGAGGTCTTTCCAGAACGGCGGCAAGGTGTGCAATTTGCGCATCGCCACGTCCGAAACATGGAAAGACCGCAACACCGGTGAACGCCGCGAACGCACCGAGTGGCATTCGGTGGCGATTTTCTCGGAGGGCCTTGTCCGGGTCGCAGAGCAGTATCTGCGAAAGGGGTCCAAGGTGTATCTCGAAGGCAAGCTGCAGACCCGCAAGTGGCAGGACCAGTCGGGACAGGACAGGTATTCGACCGAGGTTGTTCTGCAGGGCTTTGATGCCACGCTGGTCATGCTGGATGGTCGTGATGGCGGTGGCGGAGGAGGCTATGGCGGTCAGTCCGGCGGCGGTTATGGCGGCCAGCAGGACGACCCGTATGGCGGCGGACCACAGGGCGACCCCTATGGCGGCAGCGCCCCGTCGCAGGGCGGTGGTCGGCCGGCGTCCAGCAGCATCGACGACGACGAGATCCCGTTCTAATATCGGGTCCCGTGTCGACAAGACCAAACCCCGCCCCAAACGGCGGGGTTTTTCGTTGCCGTTGCCGCCCGCCCGAAACGCTGCGGCAGACCCTCTCAACAGGGGATGCGGCAAATTCCGGAGCAGAGTATCATCCGGGCAGTATCTCCGAACCGAGGACACGCCGCATGACCTGGTCCTTTTCCATCGGACGCATTCTCGGCTCGGACCTGAGGGTGCATGTCACGTTCTTCCTGTTGCTGGCATGGGTCGGCTTTGCCGCCTATTCCGAGGCCGGTCTGCCGGGGGCGATCGAGAACATTCTGTTCGTCATCGCGCTATTTGCCTGTGTTGTCGCCCATGAGTTTGGCCATGCGCTGATGGCACGCCGTTATGGGATCGCAACGCCGGACATCACGCTGCTTCCGATCGGAGGACTGGCACGGCTGGAACGGATGCCCGAGAATCCGCGCCGCGAGATCGCCGTGGCGCTGGCCGGTCCGGCCGTGAATATCGTGATATGGGCCCTTTTGGTTGTGGTTTTCGGCGCCGGGATCTCGGTCGACGATCTCGCCGTGATCGACAGCACCGGCCCGGGCTTTCTGCAGCGGCTGGCCATCGTGAACCTGTTTCTGGCCGTGTTCAACATGATCCCGGCCTTTCCGATGGATGGCGGTCGCGTGTTCCGCGCTTTTCTGTGCCTTTGGACCGATCGGGTAACCGCCACCCGATGGGCGGCGATCGCCGGTCAAGTGGTCGCCTTTGGGCTCGGGTTCGCCGGATTGTCCGGTGGCAATCCGGTTCTGGTTCTGATCGCGCTCTTTGTATTCGTGGCCGCCAATGCCGAAAGCCAGGATGTCGCCATGCGTGCGGCAGCAAGGCGTGTTCTGGCGCGCGACGCCATGATCACACGGTTCGAATCGCTGCATCCCGAGGATACACTCGATGTTGCAGCCAACGCCGTGATCCGCACCACCCAGCACGAGTTTCCCATTCTTGACCCGAACGGTCGGCTGCTCGGGTTTCTGACCCGCGAGGCGCTGTTTGCCGCGCTGGCCGGGGACGGATCCAGACTGCAGGCGGTGTCGTCCATCGCGGAAACGCAGATCCCGACCGTTAGCCTCCTGACCGGGCTGGAACAGGTGCTGGACACGCTGCACACCGGTGCTCCCGCGGTGGCGGTCTGCACCGAAAGCGGGCATCTAACCGGTTACATCACGCGTGAAAATGTCGGGGAATTGATGGTGCTCCAAGGGCGCTAAGGCTTCTTTTTTCAACAGGTTGCCAGCGCATCCTCAAGAATTTCAAGCACAGCATCACCCGGAACATCGCCGGTAACGAACGCCTGCCCGATGCCGCGTGCCAGAATGAACCGCAACTGGCCGTCGACCACCTTCTTGTCCTGCGCCATCAGCCCAAGCAAGGCGTCGGCGCCGGGCAGATCACCGGGTATGTCGGCCAGATCCGTCTTCATGCCCATCGCCTTGAGGTGCACCCGTACACGGGAGGGATCCTCCTGCGCGCAAAGCCCGAGCCGCGCCGACAGTTCAAATGCCAGCGCGCAGCCGATCGCCACGCCCTCACCATGCAGCAGCCGATCAGAATAACCCGTGGCTGCCTCCAGCGCGTGACAAAATGTATGTCCAAGGTTCAGCAACGCCCGGTCGCCCTGCTCGGTTTCATCGCGGGCAACGATATCGGCCTTCATTTGCACCGAACGGGTCACCGCCTGAACACGCGCCTGCATGTCGCCCGCAGCAAGCGCCGGCCCCTGTTTTTCGAGCCAGTCAAAGAACGCGGCGTCGCCCAGCAGGCCGTATTTCACGACCTCGCCGTAACCGGCAAGAAAATCCCGCGCAGTCAGAGTGCCTAGAACGGCGGTATCGGCCAGAACCAGAGACGGCTGGTGAAATGCACCGATCAAGTTCTTACCCTGCGGCGCGTTGATCCCGGTCTTGCCCCCCACCGAGCTGTCGACCTGCGCCAGCAGCGAGGTCGGGATCTGAACGAACCTGATCCCCCGGCGCAGAACCGCGGCGGCAAACCCGACAAGGTCTCCGATCACTCCGCCGCCAAAGGCGATCACCACGTCGTTGCGCTCGATCTTCTGTTCCAGCAGCCATTCCACAGCGCGTTCAAAATGCGGCCAGCTTTTTGTTGCTTCACCAGCCGGCAGCTCCATCGAGACCATCTCGAGGCCCGCAGTCGACAGCCCGGCCCGCAACGCATCCAGATGCAACGCGGCAACGTTTTCGTCGCTGATGACCGCCACACGCGGCCGTCGCAGCAGCGGTGCGATGCGCGGGCCCGCCTGATCCAGCAGCCCCGGTCCGATGACCACGTCATAGGAACGCGACCCCAGTTCAACGTGAACGGTATTTTCCATCTTCAACCCTGTTCAAGAACGTCCGGGCGGGTGAGAAGCACGGCAATCACCCGGTCCACCATTTCCTCGATCGCGGCCTGCCCGTCGGACGTGACCGTAAGATCCGCCTTGGAGTAAAGCGGCACGCGCGCTTCATACAGATCCCGCAATGTCGCACGCGGGTCCGAGGTGCGCAGCAACGGGCGGGTATCCTTGTGCTTGACCCGGTTCCACAGCACCTCGAGATCCGCCTTGAGCCAGATCGCAACGCCGCGGTCGGAAATCATCTGCCGGTTGCGGTCGGCCAGATAGGCACCGCCTCCAGTGGACAGAATTCCCCGCTCTTCGTCGAGCAGCCGGGAAATCACTTGCGATTCCTTTTCGCGAAAGAACGGTTCACCGTCACGGGAAAAGATCTCGGGAATGGTCATGTTGGCAGCGGCCTCGATCTCGGCATCGCTATCCAGAAACGGCACACCCAGCCTGGCCGCGAGCGCCCGGCCCACCGCAGTCTTTCCAGCCCCCATCATGCCCACCATCGCCACGGTCTTTTTCAGCGTGTAAACGGGGATCTCGACAGGCCGGGTGCCGGTTTTTTGCTCATTTCCGCTCATTCTTACGTGAATGACGTGATCTTGTGGAAAAGGCCATATATAACTTGGACAAAAGAGCAGAATGAGGGGCAAAAAAAGAACCATGGGGCGCTTGATCAAATTTCTGGTGTATTTGGTGTGTCTGGTATTCATCGGGCTGGTTGGCTACGCCTATATCGGCCCTCTGTTCGGGGTGGACTTTTCACCCGCGCAAGAAGAAATCCGTGTGCCGGTGACGCTGGAATCGAACTGAGTATGCGAACCGGAACAGCCCTGCTCCTGATCGCCGGGGCCTTGCATGCCGGTCCCGTTTCCGCGCAGACGCAAAAAACGCAATCTTCGCCGCTGTCGGTGATCGACTGGTTGGGACAGAACACGGCTGTCGACCTGCCGAACACGGTTTTGCTTGAACCTCCGGTCGCTCCGTCCGGGGCCGGTCCGTCAATCGAGGTGACCCCGTTGGCTGCCTTGGCGCCTCCGCTGGGGCTGGTATCGTCGCAAGCGACCGGGTTGCCGGTTGATCTCTGGCTGACTTCGGATGCCGAGACACTGGCCGAACTGATCGCGCAGGTGCCGGTCCGTGACAGTCCGGCCATGCAGACGCTTCTGTATTCGTTGCTGTTGTCCGAGACGCGCCCGCCATCACAGAAAGCCGCCGCCGAGAGCCTGCTTGCCGCGCGAATCGACCGACTGATCGCGCTTGGGGCCACCGATCCGGCACAGGCACTGGTTCAACTAGCTGGCCCAACCAATAGCCGGGATCGGTTCTCGCGCTGGTTCGACGCAACGCTGCTGACAGGGGACGAGGACAAGGCCTGCGCAGTTCTGGCGGAACAACCGCATCTGGCCCGAGGCTATGCGGATCTGGTTTTTTGCAATGCCCGGCGCGGAGACTGGCAGACCGCCGCTCTCTTGCTGGAGACCGCTCATGCGCTTGAGCTGCTGCCGCCGGCCACGTTGGATTTGCTCGATCGTTTCCTGAGCCCCGACATCTATGAGGGCGCCCCAATGCTGCCCCCGCCAAGCCGCCCGGATCCGCTGACGTTCCGGCTGTATGAAACCATTGGTGAACGGCTTCCGACCGCATCTCTACCGCGGGCGTTCGCCACTGCAGACCTGCGGGATGTGGCAGGCTGGAAAGCCCAGATCGAAGCCGCCGAACGGCTGACCCGGATTGGCGCCCTGGGGCCAAACCGGTTGCTGGGGCTATACACCGAACGCCTGCCCGCTGCTTCGGGCGGGGTCTGGGATCGGGTCGAGGCCGTGCAACGCTTCGACACCGCACTGGCGTCCCGCAGCGGTACCGCGATTGCCAAAACCCTGCAACCTGCATGGGACGCCATGCGAGCGGCCGGACTGGAAGTGGCATTTGCCGAATTGTTCTTTGAGCAACTTTCCCGGCAACGCATTCCAGATGCAACCGCCGCGCAGCTAGCCTGGGAGATCCGGCTATTGTCGCGCGACTACGAGGCGGCCTCGCGTCGCCCGCCGCAGAACACGCCCCGCATTGCGTTTCTCGCCGCGCTGGCACAGGGCAATCCGGGGCGCGCCCTTCCGCCGGGCGAGCTGGCGGAAGCAATTTCAGATGGCTTTGCACAGGGCGCAGTCGTTCCTCCCAACTTGCAGGACTTGATCAGTTCAGGCCGTCTTGGGGAGGCGATTCTGGAAACCATGCTGCTGTTCGACAAAGGCGCCCGCGGCAACCCCGCAAACCTGTCAGCGGCGCTTGCCACCTTCCGCAGCATCGGCCTTGAAGACACCGCGCGCCGCGCCGCGCTGCAATTGATGATTCTCGGGCAGGAGTAACCCATGCGTGCACCGCAACACATGGACCAGTGGATCTCGACCTTTCTTGACGCACAGGCTGCAGAGCTGGGAGCCGCCACCAATACCCAGCTGGCTTACGGGCGAGATCTCAAGGATTTCTGCGCGTGGATGGCCCATCGCAACCTGCATCTTGAAACCGCCGATCGTGACGATGTCGAGGCCTATCTGATCTCGTGTTCCGATCAGGGGCTAGCCCGGTCGACACGGGCCCGGCGGCTTTCTGCGATCAAGCAGATCTACCGCTTTGCCTTTGACGAAGGCTGGCGCGAAGACAACCCCGCCATCCAGATACGGGGGCCGGGACGAGAGAAACGCCTGCCCAAAACCCTTGAAGTGGTCGAGGTCGACCGACTACTGCAAGCTGCCCGCGAAACCGGGCGCAACCGCTCCGACCGCATTCGGAACACCTGTCTGATGGAGCTGCTTTACGCCACCGGAATGCGGGTCAGCGAACTGGTGTCGCTGCCCGTAAGTTCCGCCCGCGGCGATCCTCAGATGCTGCTGGTGCTGGGCAAGGGCGGCAAGGAGCGCATGGTGCCGCTCTCTCCGCCGGCGCGCGAGGCGTTGGCGCTGTGGCTGACCACCCGTGACACAACCGAGGAAAAGGCGGCTGAAAAGGGTGCAACCCCGTCCCGCTTCCTGTTCCCGTCACGCGGCAAGGCAGGACACCTGACCCGGCACCGGTTCTATCTGCTGATCAAGGAACTTGCCGTGACGGGCGGTGTCTCTCCGGACAAGGTGACACCGCATACACTGCGCCATGCCTTTGCTACCCACCTGCTTGCGAATGGTGCCGATCTGCGGGCAATCCAGACATTGCTGGGCCATGCGGATGTGTCCACAACCGAGATCTACACCCATGTTCTCGATGAAAGATTGGCGGAACTTGTGCTGGAACATCACCCGCTGGCGCGTGATCGGCAGGACGACACCGCCTGACAGCTGCGGCGGCAGATCTTGATACTGACGCCCCGCCCCCCCATAACAGGTGGAGCATAAAGGATAATCACAACCACCATGGACCCTGCTTCCTCTACTCTCGACAGCGCCCTCTGGATCACAGCTGGCGCCATCCTGTTTCTGCTGGTTCTGTCTGCCTTTTTCTCGGGCTCGGAAACCGCGCTTACGGCTGCGTCGCGCGGCAAACTTCGGACGCAGGCCGACAAGGGATCACGGGGGGCGCAACGGGCGCTGGCCATCACCGAGGACAACGAACGGCTGATCGGGTCCGTTTTGCTGGGCAACAATCTGGTCAATATTCTTGCGGCATCGCTGGCAACCGCCCTGTTCACACGCCTCTTTGGTGAAAGCGGCGTGGCGCTGGCGACGCTGGTGATGACCTTTCTGGTGCTGATCTTTGCCGAGGTGCTGCCCAAGACATATGCCATCACCAATGCCGAAAAGGCAGCAGCTGCCGTGGCCGGACCGATTGGTGTGGTAGTCACGCTGTTTGCCCCAATTGTCTCGGCCGTTCGCCTGCTGGTGCGGGGCGTGCTCAGAGTGTTTGGTGTGCAGATTGATCCGGACAGCCAGATCCTTGCGGTCCGCGAAGAAATTGCCGGCGCGCTGCAACTGGGCCATTCCGAAGGCGTGGTCGAAAAGGAGGATCGGGATCGGATCCTTGGTGCGCTGGATCTGGGCGAGCGCACGGTCGAAGAGATCATGCTGCACAGATCCAACATCGAGATGATCGACGCCGCGGCAGAACCCGGAGAGTTGCTGCAACAGTGTCTGCAAAGCCCGCATACCCGCCTGCCCGTCTATCGGGACGAGCCCGAAAACATCATTGGGGTGGTCCACGCCAAGGATTTGTTCCGCGCCATGTATGCTCAGGTTGGCGGTGCGCAGGGCGACACCGACCGATTGCTGGGATTTGACATCACCAAGGTGGCCAACGATCCCTATTTCGTCCCCGAGACCACAACGCTCGACGACCAGATGCGCGAATTCCTCCGCCTGCGCAGCCACTTTGCCCTCGTCGTCGACGAGTATGGCAGTCTGCGTGGCCTGATCACGCTTGAGGATATTCTCGAAGAGATCGTCGGCGAAATCACCGATGAGTTTGACCCGGACGAAGACGAAGTGGTCGAACGCATGGAGGACGGTCAATTCCTCGTCGAGGGCGCAACGACAATCCGCGACCTGAATCGCGCAATGGATTGGACGCTGCCCGATGACGAGGCCAATACCGTTGCCGGTCTGGTGATCCACGAGGCCCAGATGATCCCGACTGTGGGTCAGGTCTTTGCCTTTCACGGATACCGGTTCGAAGTCACCGCAAAAGACGGAAACCGGGTCACCGGCCTGAAGATCCGCCCGCTGTGACGTCGTCCGGCGAATACGAGGCGGCCCGATCCCGAAGCTGGTTAGACCGGATTGTTGTCGACCTGCTGAGACAACTGCGCTGGTCCTTTCTTCCGCCGCTCATGATCTATTTCGCGGCCGGCGCTCAGGGGCTGACCTCTGTGGTCGGCACGTTTTTCGTCAAGGAATACCTCGACGTGTCCGCGGCCTTCATCGCCGGCCTGGCCTTCTGGGCCGGCTTGCCCTGGGCGCTGAAAATGCCGCTTGGCCATCTCGTTGACCTGATCTGGCGACGAAAGGCCGGGCTGATCTATATCGGCGCGGCGCTGATCGCCGCCAGTTTCCTGATCATGTTCGGTTTGGCAACGCGCGCCGACTGGCTACCTGATGTTCTGTCGACAACCGGCTGGTATGTGGTGGCGGTCCTGCTGGCGCCCTGCGGCTATGTCGTGCAGGACGCAGTTGCCGATGCCATGTCGGTCGAGGCCGTTCCGCGCACCAACCCCGACGGCACGCCGCTTGCCCCCAAAACCGAGCGGGCGCTGCACACCACTATGCAGACCCTTGGACGCTTTGCCCTGATCGGCGGCGCCAGCGTGGTTGCGCTGCTCAATATCTGGCTGTTTTCGGGGATCGAAACACTGCCTGCCGAAGAAAAGGCCTCTACCTACGGTCAGATCTACTTGCTGGCGCTTGTCATTCCGTGCATCTCGATTTCCGGCGTTTTGCTGGCGGGGATCCAGAAACGCCTGTCCATCCGCAAAATGATCTCGCTTGGCATGTCCCGGACCGAAGCGACGGCGCAGTTCGATCCGGACGGAGAGCCGGTCCGGGCCAATCACTGGTATTTCACCGGCGGGGCGATCTTTGTGGTGATGACCCTGACGGTCGGCCTGTCCGATGCCCCCTATTCGCAGGAGATCGTGTTTGCCGGATCAATGGCCATCGTGCTCACGCTGATGCGGCAACTGATCCGAAATCTTGAGCCCGATAAAGCGCGGGCGCTGGTCGGCACGGCCATCATCATCTTCGTGTTCCGGGCAGTTCCCCTGAACGGGGCCGGTGCAACATGGTTCGAGATCGACGTTCTGGGCTTCGACCAGCAATTCCTCAGTGTGCTCTACCTGATCACCTCGGTGCTGACACTGGTAGGAATGATCGTGCTGCGTCCGATGATGGCGTCAAAATCCATTGCCGATATCGTGATCCTCTTGTCGATAGCAGCAGGACTTCTGTCGCTCCCGGGAATCGGCCTCTACTATGGCATTCACAACTGGACAGCTGCCATGACGGGCGGTTTAGTCGATGCCCGATTCATCGCGGTCATCAACACGGCGGTGGAATCCCCGCTCGGCCAGATCTCTATGATCCCGATGCTGGCATGGATTGCCCGCAACGCACCATCACGGCTGAAGGCCACATTCTTCGCGGTGATGGCTTCCTTCACAAATCTCGCCTTGTCAGCATCAAGCCTTGCTACCAAATACCTCAACCAGTTCTTTGTTGTGACCCGGGAAGTCCAAGCTGAAGACGGCACCATCACGACGCCAGCCGATTACTCGGATCTTGGAATGCTCCTGATCACGGTTTCGGTGATCACTGTGGCCGCCCCGTTGCTGACGGTCTGGATCATCCAGCATTCGCCGCTGCGGACTTCGGACTGAAACCCGGGCCGGAAAAAGAATTACGTAACTTCGCAAGCACCTGCTAGGCTTTCCCCTGTATTTCATTAGGGAGATTGTCAGTATGCCAAGTTTGAAGCGAAAGCTGCGCGAAACAGACGCCCGGCTCAGCTCTGTGCTTTGCACCATTCCATCGGCCGTTGTCACGCAGGCCATCGCAGTTTCGGGCATCGATGCTGTAATTGTGGATCTTGAACACGGTGCGGTCGACTATGGCTCGGCCCATGCGATGATAGCAGCCACGCAGGGCACCGATTGCGCGCCGTTGGTCCGGGTTGCGGAAAACGAGTCCGCCCAGATCAAACGCGCCTTGGACATCGGGGCCGAGGGCATTGTCTTTCCGCTGATCCGTACCGCCGAGGATGCGCGCAAGGCGGTGGCTTCGATGCGTTACCCACCACATGGCAGGCGGGGCTTCGGTCCGTTCATCGCCCAGTCCCGCTGGGGCGAAAGCCTGCCCACCTACCCCGCCGCGATCGGGCCAGAGCTGGTGTGCTGCCTGCTGGTGGAAACGGCCGATGCCGTTGAGAACATCGAAGAAATCTGTGCCGTGCCCGGAATTGACCTGCTGGTGCCGGCCCAGTTCGATCTCAGCACCGATCTCGGAGTGATGGGGCAGTTTGACCATCCCGAGTTTCAGGCGGCGCTGGCCCGTGTCGAAAGCGCTGCCAAGGCCGCTGGCCTGCCCCTTGGAAACGCCGCAATGGCAAAACCGCAGGCCGACGCGCTCTTTGATCGCGGCTACAGGCTGATCGCCGGGTTCGACGTGCTGTGGATCCGGGAAAAGGCCGCTGAAATGCATGTCTGGTGCCAGACCTGATCCGGCACGGATCTGAACGGACCGCGCGACAGAAGGTGTCGTTTTTAGGACAGCAGCCTGCGGGGTCGGGTTGCACCCTCCGTTCAAACAGGGAGGGATCTCATGCAGACCACAACCCGCGTGGCGGTTATCGGCGGCGGAGTCGTCGGTTGTTCGGTTCTCTACCACCTGACCAAGCTCGGCTGGTCGGATGTGATGCTGCTGGAGCGGTCCGAGTTGACCAGCGGCTCGACCTGGCATGCCGCCGGCGGGTTTCACACCCTCAATGGCGATACCAACATGGCTGCGCTGCAGGGTTACACCATCCGGCTCTACAAGGAGCTGGAGGAGATCACCGGCATGTCCTGCGGACTGCATCATGTCGGAGGCGTGACACTGGCCGACAATCAGGACCGGTTCGACATGCTGCTTGCAGAGCGCGCAAAGCACCGGTTCATGGGGCTGGAGACGGAGATCGTCACCCCCGAGGAAATCCGAAAAATCGCGCCGATAACCAACACAGATGGTATCATCGGTGCGCTCTACGATCCGCTGGATGGCCATCTTGATCCGTCCGGCACAACACACGCCTATGCCAAGGCCGCTCGGATGGCGGGAGCGGCAATCGAAACCCATTGCATGGTGACCGAGACCAACCAGCGCCAGGATGGCAGCTGGGACGTGGTCACCGACAAGGGCACCATTCACGCCGAACATGTGGTCAATGCGGGCGGTCTTTGGGCGCGCGAGGTCGCGGCGATGGCCGGGCTCTACCTGCCGCTGCACCCGATGGAGCACCAGTATATCGTCACCGACACTATTCCCGAAATCGAAGCGCGTGATGGCGAGCATCCCCATGTGATGGACCCCGCCGGCGAAAGCTATCTCCGGCAGGAAGGGCGCGGCCTGTGCATCGGGTTCTACGAACAGCCCTGCAAACCCTGGGCGGTCGATGGAACTCCTTGGGACTTTGGCCATGAACTGCTGCCGGACAACTTTGAGAAGATCACCGACAGCATTGAATTTGCTTACAAACGTTTCCCGGCCCTTGCGACCGCCGGGGTCAAGTCCGTAATCCACGGACCGTTCACCTTTGCCCCTGACGGCAACCCACTGGTTGGTCCCGTTCCCGGATTGCGCAACTACTGGTCGGCCTGCGGCGTGATGGCCGGGTTCTCGCAGGGCGGCGGGGTTGGGCTTACGCTGGCCCAATGGATGATCGAAGGGGAACCGGAGCGGGATGTCTTTGCAATGGACGTGGCCCGCTTCGGGGACTGGGTCAGCCCAGGATACACCCGCCCGAAAGTCATCGAGAATTATCAGAAGCGGTTTTCGGTGGCCTATCCGAACGAGGAACTTCCCGCAGCGCGCCCTAACCGAACCACGCCGATGTTCGATATCTTTTCCGATCTCGGTGCGGTCTGGGGTCAGCAATATGGGCTGGAGGTTGTCAACTACTTCGCCCAAGGCACTGAACCAGAATATGAAACCCCGTCCTTTCGACGGTCGGATGCGTTCGGAGCCACTGGCCGGGAAGTCCGGGCCGTACGCGAAGCCGTCGGTATCAACGAAATCCACAATTTCGGAAAATATCTCGTCAAGGGTCCGGCAGCGAGAGGCTGGCTGGATCGCATCATGGCGGGACGCATCCCCGGTCCCGGCCGCGTCTCGCTGACACCCATGTTGTCACCTCAAGGGCGGTTGATCGGTGATTTCACAGTCTCTTGCCTTGATGAGACCGCGTTTCAGCTGACCGCATCCTATGGTGCCCAAGCCTACCATATGCGCTGGTTTCAGAAACATCAGGATGACGATGTAACCATAGAAAATATCAGTGATAAACGAAATGGCTTCCAGATCGCGGGGCCGAATGCGCGCGCGGTTCTGGCCGCGTGTGCCGGCGGCGAAGTTGCCAATATGAACTTCATGGATGTTCGGCACTCAACCCTCGGCATGACCGACTGCATTGTCCAGCGGATCAGTTACACCGGCGATCTGGGCTATGAGATCTATTGCGATCCGATGGCGCAGCGGCAGCTCTGGTGGACCTTGTGGACCGCAGGACAGCCACATGGCATCGTGCCATTTGGCATGCGGGCGATGATGTCGCTAAGGCTCGACAAGTTCTTTGGGTCTTGGTTGTCGGAATTTTCGCCCGATTATACTGCTGCAGAAACAGGATTAGATCGCTTCATCTCTTTCCGCAAGAATGTTGAATTCATTGGACGATCCGCGGCAGAGGCCGAACGCGACATGCCTCCGGCCCGATGTCTTGCCGCATTCGAGGTCGACGCCAAAGATGCCGATGTGAATGCCTATGAACCGATCTGGCTTGATGGCGAGGTGGTCGGGTTCTGCACCTCCGGCGGCTATTCTCATCACACCGGAAAGTCCATTGCCCAGGGCTTTCTGCCCCGGCACCGGATTGCGGACGGGCGGGAGGTCGAGATCGAGATCCTTGGCGAGATGCGAAAAGCTCGGGTTATCTCTATCCCGCTTTTTGATGCGGACGGCGCCCGGATGCGCGGCTAAACTGCGCGCCATGATATCCATCCTGATCCTAGCGGCCGGAGGTTCGACCCGGATGCGGGGCCGCGACAAGTTATTGGAAGAAGTCGACGGCGCCCCGTGCCTTACGACAATGACGCGCCGTGCGCTCGACACGGGCTGTGACGTTGTCGTGGTGGTGCCGGACCTTGCCCACCCGCGCGCCAAGGCCGCGACCGGCGCCCAGCTCATCCCCTCGCCGGATGCCAGCCTTGGCATGGCCCATTCCATCCGTGCCGGTATCGATGCGCTGCCCGATGCGATCACTGGTGTAATGATCCTGCCCGGGGACATGCCGGACATAACCACGGCGGATATGGCCGGACTGGCCGCCGCCTTTGAAACCTCGGATGCCGCCATCCTGCAGGCTGCTACGGCGGACGGGCTGCCGGGCCATCCTGTCCTGTTCTCTGCGCATCTTCTGCCGCAGTTTGCCGCCCTTAACGGGGATCAGGGCGCACGGGCCATCATCGAGGCCAATCGCGACAAGTTGCAATTCTTTACCCTGCCGGGTCAGAGGGCGCGGCTGGATCTCGACACGCCGGAACACTGGTCCGCATGGCGCGTCAACCAGGCACAGCCACCGGAAAGCTGAATGAAGACAGGCGGCACAGGTTGCCCTGCGCCGCCTTCTTCCCGCGTCCCGGTGCGCGGGGGTGTAGCTGTTGATCCGGGAATTCGGGCGAGGTCTCTGCCGTCAGTGGGTCAGTAGACGAGCCTCATGTTTCTTCAGCGAGCGCCGCGCTGACTGATAGGCTTCGAGTCCTTCGCGCGTCTCCAGTTCGGGGAACAGTTCGAAGATCTCTGTTCGCTGAGCATTGCCGATCCCCGCCAGTGAATGATCGCCCGGCTGGAAGCTCTCGGTCCAGGCGCCGTCCGAGAGCACAACCTCGTGCTGATCGAACATGAAGTGGATATAGGTCACGTCCGATACGTCGACGATATCAACCCCTTCGAGCCCGGTCAGATGCTTGGCTGCCACCAGAACTTCGCGTTCCTCGAAATAGAGCGCGGTCTTGTCATTGGCGACCAGCACCCGGTGATTGGGGCTGACCATCATGTCCCGTTCCGGCAAACCGTTCCCCAAAGCCCCTTTGCGGATCAGCACCGGGCGCAAATGGTGCGCGTGTTCTAGGTTTTCACCCGTGAGGGTCTTGCTGCCGATCCAGCGGATTTCCTGAATTCCGTTGTCACGCGTAATGACACGGTCTCCGACCTCAAGCGTTTCCACACGGCGTTCGCCTTTCGGGGTGGCAATCAGAGTGCCCGGCGTAAAGCAGACGATGACCCGTTCAAAATTGTAGAACTCTGCGGTGCCGGTCTCATCACCGAACGCATCGATGAAGGTCACCGTGCCGTCCTCGATGTCCGTTGGATCGTAATCCACCCGCAAGGTACCGCCCGGGTTGACCGCCTCGGCAGCGCCGGTCAGGTCGAGGACGTCGAAATCGGTGGCACCGGTCTCCCCACCATCGGCATAGTCATCCTGACCAAGTCCAGTCACGGTATCGGAATCGTCGCCGCCAAAGGCGAGGTCCCGTTCGCCATCGCCGAGCCCGAGGTCGATGGCGTCATTGCCTCCGCCACCAATCAGCAGGTCGCCGCCTGCGCCGCCCTGGATGATATCACCACCATCGCCGCCAAAGACGAAGTCGTTGCCGTCATTGCCGTTCAGGTTGTCATCACCGTCGCCGCCTTCGAGAACATCGTTGCCGATCCCTCCGTCAAGCCCGTCATTGCCATCGCCGCCAGACAGCTGGTCATTTCCGGATTCGCCAAAGATGAGGTCGTTGCCGTCTTCGCCGCGCAGCACGTCGTTGCCCGAGCCGCCCGCGACAAAGTCGTCGCCGCCCCCGGCAAAGACATCGTCATTGCCCAGCTCAGAAAAGATGTCGTCATCGCCGTCACCGGCATACACGATGTCATCATCAGGGGCTTCGCCGGGAAGTACCGCATCACCGTTGTCGATCATGTCGCCTTCGGGATCGCCGGTATAGGCAAGGTCGATCACGTCGCGACCGTCAGTGCCTTCAACGATACCCTGAATTGCGCGTGGTTCCACAACCGGCACGCCGGGCACATCCCCGACATCGTCATCCGAAGCCGGGCGCGGCGGAGCTGCCGACAGGGCGGAAACCGGATTGATGACATCCTCGACATAGATCACGTTCTCGATGTTTCGGAACGTCGCGGTGCCGGTAATTTCCAGCGTGTCGATGTCGTAGAAATCGATTGTGCCGGCTTCCGGGTCGGTCGGGTCATAATTGACGATGGCCGCGCCGTTCAGAACCAGCGTATCAACATCATCGCCGGTTTCACTGCCGTCAATATCGTCGCCGACGCCCACCTCGATGAACCAGTCGCGATCGGCGCCGCCGGTCATCACGTCGGCCCCTTCGGCCCCGTCGATGATATCGTTGCCCGTGCCGCCAACGATGGTGTCATCACCGTCATTGCCGAACAGAACGTCGCCCGCACCACCGGCAGTGTTGCCCTCGCCATCCTCTCCGTCGCCGAAGATCATGTCGTTGCCGGTGCCGCCCAGCACAAGGTCGCTGTCATTGCCGCCGACCGCCCGGTCATCGCCGGAGCCGCCGAGGATCACGTCGATGCCGTCGCCGCCTTCGACCGTGTCCCGACCATCGCCGCCGCCGAGAAGGTCGGTTGCACCGTCGCCACGAATGACGTCGTCGCCTTCGCCGCCCAGCACCAGATCAATGTCATCGCCGCCCGACAGTGTGTCGTCGCCATGTTCCCCCAAAATGATGTCGGAACCGGCCCCGCCCGACACCTCGTCATTGTCGATGCCGCCATCAAGGAAATCATCACCGGCGTCGCCGAATATAGTGTCACGATCATCCTGGCCAAAGATCGTGTCGTTTCCGTCACCGCCGCGGATTTCGTCGCGGCCATTGTCCTGCACCGGGTCTGCCGGACCGTCGGTGCCGTCATCGCGAATGTTCAGCGCATCCGGGAAGGCCGGGTCCAGACCGCCATAGACAAGGTCGTCTCCCGCCCCTGCGTTTATGGTGTCTGAACCCTCGCCCCCGACGATCTGGTCATTGCCGTCGCCGCCCCCGATTGCGTCGTCGTCCAAGCCGCCGTCGATGCTGTCATCGCCTGCACCGCCCCGGATAACGTCCATGTCGTCACCGGTTCGGATTTCGTCATTGCCTTCGCCCCCAAACACCGTATCGCGGTCATTGTAAGGGTCGAGATCGGCCGGAATTGCCGGGAATCCGGCATAGGATGGAAACCCGCGATCGGGCAGCGCATGTGCGGCTTTGCCCGAGGTGTCGATGATATCGTCGCCGTCACCGCCGTCGACGAGGTCATTTCCATCCCCGCCGGACAGGCTGTCATCGCCACCGTTCCCATAGATTTCATCATCGCCTTCGCCGCCAATCAGCGTGTCGTCGCCATCCGGGCCATCATCGATCATCGGCACGTCGAAATAGACATCTGTGACAACGATCCCGCTGTTGTCCGGGCCGGCCTGATCGTGGTCGATCTTGAGCTTCGAAACCGGGCCCGCGACCGTGACCAGAACCGAGTATTTGTCGGCATCCGCATCGTCGTATCCGCCCTTGCTGGTGGCGGTCTCCGCGCCGGCGACACCATCCTTGTCCGTCAACGTGATGCATGATCCGGCTTCGAGAACCACCTTGACCGGGTTCCCCTGTTCATCAAAGGCGCGGATCTTGACCCGGCCATCGCCGTCGAGGTCGTTGATCCGGAAGGAGACATTCTCCACTTCTGATGAAAACTCAAACACATAGAGGCCCGAGTTGTCGTCACCATTGAGCAGCGACTGCATGCCGCTTGTGTCGTCGGCAGCCGCTCCGTCGGTATTGATCCCCGACACAACCTGGCTGTCGGTCTCGAAGCTTGCCGTGGTCTTGGTCGATTGCAGGGCAGAGAATTTGACGGTGACATTGCCGGTACTCTGGCTGAAGCCAGCGCCAAGATCGTCCTCGTCATCCACCTGACCCCCATCATCCGGATCGGGTGCCAGATCCCATTTGAACACTTCGCGGGTCGCACCGGCCTTGCCACCCGGTGCCTTGCCATCGCCATACAGCACGTCGTCACCAGCTTCGCCATGCACCTCATCCGAGCCACTGCCGGCATAGACGGTGTCGTCACCAGCGCCTGCCATTAGCGTGTCATCGCCCGCTCCGGCCACGACAACATCGTCATCGGGCCCGTCACCGACAGGTGCATCGCCATTATCGATCATGTCGCCGTCCGGATCGCCGGTGTAAACCAGATCAATGCGGTCGTTTCCTGATGTCCCCTCGACGATTCCGTCGCGCGTTCCTGCGTCGGGTTTTGTCGGGGTTTTGTCATTGCCGGACATCTCGATCTCCTTCCGGGGCTCATTCGCGCCTGCCGCTGCTGCGGCTGTTCCTTTTCCCCTGAAAAAGCGATGCGCGGTCCGAGGCGATCCGCACAGAGCCGCTTAGCCCTTGGAGAAAGAGAAAGGCGCAAGAAACCCGCCCCCGAGGCCGCGACACAGCCGCCCCGGTTCGCGTGTCATGCAGCACGGCCATCGCTCGTGCCAACACGCGTCTCTTCTGCATCAAGTGATGCACGTTCCTGTGCGGTCGCCCCCACGACCAACAGACATCGCCCCCCAGTTGGGCTTGGTTCTTGATACCCAAGCGGCAAAACCCGGCAAAGCGAAAAGTCGCCACAAATCCGCCACATTACGTCGGATTCGCCTCCCCAAATGGGGGGTCGTAGCGTCAATTTTTCGCCATTAGATTGTGCATTGTTTCGAAAACTGCAGCATAGAGTCCTGCCGAGCAGACCTTCACAGGGGTTTTGGGCGGCCAAAGGTCGATTTTGACCGATTTGACCCCCCAGTTTGTTCACCAATAGGAGACAATTGAATTGCGGCCCCAAAGCCGCCTTAATTTGAGGGCATTTCGCCACAAATCTGCCGCGATTAGCCCCATTTCTGAACGCAATACCGAAATTTCGCGCCCATTGTCTCCAATCGGAATGGCAATCCTGCTCATTTTGGCCACGAATCAATCAAGGCAAAGACCCTGTACGAGGCCAAGACTTGATATTGACGCCAAGCAATCCGTCAGAGCCGGATCAGTTGCCCTTTCTCCAGCGCGTAGCTGTCGGGTGCGATTTTCTGCCGGAACTCCGGCGAATGGGTAACCAGCAACAAGGGCAGTTCGAGCCCTCCCAGAATTTCAACCAGCCGCGCTTCGTTCTTGACGTCAAGCGCGTTCGTCGGTTCGTCCAGCAGCAGGATCTCGGGCTGCATCGCCAGTACGGTTGCCAGCGTCACCAGCCGCTTCTCCCCTCCTGACAACTTGTGCGTGACCCGGTCACGCAGGTGCATCAGGTCCAGTGAACACAGCACATTGTCGACGATCTCAAGCGCGTCTTCCCGGCTGCGACCCAGATTCAGCGGGCCGAAAGCAACGTCTTCGGCAACGGTCGGGCAGAACAGCTGGTCATCGGCGTCCTGAAACACGAAACCCACACGGCGGCGCACTTCGTGAAAGTCATCCTCGACCCGCCGATCCTGCCCAAAGGCGGTAACCCTGCCGGAATCCGGTGTCAGCAACCCGACAATCATGCGCAGCAATGTCGACTTTCCGGCGCCGTTCGGACCGGTGATCGATAGCCGCTCGCCTTCGTTGAGCGTCAGAGTCGCCCCATTAAGCACGGAGTCATGGCCGGGATAGGCGAAATGAACATCGGACAGTTCAATCAGCGACATGGGCGACCTCCAGGCCGATCAGGGCCAGCAGGACGGCGCATACCGTTGCTATGAACAAATGGTCAATGCGGCGCAGGCGAAAGCGCTCCAGCACCACGAGGCGGCCCGAGAAGCCCCGGCATTTCATCGCCTCGAGAATCCGCTCCGAACGTTCCACCGCCCGCACCAGCATCATGCCCACGAGATAGCCAAAGCTGCGATAAGTGTGCCAGTTGGTGCCGGGTCGAAAGCCGCGCAGGCGCATGGCGGTGCGAAGACGCAGGTATTCCTCGCGCAGAACCTCGATATAGCGGATGGTAAAGAGCAGCAGGTGAACAAGCCGGTCCGGGCAGCGCAGCTTGTGCAGCGCGTGGCCCAAAGTGACCGGCTCCATCGTGCCCACCAGCGTCATCAGCGCCAGCACAACGGCATTGGCGGTCAGCGCGATCTCGATGGCGCGCCAGAGCCCTTCCCACGACGCCGGATAACCCCAGAGCGTGAAGATTGGCGTGCCAGGCATGGTGAACGGCAGCATCACCAGCATAAACAGAATGAACCCGTCCATGGCCGCGACCCGCCGGAGCGTCGGGCGCGGCGGCAGTTGTGAAACCGCCAACAGGCTCAGCGAAATACAAAGCGCCGCCGCCAGCGCCTCAAAGCGCGAAAGCGACACGACGGTTGCGGCATAGGCGACGGCGGCCACGATCCGCACCCGCGGGTCGATCTCGCCGATCAGGCCTACGGCAAAGCTGGCGCCGGTCTTGGACTGGGTTTTTGCTCCTGCGGACAACACCTGGTTCATCGGTCAGCCCGCCAGTTTCAGTTTGCGCCGGGCGGCAAGATAGAACCCAAGGCCAAACAGGCCAAAGATGTACCCGATCCCGCCAAGGATGGTCTGAAGATCGTTCTTTTCCTTGTATGCAGCTATCTCGCGTCGCAGGGATCTGGTTTCGTCCCGCACGATGGTGGCAATTACCGCGCGCTCTTCGTCGGACAGCGAAGCAACCGCAACTGTGCCTTTGGCGACAGCGTTGGGCTTGGTCGCAACGGGCTCTTCAGCCGCGACGCCCAGTATGGCGGCCACTTCGTCGGCGGGCATGGTGATATTTGCGACGTGACCGGCGCCGAGATCGGAATAGAAGCGATGGGCCACAGGCTGTTCCGGGGCAAAGACAAAGAACCCATCCTCGTCCGTGATCGTTTCGCCCAGTCGGTTGCCTTCGCCATCGAACACCTCGACCGGCTGGTTCGAAGCCATTTCACCGTTTGAAAGACCGATCTCACCTTCGATCATGTTGCCCGAGGCAAAAACCGACGCGATCACCTTGTGCGCCAAGGCCGGCGCCGCAGCAAAGAGCAGGACAAAGAGGAGGAGCGCACGGGTCATGCCTCAGGCCCCCTTCACGGAAACAAAGAGATCCGGCTTGACCTTGCGCGCAAGATAAATCGCCGCTGCGGACAACAGCCCTTCGATCACCATCACCGGAATATGGGCAAAGAAAACCAGTTTTGCGGCCGGCAGGAATTCTTCGCCGGTCAGGGCCAGCGAGACAGCAACAAACACCGTTGTCAGCCCGATCGACAAGGCCCCGCCGATCCCGGCCCAGATCGCACCCGTCATTGGTGTGCCGCTGACGACCAACCGGCCGAACAGCATCCAGACAATTACTGCGGGCATCGCGATGTTGAACGCGTTGACACCCAAAACGGTCAACCCACCGAAACCGAAGAACACTGCCTGCAGCAAAAGCCCCACGAACAGTGCCGGAAAAGCCGCCCAGCCGAGCACCAGCCCGGCCAGGCCATTCATGATGAGATGCACCGAAGACGGCCCGATCGGAACGTGGATCAGCGACGCTACGAAAAAGCTGGCCGACAGCACACCGGCGGCCGGGATCTTCTCGACCGGGAGTTGCCGCAGCCCCATCGCCAGCCCGCCCACGGCAAGCGCAGCGCCGCCGAGGATCACGGGTGTGGACAGGGCTCCGTCTACGATGTGCATGCGCCGGGCTCCCTATTCCAGGTTATGCGCGCGAATCCAGATCACCGCATCCTGGCTGAGTTCCTTGCCTTCGAACTCGGTATCGGGCCCGGATCCGAGCGCGGCGAATCCCCAGTACCCTGCCTTGGCAATGCCAAATGTGAAATAGCCGTTTGCGTCCGAAATGGCGACGATCGCGCCACCGGGCATCGGCGCGGCAGTCACCGGCTTGGTCCCGTCACCATCCAGCCGCGGTTCGGCAGCCATATACTCTACTTCGATCTCCGCACCGGAAACGGGCTCACCTCCGGACAAAACACGGCCGGTGAAGGTTGACCCGGCAATCACGTTGTAGGGCTTGTTGAGCGGCATGATCTCGGTCTTGAGCCCGACCGGCTGATCCCAATCTGTGGGCAGCTCGTTGCGGTTCAGAAAAACCTTGGTGATTTGCTGGATATATTTATCTTCGCTTTCCTCGAAATAGGGCTGCGGAACGGTCACCAGCACGTAGTCGCCTGATCGCTTCACCGGCACGCTCCCGGTTAACGCGGCCCCTTCGTTTTCGCCGGCGCGAAAGCGGGACGGTTGCAACCGGTCCATCAGATCCACCTTCTCGCCCTTGTGGATCATGTAGAATGCCTGCGGCATTTCCAGATCCATCACGTGACCGTTGGACTGTGGGTGCCAGAAAATCAGCTTGACCGGCACGTCCCCGGGACGGTCGATCATGGCGGTTTCTGTGTAGTTGAGTAGAAAATGCGCCCCCGCAAGCGAGGGGATTGAAATGGCAGCGGCGGCGGCCAATAGGGTCTTCTTCATCTGACGTCCTTCATCGAAACCGACGACCCCAATGGGATCGCCTGAACAGAAGGGACGAACGGGAGGATGCGGCAAGGGCCGGGCCTTGTCAGGTCCGGCACGAGCCAGACGCCCACCCCGGCGTCCGGTTGCTTTGGCCCCGTGAAGGGCCTGAACATCCGGCAGGTCTCCTGACTTGCGGCTCTTCGCTTGGCTGGCCTTCCCGGATCTCTCCAGTGGCATGATCAGCCGCGCTCACCGCCTACAGTTGCGGGGGCAGTCCCGGATTTGGCCAGACAAGTCAGGCCGCACCGTGTTCCCTTTTGCTTCCACAGGGCAATGCCTGCGGAACCGAATGTCCGGCGCTTATGCCAAATCCGGGCTTGCTGCGTCAATCTGCAAAATCGGAACCCGGACGAACATCCCTGCCGATGGTGAAACCGTCGCCGTCCTCAGTATGTTGCGGCAGTCTGAAATAGCGGTTCCCGGCTCATTGGAATACGATGACCCACACAAGTTGACGCATCGTAAGCCTCTGTGATTCCACCGTCTTAAAGGTGACTCAAATTGGCTAATTTTCGAATCCAACATGATCTGAATCAATAACAGTTCCAAAAATTTCAGTTAGTGGTCGCCCACAGGCAATTTGCGATAGCCACAAAAATGGGAGCCACGCGTGCCGCACAATCCGAACAGACGCTCTTTTTTGAAGGGCGGGTTCAATTCCAGCGTGGAAATGCGCCCGTTTGGGGCGCTACCGGATTCGGTATTTTTCGACACGTGTGCGCGCTGCGGCGATTGCGGTCCGGCTTGCCCCGAATCCATTATCGAATTTGATTCCGACGGATTTCCAAAGGTCGACTTCAAAGCCGGGAAATGCACGTTCTGCGGCGAGTGTATCGATGTCTGCGAACCCGAAGCGCTGAGACGTGATCAGGACTGGGCATGGAAGGCCAGTGTGGAAAGCGGGTGCCTGTCGCTCAACTCCGTTCAATGCCGCACCTGTCAGGACTTCTGCGACCACGGTGCAATCCGATTTCAGCTCAGGACCGGTGGACGCGCGCAACCGGTTCTTGATGCAGATTTGTGCACGGGCTGTGGCGGATGCGCCGCGTCCTGCCCGGTGGATGCTATCAGTTTCGAACACCCCCCTCAAAAGCCCACGCAACAGATGGAGACCTGTGCATGACTAATATCTGCGGTTGCCTGGTCCACGCCATGCCCGAGATGACCGAGCAGGTCATTGCAGCGATCAATGAAACCCAAGGCGGAGAGGTGCATGCCCATGATCAGGGCCGCATCGTCGTCACCGTCGAAGACACGGAAACCCAGCGTGCCTCGGATCAGATCATGGACATGCATCAGATCCCCGGCGTGCTGACCGTCACGCTCACCTATCACCATTTCGAGGATCTGGACGAAAGCGCCGATGCCCTCGTCCAACCCAAACACTGAACGGGAGACCAGTCCCCATGACCAAGCACAGCAAACTGCCAACGTCCCGCCGATCGTTCCTCAAGGCATCCGCAGCGGCCGCTACCGCTTCGGCGGCGGGTTGTAGGTGTGCGCATAACGCTGCATCCCTTCCATTGATTTCATTGAGGAAATTTTCAGAGTTTCGCCCATAATATTGCACAGCGTTTGCGCATAACTTTGCACGATTTGCCCATAAAGTTGCACTATCACCTGAACTCGCCACCTCATTGGGCGAGAGACGTCAGGGAGATCAACTTTGAGGCATTGATTCTCTAGTATTAAGTGCATTTGTCGCCGCAAGGTGCAAGATTTAGTTGTGGCAGGCTCGCCGATTGCCCTTCTTGCTTTGAAGGCCCTCAGGTGGGAGGAGTAGGTATTCTCCGGCCGGAGTTTTTTAAGATTGGATCGTCTAGTGCAGCCCTTTGTATTCAGCCCTGATCTGCTGTCGCAGCTCCAAGTCAATCTTGGGAGTTTTTCGGCCCAGACGGTCGAGCAAAGCGGATTGCGAGATGCTGCTGTGGCAATCGTAGTTACTGAGCACCAGGAAACGGGTGAGGCCTGCGTGTTGATGACTTTGAGGCCCCCGAAGCTCAACCGCCACGGCGGTCAGTACGCCTTGCCTGGCGGCCGCCTGGACGAAGGTGAGCTTGTGGTTGATGCCGCCCTCAGGGAGTTGCACGAAGAACTGGGTTTGGATCTGGGTGCAGATAGCGTTTTGGGCCAGCTCGACCAGTTTCCAACCAGGTCTGGGTTCAGAATTTCGCCGATTGTTGTGCGGGCTTCTGGGGAGGTGGAGTTGCGCCCAGACCCGTCCGAGGTTGCGAAAGTGTTCCACTTGCCTTTGCGGGAGCTTGATAGTCCCGATATCCCAAGACTTGAGGAAAGCGGCAACAGCGAACACCCGGTGCTGTCGGCTTTCTTCCCGACGTTGGGGCACTACATGTATGCTCCTACGGCAGCCATTCTCTATCAGTTTCGAGAAATCGCTCTACGGGGCAAGACAACCCGAGTCTCGCATTTCGACCAACCGACCTTCGCTTGGAAGTAACTGGTTCACTCCCGGAAAGCGGACTCTCCCCTCAGGTAGCGGTCGCCTATGGCAACAATGCGCAGAAACCTGACTTTGCAAAGTGTAGCGAGCGGCCTGATCTCGATGCGTGTAGACGGCTCCGTCTATTCGCTAGACGGAGCCGCAAACAATCTACTATTTACTGAACCTGCGTGGTTGTTCCATCTCACTCAACCAGTTCGAAGTCGCCTGGTTTCCAGCTCTTGTCGAACCAGGGTTCCAGCGGGCCGTAAAGACGCATCATCACATTGAAGCTTTTGCCGGGCATGGTTTGGGCCCAGTTGTTTTCCCATCCCTCAGGAGCCTCTGGCCCAACATAGATCGTGTAGCTACCGTCCTCGTTGGGCTTGATACCCGGGCGGTTCGAGTCGATGCCACCAGACTGCTGGTCGGTTTCTAGAATGGAGCGGGTTTGTCCGCTATAGAGCATGAATGACCAGAAGTTCTTGGCCGGAACCGGCCCAGGAAGCGTCACCTTGTAGGTCTTGGACCCATCGAGATAGGCGCCATCTCCGTCTCTTGCAGTCATCGCATAAACCGATCCGGAACCAACAGGAGGTGCTGTCATTGCAGGCGTGATCCCCGTTGCCATGTAGAAGAAATAGGTCCTGTCATCCAGAATGCGGGCGCTGTCTTGCAGGAACTGGTAGCTCTGGCGCTGGAACGGCGAGTTCCACTGGCGGTCTTCATAGAAGAATACCCCAGGATCGCGGGAGGCGTAGGTGATGGCACGGGCCGTGGCATTTGCGATGGCCGCAGCCTCGGTCATAATCCCTTTCATACGCTCATCTGGTTCGAAGGGCTCGCCTTTCTTGAGACCAATGGAAGCAAATGTGCCAAGGATCTCGGGCGCGAAGGCATCCTCGGGATTGTTCTCCAGGGCAACATGGATCTCCTCGAAGAAGTCCGAGTTGTTGGCGTGAACCGTGTTGTACTGCACGCCGGAGAGGTTGTGGAACGTCTCGGCTGGTGGGTTAGCGGCCTCGCTGAGCGGATAAACGTTCAGGCCAGCCTTGATCTCGGCAACCGGACCTTCGGTTTCCCCGTTCGGGCCCGGCGAACGCCTCAGCAACAGCCAATGTTCATAGGTCTTGGTGCGCAGCTCGAAATACCCCTCGGGCACCGGCGTTCCATCGTCCTTGTGTATCAGAAGGTACTTGCCGCCCTTGCCTTCGTCAGCGCCTAGAACACCGATGTCGGCGACATAATCGAAGGCTGCATCATCAATGAGACCGAGCAGACCGGCAGGAACCTCAACAACCATTGGACCTTTGGAAATGTCCACATTGGAGCCGATGTAAATCGTCGTGGTGTTGGGGGTGAGCCAGATCGATTTGGCATCCATCAAGGTTTCCTTGATGATGATCTCGTTGGGTTGTGCGCCAGCATCTTCGTAGCCCTGGAACATTCCGCGCAGCGAGGCGATCTTCATCCCGTCCAGGAAAGCTGTGGTCGCCCGAACCAGGTCGAGATTGTCGAACACTTTATCGACCGTTTCCGGCGACGGCATTCCGTCGAAGAACTCCAGACGACCCAGCGTGTCTGTTTCAACAACATCCGGTGTCAGAACGTTTTCGGGGACGTCCGCGGCATATTTGGGCGCGTCTGCAAGGGCAAAGGTCGAGGTGATTGCCAGCGCCGTACTGGCCATCAGGGTGGTGAATTTCATTGGTGTGTCTCCTGTTTGTGTGCGAGCCGAGCATCACCAGTTTTGCGCCGGGATTTCTTTGGACTTCGGGTCACGATGTGCGTAGTTGGGTCAGGATTGCGAGTTCTTTGGCCTTTCGCCGATGCTATTCCGGCGAAAGACACATGGTTCAGTTGACCTTTTCCAGATCCGGCAGAATCCATCCGCTTTCCAGCCAGCCCTCTTCCGGGCCATAGAGCCGGAACAGAAGGAAGTAGGGTTCCGTCGTCGGAACCCAGTTGCTCTCCTTGCCACCCGGCGCAGTAGGCCCGAAGTAGATGTCGTAGGAGCCATCTTCATTGACCTGCATGCTGCCGGTATCACGCTCTGAGAGACCTACAGGCTCGACATTGCGGATGAAGCTCTTGGTCTCCATCGAATAGACGATCACTGACCAGAAATCCTTGGCCGGCGTGTCAGCCGGGACATTCAGCCTGTAGGTGGCATTGTGGTCATACATCTCACCATCGCTGTCGCGCAGACCGGTCAGGTAAAACGTTCCGCCGCCGAGTTGCTTCGGCAGGTAGGTGATCCAAAAGTAACTCCCACCGGCCCGGTCATCCACCAGAACCTCGGTCTCAGTCTCATAGGGGAAGCCCGCTTGGGGTTGCCCTTCGGCAAAGTCCCAGATCAGCCATTGGGTTTTCAGCGCTCCACTGTCATCGACCCAAAGGGGCACGGTCGCCAGCCCAGGTTCGACGAAATAGCGTTGCATTGCGGCGTAAGCCAGGACGAGGCCCTCATCCATCGCCTTCAACTGCCGTTCGGTTGGCTCGAACGGTTTACCCTTCTCGATCCCGAGATCCTTGAGGAAGTTTACCATGACCTTGTCTTGCGGACGGACCGGGTTGCCCTGAAGCCAGTCGTTTAGGTCCTGAAAGAAGGTATGGTTGTAATAAGGCAGCGAGTCGTAGGGCACCTCTGAGGCTTCGTGATAGGTGTTCGGCGGCGGGTTGTCGGCCTCTGACAGATAGTAGACTTTGATCGTCTGCGCATAGGCCGCCGCGTCGAGATCGGTCGCCCCATTGTAGAGCCTGGGCCGGAACGAAAACCCGTATTCGTAGGTATCGGTCTCAAACGGCATGTAACCGGCGTCAGCAAGTTCCTCGACAGACATGTCGCCGTCATAGTCGGGCGGCAGCATCAGGTACTTTCCGCCCTTGCCTTTGTCATGCCCGTCCGGGCCAACATCGGTAATCGGCACGTCCCAGGCATTCACAATCGACCCGAAATAGCTGACGTTCTCGGTCGCCGCCGGGACCTCGATCACCAGGGGGCCGGGTTCGGAGGTCATCGAGGCCCAGGCATAGGCAGTCACGTCATTGGCCGTCAGGAAGCCGTGTTTGGAATCAAACGGCTTGTTCAGATAAGCGATATCGTTGTAATCGCCCCCGAGGTCGCGACGGATACCTTTCAGGAAGTCGACCATACCGGCGGCGGGCATGCCCCAGATCGCGGCCTGCGTCGCCCGCTGCACAAGCATCTGGTATTCAATATCTTCGACCTCAGCTGAACGCGCCAGGATATTGCCGGTATCATTGAATGTTTGCGCCGGGGCGGTTTGCGCTGCGACCGACAGGCCTACGGCAAGTGCAAGTGCGGAAACGGATTTTAGTGGCGACATGGGCCTCTCCCTGAAAATGCGTGCGAGCGAAACAGGGACAACTATCGCACAAAGTTGATTGTCAGAAATATCATTTCACGACAGACTGTCGGTAATTTCACGGGGACAACATGACGTCGTTTTCACCTGCAATGATCAGCGCCAAGTCGCTTGGGGCTATGCCCATGTTTGCCGTCAGAGAGCTTGGCGAGAAGAAAACCCATCAGCTTCTGTCAGACGCTGGTCTGGTCGAACGCTTTGTGACCGAGCGAAATGGGTATATTCCGGAGTATTCCCTCTGCGCCTTTATCGAACGGGTAAGCCGTGAATTGGGCGAAGATCAACTTGGCCTGTTATTTGCCCCGTTCCTGACCGTCGCAGACTACGGCGCCTGGGGTGACTACGTACTATCTGCTCCGGATCTCAGAACAGCGCTGAAACGAGCGCAGCAGGAGATGAAGCTGCATTCCAGTGCGGATCGGGTGGAGTTTGTTATCTATGGCAATCTGGTTTCCTACGCCTACAAATTCGGGCTCAAGTCTCATTCCAGCTATCAGGATATTGCCTTCAGCGCAGTGGCGTCGATGCTGAGCATTCCTCGGCACTATCTTGGACAAAACTGGTCGCCTGCGAAGATTGAGTTCGACTTTCCCAAATCGCAGAAATCCGGCATGGCGGAAGAGGTGTTTGGCTGCCCTGTCTCCTTCGGCGGTTCGAGTCTGCGTCTGTTGTTTGATACCTCGGTTTTGAGCACACCAAACTCACCCAATCATTCGATCCAGTCCACCACACGTCACGACATAATAAGGGAGCGTTCGACACCTCCCGAAGACATACTGGCTTCGGTCGACGCTGTTGTTCATTTGCACGTAGCCGATGGGGGCGCCTCTCTTGAACGTCTCGCACAGGCAACAGGTGTCGGCCCGCGAAGACTTCAAAGGCACCTCGCAAAGCAAGGAACAGGGTTTCGGGAGGTCCTGGCCAAAGCCCGCATGGAACGGGCGGTTGAGCTGCTGGAGCTGAAAGGAAACTCGGTCGCAACAGTCTCCGAAGCCTTGGGGTACAATGAGCCCGGCAACTTCTCACGCGCATTCACTCAATTCTTCGGAGCTTCGCCAACGAAGTACCTCAAAGGGCGAGATCGACTTTGAACCTGATCTGACGCCTCCATCTGGGAGGCCAGTCAGAGAGAAAAGCATTCGCTCTGTCACCTTCGGTTTGGCCTAAGTCACGTGCTGTCCCAAGTTCACGCCAGTTTGTCCCAACGCCGAAATCATCTCTGCGCGGGTTCCCTTTAATTCAATGTCAGAAGGCGGACACTGAAAGACGCCACTGCCAGAAAGGTTGGAACCATGACAAACGCACGCAGAACCACACTTCTTTCCACTCTCGCAGCAGCCCTGGTGCTGGCCCTGCCGATGACGGCACAGGCTGATTATGTTGCCGAAAAGGCCGTCAGGGGTGCCGTGGCCGGTGCTGTCGTTGCCGAAGTAACCGGCGGGGACGCTGCTGAAGGGGCCGCCGTTGGGGCCGCCGTCGGTGCAGCGGCGGGAGTTGTTCAGCGGAATGATTTGGAAGACCGCTACGACAATCCCCATCACAACAATCACAAGGCCCACAACAACGGCCGCGCCAGGGGGCATCACAAGCACCGCTAACCCCCGCATCATTTAGATACCAGAACAAAGACAACCGGAACGGTTTACCCCTTCCAACCTGGGCCGGAGACCTCTGGCCTTCTGCCTCAACCCCGATCAGCCCCGTGTTGATCGGGGTTGTTTCTGTTTCAACTGGATGAGGCGTTATCAAGGTCCGGTTAGGGCTGCTTTCAGACCTCTGCCTCAGATGCTTGGCCTATGGCCATGCGATCTGAGGCATTTGTGGCTCTCTTTAATTGACACAAGCAACTATTGTGACTATCAATTATATATGAACGTTGAAAACACTGCGCCCGAATCCCGCTCCATCCACGACAGTCTGGGCTACTGGACGTCCCTGATGGCCCGAACCATGGAGGCTGAGTTTAACCAGCGGCTCTCAGAATTTGGGGTCACGCGAGTGAGCTGGGCTGTTTTGGGTGCCGTGCACTATGATGGGATCACCACACCGTCTGAATTGGCCAAGTTCCTAGGCATCGACAGGGCCGCCATCACCCGCCTTCTCGACAAACTTGTGGCGCAAGATCTGGTTTCAAGGGACCAGAAGGAAAACGACCGAAGGTCCATTTCACTCCAAGTGACACCTAAAGGGGCGTCCCTGGCGGTGGAACTTTCCAGAATATCCAAAGCCGTGAACGCTCAGTTTAGTGACGGTCTGAGCGATGAAGAGATCGAGCAGTACCTCGTTACGGTTCGCAAGATGCTGAACAACAGCAAAGTGACCGCAGGAACCCTCTGACTGTCTTTCACAGGAGACTGACATGAAACGCTTTATTCAATCCGCCTTTCTGGCGGTATCGGTCGCGCTTTCCGCACCCGCACTGGCGGCTTCGGACTACCCGACAAACGAACTGATGGGAGGCGAAGCCTTTGGCCACAGCGTCAAACATATCGGCAACGACATCTATGTGTTCCGCTGGTGGGTCTACCGCAACTTTTTCATCGTCACGGATGAGGGGGTCATCGCAACAGATCCCATGAACCCCAAAGCGGCGAGTCTCCTGAAAGAAGAGATCGCCAGGATCACGGACAAACCTATTCGCTACGTGCTTTACAGTCACAACCACCATGACCACATCAGCGGCGGGGTGGTGCTGGACGATGAAGGTGTTGAGTTTATCGGCCACGAAAACGTGGCAAAGGAACTGACGGATCATCCCAACCCGACCCTTCCCGCACCGGATATCACCTTCTCGGATCGCTATTCAGTTGAACTGGGCGGGCGCCGGGTTGATCTGGAATATTACGGGCCAAATCACGGCGACAGCCTTGCGATCATGCGCCTACCCGAGGAGAAAATCATCTTCGTGGTGGATATTGTGACCCCCCGGCGCGTTGCTTTCCGGATCATGCCCGACTTCTGGCCGGATGAATGGGTGCGAACTCTGAAAGAGATCGAGGCCACGGACTTTGACTATGTCATCTCCGGTCACGGCCCTGAAACCGAGCCTGCCATCGAACCGGCATCCGTTGTCCGGGAACAGCGGGAATATATCGAGGATCTGATGGCGGCCGTGAAGGCGGAAATGGATGCCGGCACCCATAGCCCGGATGCCCTCCAGAAGAAGGTCAGGTTGCCGAAATACGAAAACTGGCGCTCATACGACGCCTGGCTGCCAATGAATGTAGAGCGCATCTGGGCGTTCTATCACATGGGCTGGTGAGGAAAGGATTTAGAGATGACAACGTCCACGAATAGATACAATTCCATTCAGGTTGCCCTGCATTGGCTTTCCGCACTGCTGATCCTGTTCATGTTGGTCATGGGAACTTTTGCCCTGTCCAAATTGCCCAACGCCGACCCGGCAAAACTGATGGCCCTTCGTGGTCATATGATGTTTGGCGGGGTGATCTTGTTGCTGACCATCATCAGGATCATCTGGCGCAAGATCAGCGAACAACCTCCTCACGCCACCACTGGAAATGCTGCTTTGGACAAATTGGGCGTCGCAACGCATGTCTCCCTCAATCTGCTGACCCTGTTGGTCGCCGGAAGCGGCATTGGGACCGCAATGCAGGCTGGATTGCCGGGAGTTGTGTTTGGTGGCGAAGGCAGTTTGCCACCCGACTTTTCCATTTACTCAGCACGAATTGCCCATGGGATTTTCACAAAACTGCTGTTTGCCCTAATCGCCCTGCATGTCGCCGGCGCAATTTACCACCAGTTTGTAGTCAAAGACCGACTGTTCTCTCGTGTTTGGTTCGGAAGGGGTTAGGCAAGCCGCTTCCAGTGACCACCGGCCTGGTTGGCGGGCCAGCAGATCCTGACCCGCCATTCCTCGCCGGCTATTAAAACTTTCCGTTCCCGTGCACCATCTCCGCAGGGGTGGGCGCAACGACATCCCAGTGCTCTACGATCTTGCCATCCTCAACCCGCCATAGGTCGAAGAAAGCCCAGGGTTTCTCGCTGACGGTGGCATCGGACGCAACGAAGACAAAGTTGCCTTCTGCCACAACGATCTGCGGCTCGAACTTGGTGATGACATTCCCCTGTTCAGCCCAGGCCTTGGTGCCCTCAAACAAACCATCGAGGCCATCAGCGAGATTGGGATTGTGCTGCATGTAGACCTCGGAATACATCGGCGCCTTTTCTGGCGCCGCACCGCCCAGGACATCGCGCACAAATCCAAGAACCAACGCCTTGTTTTCTTCGGTTTTGTCGAGATCAGTGATCTCGGTCGCACCATCGGTCATACCCCGGCCCGACATTGTTGTTTCGGGAACTGGCTGCAAGTTATCCCAATGCTCGGCAACTTTGCCGTTCTCCACCCGGAAAACGTCAAACGCTGCAAGCGTCGGTGCGCCAAAGGCGTCTGCGTTATCAAAAGTGCTGTGCAGCACGACCATGTCACCTTCGGTAATGATCCTATGGTTGGTTGCAGTCATCCCGGATTGCTCGACCAGAGGTATCAAGCCTACCAGCCCGTCGGCGCCGGTCGGGATCTGTGGGTTGTGTTGAACATAGTCCGGCGTAACCAGTTGCCGCGTCGCTTCCGGGTCGTGTTCGATGAAGGCCGCGGTGAAAAGGGCGATGACGAGTTCTGTGGGAGACATGGTTTTACCTTTCGATTCGTATCCTCTCACTACGTGGTATCAAAACAGTACCACATTGCAATTACGTACTTTAAACTGACTAGGTATGCCCAACACTACCAGACATAGTATCAAGGTGTTGCGCAGAGGGTGGCACTGGATTACTGTGTAGGCAAGTTTTGAAACACTACCAGAGATTGAGATGCTACCAATAGGTGTTGCTAACAAAGCTGAAGCGTCCAACTGCGCCATTCGCTCCGTGCTGTCCAATGTGACGGGCAAATGGCGAATGATCATCATCCTTGCGCTGGAGGATGAGCCGAAACGCTTTGGCGACCTCAAGCGCTGCATCGGAGACGTCACACAAAGTGTACTGACCGAAAACCTGCGTGGATTGCAGCGTGACGGTTACCTGACCCGCACTGTCGATCCAGGGCCACCAGTGGCCGTATCCTATGAATTGACGCCTTTGGGCCGCAGTTTACTCGAGATGCTCAAGCCACTTGTCTTCTGGTCGCATGAGCAGATGGATGAAGTCAGGCAGTTTCGCATGCAATACGACCGGAAGAAGTCGAGTTGACCTCTAAGCGGACCGGGCCTGAAAATTCCATCGGAATTGCTGCACCGTTCGGCCGAATAGGTACGGCAAACGTTGGCTTAGGGCAGATGCTTGGCATCGCACCATTGTCTGCCTATTTGCCGGAGAAGGCGGAGGTCAGATTGCTACGACCTCCACCAATGGGTTTATGCGTTGAAGAACTCAGCCACAGCATCAGTCGATGCTTTCACGGCCTCCGGCGTGTAGTAGAAGTCAACATGGCTGAACTCGTCAAAGGCCAGCTCCTTGTGCTCGTTGGTCAGTTTCTCGACGAACGCGGTTGAGCAAATCGCGGTGAAGGCCGACTTGCTGTAAATGGTCAGCGAAGGCTGCACGATCTTGTCGGCATAGTGCTCGCCGATGGAGATCAGAGATTGCATGCCCTGGTCACCGATATGCGCGTTGGTGAAGGTCGGAACCGCCACCGGGCCTTTGACTCCGTCTCGACCGTAGTAGTCATAGGTTTCCTTGCCAGTTCTTCAAACACTGTCGCTTCCATTGCTGAAAGCCTCGGATATACGAACAGTTCTAATTTCACACGAGCGTTTCGAGGTTGGACAGGAAAGTCGCCTCGAGACTTTCGGAAGGCTCGCTAAACGGCCATTTGACCTATACGTATTCAACGATCAGAATCCGGCGGCACTGCACTATTCTCATGTCCGCATTGGGCTGCGAGCAGCCCAAGATTGCTCGCCATTACTTGCCGTAATTTACCGGTGTCGCTTCACGGTTTTCTTGCCCAGCCTGCCTCTGTCAGTTTGTCAGCTATCTCGGCCACTTGATCGGGGCTCTTGTACAGGCGCCTCAAGGTGACTTCCGGATCAAAGTCCGGCCAGTTTTCTGCGAGCTCCAGTACATACCGTTTGGCATCTTTCGTATTGCCAAGCGCTTGGTGAGAGGCTGCGAGATAGGCGAGAGTAGGAGCGGAAAATGGATCACCGGAAGCTGTGGCGGCGTTCAAGGAGACGATAGCCTCCTGGTAATTCCCAAGATGAAAATTTGCCGCCCCGTTTATGCTGAGGTTTGCAAACCTGCCAAGGCCGGAGGTTCTCAACCGTTCCATGTCGGATGCCGAGCGGGAGGCCTCGAATTCACCAACAAAGAGCATAAGGATGGCATAGAAATCCAAAACGTTCCCATCTGCCGGAGCAAGGTTCAAGGCTATGTCAGCATGTTCCTTGGCCTGTTCGATATCGCCTTCCACATACAACACCCAAGAAAGTGCTGATTGGGTCCAGGAGTTCGTCGGCGAGAGCTCTTCTGCGCGATCAACGCTTTGGCGTGCTTCCTCGATCAGCTCCGTTCTTTTTGGCCCGTCGGGAAGGAAAATGGCCATCGCAGCAAGACATTGTGCAGATCCAGCATGTCCCCCGAAATACCCAGCATCCTTGCGGATCGCCTGTTGGAACATTGCCAGAGACAGCTCCAGCTGTTGTCGTTCGAACATTGGAAAAATGAGATTCCGTGCGTGATCCGACAAGGTGACGGCTTGCAGGCTCGACGGAGACTTGGCCAGTCTGGCCAGTCGTTCTGCTTCCAGTTTCGGGTCACCGGAATGTTCCAGTTGCAGAGGTTGTTCAACTGTCGACCTGCCGAACGGGTGAATCAAAGCACCCAAGCCGAAGCCCACTAACAGAGCGGCCAAGGTCAGAACAACAAGGGTCTTTCTACCGCTCCGAGCGGGCGGCGGAGAATCGCCCGCCTGGTGGCGAGCTTCTGTCTCGACGTCTTCGGTTCGCCGAATTTCATACCGCGGAACATATCCGCCGGTGTCGACGTGAATGAACAAGGGATCATTTTGCCCGGGTCCAGCATAATACTCGGCCAATCGGCGTCTCAGGCGTCCTGCGTCGACTCGAACGATATTGTGATTGTCAGTGTCCTGATCGGGTGAGCGACCATAGACTTCTTCGGCAATTGTCTTCGCGAAGATCTTCCTGGATGGATCGGAAAGGTTCTGGTTCACCACATAGTCAAGCAGGTCTCCGAGTCGACTGGCCCCTTTGAACATCTCGCTCGATCTGACCCTTTGCAACTCGCCCAGGATGTCGGCTTCGGTCGACAAATCAGCGGCTGAGCAGTCTGGTTCGGAATTGTTCGAGGTGTCATTCATTCGGTCAGGTTAGTCACAAGCTCCCAAAATCAAAAGTGTTTCACCCCTTTCACACCGTGTGAAACTGGCGCAGCTGATCGCAAGCGCACACTGTTGGCCGGAACTCTGACGGAATTGCGGAAGGCAAATGGGTGCAATCGAAGAAAGCTTCGCAGAATTGGCGGGCGAGATCCAAGAACGGCGCAGTTGCGACTGTGCACTGGACGAAATCTGCAAGGATTTCGAGCTGCTGATGAAAGATCTCCACGCGCTTCCTGCGATTAGGGACAACGGAGCACGCCGACTTCAATCAGATCTTCGCGACAGCCTTGAAGGGTTGAAAGAGGAGATACTGAAGAAGCTTCAGGAGACCTGACGGGCACCGAGCCAGTCCGCGCGAAAGCACCCGGTTTGCCGCTGGAACAAACGGCAATTGTTCAACCTTTTCGACACAGAAAATCGAATTTGGCGAAACGACAATGGAGCAAAGAAAACATGGCCCACACAAGAAAACACTATCTACAGATACTCTGTAGCCTGGCGACCCTGGCCCTGCCATCGGTCGCCCTGGCACAAGAGGCTCCGATTGTCCGCGACGCTGAATATCGAATTCTGGAGCGTCAGCACGGGGAACGCTGGGCGGTTGAGGATAAGGACATTGACGCCAAGTTGGCTGAATTTCGCGAACGGAATGGCGGCAACCCCCCCAATATTCTCTACATCCTGCTGGACGACATTGGCTTTGGCGAAGTTGGTATGCCCGACCTGGATGTGATCCGCGGCTACGGAACCCCCAATATTTCGAACTTTGCCGAGCAGGGCATGTCCATGATGAGGATGTATTCGGAGCCGTCTTGCACGCCGACGCGGGTTGCCATGCTGACCGGTCGTCACCCTGTCCGAACCGGCTTTGACGAGGCTAAGGCTGTGCCCGAAGGCGAGGGCCTGGCAGATCGCGAGGTGACACTGGCCGAAGTTCTGAGCGAAAACGGCTATGCCACCGCCCATATCGGTAAGTGGCACATGGGCGATATCGAACAGAGCTATGCAATCAATCAGGGTTTCGATTACGCCGAGCACCCGATTCACCAGCAGGCTCAGCTTGCCTTAATGAACTCGACCGCCCTGAACGAAGGGCATGTTGATGGTGTTGATCTGCGGCTTCGCACCACCGACCTGATGCTGGATGACACGTTCCGCATCGACCCATATGCAATGGTCTACGGAACCGCTGGTGAAAAAGGTGGGGCGATCAGGGAAGTCCACATGGAGCCGGGGCAGAAGTTCTCCCAGGACGACTACGTTGCAATGGGGCAGCGCTACAAGCAGAGTACCCTGGGCCAGTTGGAAAAGCTTGCTGCGGGCGACAAACCATTCTTTCTGCAATACTGGCCGCTGTTCCCGATCAGCTTCACCAGGACGGATATCGAGCAGGCGAAAACGCTGAACGGCGGGCCTATCCCCGAAGCTATCGTCAAGGTCGATGGCTACATCGGTGAAATCCTGAACCGGGTCGAGGAACTGGGGATCGCGGACAACACGGTCATCGTGATCATGGGTGACAACGGCCCGTTCATGGAATTCGTTGACAAAAGCGGCCAGTCCGACCGGATTTATCGCGGTGGCAAGACCGAGCACCTGGAAGGTGGCGTCCGCGTGAATGCCTATGTCCGCTGGCCGGGGATGATCGAGGAAGGGACACGGGTCAAAGATATCACCCATGTCTCAGACCTGTTCAGCACCTTTGCGCGGCTGGGCGACGGTGAGGCAAGCATCCCACGCGACCGGATCATCGACGGTGTCGATCAAACAGCGCTTTGGCTTCTTGGCGAAACGCATGGACGCCGGGATTATGTTTTCGTCTACGAAGGGTTCGTGCTGAGATCGCTGGTCAAGCAGCAATACAAGATGCATTTGCCACCGCCCGGCGGAAATCCGATCCTCGCTGCGATGTATGACCTCTACAAGAATCCGCGTGAGGATCGACCGCAGGATTCCATTCGCATTGGAGTTGGGTTTGGCGCCAATTTCAGCCTGATGGCTCAACGCCATCTTGCCATGAAAGAATTCTACCCCGACCAACCACCGGGACATGGACCGCTCTATGGCGGGATCGAAAATTTGCGGCCTGAAACTCAGAAACTCGTTGAAGACATACTGTTTGCTCAGAGTCTGACTAAGAAGCCCAACTGATAGATAAGAGCGTCCTCCGGGCCGGATAAGTTGCGGCCCGGAATTCTAGGTCTTCCCCACGGCAATGAGCCTTTGCATGCTAAGTCCGCTTTTCCGCAAAGTTGTGGGTAACCAACAAAGGTCCGCATTGGGCTGCGAGCGGTCCTTTGTTCCGGTCAAGCAAATGTTCGTTTCGGCTTGATAGCTACCACCCGGCGAGACGAATCGTTTTGGCCTCCCAACTGCGAAGCCAGACGAAATCTGCATCTGAAATCCGGTTGAGTGACTGAAATTCACACACCTCAAGCGGGAAGGTTCCCGGAACTACGCGGTGAATTTGCGGATTCTGAAATCTCCATCTTGACGGACAGGTCTGACTTCCCGCAGCCTTGGGGCATGACCTACGCACGCATCCATTGCCAACGAATATCGACCTGAGGTCGATAGCCCACACGGAAACCTGTGGGAGGCAGCATTGGTGCGCAAGTGAGGGTTAACCTCCCGTTATCACTTTAGATTCATATGCTTGAGTCGGATTGTTTCGGATGCCTCCCATCGTCATTTGGAGGCAAAGCATGCCACATGAACCCGAATTCAGCGGCGATCCCAAACGCCCACTCAGAGCACTTCCCAACAGCGACCTGGTTGCAGAACTCAAATCCAGGATTGTGAATCGCGAACTCAAAGAGGCGCTGCTCTTTGATCTTAACACCGGCCGAGTTTACTCCGATCTCGAATTGGAGAGCAGGCGCTTTTTGGGTCCGGACGCCGTGATGAAGATCGTCTTCCCGATGGCTGATTTTGATGCGGATAGCCGAGCTCATCAACGCGTTACTGACCTCCTGTTTGACTTGCCCGACAGTGATTTCAGCGCCTTGCGGTCGGTTGTGCTGGCTGAGACTGAAGAAGGTCTTCGCCGAATGATCGTCAAGTTGGAGAGCCTGGGATTCAGCAACGTACGGGAAAGGCTCAAAGCCGAAGTGGTGTCCTCCGATGGCTGAGGATTTCGACTATGAGGACGTCCGCGGCTCCGTGGAGAACCATCTCGGCAAAGAAAATGTCGGCTGGGTTCGGGTCGTCTCAGAGTGTTTTGAGAACATCAAAACCCATTGTGACACGGAGGGGAAAAGCTATCCGTCAGTTGGCCAGATCAAGCAGAAATACGGGACTCTGAGGATCTACCTGGATGGGGTGCGAGAGGAGCCGTTCATCCAGTCGATCCTGATGGATGCCATTCAGGAAGCCGACCGTTCCTGCGAGCGCTGCGGGAATGCCTCGACGCTTCAGTGCGTCGGTTACTGGTTTGCCACCCTATGTTGCTGGCATGCCCATGAGGCGGCCGCCGAGCGGATGAAGAACTTCCCGAGAATTGGGCTGAATACCCGTGTCCGAAGTGAAGGTCTCCAGTGCCGCAGCTGCGGTTACCACGGGCAGATCGCCTGGGGCGTGTCCGGTCACAGATGCCCCGCCTGCGTCTCGAAGGGCTGGTGACATGGGGAGCGATACAGACTGGATCGACGGCGAGATCTTTGCCCTGGCCGGGCTCGATCACAACAACGCGGACATCGTCAGGCTGACCCTGAATGCTGTGAGAGACCGCGGCCATTGGGAGATCATCAAAAGCATGGTTCTCGAAACGGCCAAAATCGAAGACCTCAGGGAGGTCTTGTGTAATCGGGTCGAAGAGTCAGCACGCTACAGCGATGACCCGGAAGAGTGGCGAGAAGTTGAATTTGATCGGCTGGCAGAGATCGATCCGTTTGCAGCCATCAGCGGCGGCAAAGCAATGGATCAGATGGCCACCAGGGAAATTTGGCTGAATGTCATGGCCCTCATCGCGAAGGCTCATGCTAAGGCAACTACTCAGAACGCCTCTGCCGGAGGCAGGAAAAAGTCCAGAGTTGCCCGCTACCTCGTCGACAAGGAGGACTTCGAGTATTTGCCCAAGACCCTTCAACGGGACATGCCGGCCCATATCAAGGCGCTCACCGAATGGAGTGACAGGTTTGCCCGATTGGCCTCTCTTGCCGATCTGGAGAGGATTCGAAACATGTCCAGCCGGTTCCCGCATTGCGAGCGGGTCATCGAAGGGATTGCCCAGGGCATCGAACGCGATTGGGGCATGGGATCGAACATCATTCACATCCAGCCCACATTGCTTGTTGGCGCACCCGGGGTTGGCAAGACTGCGTTTGCCCGAAAGATCTGCACGTCCCTGGGGCTTCATGCGCAGATCGCCAATGTTGGTGGCAAATCCGAAAACCACCTGTTTGGCCTGTCGGCGGGATGGCACAGCGCACATCCTGGGATCATGACGGAAGCCGTGGCCTCGGCCCGGGTTCTGAACCCGGTGATCATCCTGGACGAGATCGACAAAACCCATTCAGGACGCAACGGGGACATCACCGGAGAGCTTCTGGGCATGCTGGAGCCGATGGAAGCCAGACGATACCGCGAGAAGTACCTGGCGACTGATGTCGATGCCTCTCATGTGTCCTGGCTTCTGACAGCGAATGATCTTGGAAACGTTCCGGCTCCGTTGCGCAGCCGCTGTACGATTTATGAGATCCCGGCGCCCACCCTGGATCAGCTACCCAAGATCATCGAAAGCCTGGTGGATGAATACGCCTCAGAGCACGGGCTCAGGCGAGAATTCTTCAAGCTTGATCTCGGTGATGTCGAGGCCCTCACCGAAACCTACAAAACCCACAGGTCTGTGCGGATCCTGAATCGGCTGGTCCGCGGCCTTCTGCACCTCAAATCGAGAGACCTATCCCGAAACTGACGGAGCGTGCGCCCGGCGGCTCGGAGCCTGCCCGGTGATTATCGAGACCAAACAAATGAAAGGACCAAGGATGCTGACAGTTGTTGTCTATGTGAACGAAACCCCGGTCGCCAAGGCGCTGGCCGGAAACATGTCAGATCTCGCTGACGTCAGTGACTACAAGGTCAGGGTGGTTGAGCATGGAGCGCCGGACCTGGATGTCGCGGCCAGCGATTTCACCGGATGGATCAGGAACCACCCACGTCGAACCAGCGTCTGGCATTTGGTTCGCAAGATTGCGGAGGTGGCAACAAGCGAGCGGAGGGACACGGATGGTTGAGCAACTACTTAGCGAAGATCTTTCCCTGGCACCCAGCCGAAGCAAACTCAGAAAAGCGAGCCCGATGGCCAGATTCAGGAGCAAAGTGGAACGGACAATGATGTTCTCCCACGACAGAGCTTGCATCCGATTGTTTTCGGGCAAATTTTCTGCATCATCGGGTTTCCCAGAACCGGTTGCTCGCATGGGCAATTGCCTCAAATGTCAGATTAGGCCAATCCATGTTTAGGCTTCCGCCTTGGCTTCGGGCCAAGCCAGACAAGATTTTGAAACCAGCTGATACTTCGCTGCTCATCAGGGATGCGGACACGGTCGCGAAGGTTGGGACCAATATTCATCACCCTGTCGTTGATCTCTATCGCCCGCATATCGTTTCAGGCGACTGTCTGATCGTCACGGGATACCAGGACTTTCTGTCGTCCCTGTCGATTTTGATGAATGAGCTGCCTGATCTGAGAAACCCGGAGAACGAAAGCGACGACCGCATCCGGATCGCTTTCGGGATCGATACGCAAAACGCAAAGCGCATTGGTCGGGCAAAGCCTGTCTCCGAAGAAATGACGCTCTACTGGCTCGAGAAATCCGGGCTTGAAGTGGAAGAAGAGCACGATTTGTTGGCGGTGCTGGCCAAGAGCGCCATCCAACGAGGCAACATCGATCTTCGCGTGTTCGACCCTGAACTTGCCGGGGAAACTCTCGGCACTCGAAGTGATCGAAAAATGCACTCGAAAATCGTCTGCTCACCGGTCGGCGCCGTTGCGGGTTCGGCAAACTTCTCCCGATCAGGTTTGTATAAAAACATCGAATACGCTGATGGGCTGGATGCCGGGTCTCACGCCCTTCAGCCCGTAAGGCAGCGGGCAGCCGAGCAGATTTGGGAGTGTTCTGTCGATTGGAACGCAGAAGCCCTGGAAATCCTCGACAAGCTAATCAAACCGGTTTCAGCCGAAGATGCAGTCGCGCGGATGATTTGCGAGCAAAAGGGGTTTCAGCCCTGGCTCACCGGTGACCGAAAAGACATCACATCCCATACGCTCTATGCCTACCAGCAAGATCTGACCTATGAGGCTTGTTCGATTGTCTATGACCACGGCCTCGCCTTCGTCGAAGCGCCGACGGGTTCCGGCAAAACTGAAATTGGCTGCCACCTTGCAGAAGCGCTTTCCGAAACGTTTTCCCGGGTCATTCCCAAGTCTCCGGTTCATGGGGTGGCACGTAAGAATGCGGCCGTGATTGCCCCTCCGAAGGTCATTCCAAGCTGGAAAAAATACTCGACGAATTCCCTGGTGCCAGTCGCCAACAGCATGCTTGCAAAGCAGCATTTGCGAGGTGCGGGAGACGATAGAAAATCCGGCCTCAGGCTCGACCAGTATGGCGTCCTGATCATCGACGAAAGCCACACCGTTACGCCGGGATTTGAGCAAGCGTCTCAAATGGCTGCGGCCATCGAACTTGCTCCGCCCGGCTGGAATGTCTGCCTTTCAGCGACACTCCTCGGCAACAGGGATGTAGACTGGCTTGCGCATATGCAGGAAAAGCGGGCGTCGATCTATACGACGCCAGCCTTCATCCAGGAAATGGGAGGTCTATTCGAAAGAGAAATGGGCGCTCTTCCTTGCGAGGATGGGCAGAGAGACAGCACTACCGGGTTCTCTGAAACTGGATCCGCGCTTTCGAGACAGGCCCGCATAGAGCTTTCAAAGCTCCTTTCGCCCTTTCTGACAAGAAGGCAAAGGCGTTGCATTGGTGAAAGCAAGGATCGAACGAAGCACAGCTATCCCAAGCTCGCCAATCACGGCCGTGCCAAGAAGTTGAAAACAACGAAGACGGAACAGGCTCATTTGGACGAGATCGTCTCGCTCTGCCAGGATCTCGCACCCGGGGCCAGGGTTACGGCCGTCGAAAAATCCCGCTTCGGGCAGGCGAACACGCAACAAAGTACGCAGGACCAGCTCTACATCCGCAATCTGCTGAACATCCTTCGTGTCAGTTCCGCCCAGGCACACTGGGAAATGGCTCACGGGGCGATTGGGAAGTGGCTTCGGGATTTCGAGCGTAAAACTGGCACATGCAAGCAAGACGACGGTCACCGCCAAGCTGACATGTTTTCAATTCTTGGAATTGACGCCGAGCCGGCATCACCAAAATGCGATGCTCTTCAGAAGAAACTTAGCCTTCGCCCTCTGCGAGAACTTGACAAAAAGCGCTACAAAACTTGTCTGAAGATCCAGGAACGCAAGGAGCGAGTGGTCTTTCTTGCCGAGCGGGTCGACACCTTGGAAATCTATGCAGAGGCGCTGTCTCAAAGAGGTCACCACACAAACTTCGTCGTGGGCGTACCTGCGAAAGACAAGGAGAGGGCTGTAGAGACAGTCTTTGACGATGGGCCAACGCGTTTTGTCCGCATCAAGGATGGCAAGTCAGTCGAATCCTACTTCCGCCCCGGCGGGAGCAAATCCCCCACTGGCCCTTCTTCTGTGTTTCTCACCTATAAAATGGCGGAGGGCATTAACCTGCAATCTGCCGACACATTGGTCTTGCTGGGTGCCACTTCAAACCTGAAGGAGTTGATCCAGGGGCTCGGTCGGATTGATCGGATCGACAGCGAGTTCGGCACCGTAAACTATCACCTCGTCGACATTCCAGTGGGCCAGTTCGCCTCGGATGAAAAGATTGCGCAGCGCATTGGCAATTACCGAACTTTGGCCGGCGAAGACCTGATCGATGCTGTGTTGGAGGAAGACCCTGAGAATGCAGAAGTGATCCTCGAGAGCACCATAGAGTATCTGAGATCTCAAAGAAGCCTGCGGAGCGGAAACTTCCACGACGTTCTAAACCGTACAAAGCTCTCAGTTGCATCTGATCGTATCAGGCTCGTCGAAAAGGCCGACATTCGCGGCACCTGGGGTGCCGAACTTGCTCTTCTTTCATCCAGCGAACGGTTCACAGCACTCCATCTGAAAGGCGTGGATAAGCCGGGCAGCTTCTTTCCGCCACGCCTCGTCTTGCTTCGAGGCACGAACGATGGGTTGGCCTTGGACCGGGACCAGGTGTCTTGTGCGACGTCGATTGAAGCAGCTTTTGAGCAAACCAGGCGCCTGGGCGCGGAAAAATCACGCATGTCGCTAGCTGATCTGACTGAGGCGCTCGAAGCTATTTCGGGCCAGGTCGGCGCTCTGACAGAGTGGGATCTTCGTCCGGCTCGTGTGGAAAGCCTGATGATGGCGTGTGCCCAGTTTATGAGCCGCGGCAGCGGACAGGACCTTGATGACCACGATATGTTTGGTCACCTCTCGCTCCAGTCGGTTGAGATGGTCTGCGAAGCCTGGAGCCGTCTTCTCGATCCATTCTGGGAGCAGGCAAAACACGAAGTACGCGCGAGTTTTGCCTATGAAGGCCTTCCCAAGGGCTACATCGCACTGGAGGCCATTCTGGAAAAGCTTGCGAACGACAAGAACAGTTCTTCTATGATCTTTGACAAGATGAGTGAGGTCATCAGCTCGGCCGAGCAGCTGTCCCGAAACCATGTTCCCGAGATCGGAGGTCGGGTTTCAGTGGTGTTCTTCTCCAAGGGGTCAGGTTAGCTCTGGTTTTGATTTGGAAACCCACAAGCACCGAGAATGGAACCCTGAACGAAATGCTCAATTTGCAGCGTTGATTGCCTCTGGCTGATTTGGGACGAAACCTTAATGTCCTCTGATGTTACAGAGGCACGCACGAGTGAAGCCCATATGACCGTCAATTCAGACTATCGCCCCCCGATTTGGCTGCGTTCGGGAATGCTGCAAACGGCCTTGGCAAGCAATAGCATGCGCAAGAAGCGGGGCGAGGAGTTCGAAAGCAATACGACCAAACTGGTCCTGAATGCAGGTCCGGGTCTGCGGACAAGTTGCTATCTAAATGAACGGCCTGATGCGGCAGGAATGATCATCCTCTTTCATGGATGGCTTGGTACACCACAATCCTCATACGTGGTTTCAGCGGCAAAAGCGCTTCATGATGCCGGCTTCTCAGTCGCTCGCTTGACCCTGCCGGAACACGGCGAGGCAGCCTTGATGAATGCCGCCGTGATAGATCTGTCTAGACATGATTTTATTCGCGAAGCTGTTTGGGACATCGCATCGCGAAGCCCCGAGACGCCACTTGGCCTGATGGGCTTTTCCCTTGGCGGTAATTTTGCTCTGAGGTTGGCTCGGGATTTGAAGGCACACCCGATCCCACAGTTGCGCCATGTCCTGGCCGTCAGCCCGGTGATCGAACCTTCCGACACCTGCGATATGATCGATGCGTTTGGGATTTTCAGGCGGTATTTTCTGAAGAAGTTCGCTGACCTGTCCCGCGAGAAGCAGGCCGAATTCCCGGAAATGCAGGGTGTGCAGGAAGTGCTGGCAAAGAAGTCGATCCGGTCCCTGACGGAGTTCTCGGTTCGACAGTGGACTGAATACCCTTCCATAGAAGCCTACTTTAACGCTTACCGTATTCATCCAGACGACTTTGCGGGCTGCCCGACCAGCTTAACGCTACTGACTGCCCTTGATGATCCCATCGTTCGGTCGATTCACGCCCAAAGGCTGTCAGAGAGCGCAGCGCTGGAGCCAATCTTCACCCGGCACGGAGGTCACAATGGTTTCTTTTCGCGGTTTCCAAGCCAAGCCTTCAGCGATGACGTTGCGGTGAAGAAGTTCCGACAGTCTGTTCTTGGGTAACAACTGTGCAATCGATGGAACAGAGGGTCGCAAAGGATCACCATCAGACAGCGACCAGGTTTTGGCATCCACACCCGGTACTTCAGTTAAGGAAGGGTAATCTTAAAAATGAAACTTGAGTTCCATCACATCAACTATGTCTCTGATGACGTGGACAGGCTCCACCAATTCTACACCAAAGTGCTTGGGCTAGATGACATTCCGATCCAATCCTTTCCCAGGCCAGAGGCATCGGTGGACGACGGTTATTCTGGCAAGATCCGGTTTGCCACCGAAGGCAAGATGCAGATGCATCTCGCCGAGAGGGACTTTGGTGTTGCTTTCAAAAATGGCGAGGTCATCAATCCAGTGGAACGCGGACATATTGCCTTCAGAACAGATGATATCGATGCCTTCAAGGCAATCCTCGATGCGGAAGGCATCCCCTATTCCGACTATGGGACCGCCTTTGCCAAGGAATGGCACCAGGTGTTTTTCCACGATCCCGAAGGCAATGTTATCGAAGTGCACCAGGAGGTGTCGTAGGCTCGCGCTTTGTCAGATTGCTGCCAAGAAGGCAAAAGCCGAGAGAACCAGAAGGCAGGAGTTTTTCGACGCTATCGCAGAAGGCTTTGAACGCTTGCTTCGTACCCTAAAGAACCATTTCGATGTATCGAACGAAACTGCCGGAGAAAAGACGGGGCTCGCCAGATGTCTTTTGCGAACCTCCGCTCGTTACAGGTATCTTCTCTTAGTAGACCGTCAATGGCTTCTTTGGGCAGCGTTGTAGCGGTTGGTCCAGACAATGAAATCGTGTCGAAGATCAGAGAATTTCCGGCCAGTTGCCTGTGCTTTGGCGGTGTCGCAGAAGTTTCTGTAGAACAATCGTGCGAACTTTTCACACGGATTTCGTGCTTCCGGGCCTGTCATCTCAGAGCGAATTTGAACCAATTCGTCATCGAAGAGTGCGAGGGCATAGTCGGAATTGCTGTATGGCTTGCTGAAATCGGTTTGAACCACGCCAAGCCTGATGTTTCGGGTGCGGTAATCCGGCAGCACGACGTGGCTTAGAAACCACGAGCTGCTTTTCTTCTTACTGGCCTTCTGCAAAACAGCTCGAACCTCACCTGTCCATGCCGACGCAAAGACATGCATGTGTACACTGCTCTTGATACCAGGCACGTCAAAGGAGAATTGGTCCTGAAAGCCCAGATAGCGTTTGTCGATGCTAACCGGTGCAGGGAGATTTATTGCGACGTTCATTTGGTCTTCCTTTTCTTGTCTTTGACCGCTCGATTTCTAGTATAGTTGGTTCAGTCTGAGGCGGCGCAGGATGCCAGTACTGACTGCCGCGACACCAGATCTGCAAACCTGATTAGATGGCCTCGGCTCGTTCCATCTTTGCGCTCGGCGCCGTAGGTGTTGATCCCAAGCCTTGCGAATTCTGAAAGTAGCTTCCTGGACGTTGTTCCCTTGTGTTTTGCGAGCGTAGCAACGGGAACAAAACGGCTCTGGAAAGTTGCCAGCTGCGCCGGACTGACGAGGAAACTGACCCCAGTTCCATGCGGCACCGTGCGAGATTCCAACAGCCCTTCCTTGCACCAGTGCGTCACTGATTGAGCTTTCCACCCCGTCAGTTTCGCAACATCGTTGGCCGTCCAGTCCAATGAGTGCCGTTCTGATCTCAAAACGTGCTCGACGTCGGATTTCAAGAACCTGAACTCGGCAAGTTTCGCATCAGGGGAAGCCGCAGAAGCCTGGACTGTTCCCTCACAGATGAGTTCCATTAGCTTCTTCATCGCAGCCTTATCTGTCGTACGGCGCAGCGTAAGGTCTGAAAAGGCAACGGTGTCGCCCCCTGCATCAGTTGCCGCGACTCGAATGTGTGCGACAAGTTCGATTAGGGAGGTGGAAAAGAATCTTCCATCTGCAAGTACCGGCCGCTCGGACTCTGGAACTTCGAAGATCACACCACATTCCCTGAGGAGGTCAAATTGCTTGCGACCAACTCCGAGAAACTCCCTGGCTTGCATTCCGCTCCAAAAAGCTCGGCGTTCTGATGCTATGACTGCCACTTCAAATTTTGGGATTACCACATGCTGGTGCCCGAAGCCGCTTTTGTTGATTTTGCCGGCGATTTCCCCTTTCTGAACAGCTTCGACCAGGCGCTGTGGGCTAACTCCCAGGCGTTCGGCGACTGTCTTTGCTGGCAACCAGTCTCTCGTTTCACTGGAAACCAGGCGTCCCGGGTGCGAACCTTTGAACTCCCTTTCAACTACACGCCCCACAGCCTCTTTGAACGGAGCATAAGCTGGATCTCGAAACTGCATGAGCCGATGATACCAATTGCCCAAACGATCTGGCGCACTCGCTGCGTTAGGATTGCCTGCTCTTAGTTGTTGTTCAACATGGGATTCAAAGCCCTTTGGCCAATCAGTGATCAGAGTAGCCAACGGTTCCAAAACCTGAATTGTATCTTCAACCGTCCTCGGACGTTTTGTTTTTCCGGCTTTTCCTGTGCGGTTTTCTCCAAACCCCGACGCCAAAAAGTGAACGAACTTGCCAATATTCTCCAACAAGTGTGGAGATGTCTCGACTGTTGCGACGAGGGGTCCAACGCCAGAGACTGCTTCTGCAACAGCACACTCGTGTTCGGGGGCTTGAATGCGTGGAAGCCGATCCAGCGTAAACCCACATGAGCAAAGACAGTACCCCCCTGTGTTCGGGGTGAGCCGTTCTCTGCAATTGGGGCAATCATCGACAAGCCTCAAACGATGATCATGGCAAGCGCTGACCAAGGCGTGGCGCCAATAAGCTTGGTATGGCTTCTTCTCTGCCAGGCACTGCGGGCACACAGGGTCAGAGTGAAGTCGCTCGAAATGCCAATCCCGGCAGGCTTCCTTTGGTGGAGAGCGTGGAGCAAGTGGCTCAAGTGAACCGCGAGGTAGTCTCAGTTCACATTCGATCTCCGAAAGGGCGTCAATTAGAGTACGCCCGTACTTTGTGCCTAATTCTCCGAGGAAGTCGGCCGTAACGTAGTGAGCTTTCGCACGCCCTACACGCCTCAGGTAACCTAACAGGCTTTCAGAAATCGTCGGTGCTAGAGGGTTCGGGCAATGCGTGTTCATGCAGCCTCAAGCGCCTCCAGATCAGCGAGAGATTCGGGGGTTACCTCCAGCCCGGCGTCTTGCATTACTCGAATGTAGGCGCGAACAAGATCAATCTTCTGAGGAACCTCAGTTTCGAACAAGTGGCGAGCATTCAGGCTCTTTTGCGTCAGCGTCAGTGCGCCGTCAGAGATATCCTTGAATGTCAGGGTTTGGGATTTCATCTTCAGAACAGCGACCTGAAGAACTCGCACCATCATTCCTATGCGACCGCCGGTAACGCCGTACAATCTAACGACCATGTCTTCGAAGCCGAAGTCCAAATGAGCTCCAGCGGCTTGCAGGTTACACAAAGCCTCAGAAAGTGCCGTCGCAAAGCCAGTGGCATCGGAACCGCTGGACCACGAATAGGGGTTAAGTTCAATTGTGGACAGTGTTCGGTCCCGCAATTGTTCATTCTCATCAATGAGGCTTTGGAACTTGGGTAAGCCAGCGAGTATCAGCGTGATCCCAGTTTGATCAATCAGCCACTTGAAGTGATCGGTAGCTCCACGTTTGGAAAGGTGGGCTCCTCGTTCTGCGCAGTGACTGCATTCGTCCAACGCTATGACCCGAATACCTTTGTCGCGAACGGCAAAACACAAGCGTGCCTGTAAGTCGTGTGCGCTCTGACTGGGGCCAGCCTTTACCCCCACAGCTTCCAGCATTGCGGTAATCAGAGTTTTGCTGTTTGGCTTGGTTGGAATGCTTCCAATGACGAAGTCGCTAGCGCCTTCCAATCCGGAAAGCGCCAACAGATCATTGCTCAGTTCGGGCGGTTGGCCGAGCTTTGCCTGAGTGTCCCGCAACAGCTGCGATTTACCGCAACGCGTAGGTCCGGAAAGAAAGATGGCTGATCCTTGGATTGAACGAGCGATGGACACGGCTTCAGTGAGCCGGTTTGATGCCTCTTCGTAACTCGGATGGTGGATTGTTTGTTCAAGCGCCACAAGCAACGCGTCGGTCATTAGCTTTCGCCTCCTTTGTTTACGAAGCTGGGCATATTTTGGGGCATTTCGAATTTGGGTATCTCATTCGAAATCGGCAGTTCGGTGACCCCGGTCCTTTCCATCGCTTTGCGAGACTGGGCCAGGATATCATGGCGGCGTTGTTGCTTCGCAGCCTTCTCTTTGGACCTTGCGGTCGTTGTTTTGGCTTTGCTCTGTTCCTCGTAGAGGTGCAGCGCCATCGCGGCAATCAAGGCCTTTTCCTTGAGCTCTTCATCTTCGGGAGTACGCGTCTTCTTTCGAAGTCTGGCCAACTCATCAAAGGATAGCGCCGGGCACTCTTCATATTTTGCCGGCACAAAGAAGTGCTCGCCGGACAGGTAGTCCAATACCGCGATTTCTCGGATGTCATTTGGGTCGATGCGGATATCAACTTCAGTCGGCACTCCGACACGTTTCAAGTAACTTGCCAACTCCGGACTGTGATAGGTTACGCCGCGATAAGGAATACCATACCTTTGAGCCGAACGCGTTGCCGCTTGCACCATGAACATTTCACGGAGTTGATGAGGCGTCGGTGGCAATGGCAGAAAACACTCCAACGAAGTCCTTTTCCAGGACTGCATCGGACACTCGATGGTCCGAAGCACGTTTTGCACCCTACGTCGAGGCATCCGAGCGTATACGTCGTATCGCCACCTCTGAAGTAGTGTTTCGACTTGCTGAAGCGTCAAACATGCTTCCAGCTTGGCTTTTTCCGTTCTATCTCTTGGCCCAATTACGGAAGTCTGTGAGGCACCAGGATACTGCGTCACAAAACGGCTAAGCTCCAGAAAAAACCTTTCGATGAAGGGCTTCTTGTCTGGGCGACCCGGGATCATTTTGCGCCATTCCAGGCTTGAGCAGTCGATAACAGATTGCAAAACATCACCACTGTTTTCAGATCCCTGATCGGTAATCAAAAGCTGAGGCGTCCCGAATGTTTGAAAGTCGTTTTCGATACCATGCATCAAGAAGAACTCTGGGCTCTTGGGTTCCAGAATTTCTTTCACAGTCCGCGACACGAAGGCTGCGTCTGGGCGACTCCAGCTGAGCTGCATCCCAAGAATAATGCCGGTCGCGCAGTCTATTGCCACACAGACGTAGGGCCGACCAATCGGGTTCCCGTCATCATCAACGCACCACAGATCGAGTACAGTGCAGTCGAGCTCAACTCTTTCGAGCGGGGTTGAGATCCTCTGATACTCCAGGGCCATGAGGTAGCGTTTATCCGCCTCTTCATCCCCGGCGCGCCTTCTAAGCAGTCCTGCGTGTGGGAGGGCATACACGATTGCTTCAACGCATTTCCGTCCATACGGACCGGGTGTTTTTTCCTCGACTTTGCATTGTCTGAGATAAATCCTCTCAGCCTGCCGTGAAATCCAGGCGATGGATTTCAAGTCATTCTCGATGAAGTGTTTTTCCAATAGATCCAAGACGACCTCTCGGAACTCAAAGTCATACCTTGCTGTGCGGTTTCCAGACTTGAAGCTCTTGGACCGCAATCCATCCTTACCTTTCTCAAGATATTCTTTGCGCCATGCCTGCATGGTCCTGACTGACGGGAACGGTTTTTTTCGTGCCGTTAGCAGTGGATGAGCCTCAAGCTCTTCCATGATTTTCTTTCTTCGCTTTGGCAACGAGTACCCTTGCTGCTTAAGTTCGTTAGACCTTCGAAGAACCAATTCTCGGAATCGCGTTTCGCTGTTTTCTTCCGGAGTGCCCAACCTTCTGGAGGATGCCGATGGACCAGACGGGTGCGCTACGGCACCCAGTGCGAAGAGCTCCCGAAACTCATCACTTGTGATCTCCCTTTGGGTCCCATCCTCATCCCTGAGTACAACGCGGTTGTGACGGTGATCGGTCTCATCGATCACATAGGGCTCACTTTCGACAATTATTTGCCATCCGACGTAAGACTGTTCAGCGTCAATCATAGAGGGAATACCTCCAGATAAGACGTGTCGCCTCGCGACACTCGACCAATAGACTTGGGGCGGAGCATCCCGGCCCTGAAGTCAACGGCGACGTAGCCTGACACGATTGAACTGAGCAAATCTTCCTGCCTGCATCCAAGACTGGCTAATAACCACTCCAGTCTGAACGATTGTTCACCCACTGAGGATAGAGCGTCCAAAAACCCATCTGATAGCGATGTTCTCAAGTAGGGATGAAGTGATCTGATGTTGTGCACCAAGTCTCTGGTGAGAAACTGATCAGTGATGATCAATAGCTCCAGGCCAAGGGCTTTGAAAATGCCAGGCAGCAAAAGAGTACGATCATTGCGCTGGAGAAGCCTGGAGTGGCGAACTTCAACATACAGCTTTCGACCGCCAAAACAGTGAACTTCAAAGTCCGGCGTATAGGGCTTTGGCCTGTATCCCGTTCCTTTGAATTTGTTGATCAACTCGGCTTTTGTCGCGTACGAGCGTCCCGACTTGAGGTCAAATGTGCAAGGTTGAGGTCGGATGGCCTTGACCTTTGGGTGAAGGTCACAGCCAAACGCAAAGCTTGCCTCAAGCCCGCTTTCAGTCTGGATCACTCCTTGCGCTTTCCTTGGCGACAAGAAGTGGGACTTTTTCTTTTGCCCTTTTTGCCAAGCTTGGCGTGCTGGGTTTTCTGCTCTACTGTCATTCTTCATAGGGTTATCCCTACAATGATGACATTGCCAAATGCAATTAGATATTGCAGTGTTACAAAAATGGTGAAAACCGATGCTAAATAGCAACGGCCTCGAAGACGTGGCAAAAAAAGAGAGTTGGGTGGATTTTGGTGAAGCCCTGGAAGAAGCAGTCGACAACCCAATAAAATATGGCTTTCGCACACCTTCAGAAGTTCTAAACCGGGTTGCCGTGCTAAGAGGGAAACGACCTCACACTCTGAGAAACCCGCTGGAAGCATATAAATGGCTAAAAAAGAGACACCCAAATGTAGAAAAAGAGAGACCAGCGTGGTTGGGCATGACGTTGGTACTCTTTTTGATGAAAATAGAAGAACTGGATCAAGTCACAGCGGAAAAACTCGCTCCGCAGGTGTTCGGGGGGCAGATGAGGCAGGTCCAGCTAAAGGCTGAATTCGACCGACTCCGACAAGAACGTGTTGACCAACACGCAAATGCAGATCTTTCAAAGCTGTCTTCACCACAACGAGCGCAAATATTCGACCAAACCGTTTTCAAATTTCTCATGCAGCACGGCCCCAAGGTGTTTGGGACCGAGAACATGCAGCTAAAGGACGGGCGAAGCTTAGGCTCTCTCTATCCTGATTATGTCGTCGAAATTGACGGCAAACCCAAAGTGGCCGTTGAGATCAATGCCTACCGGCAAAGAGTAGAGCGACAGTTCACAGTCAACACACTTGGTTATCTGTGGTTGCTACGGAAGCTAGTACCTGAAGCGCTATTAATCGTCCCGCAGGGATCTGGATACGAGTTAAATCAACTAGCTAAGCTTCGAGATGAGATAGGGTTGGACGGGATCCGCTTCGCAACGCTTCCAGAAACAGGAGCCCCGCGCTTTGAAGACCTGGTAATGCAAGAATAACGAGAAGCTCAATTCCCCCAAAAAGTGGCAGTGTAATTCTTCTATCGACCTCAATTTAAAACCGACACCTACGACGGTCATACACGAGAAAGAAACACGGAAGTGCCTGCGCTTAGGACCCTCACTTCGTTCAAAGCAGACCTTTTAGCGAAGTTTTCCTAGCGGCGGTCCTCAGCCCTTTGCAGACATTGCCGCTATTGCCAATCGAACTAATGCGGACCTTGGCCCGCTTGCGAAACCCTGGTCGATGCCGGGCTCTTCAAGCCTTACCGGCCAAAGAAGGCAACCGGCTAGAAGGCATATTTGATCGCCAGTTGAACGCGATCCGAACTGAATTTGGTTCCGTTCCCTTGGGTGCGCCGACCTGAGTAGTATTCAGCCATTAGAGTGGTATTTCGGTAGACTTCAAAGAAGGCTGACAGGTGAACAGATGACAGACTATCCGTATCAGTTCCGCTGGATTGTTCCAGGTTCAGCCAATCTCCTGTCACGGCCAATTTGAGCTTATCATTGACCTGTTGCGAAACGGTCAAAGCGGCCGAATTGACACCGACCGCCTCGCCCCCAATGATAAGAGCATTACCAGTCAAGCCTGCGTTCACAATGTCGGCAATGCCTTTCCCGGTCGTGAAGTTAGCCTTGAGCTTGCCGCCCTGCCAGAGACCAAAAACAGCGGACAGGTTCACACCCCAACCGTTAACGTTCGACCCAGGAACCACTGTGTCGCGATAAAGTCCGGCCATGCGGACCATACCGCTCTCGAGCCCATACCGCAGAGCCATGGTATAGGTAAGCTCGTTTTTGTTGGTCTTGTCTTCTTCTACCGACCCGGAAAGAGAAATGTTATCCCAACCCGAATAGGTATACCGTACCTGCGGGACTCGTGAGAACGGATAGGCGAGCGACCCTTGAAAATCAACGGTGTCAGCCAAGTTCTCGACCGACATGAAGTTGGTCCAGTTTTGGCCAACTATGACCCCATACCAATCGATATACGCATGTCGCAAACGCAGGCTGTCATCTTTCCCAAAGAAGTCACCCTCAAATCGGGCGAACAGGTCGTTCGGCCCCCGTACGTCAAAACCGATCCGTGTTTCGTTCAGTTGCTGCCGGTCAAAACTGCCAACCGGGCCACCAGCGGGTAAGCCGATATTCTTTATCCCACTGGTCGTCTTGCCAAGATCATGACCGTCATCCCATATGAAATCGGCTTTCACGTAACCGTGGAAAGTCACCGATACGTCGTTGCCCAGATCGAGCGTCAGCGGGGATCTTTCCTCCTGCGCCTGTGCAGTGTTCTGTGGCGAAGCGATTGATATTATCCCAATGGCTGATGCCGACAGAAACTTACAAAAATATTCCATTGTCACTCTACTCTCACGGTTGGGGCTCATATTGCGTGTGCGGTTTTTGTGTCATTTAGGAAACGCCACTTCTATCAATCAGAATTTTTTCCCAACGTCAGCGATTTCCGGTATTTGCGCGGCGTGACACCCTCGCGGGATTTGAAGAACCTGGTGAAGTTTGCGGCATTGGCGAACCCCAATTTTCTACCAATCTCAGCTATGTCATTGTCTGTCCCGGATAGCGCCGACTTGGCCGTCTCCAGGCGATGCGCCAGCATGACCTGGTTGAATGTCGTTCCTACCTTTTTCAGCGCCGCGTCCAGATCGCATGTCGAGAGACCCAAACGCGAGGCGACTGTTGGCTTCATATCGCCTTTGTCCATCGCGAAAATATCTGACGCGACATTTTTGACGGCCAAGGCAATTGAGGGTGTTTCCAGTTCCAGCGCCTGTTCTGGGCGCGGTATTCTGACCGGACTCAAACGGGAGTGCAGCCAGGTTGTGGGGAAAATGAGCTTAACCGTCCCCGGCTCAGCACGCGAGACAGCTATCCCTTTGTAGTTAGGGGGTATAGCCTCTGGAGTAGCCGTTTCGTAGCGTATTTCCGTTGGTGACCAATCAAGGGAATTCATTTGGCCAAAGAGCCGCAGGTAAGTCGCCAAGCCAAACCCGTCCACTTGACCACATGAGTTGCCGCCGGTTGATATACGGTCTGCTCGGTATGTCGTCGACTGAGCGGTTACCTCCAGTGAGTGGGTCACTGCGGAACTGAGTTTTTTTGTGGATTCTATCAGTTGTATAAGAAACCCGGCCAAAGCTTGCGAATTGCGGATCGCATCTGCCCAGTGCGGCCAGGTCATGACGTCGTATTCCTCACCCACCGAAACGCCGAGATAGGGGTCCTTCGCCGCAGCGGCCAGGTTGATGGTCAGACCATAGACAACCTCGGCATGCACCAGGCGATCCGGATCGCCTACCTCCTTCTCATTTAATCCCATGCTCGCAAATGCAGATCTTGTGTCCACACCCCGCGATCTGACGTGGGAAAGGAAGGGTTCAACCGTCATCAATCTGACAAGTGGCTCAGAGTTCAACCTATTCGAATCAGCTAGCTTCATTTCACGCCTCATGAAGACATCATATTCGGTTTTGATAGCCGTAAATTGTCATTCTTTAAGTTATCTTGTTTTGACAGGTCAGCTTAGGACAATTTCGCCCCAGGACGACGTGGTACGCTGTTCTGAATGGACCCTGTTTGGAGAGAGAGATGCTGAAAAAGATCCTTTCAACTGCTGCTGTTGCCTTAATGGCGACAACAGCGCTTGGCCAAGATGAAGATGTGAGTCAGATCCTGTTCACAAATGTGCATATATTTGATGGAGTTAACGAAGCACGGATCGAGAACGCCTCGGTGCTCGTCGAGGGCAACATGATCAAGACCGTCTCGACCGAGGCCATTGATGCTCCGGGCGCGACTGTGATTGACGGAGACGGTCGTACACTAACGCCAGGTTTCATTGAGAACCACGCTCACTTGATGCTCATGGGGCCATCGATTTCCGCGATGGAAACAAACTCAACCTGGGAGGATTTCGCAATCCACGGCACCCGGATGGCCGAGATGTATCTGATGCAGGGCTTCACAACCGTGCGTGACGCCGGCGGCGCCAATGGCGGGCTCCGGCGTGCGATTGATGCAGGGCAGATCGTCGGTCCTCGGTTTTATCCTTCGGGCGCATTCCTCGGGACACGCGGCGGCCATGCCGATTTTGCATCCTTCACTTCTCCGCCGGGTGGCGTTACCAACTTCGGCAATCTGAACATGGCGCAACAGACCAGCGGGGTAGATGACATCTACTTGTATGGCCGCAACAACCTGCGCATGGGAGCAACGCAGCTGAAGTTCATGCAGTCTGGCGGGGTGATTTCGGCCTTCGACCCTTGGCAGTTGCTCGCTGGCTCCAAGGAAGAGATCGAGGCCGCTGTTCAGGTTGCCAACGAATATGGCACCTATGTCATGGCACATTCCTATCGTAAGGAAGCGATCATCAATGCCTTGAATGCCGGGGTGAAATCCATCGAACACGGATTTCACTTCGATTGTGAAATATCCGCTTTGATGAAAGAAAAGGGCGCGTACATCACAACCAACATCACGGCGTTCGATCCAGGCCTGCTGGATGTTCCGTCCGTGAAAAACAATCCCAACAGTCTGAGGAAGGCCAAATCAGCTTCGGCGACCTTTGAAGCCTACATTCCCAGTATGAAGGAATGCCCGGCACCGCGTGGTTTCCAAACCGATTGCGTGGGTTCTGTCGAAGCCTGCAACATTCAGATCGCCTACGAGAAGCATCTGAACAACCATTTCTTCGGTCCTTATGCGTCGATGGTTACTCTGACATCGGTAGGTGGCGAAATTGCAGCGCTTAGCGGTGATTTCACGAACCCTTATCCTGACGCCAAACTCGGTGTGATCGAGGAAGGTGCCTATGCCGATATCCTGCTGATCGACGGCAATCCTCTCGAGGACTTTTCGGTTGTCGGAACCGGTGATCAGTGGTTCGGAGCCGACCCGCGCCCCGATAGCCCGGAGACGATCCGGATCATTATGAAAGATGGCGTGATCTATAAGAACACGCTGAACTAAGAGCGCTCAAGAAAGTGCATCCGCAGAAATTGCGGGTGCGCCTTTTCAATCAAGGGAATGGGTCATGAAAAAGCTGATCTATGCGCTGGCAACCATGTGGATGGGGACAATGGCGTTTGGTGAACCAGCTAAGGTCGAATGGGTTCACCTGATCGACCAGGAAGCGCAGAATTTCGAAGACCCGTACAAGTCTCTCACGAACGGGCAAATTGGCGACCTAGTGACCCTTGTTCGACTGCGCGAACGCCTAAACGATGTCGAGTTGCCCAACGACGAAAAATCGAAGCTGGACGTACGCGTTAACGAGCTGGAGAGTTCACTTTTGCCTGTCCTCACCGACATCGACTGGTACATTTCTCAGCGCTGGGTTGTGGCAGAACGCAGGGAAAAAGCTGCCTGGGCTGGCAATCAAGAATTCGATGGCAAGCAGGTAACTCTGACAGGGTTTGCAATTCCTGCTCCACAAGACACGGACGGCTTTCCAACAGCTTACCTCGTTCCCGAACGAGGAATGTGCAGTCACATGCCTCCTCCACCCCCTAACCAGATGGTGCATGTGCGTCTGCCCAAGAAGTGGAAACCATCTACAATCTACGAACCAATGCAATTGAGCGGGACCCTGTCAATTGCTCCTTCCGAACAGCAGATCATAGTCGTGGACGGCCCGGTTCCCATGCGCGCGACGTTTGCTATGGAGGTTGACCATATCCAACCCTACTCCCCCTCCCAGCCAACAGGCAAGTTGAGCTGGGTTGAAGAGTTGCGGGCTAAGCTGGGCGCCAACCCGGTTGCGACCGAGTAGGTTGGCCTGATGTTCGGAAAGCTGGTTCCTTTCGCAGCGGCGGCTGCGTTTTCCCTTGGTCCTGTTTGCGCGTATGCGCAACAAGGATTGTCTGGCCCATCCTCAGTCGAAGCGGATCTGGCGCCCGGCGATGGATTGACTGATCCGCAAATGCGCAGCGACTTCCCACGCAATGTCGCGCCCAGATGGTTCGCATGGAAGGACGGCCTTGCCGAAAACGGCTTCAGGTTCAACCTGGACTATTTTTCGCTTGGGCAATGGTCGAATTCAAATCTTGGAGAAGGCCAGGCCGGAGGCGGTATCGCCAGGCTTTATGGAAGTTGGCAGGCAACAGAACTTGGATCGCTGACCTTCAAGATTGAAAATCGGCATGCCTATGGAGCCGTTGCTCCGCAGTTCTTCGGGCTGGACGGCGGGGCTCTGTCGATCACCGGCACCGCCTTCAATGACAACGGCACCATGCTGACGAACCTGTTTTGGACCCAACGGGCACATAGTGGTTCGTGGACATTTCAGGTGGGGCAAATCGACGTCACAGACTTTCTGGATGTCTATGGTCTGGTTAGCCCCTACACCGGTTTTCAGAATTTGGCCTTCAACACCAACCCCACGATCAATGCTCCAAATCAAGGCCTGGGAATCGCCGGTGGCGCTAAGCTAGGCCAGAATTTTTATGCCGTTGCGAGTGTGGCCGATGCGAATGCTGATCCAACATCGCCGAACTTTGATGTTTTCAGCCATGGCAACCTCTTCAAAAGTCTCGAGTTTGGCTACACAAGCGGGTTTGACCGGCTCTACTTTGACAACATTCACCTGACTTTTTGGCACGCAGATGCCGCCGATGACGGCAGTCGTGCCGAAGACTATGGGGCGACGTTTTCCGCCGCCTGGTTTATCGACAATGAGTGGATGCCTTTTGTCAGGGCGGGGAAATCCAAAGGTACTGCGGCTCTCTACGAAAGCTCGGTGTCAGTGGGCCTAGGCTACTACGGACGAAGCACTGATCTGGCGGGGATTGGCCTTAACTGGGCGGAAGCAAATGGCATTCCCGGTAGTCAGCGCACCCTGGAGGCCTTCTATCGCTTTTCGATTTCCCAGGGCCTCCAGATCACCCCTTCGATCCAATTCATCGACAATCCGCTTTTGAACCCTGGTCAAAGCAGCATCACATTACTGGGCCTAAGGGCGCGAGTTGTTTTCTAGATTGTCAGACTATTTGGCGTTGGGTCGGTCCTACTGAGGGTGCAATTCAACCATACTACCTCGAACGGCCGGTTCTGGGTGAATCCAATGTTTTGCAAAGACCGCTATCTGCGCTTTGCCGCCGTTGGCAGAAAACGCAGCGAAGGTCCGCTGACCGCCCAAGGTGCCTGATTGTCTGGTCTCCTGAGGGGCTGAGCAGAAGTGGAGAGCAAGCTCCTACATTTGGACATCAGAGGCTATTCCGTGCTCCTACAGAACTGTTCTTGATTGCCGTAATCAAATGCGGAATGAGAGCACGTTCGTCGAATTTCCAAGGCTGCGTATCGTCTGTTCAATGCCGGTTAGCGGTGAAGTTACTTTAGACTGCGCAAAACTATGGGCGAAATGCGCAGAATTATGGGGTGTGCGAAGTGCTATGCGCAAACCTACACGGGTATTACCCTGCCCAATGCAGCTGCGGCGCAAATCAACGGCCCGGATATCCGCTGGGACAAGGCCGCATGCCGGTTTTGCGGCACCGGGTGTTCCGTTCTGGTCGGCGTCAAGGATGGTCGCGTGGTGGCCACACAGGGCGACCCCAAAGCGCCTGTAAACCGCGGCCTGAACTGCATCAAGGGCTATTTCCTGTCCAAGATCATGTATGGCAAGGACCGCCTGACCACGCCCCTGCTGCGCAAGACCGGTGGTGCCTATGACAAGAACGGTGAGTTCGAACCCATCAGTTGGGACGAGGCCTTCGACATCATGGCCGAGAAATGGAAAGAGGCGCTTGCCAAGAAGGGGCCAACCTCGGTCGGTATGTTCGGCTCGGGCCAGTGGACCGTCTGGGAAGGCTACGCGGCCGCCAAGTTCATGAAGGCGGGTCTGCGCTCGAACAACATCGACCCCAACGCCCGGCACTGCATGGCCTCGGCTGTGGTCGGGTTCATGCGGACCTTCGGCATCGACGAGCCGATGGGTTGCTATGACGACTTTGAACATGCCGATACGTTCGTACTCTGGGGTTCGAACATGGCCGAGATGCACCCGATCCTGTGGTCGCGCCTGACCGATACCCGCCTGACCAAACCGGGCGCCGAGGTGCATGTGCTTTCGACATTCGAGCACCGGTCCTTCGAACTGGCCGACAACGGCATGATCTTCACGCCGCAGACCGATCTGGCGATCCTCAACTACATTGCCAACTACATCATCCAGTCCGGTGCGGTGAACGAGGAGTTCGTCAAGAACCACGTCAACTTCACCAAGACGGCAACCGATATCGGCTATGGCCTGCGCCCCGAGAACATTCTGGAACAGGAAGCCGAGAATCCCTCACACGAGGGCAAGCACGGCAAGTTGACGCCGATCACTTTCGAGGAATACGCCGAGGCCGTCAGCGAATACACCCTTGAAAAGGTTTCGGAAATGTCCGGTGTCCCTGCCGTTCAGCTGGAACGGCTGGCCAAGCAGTATGCCGACCCGAACCGCAAGGTAATGTCGCTCTGGACCATGGGGTTCAACCAGCACACCCGCGGGTCGTGGGTGAACTCGCTGATGTATAACGTGCACCTTCTGGTCGGGAAAATCTCGGAACCGGGCAACTCGCCCTTCTCGCTGACCGGGCAACCGTCAGCCTGCGGAACCGCCCGCGAGGTTGGCACCTTTGCCCACCGCCTGCCCGCCGACATGGTGGTCATGAACGAGGCGCATCGCGATCTGGCCGAAGAAAAGTGGATGCTGCCCAAGGGCACCATTCCGCCCAAGCCCGGTTTCCACGCTGTTCTTCAACACCGCAAACTGAAAGACGGAGATCTTAACGCCTATTGGGTACAGTGCACCAACAACATGCAGGCTGCACCCAACCTGAATGAGGAAGGCTGGCCAGGGTATCGCAACCCCGAAAACTTCATCGTCGTTTCCGATCCCTACCCGACCGTGACGGCTCTGGCCGCCGACCTGATCCTGCCGACCGCCATGTGGGTCGAAAAGGAAGGCGCCTACGGCAATGCCGAACGCCGCACCCAGTTCTGGCGTCAGCAGGTCAACGCGCCGGGCGAAGCCAAGTCGGATGTCTGGCAGGTGATGGAATTCTCCAAACGGTTCAAGGTCGAAGAGGTCTGGCCGGAAGAGTTGATTGCCCAGAAACCCGAATATCGCGGCAAGACCCTGTTCGAGATCCTGTTCGAGAACGGCAAGGTTAACAAATACCCGCTGTCCGAAACCGCCGAGGGCTTTGCCAACGACGAGTCCGAGGATTTTGGCTTCTATGTTCAGAAGGGCCTGTTCGAGGAATATGCCGATTTCGGCCGCGGCAAGGCACACGATCTGGCCGAGTTCGAAGTCTATCACAAGGCCCGCGGCCTGCGCTGGCCTGTCGTCGATGGCAAGGAAACGCTCTACCGCTTCCGCGAGGGATATGACCCCTATGTCGAAAAGGGCAAGGGCGTGCAGTTCTACGGCAAGAAGGACGGCAAGGCGAACATCATCTTTGCCCCCTACGAGGCGCCGCCGGAAGTGCCGGACGAGGAATACAACCTGTGGCTGGTCACCGGCCGGGTGCTGGAGCACTGGCACTCCGGTTCGATGACCCGCCGTGTCCCGGAACTGCACCGGTCTTACCCGAGCGCCGTGGTCTACATGCACCCCGACGACGCCAAGGAGCGCGGGCTGCGCCGCGGTCAGGAGATCGAACTGGCCACCCGCCGCGGCACGGTGCTCAGCCGGGTCGAAACCCGCGGACGCAACAAGATGCCCAAGGGGGTCGTGTTCATGCCGTGGTTCGACGAAGGACAGCTGACCAACAAGCTGACACTGGATGCGACCTGCCCGCTCTCGAAAGAGACCGACTTCAAGAAATGCGCCTGCAAGGTGCAGCGCGCCTGACCTGAAGCAAGCAAGGAAAACCCATGTCCGTCCCGAACCGCAAACCAAGGCCGATGGACCGGCGCCGTTTCCTGCAGGATACGGCCCGGGGTGTTGCCGGGTGCGCGGTGGCGGGCATGGGACTGGCCCACATCGTATCGGATGCGCGCGCCCTGCCCGCTCAGGCAATTCGCCCGCCCGGAGCAATCGACGAAGACCAGTTTCTCGCCGCTTGTATCCGGTGCGGCCTGTGCGTGCGCGACTGCCCCTATGACACGCTGAAACTGGCCGAGCTTGGCTATGACGGCCCGGCCACCGGCACCCCGTACTTCACCGCCCGCGACATTCCCTGCGAGATGTGTGATGACATCCCGTGTGTTGCCGCCTGCCCGACCGGTGCGCTCGACAAGGGGCTTACCAATATCGACGATGCCGACATGGGTGTGGCGGTGCTGATAGACGAAGAAAACTGTCTCAACGCGCTCGGGCTGCGCTGCGACGTCTGCTATCGGGTCTGCCCGGTGATCGACGAAGCGATCACGCTGGAACGCTCGCACAATGAACGCTCGGGCGCCCATGCGATTTTCATGCCCACGGTGCATGCTGACAAATGCACCGGCTGCGGCAAATGCGAAAAATCCTGCGTTCTGCCAGAAGCCTCCGCAATCAAGATCCTGCCCCGCCGCCTTGCCCGCGCCGATGCGGCAGATCACTACAAACTGGGTTGGGAAGACCAGAACCCGCTTGTGGATGAACTGATCGATCTGCCCGACCGCCTACCCGGCCCGGGCACCGACAACCTTGTGGCGCCGGGCGGATACCTGCCGGAGGGCATGCCAGATTCGTCGATGGAAGGCGGTTTCACACCCGGTTTTAAACTTCCGGGGGCGGGTCAATGAGCAGCAAGGTTCAAACACCGGTCGGACAGGAAGCCGTCGAAAAGTTCGGCTGGTGGCGGGCGCATCGCTTTCTGCTGTTGCGCCGGACCACGCAGGTGTTCTTCCTCGCAATCTTTCTGATCGGCCCCTGGTTCGGCATCTGGTGGGTCAAGGGCAACCTGTCCGGCTCTCTCACATTCGGCTTTCTGCCCCTGACAGACCCGTTCATCACCGTGCAATCCATTCTCGGCGGGCATTGGCCCGAGCTGACGGCACTGATCGGCGCAGGGATCGTCGGTGTTGCTTATGCGCTGATCGGCGGTCGGGTCTATTGTTCGTGGGTCTGCCCAATCAATCCTGTCACCGATGGAGCTCACTGGCTGCATGACAAACTCGGCCTGCAAAAGGGCTGGCAGCCGAAATCGGGCACCCGCTACTGGGTGCTGGCAATGGTGCTTGTTGTTTCAGCATTGACGGGCACCGTTGCATGGGAATTCGTGAATCCGATCAGCATGTTGCATCGCGGACTAATATTCGGAATGGGGTTTGCCTGGGCCTTTGTGGCGTCGGTGTTCCTGTTCGATCTATTTGTGTCGCGCAGGGGCTGGTGCGGGCATCTCTGCCCTGTGGGCAGCTTCTATGGGCTGCTGGGTCAGAAATCGGCCCTGCGGGTGTCGGCCGGCAAACGCGCGGCCTGTGACGATTGCATGGACTGTTTCGCCGTCTGCCCCGAGATGCAGGTCATCTCGCCCGCCTTGCGGGGGTCCGATGCGGACACCCCCCTCATTCTTTCGCCGGACTGCACCAATTGCGGTCGCTGCATCGACGTCTGCGCACAGGACGTCTTTTCCTTTACCCACCGTTTCGACGACACGCCCGCACCGGGCCGTGACGCCCGAGCACGAACTCAACCTGCAACCAGGGCCAACGCCGCCGCCTGAGCAAGACACGGAGTAAAACCATGAAAATGCAAGCCAAATTCAGCGCCATCGCCGCCGCGGTACTGTTGAGCGCAAGCTTTGCCATCGCCCAGTCGGCGCCGGTCCAAACCCTGCGCGGAACCCAGATCGACGATATCAACGTGGTCGAAGACCTGTTTCATCAGGACAAAAAGCGGTTTCCCCGCAACTACCGACAGCAACCGCCGCTGGTGCCCCACTCGATCGACCAGTACCAGATCGACCTCAAGGCCAACCGCTGCCTGAGCTGTCACGACTGGACAGTCGCAGGTGAGCGCAACGCGCCGACGCTGTCGATGACGCACTACCTTGACCGCGAAGGCAACCAGCTGGATCAGGTCGCCGGCACCCGCTGGTTCTGCAACCAATGCCATGTTCCGCAGGTGGATGCCCCGGCGCTGGTGGACAACACATTCGAAGCCTCGAGCGGCAACTGAGCCCCGAGTGATCGCGAGCAAGGAATGAGACAATGACAGAAAATAACAACTCCGCCGCGCACCAAGGGTTCTTTCGCCGCATCTGGAACTGGTTCTGGACCCCTTCCGGTGTGCTCAGCGTCGGATTTACACTGATCGTCGGCTTTCTGGCCGGTATCCTGTTCTGGGGTGCCTTCAACTGGTCGATGGAAATGACCAACACCGAAGAATTCTGCACCGGTTGCCACACCATGGAAACCAATCTGGGCGAGTATCGCGAAACGATCCACTACAACAATCGCTCGGGTGTCCGCGCGATCTGTTCGGATTGCCACGTTCCGAAAGAATGGAACCACAAGGTCAAAGCCAAGGTGATGGCGGTCAAGGACGTCTATCACGAGCTGATGGGCACGATCGACACGGCGGAAAAATACGAAAGCCACCGTTTGCAGATGGCTGCCCAAACCTGGACCAAGATGAAACAATCCGACAGCCGGGAATGCCGGAACTGCCACAAGTTCGACTATATGGACTTTACGGTTCAGGAAGGTCGTGCCGCATCCGAACACCAGCGCGCGCTTGACAACAACATGACCTGTATCGACTGCCATCAGGGCATCGCGCACCGGTTGCCCGAAGGATATCAGGAAGAATACAAGCGTGTTGTGGATGAGCTGGGCCTGAGCCCCAAATCCGAGCCGCAGAAAGACGCCATGATCGATCTCGACGGCATCCGCGGATATCTCAACCAGAACTCAAAAGAAAACCCCGGAGGCTGATCCCATGCTAAATCTTCTGGGCACAATTGCCGGCAACATCCTCAGCCTTCCGGGTATTCTTGGCCTTGCGCTTGGCCTGACCACCCGGAACATCTTTCTCGCCGCAGCGATGGGCGGACTGGTCGGGCTGGCCGAGACACTCCTGTTCGCAGGCTTTGATATGAGCCAGATCGAGTTTCTGGATCTGTTCATCGCCATTGGCGTCGGCCTGCTGGCAGGCAGCGTTGGCTGCGCCATCCGCATCAAGGGCACGACCGTCTGACAGATTGTTCAGCGGTGGTTCACCGCGGGCCAGAGGCCAGCGTGCGACCGCCTGCGGCGCGCGAGTCTCGGGAAAATCGCGCTCCCATCCGGGGGCGCGTTTTTTTGGCTGATCGGCCGGATCGTTGCGCCGAAGGACTGACGAGACTGACGCCGCCAGTGACCACGCCTTGCATTTATGGGCGGATTGCGGCTCGGGCCGGCATCGCCTCCGGCCGGCCAGCGGATCATCCGGGTTGGATATTGTGGTTCAGCCGAAAGAAATTCTCGGGATCGTATTTCGATTTCACCTGGACCAGCCGCTTCATGTTTTCCCCGTAAACGCCTGAAACCCTGTCCACTTCGTCTGCCGGCATGAAGTTCACATACACACTTCCGGTGGAATATGGCTCCATGCTGGAAAACAGGTCACGCGCCCAGCCGATACAGACCGCATCCTTGCCCGGATCCTCCCAGCGGGTATGTACATTCATGATGAAATGCGCACGGCGCTCCGGATAGGCGGTTTCGGTGTTTCCAACACGCGCCATCTTGCCGCCGACATGCGCGATGAAGACCTCGCAGGCCGGATCCGGCAGGCTGTCGATCGCTGCCAGCAATGTATCGATGGCCGGCCCGGGAAGTTCTCTGAAATCATGGCTTTTCCAATAGTTCCGCGCACCGGGCGTCAGAAGCGGATCGAATGCAGATTGCCAGTCGACGAAATCATGCGGCGAGATCACATCCACTATCGGAGTCCCCAGCGCCCTCAGATCGGCCATCGCGGCCTCTCCGTCGGACAGCGGACCGGCATAACAGGCCGCAAAGATCAGAACCTCGCGCCCGTGCCATTCCTCGGGCAGGAACGGGAGCGGCGGCGCCTTGCGCATGACGGTCCAGACCGTCAGTTCCTCGGGCGCATTGTCGGCGATGGTGGCGAACTCGCGCAAGAGCCCCGGCGCATCGGCGATCGGGTGTACAACCAGCCCCGACAGGACCTGCGGCCCAAGCGCGTGCAGCATGAACTCGAACGAGGTGACCACTCCGAAATTTCCGCCACCGCCCCGAAGCGCCCAGAACAGATCGGGGTTCTCGTTTTTCGAGGCCGTCACGATCTCACCCTTTGCTGTCACGACCTCGGCCGACAGCAAATTGTCGATGGTCATCCCGAACTTGCGCGTTGTCCAGCCAAAGCCTCCGCCAAGGGTTAGCCCGGCCACGCCGGTGGTGGAGTTGATCCCCAGCGGCACCGTCAGGTTATGGGACTGAGTTTCGCGATCCAGATCGCCGAGCAACGCGCCCGGCTCCACCCTCGCCCGCTTGGTCCCGGGGTCCACGTGAACGGAACGCATCCGGGACAGATCCAGCAGCAAAGCATCATCGGCGACTGCGTGTCCGGCAATCTGGTGCCCGCCAGATTTGACCGCCATCAGCAAACCGTTCCTGCGGGCAAAATTCACCGCCTTCTGAACGTCGCTGGTGCCTAGTGCCTGAATGACCAGACCGGGCTTGCGATCCACCATTCCGTTCCAGATTGTCCGCGCGGCATCGTAATCAGCCGAACCGGGAACCAGCACGTTTCCCCGCAGGGATACGTCAAGCAACTCAATCACGTCCTGATCAACAGCGACCATGCCGCCGTCCAGTCCATTCATGTCTTTCATGGGTCTGTCCTTCCCTTAAAGGAAGGTTTCCGCCAGCCTGCCCTGAAATTCATCCGAGCCGAGAACCGGTTAATCCGGATTCAGCCGGCGTTCTTTGTGCGGCGCCGGAATTGCGCGCCGGATCTGTTCAGGCGAAGACGCCGGGATCGATCTTGTCGACCGGTGTAATCACATCGGCCGGTATCTCTAGCCGTTCGGCGGCACGTCGAAGCGCGTCTTCGTCGGGAGCCTCATAGAGGCAATAGGATTTGCGTTTGTCCGCACTCAAAAAGGAAAAGATCCACTCAATTCCTTCTTCGTCATTGATTTCCCGGATGTGGGCCTTGCCGTCATCGGTCAGCTCAAGCCGCTCGGCAAAGTGCCGTTCGATAATAAATCTGGGCATGAACCTCTCCTGCTGTGCTGCAATGCAGACAGATCCTGCAATTCAATTCACATGATCCATAAGCCTTGCCCCTAGGGAAATCATACCCAATTCCTGACAAATTTCCAATGCTTCTGCTTCCAGCACCAGGGCATGTTCGGCATCCTCCCGCCTGCCACGGCGGCGCAAGGCAGTTGCGTAATCGGCTTTGCTGTGGGTAATCCAAGGCCTTGCCCGCATCGCCTGATCCAGTTTCAGCGCGGTTTCAAAGTGCGTTTCCGCCCGGTTCCAATCCCCCAGCAACGCGGCCAACCCGCCCAGTTTGCGCCCGGCAGCGCCATTGCAGACCGTTGTTACCCCGGCCGTAATCGTCAGTTCGGCATAAGGCGCCAGCAACTCGTAGATGGTCTGGGCATGGGCTTCGTTGCCCACTGCAATACAGATATCGGCCAGATAGGACAGCGTTGTGGAATAGATCGCGTCGAGCGGCAGATCAAAACCGGTTGCAGCCACCTCGTGCAGGATCCGTTCGGCTGCCTCGGTATATCCCAGTTCCGAGGCGATCACGCCGAACCCGGGCTTCCATGTCATGTCGTCGGGATTGTCATCTATCAGCTTGCGAATGACCGGGGCCACCTCGCCCAGCCGCGCCTGTTCGCGCCGGATGGTGAACATCTGCACGCCGAACACGCCCTCTACGTGTTGCCCATGCGTGCGCCGCCCGATCTTCAGCGCCTTGTTGGCAAACCGCTCGGCGGAGTCGAAGTCGCCGTCGAGTATGGCCATCATGGCGTGCGCGTGTGTCTCGACCCAGAACAGTTGCGGGTGGCGATCGGCGTCGGCAACTTCGCTCAGCAGCCCGAGGTAATACTCCCACTGTCCGCGATCCCCCATCTCGGCCGAAACGAAGAGGCTGATGGCACGATCCCGCCCCCGGTCCAGATTTCCGAGCTTTTCGGCAAGCGCCTGCAACTGTTGCAATCTCTTGCGCCAATCCCGCACCTCTTCGTCCGTGCGCGCGACCGCCGGGACGAAAAACCGGGCCATGTGAACCGAGAACTGGGCCTTGATGTCACCCAGTCGCTGGGCAAGGCTCAGCGCCTTCCCGCTATAGCCTACGCTTTCGGCGAATTCTCCGGCATGCATCATGCTGCGGGCAAGCTGGCTCATGATCCGGCAGCGCCGCGCCTCGTCGGCTTCTGGCAAACCGGCAAGCGCCTCCTGACAAAGCGCATTGGCCATATCCAGATGTTCGTGAGCCAACAGCCCGGCTTCGGTCAAATAGAATGCCGCATCAGCGAACAACTCGGGCTTTGCGGCTGCTTTTGCTTGCGTGCAGCTGTCGATCAGAATGGCAATCGACTCGGGCAGCCGACCAATGGCTTCGTAGCTGCGCCCGACAAGGATCTGGGCTGCGATGATTTCCTCGCCATCCGGACGGCCCAGCAACTCGGCCGCTTTCAGCATCTCCGTGGAGTTGGCGACGGCCTCTTCGGTCGCATTTCGAGACAAAGCCTTTTCGGATGCGGCTTTCCAGCAATCATAGGCCTGCGCATGGTCACCCGCTTCGGTCAGATGATGCGCAACCAATTCGGGCTGGCGTTCGATATCGGCCCGGCGGACGGCCAGCAGGGCCCGGGCCACGCCGGCATGCTGGGCCTTTCTGGTTGTGGACAGCATCGACTGATAGGCGGTGTCCCGGATCAGCGCGTGGCGAAAAACGAAATGCCCGCGGTTGTGACCGCTTTCGAACAGCAAACCCGATCGCCGAAGTTCCTCGAGGCTGTCGGCAGTGTCCTCGGCGCTGCGGCCCATCGCAATGCGCAGTAGTTCCGGCTCAAATTCGCGCCCCATCACCGAGGCGGTCAGTGCCACCTGCTTGGCATTTTCGGAAACAGCATCAAGCCGGGCCATCAAGACTCCCTGCAAAGAGGATGGCACGCCCCCCGCTTCCTGCCCTCCGGCAAAGATCGCGCGGGTCACCTCTTCGATAAAGAGCGGCACACCGTCAGTCTTGGCGACGATTTGTTCGACCAGATTGTCGTCCGGAGTTTTGCCCGAGACCTGCTCGATCAGATCTGCCACCTGTTCCACATCGAACCGCCGCAGGCGCAGGGTCTGGATCTGCGCCTCGCCCTCGGGCCAGTCATGGGACCATTCTGGCCGGTGCGTGATCAACACCATCAGCGGCAGGTCCGAACAGATTGCAACGATCCGGTCCAGCAGTGCCTTGGACGACGGATCAAGCCAATGCGCATCCTCGACCAGCAAAAGAACCGGCTTGACCGCTGCCCGTGCCTTGATCACGTCAATCAGAGCGCCGGTGGTCAGTTCACGCTGTTCCTGCGGCGACAGAGCCAAAATGGCACGAGCTTCGGCGCTGCCCGGCGCCACCAAAGCGGCATAGACGGGCAGCATGTGATCGACATCGACCCCGGCCCGACTCTCCAGCAGCGCACGAACCCGCGCGAGCATTGCATTATCCGTGTCACTGGGCTGAATACCGGCATCGCGGGCGATACGTTCTGCAACCGGATGAAACGGGCTGCTGGCAAGATAAGGGACGCAGTTCAACCGGATGATATCTGTCGCCGACGAATCCACGTCCTCGACAAGAAACTCTTCGGTCAGGCGCGATTTTCCGATCCCGGCCTCGCCGATCAGCAAAACCACTTCGCCCCGGCCCGCACGCGCATGTTGCCATGCCTGTTCCAGCAAGCCCTTTTCGTGAAGCCGACCCACCATCGACCCGCGCTGATCCGGCTGATGCTGGGCCCGGAACCGACTTTCCGCCTCGCGTTCGCGCTCGACCTTCACCAGTGCACGGGGGCGGCTGAAGCCCTTCAGCGAGATCTCTCCCAGCGGTGAGAACTCAAAGATCCGGCCCAGTGCGGCCTCGGCTTCGTCCTGCGGCAGAACGAGGCTGTTGGGCGGAGTGTGTTCCTGTATGCGTGCGGCCAGATTGATAACTGGCCCGGTGATCGCCCCTTCTTCGCGGGTGTTCTCGCCGACGATGTCGCCAACCACCACCAAACCGCTGGCCACGCCGATCCTTGCCGCAAGCGGTTGGCCATCCGGCGCGGTGATGTTCTGCACCCGGCGCAACGCCTCCAGCCCCGACTTGATGGCGCGATAGGCGTGATCCTCATAGGCGCGTGGCCATCCAAAGAAGATCAGCAGGCCGTCGCCGAGATACTTGGCCACGTAGCCGCCATAACGACTGACTTCACCCGCAACCGTGTCCTGATAGCGTTGCAGCAACGCGCGCATCTCTTCCGGGTCGAACCTGTTGGTCATTTCGGTAGATCCGACCAGATCCGCAAACAAAACCGTCAGATGCCGCCGCTCCGCTGCAGCCGCGGCCGTGTCTTGCCCAGAGGGAGCATCAAAAGCCCCCGCATCGGGCGGTTCTGTTGGGGTGTTCCCCTCTGGTTCGTCAGGCAGATCCCGACCTGTCTCCGATCCGGCCGCCTTGGCGCCGGACAGGCGTCCGATGGCGTCAAGCAGGATCCGACGGTGGCCGAGACTGACCCCGAGTTCTTTCAGATCCTCGCCTGTGAGCAGGGGCAAGGCCCGCAGATCGACATCGTTTTTAGCAAAGACATCCGCGTATTGGCCCAGCCCGAGATCGTCCAGCCAATTGTCGACATCCCGGCTCATGGGGTCCAGCATGATCGCGCGCTCCGATTTTCTCAAGCGTTCGGTGGCTCAAGGCTCCTCGTCTATTCCCAACCGATCCATTCCTGACGGGCCTTCTCCATCAGTTTGCCACCGCCCACATCCAGAACCGAGGGGCAGGTCTTCATCACTTCCAGCCCTTTGATAGCCACGAACCGGCCGGCCTCGCTGTCCGAGGGGTAATGCACCCCAAGAACCTCGCGGTTGCGGGCAATCCGTGTGGCCATGTCATGCAGCGCATTCCGTGTCAGCGCGTTGTGCGTTGTCCGCATGATATGCCCGCCGCCGGCATCCAGCATCACCGTGTCGAGACACAGCGCGATCAGCCACGCCTCGGTTGCATGGGCGCTGGGATAGCTGGCGTGCTGCGGCACATCGATCGGAGGCAGCAGGCTCGGCTGCAACTGCGAGGGGCGTGGGCGGTCGAACTGTTTCTTATAATAGAACGCCATGAATTGCGCAGCCACCAACGCGTGATGGCACAGCCGGTAGGTCGCGGGATGCGACAGATAGGTAAACGGAACGATACCCTGGAAATACCCGATAACGGTATCCCGCTGTTGCAGCGCCTCGTCCATTACCCCATCGCGGTGTTCGATCAGCCCGACCAGTTCGATCAATTCGTCTTCCTGCTTGTAGACCTCTCCGCCAAGGACCGACGCGAAATCGGTTTCGAAACCCGGACCCGGCGCAGGGGCCGGAAGGTTGACGGTTTGCCAGTCTAGCGTGCCGCTGTTGTTAGCGTCTTGCGCAGCAAACTCGGACAAGAACGCAATTGCTTCATTGCCCGGAGACCAGTCTTTGAACGGGGCCTTGTTGTAGTGATGGAAAATCGCGTGCAACCGCTTCGGGACACCTGCCGCGGTAGCGGCGACGGGCGTTGTCGCAGGCCATTGATTTCCGGCCCACCACCAGTTTGCCGCGTCTCCGGTTTTTCCCCCTTCTGGCAAGGTATGGGGCGAGATCCCTATCCCCAGATAGGTCGGGCTGCCGCCATATCCGCCCCGTGCGTCACGGGCATCACGGGCGTCCCTTGCATCACGGGCATCGCGCGCATCCCTTGCGTCGCGGGCATCAAAAGCGCCAATCGGGCCACTTGACTTATTCATGATCAATCCTCCTTAATTCAATGACTTGCAGGCAGGTATTCAAGTCTCGTCGGAGGTACGTATTCACGCCGGGGCGCCGGCCTCCAGTAAACGGTCACTGAACAGGTCTGCCGTCTTGGGATCCCGGTAGTGACGATGAGCGGCGCGATATGTCGCCACCGAGAAATCCGGTTCGAGTTCCAATAGCCGCCGGACCGATTGCCGTGCCTCCTCCGGCTGCCCCGCTGCCGTATGGGCCACCGCCAATGTCCGCAGCACGCTGGTGTATCGCGGGTTCTCGATCTGGCTGCGGGTCAGCCACTGGATCGCTTCGGAATAGTGGCCGGCATCGTAGTGGACAGTGCCGAGGAAGGCGAAGAAAACAAAAAGCCGCTGGTCGAATGGCGACAGCCGCAAGGCGCGTTCAGCAGCCGATATGGCCTCGTCGGTGCGGCCGAGGCTCGACAATGTGATCGAGGACAACAGCCATGCCGTCGAGCTGGACGGGTCGGCATGTCGCGCCCGGTCCAGATATTCGATGGCAGTTTCAAAATCCCCGAACAGATAGGATTGAATATGCCCGTATGTGGCCAAGGCCAGCGCGTTGCGCTCATCGATCTTGATCGCCCGGCGGGCCAGTTCCGCCGCTTCCTGCGCCTCTTTGCGCGGGTTCTCGGACCAACCCTGCCCGATATTCAGGCTATGCCAGCGAGCTGCCCAGGCCAGTGGGGCCGGAAACTCGGGATCGAGCGTGACGGCACGATCGAGATGCGCCCGGGCAAGATCAAACTCGCTGCGTTCCAGACTTCCCATCAAGTCCAGCGCCCTGAGGTAACAGTCATAAGCTGTGAACGAGGACGGCCGCTTGCGCGAGACCCGTCTCCGTTCAGCAGCCCGCAATCCCGGCAGCAAGTGGATCAAGGCCGCTTCGACTATTTCGTCCTGTAGTTCGAACATGTCCTCGCAATGGAAGTCGCGTTTCAGACTGGTCACCACCTGACCTGACCCCGTATCCAGAAGCTCGGCGTTCACCCTGATCCTCTGCCCGTGCCGCCGCAGGGCACCGGTGATGAGATAGCCGACGGACAGGGCTTCGCCGATGGCCTTGGGGTCAATGTCTTGCCGGGCAAAGGCCAGCGTGGATGACCGTGAAATCACTGTCAGATCGCCTTGGTGAGACAGCAGCGCCGCGATGTCCTCGACAACACCGGAGGCGAAATAGTCATCTTCGGCATCGCCGCCAAGATTGGAAAACGGCATCACCGCCACCGACGGAAGCCGCGATGGCAGGGCCGGCTTTTGCAGCAGGGCTCGGCCGTCGACCACCAGCTCGAACGCCTGCACCACTCCACCCAGCTTGGGCAATTCCAGCGCCCCAAGGTCGCGGGTCGGAAACTCTGTCTCCGAGGAAATCCGATCAAGCACGGCGCGGGTCAAAATGACGCCGCCGGGCGCCCCGAACTCCTGCAAGCGGGCGGCTATGTTGACCCCGTCGCCCAGCAGATCGTTGCCATCCTGCAAAACGGCGCAGTAATTCAACGATACCCTAAGCGCGAGCCCCTGCCGCCGCTGCCGCGCGCGTATCTGCAGATCACGGCCCCATCTGAGAGCAGCGTCGGCATTTTCGAAAGTGGCAAGAATGCCATCGCCGGTGCTTTTCACCAACATGCCGTCGTGCGACCGGAGCAGCGGGATCACCACGTCTTCGCGCAGCTCGGTCCACCGGAAAAAGGTGCCCTCTTCGTCTTCGTGCATCAGGGCGGAGAAACCAACCACGTCCACGAAACAGACACAGAGCGGACGTCGTCCCGTGCGAGCATCGGCTTTGCTCGGGCGGGTTTCTGCCGCGGCACCGGCCTCGGCATCAAGCAGGTTCAAACCGCGCGAAACCGCTCCCTGTTTTGCATCTGCGTCTTTTTCCGGTCTTAACTCTGCGTCGCCGGCTGCCGCAAATTTCGGCGTCTCGTCATGCAAAACGGGGGGTGATTTCGGGTTTGTCCGATCCGTGTGAGAAATATCACTCATCGTCCCCATGCACCCTTGTCCGTGCATTATGTGTCGATTCGCGGTAAAAGTTAATCAAGCGAAGCGCGCATGGCGGGTCCGTAGCGACAGAACTGCCGGGGCGGGATGGTTTTTCCCGTCAAGCGTGAGGGTTGGCCGGCAACCAGCGGGGCGCCATCCCCGGCCGTTTGGCAGCCTGCGGTTGCGCATTGCAGGACGAAACAAATCTGAGAATTTTCCGCCCCGGTTTTCCGGGCCGATCCGTCATTTCATTTACCGTTGCCGGGCCATAATCCCGGACGCAGCACGCGGAGGGACAGACATGTCATTCAAGATGTTTCTTTTTGATCAGAGTCAGGCTCGGCTACGTGCCAATCTGGAAACCGTCGACCTAACGGTCACGGACTTTTCGCCGGATCCGTCAATTGGCATTCCCCCTCTCGTCAACCCCTGGACCCCGGTGGATCAGAACGGCAACGCCCTGCCCATGCCGCCCAACGCAGGAGGGTATGGTTACGAGTTCATCTATGACACCCGGGCCCAAGCCCGCATCTTTCTCGACAAGTTTCGTCAGCACCTGATCGACGAAGGCACCCCTGAACTGGAACGGATCTATGGTGTCGGACTGACGGCATTGCCCTTTACCGCTGCCCATCGGAACCAGCACTGGTGCGCCGGCCGAGGACGCGGGGTGCGGTTTGGCACACGCCGGATGGCACGGCAGGTCATAGGGGCAGACTCTCTCGACAGCGAAAGCCTGACCGGTAACAAGGTCAAGGTTTTCATCGTCGATCAGGGCATTAACAAAATCCATCTTGAGTCCATGGGTGGCACGTTCGGCGGCGGCCTCGACTGGGAGGTGGACGGCGTATTCCGTAAGGCCGGTCAGGCCGACTGGCCCTATACGCCGGCGCGGCGGGAACACACGGCGATGCTGCTCAGGTCTGTTCTTGATCTTGCTCCGAACGCAGAAATCTATGATTTGCCGGTTCTGCCTGCGCGGATCACCGACATAAAGACATTCACGACCGATACCTTGTTCGCCTTTTGGATCATGAAATGGATGATGGAATTCATCGAAGGTCCATGGGTCGTGCTGAGCGCGTGGGGGCTGGTCAATCGTTTTGCTGAAACCCTCCACGGAGAGTATTCAAACAACCCGCTGCACCAATTGAACTATCTGCATGGTCTGATCGGACAATCCCATGACGTGATTTTTGCCGCCGGCAACAGCGGACAGTTTTGCGCCGACCCTCGTGCGTCGGGATATGACCGTGGGCCGGGACGCAGCATCTTTGGTGCCAACGGCCATCCGAAAGTCACATCGGTCGGCGCGGTCCGTCCCGACCGGGTCTGGATTGGGGCCTCCTCGCAAGGGCCGGGACCGGCCGGGCTCAACCCCGGCGGAGATCCGCCGGAGAAGCCCGATTTCTGCACACCATCGTGGTTTGCAGAAGATGTCGACCGGTCGTTGCGCTCGACCGGCACCTCGGCAGCGGCAGGACTGGCCGCCGGTGCGGTGGCAGCCCTGCGCGAAAAGTGGAAGCCCGCAACAGTCGACCCGGCAGCCCTGCGCGCGACGCTGCGCAACACTGCAAGAAAAGTTGATGGCAGCAACTGGAATGGCCGGACCGGCGCCGGGGTTCTTGATCTGGGCGCAGCAATCTCCGAATTGCCCTGACGGGCTGCGACAGGATCAAAACCTGTCGGTCAGACGGTACCACGCAAAGGCCGGTGGCAGTGACCATCGCCGGAACCGGCCAAGTTCAAAGGCCGGCAGCTTTCGCTGCATCAACGACGGATGAGCCATCGCGCCCGTTCGGGACGGCCCCCGCCCCAGCGCCAGATCCGCGATCAGCGCACCGGTATACGGCGCCATCGCGACGCCGCCGCCATGATAGGCAAACCCTGCCCAGATATTGTCATGCAACTGACCTGCAAAGGGCAGCAGATCCCGGGTCATGCAGATCAGGCCCGACCAAAAATGTGTTGTCTCCACGTTGCGCCACGCCGGAAAGATTCGGTCGAAATCGGCCCGCGCCCGCGCCTTGGTGCGCCCAAATTCGGTCTCGCTGGAACGCACCGATCCGCGCAGGCCGAACAACATCCGGTTGTCGGGCATCAGTCGGAAATAGTGCAGCAATGTCCGCGTATCCACCAGCATCTGCCGCGAGGTCCAGCCCTGCGCAGCACGCTCGGCTTCGGTCAGCGGACGGGTCACAAGAATGTTGGACTGTACCGGCAGATAGCGCCCGGCAAGCCCCGGCGGGACATCGTCACTGCCATAGCCATTGGTAGCGACCAGCAGTTTCTTTGCCCGGACCTGCCCCCGCGGCGTGCGCAGCAGAATGCCACCGGTCTGCTCCACCGCCGTGACCGGCGTGTTGGAAAACAACCTTACCCCTGCCCGTTCCGCCGCGCCGGTCAACCCCAGCACGAATTTCATCGGGTTGAGGGCAAATCCGATCGGTAAATGTGCGGCAGCGTGGAACTCGGGGCTGGCCAGCCCATGGGACGCCAGCGCATCCCTGTCGACGAACTGGTAGGATAACCCATATCGCTCCCGATAATGCTCGCCATAGGCTTTCACATCTGCAACCGCGCGTTCGGAATGGGCAACATAGGTATAGCCGTCGGAATGACGGTCGACGTCGAGTTCGTATCTGTCCAGATACTCTTCGACCAGATCCACCGCCGCCCGCTCCGCGTCAAAGAACAGCTGGGCATCCGCCCTGCCAAATCGGCGAATAACCGCGCCGTCGTCAAGCTTGGCGCTACCGACCGATACCAGCCCACCATTGCGCCCAGACGCCCCCCAACCCGGGGTCTGCGCGTCAAGCAGCACCACATCGGCCCCGGCATCCGCCAGCCTCAACGCGGCCGACAGCCCGGTATACCCGCCACCGATGATTGCAAATTCGGTTGAAATTTCACCTTCGAGCTGCGGGAAGACCGGCTTGGGCTCTGTAACGGTTTCATCCCAGAACCTGTCGCGGATCGGGCGATCACCATAAGCCAGCGGTTCATAGATGCGCTTCAACGCGGATACCTCACAGCTTGTCGCGCAAAGAGAACCACAACATGCCCAACACCATCAACGGGGATCGCAGCGCGGTTCCACCGGGAAAACGCGGGCTGGGCACGCGGGCCATCACGTCGAACCGTTCGGCCTGCCCGGCGATCGCCTCGGCCGCGATCTGGCCAGACAATGTTGCCATTCCAACGCCGTGTCCGGAAAACCCCGACAGCGACAGGATGTTGCCTGACAGACGCTCGTAATGCGGCATCCGGTTCAGGGTGATCCCCAAAGTTCCGCCCCAGGCATAATCGATCCGTATGCCCTTGAGCTGCGGGTAGATCTCCTCCATCGGACTGCGCACGGCACCCGCAATATCTGAGGGGAACTTGTAGCGATAGCTCTCGGTCCCGCCAAATAGCAGCCGGTGATCGTCGGAAAAGCGGAAGTAGTTGATCACAAACTTGCTGTCGGCCACGGCATGGTTGTTGCGGATCAGCTCTTCCTGTTCTTCCGGGGCCATCGGTTCGGTGGCCACGATATAGTTGTTGATCGGCATGACTCGTGCCGCAACTTTCGTATTCATGCGGCCCAGATAGCCGTTGCAGCCCAGAACCACGTGACCCGCCGATATCTCGGCCCCAGCGGTGCGGACAGTAGCGGGATCGCCTTCTTCGACACCGGTGACCTTGGAGCGTTCAAAAATCCGAACACCCGCCTCCTGCGCCATTCGTGCAAGGCCAAAGGCGAACTCCAGCGGGTGGATATGCCCGGCGCCCATGTCGATCGTGCCACCGTGGTAAGCCGGGGAATTCACCAGATGGCGACATTCCTCCCGATCGAGAAAACGGATCTTGTCATAGCCGTATTCCTCGTTGAGCTTGCGGGCGTAATCCCGGCTATGCGCCACAAAGCCCGGCTTGTGATCGGTGTGAATGATCCCGTCATGGAATTCAGCGTTAACCTTGTCGGACTTCGACAAATCGCGCACCAGCTCGACGGATTGCGTGGCGATCTTCCACAAGGCCCGGGCATGTTCCGGGCCGACCATCTGCTCAAGCTCTTCCTGATCCAGTCGTTGGCCCTGCCCGACCTGCCCGCCATTCCGGCCTGACGCGCCAAAACCGACACGCTGTGCATCCAGCAGGATCACGTCATAGCCGCGCCGGGCAAGATGCAAGGCCGTGGACAGTCCCATGAACCCGGCCCCGATCACGCAAACGTCGCTTGTCAAGCCGCCTGCAGCTTGCGGAAACGGGTCAAGATGCTGCGCCGAAGCCGCATAGTAGGAGTTCGGATAGGCGCCGGGCCGATCGTTTGCGGTAAGCAGATCCATCGTGCATTTCCTTGTTTCGTCACGGATCTCAGGCCATATTCCTGTGCCGTTTCAGGATCCGAGTCTCGATTTCCACATGGGATCGCATTTTTTGATCATATTAAAGGGGGATTTAACGTCAAAGCGCGCGATTCCCTTGTAATTGCCATCCTTCGCGCTGATTTTTCGGATTTTCGCCGCTGCCTCTTGCGATCACCGATTTTGGAAAATCCGATCAAACGAAATGAAACACCGCCAGTTGCGCCCAGAAATCGGTCACACAGACAGAGTGGCGGCCACAGCCTTTTGCCATCGGGCATACCTGTCTTCTTTCCGGGCCGTATCCATCTGCGGTGAAAACCGCCGCTCACGGGCCCAGCCCGACGCAAAACCATCCATGTCAGAGTAGATCCCCGCCTGCATCCCGGCCAGCCACGCGGCCCCGAGCGCAGTCGTTTCCAGCACCGCCGGTCGGTCAACTTCGGCTCCCAGAATATCCGATAGAAACTGCATCGCCCAATCCGAGGCGCTCATTCCGCCATCTACTCTCAGAACAGCGTCGACCTCATCGCCGGGCTGTGCGCTCAACGCCTCATGCGCGGCCCAGTCCGCGCGCATCGCCTCCAACAGATCCCGGGTCTGGAAACCGACACTTTCAAGCGCGGCGCGGGCAAATTCCGCCGGACCGGAATTTCGGGTCAACCCATAGACCGCCCCGCGGCAATCGGCATTCCAATAGGGTGCTCCCAGCCCCACGAAGGCCGGCACAAGCACCAGATCCTGCGCCGGGTCTGCGGCCTCGGCCAGTTGATGTGTCTCCTTCGCGGATGCGATCACTTTCAGACCATCCCGCAACCATTGCACCACCGCCCCGGCCACGAATATGGACCCTTCAAGCGCATAGGTCGGCTTGCCGTTCAATTGATAGCCGATGGTGGTCAACAGACGGTTCTGAGACTTCACCGGTGTGCCACCGGTGTTCAGCAACGCAAAACAGCCGGTGCCATACGTCGATTTCATCATGCCCGGGCGGAAACAGGCCTGGCCGACCGTTGCAGCCTGCTGATCACCCGCCACCCCGGTGATACGAATGGCGCCTCCCAAAAGCTCCGGTTCGGTGGTGCCATAGTCCCCGGCGCAATCTCTCACTTCGGGCAACATGCTCATCGGCACGTTCAGCAAATCGCAGATCTCGGACGACCAAGCCCCTTCGCGGATGTCATACAGCAGCGTTCGCGCAGCGTTGGTTGCATCGGTGGCATGCACCCTGCCCCCGGTCAGCTTCCAGATCAGGTAGCTGTCGACCGTTCCGAACAGCAGATCCCCGGTCTCGGCCCGTTCCCGCACCCCGTCGACGTTGTCCAAAATCCAAGCAAGCTTGGTGCCGGAGAAATAGGGATCCAGCAGCAGCCCGGTGCGTTCTGACACCATTTGCTCGTGCCCCGCCTCGCGCAGTTGGCGGCACAGATCGCTGGTGCGCCTGTCTTGCCAGACAATCGCGTTGTGGACGGTCTTACCAGAGACCCGATCCCAGACCAGAGTGGTTTCGCGCTGATTGGTGATGCCGATAGCTGCGATTTTCCGTGTCGAAAGATCGGCTTTCTTCATGACTTCGAGGCAACTGTACAGGGTCGTCTCCCACAAATCCGCCGGATCATGTTCAACCCACCCCGATGCCGGGTAGTGCTGTGGAAACTCGCGCTGCGCCACTGCCGAAACTTTCATCTCTGCATCAAACAAGATGGCCCGCGACGACGTCGTGCCCTGATCAATGGCAAGAATATGCGTCATGTATCAATCCGTTCCGTATCAATTCCGTTTCGGACATTGGACAGCAAAGTCGCCTGTCGCGGCAAGCCCGCGGTCATGATTTTTCAGATCAACCCTGCATCGCTGCGCATCAATCCCGCACGAATGTCACCACCTTTACAGAGCCGGTTTCGAGGGCCTGGCCCGGGACCGCATCCATTCGTCGATCTCGGAAATTTCCTCGGCACTCAGCCGAAGGCCCAGCTTGCTTCGCCGCCAGACCACATCATCGGCCCGGCGGGCAAACTCATGGTCCATGAGCCAGAGCAGTTCTCGCTCGGAAAGCGTGCCACCGAACATGCGCCCAAGATCGTCGATGCTGGCCGCATCACCAAGCATCGCGGCTGCTTCCGTGCCATAAGACCGGATCAGGCGTGCTGCCCAAGCATTTGTAAGAAAGCTATATTTCTGCCTGATGCCACTGGTCAGAATCGAAACATCGCCGACAGAGAAATCACCTCCCGGCAGCGGTGCCCCAGCGGTCCAATTCGTCGGCAAAGCCGGGAAATGGCGCCCGATTTCAGTCATCGCACTTTCGGCCAGACGGCGATATGTGGTGATCTTGCCGCCAAACACGTTAAGCAGCGGCGCACCTTCGTCTGCTTCCACCTTCAAGGTATAGTCTCGCGTTGCTGCGGTGGCGCTTCCGGCGCCGTCGTCATGCAGGGGGCGCACGCCGGAATATGTCCAGACGATATCGTCGCGCGTGACCGGCTGACTAAAATACTGCGAGGCAAAGGTGCACAAGTAATCCTGTTCGGATTCAGTACAGACCGGAGGCTGGAAGGGATCGCCATGATCCTCATCAGTGGTGCCAATCAGGGTGAAATCATTCTCGTAATGTATTGCAAATATTATTCTTCCATCCTCACCCTGAAAAAAATAGGCCTTGTCGTGGTCGAACAATTTGCGTGTCACGATATGGCTGCCGCGCACCAGCCGCACACCGTCCCGCGACGGGGCGTGAACGCGGTTTTGGATCACGTCCCCGACCCAAGGGCCACCTGCATTGACGAGATATCGCGCCTCAACCTGCCGCTCTTCTCCGGTGTCGGTCTCGCGCAGGCTGATCCGCCAGAGGTCGCCGGCCCGCGTGGCCGAGACAACTTCGGTCCGGGTCATGATCTGCGCACCCAGCCGCCCCGCATCCCGCGCGTTCAAAATAACCAGCCGCGCGTCATCGACCCAGCAGTCCGAGTATTCATAGGCTTTCTGGTATTTTTCTTGTAAAACAGTGCCTTCAGCGGCTGTTTTCAAGTCAATCGAGGCCGTTCCCGGCAGGATCTTTCGCCCACCAAGCTGATCATAAAGGAACAGCCCCATTCGGATCATCCAGGCTGGACGCCGACCCCGCATCCACGGCATAAACAGGCCCAAAAGCCGAGAAGCGGGTGTTTCTGCATCAAACCGCATGTCCTCGTGTATTGGCAGCACAAAGCGCATCGGCCAGCTAATGTGCGGCATCGCTTGCAGCAGGACTTCACGTTCAACCAAAGCCTCGCGCACCAGACGCACCTCAAAATACTCAAGATACCGCAATCCGCCGTGAAACAGCTTGGTCGACGCCGATGACGTGGCCGAAGCCAGATCGCCCCGCTCGGCCAGCATCACTGACAGACCCCGACCTGCTGCATCGCGGGCAATTCCGCACCCATTTACGCCGCCGCCAATGATGAACAGGTCCGTGATGCTGCTTCCGTTACCGGAGTTCGACGTTGAAGACATGAGACGATTTCCTTGGGTGTTCAATATCCGCCGGCCGTCGGCCGGCATCCATGATGCGCGACTCAAAATTCGATTACCATCTTTTATTTTCGTTTTTGTTCGAATAGCAAGAGAAGTAACAACTCTTCGGCAGACACGACCGAAAACAACGTCAAAAAGTTCGTTTTATTTCGCATCTTGGGATCGGAGCCGTGATGTCCCTTTCGTTTCGCCAGACCGATATTCTGGAAATTGCCCGGACCGAAGGCCGTGTGACCGTTGATGGCCTTGCGGATCGGTTTGACGTCACCGTTCAGACCATTCGCCGCGATCTCAGCGAACTGGCCGATGCCGGCCATCTTGACCGGGTCCACGGCGGTGCGGTCTTACGCTCTGGCGTTGTCAATATTGGCTATCAGGACCGCCGCGCCCTCAACGAAGACGCCAAGATCCGCATTGCGCAGGCCTGCGCCTCGGACATCCCGGACGGATCCTCCGTTTTTCTCAATATCGGCACGTCCACCGAGGCAGTGGCGCAGGCGTTGGGACAACACAAAGGGCTGATGGTCGTGACCAACAATATCAACGTCGCCAATATTCTGGCGCCGAATGAGGACTGCCAGATCGTCCTCGCAGGTGGTGTATTGCGCCGGTCCGATGGCGGCATGACCGGGGCACTGACCGAGTCCACCATACGGCAGTTCCGCTTTGACTATGCGGTCATCGGCTGTTCGGCGCTGGACGTCGCAGGCGACATGCTCGATTTCGACATTCAGGAGGTTCACGTCAGCCAGACCATCATCGCGCAGTCGCGCAGGGTCTTTGTGGTGGCGGATCAATCGAAAATCGGACGGAATGCACCGGTCCGCATCGGCTCGCTGGAACAGGTCGACAGCCTGTTCACGGATGCCCCCCTACCAGTTGAACTTACCCGTCTTTGCGCTGAGTGGAAGACCAAGGCGATCGTCGCGGGCGGCCCTCAGTCGACCTGAGACAACAACCAGTTCCGCACAACGGATACCGTAGAGGGGTGCCGGGGTTTGCGCGGGGCGACCACGTAATACCCCTGATCGGTCTGAACCGTGGCCGGAATGGGCTGGCACAGCCTGTTCGCGGCCAGATCGGCTTCGACGAAGGCCCGGCTGGTCAGGGCAATCCCCTGCCCGGCAAGGGCTGCGTCAATGGCCATGCTGGTTTGACTGAACTGGGTGTATCTCATCTCGAGGATCCGATTTTCGCCGAACACACCTTCGAGGAACAGCGGCCAATGTCCGTGGCTGTCTTCGAGCAAGACATGATCGGCCAGATCCTCAAGCGCGGGTTTTTCCGTTATCTGCCCCAACAGGTCCGGATGACAAACCGCGATCAGGTCCGATGCAAAAAGCAGATCAGCGCTGAGCCCTGGCCCAATGGCCGTCCGCCCTTGCCGGATCGCGATGTCGACACCGTCTGACTGAAAATTCGCCAGATCATTCGAAGCATCAATCCGAATTCGGATTTCCGGATGCGCCTGCGCAAAGGCACCCAGCCGCGGAACCAGCCAACGGGTTGCAAAGGACGGGGTCGTGCTGATCGTCACCACCGCTTCTTGCGGGCGCAGATTTTCTGAGGCTTCGGCCAGCATGTCAAAGGCGCGGCTGACCGGTGGCAGAAAACGACGCCCCGCATCGGTCAAGGTCAGCCCGCGGGCTTCGCGAAAGAACAGTTTCTGACCCAGTCGGGCCTCTAACTGCCTTACATGCTGCGCCACGGCCCCCTGCGACACGGCCAGTTCCTCGGCGGCACGAGTGAAGTTGAGGTGCCGCCCGGCGGCCTCAAACGCCTTGAGCGCATTGAGCGGAGGCAATTCCCGCATTGAAATACCCTTCTTGATAGTAGTTTTTCTACTGAGTTAGATCAGCAAATCTGATTGGTCAAATGCCGCCGCCTCGCGCATCCTTGCGCCAGTTGAACACAAGGCCAGAGGAGACATGTCATGGCTGACACCAAAGTGGCGATCATCACGGCAGGCGGGAGCGGGATGGGCGCCGACAGCGCAAGGCGCCTGGCAGCCGACGGTTACAAGGTTGCGATCCTGTCCTCGTCCGGCAAAGGCGAAGCGCTTGCGCAGGAGCTGGGCGGGATTGGCGTGACTGGCTCGAACCAGTCCAATGACGATCTCAAGCATCTGGTGGACGCAACCGTAGACAAGTGGGGGCGCATCGACGTTCTGGTCAACAGTGCCGGACACGGCCCCCGTGCGCCGGTGCTTGAGCTCACAGATGAGGATTGGCACCGCGGAATGGACGTCTACTTCCTCAATGCGGTTCGCCCAACCCGGTTGGTCACGCCGATCATGCTGGAACAGAAATCTGGCACGATCATCAATATCTCGACCTTTGCCGCCTTTGAGCCTGATGCGGTGTTCCCGACATCAGGCGTCATGCGGGCCGGGCTCGCCGCCTTTACCAAGCTCTATGCCGACAAATACGCCGCCGACAACCTTCGCATGAACAACGTCTTGCCGGGTTTCATCGACAGCCTGCCGGAGAATCCCGACTTCAAGGCAAAGATCCCCTTGGGCCGCTACGGCAGGTCCTATGACGAGGTCGCGGCAACAGTTGCCTTTCTGGCCTCGGAGGGCGGCGGATACATCACCGGCCAGAACATCCGGGTGGATGGCGGCATCACTCGCGCGGTTTGAGCACAGCAGTCTGATCAAGTCGAGCCGGGCGCCAAACTTGCGCTCTCCCAAAATGAAAAACGGGCCGCACCCGGTTGAGGTGCGGCCCGCCTAGTTTCATGTTGATCTTCGGATCAGGCGTTATTCTGCCGGGGCCGATGGTGCTTCGTCGACGACGACATTCTCGTTCACCAGCTCGTCATCCTTGTGAAACAGCGGGTAGATGAACAGGAAGCCGGCCGAGATCAGGTAGCCCATGGTCACTCCGTCCAGTGCCGGCATTTGAAGGCTGGCCGAGTGGACAATACCGATGGATGACATCACGGCTCCGGCGAGGGCAAAACCACCCGCGTTCTTGAACCGTCCGTCGATCACCGATGCCACGATGGCACCCCAGACCAGACCGGTGATGATCGCGCCCTGGCTCAGGGCAAGGTGACCTTCGTAGTGGGCACCCTGCTGCAACAGAGCAGCAGTCAGTGCCTCGTCACCCAGACGCGGCAATCCTTCGACACCGGTTGCGCCGAGCGCGTTCATCAGTGAGCCCCACTTGACCATCAGGAAGGCCGAGACATGCGGCATCATCGCGATGGTGACAGCGGCCATGTGGTCGGTTTTGACCGAATGTGCCGTGTTGGTGATCAGGCTCAGGGCAACGAACACCAGAACCGGCGCAGCAGCAGCCACGGGGATCAGGTTGTTGAGGAAGGCCAGCAGACCAAAGAACGCAGCCAGCGGGATCACGACGCCAACGCCGATGATGTAGCCCGAATGTGCGCCCATACGCTTGTAGGCCGGGTGGCCGATATAAGCGGTGGTTGGGAACGGCGAACCAAAGACCGCACCGATCATGGTTCCGGCACCGTCGACGACCTGACAGGTGGCAACCGGGTAGTGGTCGCCCGCTGCTTCGGCGCTCTCGACGTTGTTCATGGTTTCGATGAAGTTGTAGATCTGCACCGGAACCAGCACGAGGAACAGCTCGGGGTTGGCAAACAGGTGCTGGATACCAGCAACAAGGTCACCGACATAGGGCAGCGGCAGGTAGACACCCATGCCGTCAGCACTGATCGACGCCTGACCGGTGAGCAGCGCAACAACGGTACCAACCATCAGCGCCAACAGACCGGCGGGAATGTTGAACGGCAGCTTAAAGCGGCCAACCAGACCCCAGAGAATGATGATCAGCGAGGCAAAACCGATGAACGGGTTCTCGAAGATCGTAGCCAGCGGCACGGTGCCGATGAAGACCAGCGCGATACCACACAGGGTGCCGAGCATACCCGCACGCGGGGTGACCTTCTTCAGGAACGGGCCGATCAGAGCTCCCAGTGCGGCAACGATACCGCCCATGAAGCCGGCGCCGATACCGACCTGCCAGGCCAGCGTTGCGTCGTTGGTCGACCAGTAGATCGGACCGATCACGCCGAACAGGTAAACAAACATCACCGGCGTGGAGATGCCATAAGGCAGCGCCGTTACGTCGCGGCCGTGCTGAGCGGCAGCGCGCTTTGCCAGAATGACATAGGCGATGATACCGGCCACGATGGCAACGGCGGCGCCGGGAACGATGCGACCGAACACGATTTCCGCCGGCATCTGGAAAACAAACTGACAGATACCTGCCAGAACCATCAGGTTGATCAGGTTATCGGTAAACAGCGCCCAGAACGCGCTGAAGTCGCTGCGATGAAACAGCTTGTAGGTGTAACTCCCTTCCCGCATTGGGGACCTCCTTGGTTTCAGGCCGAACGGGAACGCCCGCGCTTTTCAACAAAGCGCGCGTGCACCCGGCCGGTGTGATTTCACTGCGCTGCGATATGCGTGACAGTGCCCCATTCGGGGGAAAATGCGGTAGTTTCAGAGGTCAGTGCCGTGATCACTTCTGCCACCACAAGGGCGGCGATCACGGCCGGCCGTTTGTCACGGCTACCGCCTGCCCCGATGGGGCAGATTAGGGGTGCGATGGACAGCCCATCACACTGATTTCTGCACCAGCTCCGGAACTTGGCCCGCTTGGTCGCCGAGCCGATCAGCCCGACATAGGCCGCATCGCCTCGTTCCAGCGCGACCGAAGCCAGCAGGAAGTCCAGAGCGTGGTCGTGGGTCAGAACGATGAACGCGCTGCCCTCGGGTGCATTTGTGATATCGATTTCGGGGATGGCGCTCAGCCGTTTTTCGACCTGCGCCTGCGATTGCTCCAGCTCTTCGGCGCGCTGATCAACAAGGATCGTCCGCACGGGCATGTGCTGGAACAGGTTTGCGAGTTCACGTCCGACATGACCTGCGCCCATGATGTAGACCGCCGGTTGATCGGCGTCGGCCGCGCGGGCTTCCTCCAGCGCGCATTCCTTGTCGGCCGCATCCATCCGCTTCACTTCGATCTCGACCCGACCGCCGCAGCACTGGCCGATTTCCGGCCCCAGCGGCAAATCGAGATGAATTTCGCTTCCGCCTTCGGCCAGCATCTTGCGTGCTGCATCAATCGCCCGGTGTTCCAGCTGTCCGCCGCCGATCGTGCCATACAGCGCATCGGGGCGAACAATCATCTCGGTTCCGGCCTCGCGGGGGGAGGAACCCCTTACGCGCGTCAGACTAACCCGCGCGCTTGGGCCGGAACCGAGAAACTCTTGGAGACGGGCGACAGCAGACATGGCTTCAGCCTTTCCCTTTCAGGCGCTCGACCGCCATCAGCACACGCTCGGGCGTGGCCGGGGCTTCAAGCCGAGGGCATTCGCTATAATCGTTGACGCTTGCTACCGCCATCGACAGGGCTTCGAACACCGAGATACCCAACATGAAGGGCGGTTCGCCCACGGCCTTGGACCGTTTGATGGTCATCTCGCGGTTCTCAGACCAGTCGGCGAGGTCCACGTTGAAAACGCGTGGGCGGTCAGAGGCCAGCGGGATCTTGTAGGTCGACGGCGCGTGAGTGCGCAGCTGGCCTTTGTCATCCCACCACAGTTCTTCAGTGGTCAGCCAGCCCATGCCCTGGATAAAGGCGCCTTCGACCTGCCCCTTGTCGAGAATCGGGTTCAGCGAGCGGCCGACGTCATGCAGGATGTCGGTGCGATCAACCCGGTATTCGCCGGTGAGCGTGTCGATAGTGACTTCCGAGCAGGACGCACCATAAGCGTAGTAATAGAACGGACGACCGGTGCCCGAGGCACGATCCCAGTGAATCTTGGGCGTCTTGTAGAAACCTGCCGCCGACAGATGCACCCGCGCCATATAGGCCTGCTTGATGAAATCATCGAATGCGATGGTTTCGGCGCCGATCTGAACGTTGTTGGGCAGGAAGCGGACTTCGCTTTCTGAAACGCCCCACTTTTCCGAAGCGAACTTCACCAGACGCGCCTTGATCTGCTCGGCTGCGTCAAGCGCTGCCATGCCGTTCAGGTCCGAACCGGACGAGGCCGCGGTGGCCGAGGTGTTCGGCACCTTCTCGGTCGTGGTCTTGGTGATCTTGATGCGGTCGAAATCGACCTGGAAGGCATCGGCCACAACCTGTGCGACCTTGGTGTTCAACCCCTGCCCCATCTCGGTGCCGCCGTGGTTCAGGTGGATCGAACCGTCATTGTAGACGTGAACCAGCGAACCGGCCTGGTTGTACCAGGTTGCGGTGAAGGAGATCCCGAACTTGACCGGGGTGAGCGAGATGCCCTTGCGCAGAATGCCGCCCTTGGCGTTGTGCTCAAGGATTGCCTTGCGACGCGCCTGATAGTCCGAGCTTTCCTCAAGCTCTTCGACCACGCGGCCAATGACATTATCCTCGACGGTCTGATGGTAAGGTGTGATGTTGCGGTCTGTTTCGCCGTAGAAATTCGCCTTGCGGATCTCCAGCGGGTCCTTGCCAAGCGCATAGCCGATCTCTTCCATCATCCGCTCTGCGACCACGACGCCCTGCGGCCCGCCGAACCCGCGGAAGGCGGTATTGGACACCGTGTTGGTCTTCATCGGGCGCGAGTTCAGCAGAACATGCGGGTAGAAATAGGCGTTGTCGGCGTGGAACAGCGCACGGTCGGTCACCGGGCCGGACAGGTCCGAGGTCCAGCCGCAGCGGGCAGCAAATTCGCCCTCAACCGCCTGGATCCGTCCGTCATCGTCAAAGGCCACGTCATAATCGATGACAAAGTCGTGGCGCTTGCCGGTGGCCGTCATGTCCTGATCGCGATCCGGGCGGATCTTGACCGGGCAGTTCAGCTTCTTTGCAGCAACCGAAGCCACCGCGCAGAACAGGTTCATCTGGCTTTCCTTGCCGCCGAACCCGCCGCCCATGCGGCGCACGTTCACGATGACAGCGTTGGACGGAACACCCAGAACATGGGCCACCATGTGCTGCGCCTCGCTCGGGTGCTGGGTCGAGCAATGCACGATCACGTCGTCATCTTCGCCAGGGATTGCGAAAGCGATATGACCTTCGAGATACATGTGGTCCTGACCACCGACGGTCATCTGGGCCTTGATCCGGTTGGTCGCCGTCTTGCGACCTTCTTCCACGTCGCCCCGCTTGAGCGTCAGCGGATCGGTGACATGGGGATAGTCGGCCTCTTTCGCGGCGACCGGGTCCAGCGCATGCGGCAGGATCTCATAGTCGACCTTGGCCAGCTCGGCTGCGCGGCGCGCGGCATCGCGGGTTTCGGCAACAACGGCAAAGATTGGTTGGCCGTGGAATTCCACCTTCTCGGTCGGAAAGACGGGTTCGTCATGGCGCCCGGTCGGGCTCACATCGTTCACACCGGGAATATCGTCGGCGGTCAGAACATCGACCACGCCGGGTGCATTGCGCACAGCAGTCAGGTCCATGCCCTTGATATTCGCGTGCGCGACGGTCGACACTCCCAGATAGGCGTGCAGCGTGCCTGCCGGTTCGCCGATATCGTCAGTGTATTCGGCGCGGCCGGTGACATGCTTGATTGCACTGTCATGCTTCAGATCGTGGTGAACGGCGCCATTGATGGTCTGATGGTCCTTCATTGTCTTTCCCTTCACGCGACTGCCAGACGAGCGGGCTGGCCCTGCGCGTCATCATGTTCAAGGTGGAAGCGGCGCAGCAGGTTCTGCGACACCAGCAACCGGTATTCGGACGAAGCACGCCAGTCGGTGAGCGGCGTGAAATCCTGCGCCAGCGCGATTGCGGCAGCTTCGAACGCCTCGGCGCTCCAGGCCTGCCCAACCAGCGCAGCCTCGGCATTGGCGGCGCGCTTCGGTGTTGCAGCCATGCCGCCAAAGGCAATGCGGGCGGCGGTGATCACACCATCTGCCACGGTCACGCTGAACCCGGCGGCAACGGACGAGATGTCTTCGTCCCGGCGCTTGGAAATCTTGTAGGCGGCGTCGATCTGGCCTTCACCGGCTAGTGGAATGCGGATCGAGGCCACGAAATCGCCGGGCTCACGGTCCTGCTTGCCGTAATCGATGAAGAAGTCCTCGATCGGGAGGGTCCGCGAACCGCCTGCCTTCTGAAGGGTCACCTCAGCGCCCTGTGCGATCAATACCGGCGGAGTGTCCCCGATGGGCGATCCGTTGGCAACATTGCCACCGATGGTTCCCATGTTTCGCACCTGCCAGCCGGCGATGCGATCCCAGTATTCGCCCAGATGGGGGAATGCTTCGCGGATGGCGTCTTCGCTTTCGCTATAGGTCACACCGGCGCCGATGGTCAGCGCGTCAGCGGTCTTTTCGATCGTTTTCAGCTCTTCGAGATGCGAGATGAAGACAACCGGCGAAATCGGACGCATGAACTTTGTCACCCACAGCCCCACATCGGTAGAGCCGGCAACGATGGTCGCCTTGGGGTTCTCGGCGAGAACCTCGGCCAGATCGGCAACATTCAGCGGCAGGATGGCGCGGTCATCGTCGGGCCCGGTCACGATGCGAGCCGTCTGACGAATTTCGGTCAACTGGGCCGTCACGGTGTCACGCTCGGCGTTGAGATGGTCATTTGCCGGGCTGCCATACTGGTTGACCGCAAGAGCGGCACGCACAATCGGCTCATAGCCGGTGCAGCGGCAGAGATTGCCCTGAACAGCCGTTTCGACCTGCGTTTCGGTCGGCTTGGGGTTTTCCATCCACAGCGCATAGAGCGACATCACGAAACCCGGGGTGCAGAACCCGCACTGGCTGCCGTGATACTCGATCATTGCTTCCTGCACCGGGTGCAGGCGACCATTCGGCCCGGAAAGGTGTTCGATGGTGACAACGTGGCAGCCGTTCAGCGAAGCAAGGAACCGGATACATGCGTTTACTGTCTCATAGTGCAACTGACCTTGATGCAGGCGGCCCACCAGCACGGTGCACGCACCACAATCGCCTTCGGCGCAGCCTTCCTTGGTACCGGTCAGGCGCTTTTCGAGCCGCAGGTAATCCAGCAGGGTCAAGGTTGCCTGCACATCGCTGACCGAGACTTCGTCTCCGTTCAGCAGAAAGCGTATGTCTGTTCGGTCTGCCATCTGGGCTCCTAAAGCTGGATTGCGGTTCATTCCGTTTGCTTGGTTGATAGTTCTGACAGGTTTATTGCCCCGCAAAAAGCGCCCCATTCGCAAAATACTTTCAACAGATTGGATAAAGTAGTTAGATGGGACTGCAGAACTTGTGCCTGCACTGGATTGCCCGAACAGGCGATCGCGTCTGCAAGAAATAGGGAAAAGGCTTTATTCCAATGGCTTATGTCGAAAGTCTCCGGGTGTTTGCCCGCGTGGTCGAATTGGGCAGCATAACATCGGGCGGACGCGACCTGCGGCTGACTCCGGCGGTGGCAAGCAAGCGGATCAAGGAACTTGAGAAACATCTGGGCGTCCGGTTGTTCAACCGAACGACCAGATCCCTGACCCCAACCGAGGTCGGAAAACGATTCTACTCCGAGGCCAGAAAGATCCTCGAATCGATTGAAGAGGCCGAAACCGTTGTCTCACAATTCTCGGACACGCCGCGCGGCACCATCAGGGTCGCCGCGCCTCTTGGGGTTGGTCATCGCATCATTGCACCGCTGATACCGGAATTCGTCGAGGAGTATCCTGCAACAGAAGTGCGGCTGCGCATCTCCGACCGCAAGGTGGACATCATGGCCGAGGGGCTTGATCTGGCGTTTTTTGTCGGCCTGCCCCGGGATTCTAACCTCAAAATGCGAAAAATCGCCGATTGTCGCAGGGTGCTCTGCGCCGCGCCAGACTATCTCGAGCGCTTCGGAACGCCGCATACCCCCGAAGATCTGGCGAAAGATCACAACTGCCTGCTTCTGCGCTATCCTCGATCACCCGAGTATTTCTGGGTGCTCGAAACCTGGGATGGTCAGAAGAAATACGAGTTTTCGGGGAAGTTCGACACGGATGACAGCGAGGTGCTGGTCGATTGGGCCGTTGCAGGGCGAGGGATCATCAATCGCCCCCGGTTCGAGGTCGCAGACCATCTGAATGCCGGTAGGTTGGTCGAAGTGATGCCGCAGACCCCCCCGGCAGCCGCCATTTTCGGCTGCCTCTATCCCCACAAGAAATTGCAGGACCCCAAAGTGCGGCTGTTCGTGGATTTCGTGGTAAAACGCGGTCAGGCGATCTTTCATCAGATCGAAAGTGAACAGGCCGCCTGACGCTCTGTTAGCGATCGGGAAGGATCAGGCGGGCAAATCCATGCCCGCCCGCGTTCATCAGAAATCGACCTCGATCGCGATGCCTTTTTTGACTGCGAGGTCGACGACGGCGTCTGCGACGGCGAGGTCTTGCAGCCCGACGCCTGTTCCGTCGAAGAGGGTGATCTGGTCATCGCTTGTGCGTCCCGGATTGGTTCCGTTGATGACGGCTCCGACCTGGGCGATGTCGTTTTCCTTGATCAGGCCTTCGGCGATGGCGTGCTGGGCTTCGCCGATCGAGATCGACTGGGCCACTTCGTCGGTAAAGACCGACGCGCGTGCCAGCAGGGCCGCTTCGACTTCCTGCTTGCCCTTGGTGTCGGTTCCCATGCAGGCGACATGGGTGCCGGGGGCGACGTGATCGGCCATCAGCGACGGCGCGAAGGCAGAGGTGATCGAGATGATGACATCGGCTTCGGTCATGCCCGGCAGGTCGACCGCTTCGAACGGCACGCCGGCCTCGGCCGCGACCTTTTCGATATTGGGCAGCATTTCCGGGTGGTAGTTCCAACCGATCACCTTCTCGAAGTTGCGCTGCTCAAGCGCGGCACGCAGCTGGAACGTGGCCTGGTGGCCGGCGCCGACCATGCCGATCACCTTGGCGTCTTCACGCGCCAGATGCTTGATCGACACCGAGGACGCGGCTGCGGTGCGCAGCGCGGTCAGCAGGTTGCCGCCCACCATCGCCTTGGCCTTGCCGGTGTCGGGATCGAACAGGAACACGGTGGACTGGTGGTTGATCAGCCCGCGCTTTTCCAGATTGTTCGGCCAGTAGCCGCCGGCCTTCAGGCCGAGCGTCAGGCCGGCGCGGTCAAAGCCGCCCTTGAAGCCGTAAAGCGCGTCTTCGTGGCCGATCGCCTCGCGAACGACCGGAAAGTTGTAGGCATCGCCCGACGCCATGGCGGCAAAGACCTTCTCGACGGCATCAAAGGCCGCATCGCGGGTCATCAGGTCGGCGATTTCTTTTTCAGGGACAATCAGCATTGTGATTCCTTCAAAAAAGCGGGGGTCGGCACACCCGACCCCCCAAGGAACTGGCCACCATCGTGGCCCGGGGAGAGGTTTTCGTCAGGTCCGGCCGGATCAGTAGGCCTTGCCGCGGGCCGAGACCGGCCAGACGGTTTCGACCTTGCCGTTGCGGACGCCGACATACCAATCGTGAACATTGGCGGTGGGGTCGCAGTGACCGGGCACCAGCTTCAGCTTGTCGTTCACTTTCAGCACTCCGCCGGGATCGGCGACAACGCCATGTTCGTCCGAGCACTTGATGTATTCGACATCATCGCGACCAAAGACCGTCGGCAGACCGCTGTCGACCGACTGCGCCTTGAGACCGGCATCCACGATGGCCTTGTCGGCCTTGGCGTGGCTCATCACCGAGGTGAGGATGAAGAACGCATTCTCCCACTCGCCCTGGTCGATGCGGTTGCCGTCTTGATCGAGAATACGGCCGTAATCGGCATCCATGAACGCGTAGGAACCGCACTGCAGCTCGTTGTAGACGCCCGAGTCGCTCTCGAAGTAGTAGGAGCCGGTGCCGCCGCCGCCGACGATGTCACACTCAAGACCCTCGGTCTTCAGCGTGTCGACTGCGTCTTTCACCATGGCAACCGCGATGTCGATCTTCTCTTTGCGGTCGTTGTAGTCGTCCATGTGCTGCATCGCGCCCTGATAGGCCTGGATGCCCGAGAACTTGAGGCCTTCTGCCGCGTCGATCGCCTTGGCGATTTCGACAACTTCCGGCGTCGTCGTCACACCGCAGCGGCCCGCGCCACAATCGATCTCGACGAGACATTCGATCTGAGTGCCGTGCTTTTGCGCCGCGGCAGACAGGTCGGCCACGTTCGCGATGTCGTCCACGCAGCAGATCGTGCGGGCGCCAAGCTTGGGCAGACGCGCCAGACGATCGATCTTGGCCGCTTCACGGACCTGGTTGGAGACCAGAACGTCCTTGATGCCGCCACGCGCAAAAACTTCCGCTTCGGAAACTTTCTGACAGCAAACGCCGCAGGCGCCGCCCAGTTCTTCCTGCAGCTTCTGCACGTCCACCGACTTGTGCATCTTGCCGTGGGTGCGGTGACGCATGCCGTGATCCTTGGCATAGTCACCCATCTTCTTGATGTTGCGCTCAAGCGCGTCCAGATCCAGCACAAGGCAGGGGGTCTGGATGTCGGCTTCGTCCATGCCCGGCAGGGCGGGAACGTCAAAGCCAACTTCGAGGCCGTCGAGATTTACCGGTTTGTTCATTGTCGTTGCTCCCTTCACAATGTCCACGGCAGCTTGTCGAGATCGACATTGCCGCCGGTGATGATCACGCCCACGCGCTTGCCCTTGAAGGCGTCGGGGTTCTTCAAAATCGTCGCCAGCGGCACCGCGCTGGACGGTTCCATGACAACCCGCAGGTGCTTCCACGTCAGTTTCATCGCGTCGATGATCTCCTGCTCGGAGGCCGTGTAGATCTCCGACACATGGTTCGACACAAAATGCCAGGTCAGGTCCTTCAGCGGCACCAGCAGCCCGTCCGCAATCGTCTTGGGCGCGTCATCAGCAATGATGTGACCCGCCTTGAAGCTGCGATAGGCATCGTCAGCCTGCTCCGGCTCGGCCGCGATGATCCTGGTCTCGGGAGCAAGGTTCGACAGCGTCAGGCAGGTGCCCGAGATCATGCCGCCGCCGCCAATCGGCGCGACAACCATGTCCAGCCCGCCGGTCTGCTCCAGAAGCTCCTTCGAACAGGTCCCCTGCCCCGCGATCACCCGCGGGTCATTATAGGGGTGCACGAAGTCGCCGCCGGTCGCGGCCTGCACCTTGGCAAAGGTCTCTTCCCGCGACGTGGTCGAGGGCTCGCATTCGGTGATCTTGCCGCCATAGCGACGGACCGTGTCCTTCTTGGCCTGCGGTGCCGTATGCGGCATCACCACGTTGCATGGAATGCCGCGCAGCATCGCCGCGTAGCTCAGGCACGACGCATGGTTGCCCGAAGAATGGGTGGCCACACCCTTTTTCGCCTGCTCCTCGTCCAGCCCGAACACCGCGTTGGTGGCACCGCGCACCTTGAAGGCGCCCGGCTCCTGGAAGTTCTCGCACTTGAAGAAGATCTCCGCGCCGGTCAGCTCGTTGAGATAGTTCGAGGTGCGGACCGGCGTGCGCCGGATATGCGGCTTGATGCGCTCATGGGCAACAAGCATGTCCGCCAGGGTAGGGATTTCCATGTCGAGACCGTCCTTCATCAAGCGGCCGCTTTTTGCGAGGCGACCGTGGAGTTGCGATAGTAGTCCTGGGCCGCGGCAACGCCCGAACCCAACTTGATGTCCAGGCCGAGGTCGGCCATCACCATTTCGGCGGTGGCAATACCGGACAGCGCCAGAACGTCGGTCAGCTGACCCAGGTGACCGATCCGGAACACCTTGCCGGCAACCTCGCCAAGACCAACGCCATAGGCGACGCCGTACTTGCTGGCCGCATGGGTCACGATATCCGTCGCATTAAAACCTTCCGGCGTCTTGATCGCGCTGACCGTGTCGGAATAGACATCCGACGACTGCGCGCAGAGCTCCAGACCCCAGGCATTCACCGCCAGGCGCACGCCCTCGGCAATGCGGTGGTGACGGGCAAAGACATTCTCTAGGCCCTCGTCCAGCAGCATCTCGGTCGCCAGCTTCAGACCATTCATCAGGCCGACAGCGGGGGTGTACGGATAGGCATTGGCGGCATAACCCTTCTGCATGTCACGAATGTCGAAGAACGTGCGCGGCAGGGTCGCGCCCTCAACCGCAGCCATCGCCTTGGGCGAGAAGCCCACAATGGCCAGACCCGCGGGCAGCATGAAGCCTTTCTGCGAACCGGTCACGGCAATGTCCACACCCCATTCGTCCATGCGGAAATCCATCGAGGCAATCGAGGACACACCGTCAACAAACAGCATCGCCGGGTGACCGGCCGCGTCCAGCGCCTTGCGCACCGCGCCAATATCCGACTTCACGCCGGTGGCGGTCTCGTTATGCGTGGCCAGAACAACCTTGATCTCGTGGTTCGTATCCGCCTTCAGGATCTCTTCGTAACGATCCGCAGGAAGACCCGTGCCCCAGGTCGCCTCGACAACCTGAACATCAAGACCATGACGCTGGCACATGTCGATCCAGCGGTGACTGAACATCCCGTTGCGCGCAGCAAGAACCTTGTCGCCAGCGCTCAGCGTGTTCGTCAAAGCCGTCTCCCAGCCGCCCGTCCCAGTCGACGGGAAAATGAAAATCTCAGCCGTCTCGCTCTTCAAAACCTTCTTTACACCCGAAAGCGCAGGATGAAGAATCTCTCCAAACAAGGGAGAACGGTGGTCAATCGTCGGCATGTAAATCGACTTGCGGATCTCCTCCGGCATGTTCGTTGGACCAGGGATAAATACGGGATTCTGAAAGCTCATG